>DAORIZ010000005.1:0-58127 GCA_035438765.1 Burkholderiales bacterium | reverse complement strand
TTCCTGCATTAACTTCCTGCATTAACTTCCTGCATTAACTTCCTGCATTAACTTCCTGCATTAACTTCGTTTTAGCTTCATAATCTTCATCATTCGCGATTCGATCTGGATGTAGTGACTTAGCAAGTTGACGATAGACCTCACGTATTGATTGACTTTGATGTTTTTCTGCTTCTTTTTCCCTTGCTTCCTTAGCTAAGGTTTTGTCACTTTTCTTACGTTTGGGACTCTGCTCTTCTCTTAAACGTTCTTGCTCTTCCTGCTCCATAAATTTTTGCCGAACTCGGTGCATAAGTTCTTCTTGGCTAACACTATCATCGCAATCCACGTCCATACCAAACATCTCATTAAGGAACTCTTTGGTTCTATTAGTTGCAAAACTACTAGCTTCATCTACCACATCATCAAAATTTTCACCAAGACGTCTAGCAAATATATCTTTAATTCTATTATTTATATACTGTTCGTCTAGACTCCCGATTGACTCATCTAAAAGAACGCAGATACTTTTACGATCAGCTTTAGTAAAAATTTTATTATCAAAATTTTCATCCGCCAGATAAATCATCTCTTGGATTAATTCAGAATGTTTATTTTGTACCGGAACAATCTTCTTTATATAACCAATTTTAAGCTGTGTTATTGCATCATTCAACTCAAGCAATTCTTTGCGGCGGCGACTAATATCAGCAGTTAATTTATTAAAACGTTTTTGCTCTTTTTGCAATACTACGTCTTCAGAGTTACTTTTAATGCTAATTATTGCTGTTCTAGTCATACTAATCACTTGTTATAAATTTACCATTCGTATTTAAAATAACTATCCAAGGCTTTATAATCATAAATCATCATCTTGCCTTATAACTTCAATTCTAAACGTATACCCTGAATCTTTCAATAGTTGATCTTCTATATGTTTTTCTAATAAATCAACTGATTTCATACAATCACGTTGTAAGTGATTATACCCTCTAAATGAATCACTCATAAAACCATACGTAGTTATTAGAATTGTACGTTCAAAAATACTATTTTTATCAAATAAATGTAAGGCAAATTTTACTTGTTTTGATATTATCTTGTTATCAAATGTGTGCATACAGAGAGTGAGCCTATTTTTAATTGACATTAAGTCTTTTTTTGTAAAGTATCGAATGAAAATCTTATTATGCTTTAATCGTTGCCAAAAAGAAGTGTTCTTAATCAATATAACTTTGCTACCACAAAATATTTCAAATTTTATACCATATGATATTGACTTTTCACCATGAGCACTCAAGATTTCTGTCCACTGTTCTTGTATAACCAACTGCTTAAATGGCTCTAATGTCCTTTTTCCAAAATCTAATTTTTCTAAATCAATTGTAAAAAAATTCTCTTGATTAATGAAAATATTAATCTTATCTATCACAAAACTACGTAGCGTCTTATTTTCTAATTTTAAACTATAACTTTCACCATAAAAAACGTTTGAGCCGCCTGTTTGACCTATAACTTTAATATTTGTTGAGAAATAACGCATCCAACCAACAATAATAGGTACTAACCCTACCATTACATTTGAAAACAAAGTACTCACTGGAACAAGATATTCTATTAATAAATATTTAAACATTATATTTTTCAACCATGTTGATTTGTGCAATGAATGATAGCACCCTAATTATTTTCATATAATAGATTAATGTCTTTAGCCAAAATAATTTACGCCATTATTGAAAATATCTTGATTTTGCACATTAGCGATATTTTTGTATAAATCTTTGCCTGCACGCTCAGAATGCCCCATTTTGCCCAAAATTCTACCATCCAACGAAGTGATTGCTTCAATTGCATAGTTTGAACCATTCGGGTTATAGTAACCATCCAGCGTCGCATTGCCTTCCAAATCAACATACTGACAAGCGATCTGTCCATTTGCAGCCAAATCTTTGGCTAATTCATGATTAAGGACAAAGCGCCCTTCACCGTGCGACATTGCAACCGTATGCACCTCATCTAGTTCAAAAGAACTTAACCACGGCGAATGATTAGCACAAATTCGAGTATTAACCACGCGCGAAATGTGGCGACCGATCAGATTATGGGTTAAGGTTGGCGAATCAGCACTCAATTCACAGATTTCACCATACGGCAATAATCCTGACTTAACCAATGCCTGAAAACCATTACAAATCCCGAGAATCAAGCCATCACGCGCTAATAAATCATGCACTGCATCTTTAATTTGCGTATTACGCAAAATTGCGGCGATAAATTTAGCCGAGCCATCTGGTTCATCACCAGCACTAAAACCACCCGGTAACATTAAAATCTGTGATTGGTTAATCTGCGCTGCTAAATGTTGAATTGATTGTTCAATATGTTGCGGCGAGAGATTATTAAAAATCATGCTCTGAGTTTTAGCTCCAGCAGCTTTAAATGCGCGCTCAGTATCATACTCACAATTAGTTCCTGGGAAAACTGGGATAATCACACTAGGTTTCGCAAATTTATGTTTAGCCTGAGTGCTCGCCCGTGGAACTGAAGTTAATTTAACTTTATGGCTTTGCGCTTGTACTTCGCTAGTCAGCGGAAAAACTGGAGCTAGTTTAGCTTGCCAGTGCTTGATTAATTCATTCAATGACAATACCGTATCACCGCGTGTTATCTCGGCACTCTCGTTAGTTGTCGCAATCAGCTGCAAGAATGGATTATCTAGTGGCGTATCGCTGGCAAGCACCAAGCCGCCATAATAAGCACAAAATAAATCAAGCGCTAATTCAGAATTATATTTAACTCCAAGCTTGTTACCGATTGCCATTAAAAACACTACTTCAGCAATTCCACCGTAACCAATGCTATAAGCTGCATTAATTTTCTTCGCGTTAATTAATCGCGTTATTTGCGCATAGTCTTGATTTAAACGAGCCAAATCTGGCAATAAATTGCTATCATACTCTGGTAAATAAACATAAACATAATTATTTGCTGCTTTAAACTCTGCTGAAATAATCTGTGTAGCATCAGTCGGTGCAAGAGCAAATGAAATTAAAGTTGGTGGTACATTTAAGTCATTAAAAGTACCGCTCATTGAATCTTTACCACCAATTGCCGCTAAACCAAATCCTTGTTGAGCGTGATAAGCCCCAAGCAACGCCGCAAATGGCTTGCCCCATTTTTGTGGATCTTGCCCTAAGCGTTCAAAATACTCTTGAAATGAAAAACGTATTTTTTGATGATTCGCACCGCTAGCAACAATTTTAGCCACTGAATCAATTACCGCATAAACTGCACCATGAAATGGTGATTGACTAGATAATTCTGGATCATAGCCAAAACTTGCGACACTAGCAGCATCGCTCGCACCAGATATAATTGGTAATTTTTGTGCTGAAATTTGACTCGGAGTTAACTGATACTTACCGCCAAAAGGCATCAAAATTGTTGATGCGCCAATAGTAGCATCAAACATATCGCTCAAACCTTGCTGCGAGCAGACATTTAGCTCTTGTACTAAATTTGTATAATCTTGTGCAAAATTACCACTAAGATTACGTTGGCTGAATTTAACTGCTGCCCCTGTATCTGCGACACAAACCTGAGCACTAGAGCTCGCACCATTAGTATTTAAAAATTCACGCGATAAACTCACAATAGTTTTGCCATGCCATTGCATAGTTACTCGTGCATCATTGGTCACCGTTGCCACTACCACTGCAGTAAGATTTTCATTTTCGGATAGGCTGATAAACTTAGCTACGTCATTCGCCGCAACTACTACCGCCATACGCTCTTGTGATTCGGAGATTGCAAGTTCAGTTCCGCTCAAGCCATTGTATTTAGTTGGCACTAAGTCTAGATTAATCTCCAGCCCATCAGCAAGCTCGCCAATTGCAACCGATACACCACCTGCACCAAAATCATTACATTTTTTGATTAGCTGAGTTACTTCGGGATTGCGGAATAAGCGCTGAATCTTACGCTCAACAATCGGATTGCCTTTTTGCACTTCGGCGCTACATTGAGCTGCAGAATTAATATCGTGTTCTTTTGAAGAACCAGTAGCACCACCACAGCCATCGCGACCAGTAGCACCACCTAATAAAATAATCACATCGCCAGCAGCAGGTTGTTCACGACGAATATTCGCATATGGCACAGCTG
The DNA here is from genome assembly GCA_035438765.1 of Burkholderiales bacterium. GTDB lineage: Bacteria > Pseudomonadota > Gammaproteobacteria > Burkholderiales > UBA11063 > Aquella. The sequence goes on along the minus strand of DAORIZ010000005.1, from coordinate 53,981 downwards.
CAACCACCATACCCACTTCCATCCGTTTGGCTTTATAGCCAGAATGATAGATTTCTTTTACATGGGTTGTTGCCAAACCAATTTGATTACCATAACTCGAAAAACCGTGTGCGGCTTTAGTCGTGATAATGCTTTGTGGTAATTTACCTGCTAATGTATCTTCAATTGCTTCAAGTGGATTAGCTGCACCACTAACGCGCATTGCCTGATACACATAAGAGCGTCCCGACAATGGGTCACGAATTGCGCCACCAACGCAAGTTGAAGCACCACCAAATGGCTCAATCTCAGTTGGATGATTATGCGTTTCGTTTTTAAATTGTAGTGACCACGTTTCTGTTTTGCCATCAATCTGAACATCAACAAACAGGGAGCAGGCATTAATTTCATCAGAAATTTCAACATCAGCAAGTTTGCCATCAGCACGTAATTGCTTACCACAAATTGTTGCTAAGTCCATCATCGTAACTGGTTTTTTATCTAGCTTGCTGCCGTGCACTTGTTTACGACTAGTTAGATAGTTCTCAAACACAGCTTGGAAAATTTGCTGATATCTTCCTTCGGCAAACTCAATTTTTTCCAGATGCGTTTCAAAAGTAGTGTGACGACAGTGATCTGACCAATAAGTATCCAAAACTTTGATTTCGGTCTCAGTTGGATTACGTTGCTCTGTTGTAGCAAAATAATTCTGGATACATTGCAAATCGTTATCCGCCATTGCCAACCCGTGCTCACGTCTAAATGCGGCTAATTGTTGCACGTTAAACTCAATAAATCCATCATAAATTGGCACAGGAGTAATATCAGGAGTTTGCTCATGATTTACTAGCTGGCTTAGATCTTTTTCTTGCGTTTCTAATGGGTTAATGTAAAAATGTTTAATCGCATTAAAGCTTTCATCATTCAGTTGAGCGTCAAGGATTATTATTTTGCCAGTGGTGAGAGCGAGTTTGGGATTATTGATGGAGAGAAGGTTGAGAGCTTGCAAAGCGGAATCAGCGCGTTGATCATACTGTCCGGGCAAGGGCTCAACCGCAAAATGTCGCGAATTTTCTAATTTTAGTTCATATGACAAATCATCCAAAGGAACTTCCGCAAATACGATATTTTCCGCACGTTTTAGTCCATTTGCATCAATGTTAAAAATGTCATAGACATTTAATATTCGGAGCTTAGTTAAATTAAGATGTAAATTTTTATTGAAAGATTCAAGCAAATGCATTGCTTCAATATTAAATTGCGGTTTTTTCTCTACAAAGATACGAAAGTTTGCCATTAAATCACCCATAACTGATTATCTAGTATAGCTTATTTAAAAGCAGCATAGTGCGCTGCAATATTTCCCCGTGATTATACACAAACAGACTAGTAAACAGCGTACTATTTAGAGAAAATTTATTTAACTGAGTGAGTAGCCGATTTAAGGATGAAAAAACAAATTACACTTTGCACAAAGAATCACTTTTCAGCAAGTTCTTTATTAATGTAACTGACCGCTTCTGGTTCTGTAATTATCACGCAAGGTTTCCACAATGAGCGAGGAATTATCTTATGATGCCCACTTTGAAATGCCATCTGTTGCAGAACTTTGGAGTTTGAACCCGCCACTCCAAACTTGGCACATAAATTTTTAATCATGGTTGCAACAGTACTTCTACTTATGCCCTGAATTTGAGCGCATTGTTCTTGAGTAAGACCATGAGACAATAAAAACAAAACTTCCAACTCTCTTTCCGAAAACTCGTTTTCATTAATGTGAATCTCATCTACTTTATTAATACTCTTCTTACTATACGCAAGATAGTCCTGAAAATGAAATATTCGTGTTTCGTTGCTAAAGGTTTGTAATGCAACTATTTCTTTTCCAGCACAATACAAAGGTATAAGTGTTACTATATAAGTCTTAAATTTATTATTGTAAGGTAACATATCTATATAGCTTACGACAGCTCCAGTACTAAATACATACTTTTGTAACAAATATATTTTATGCACATAGCGATGAATGTTATCTGCACTAATCCGATTATACGCACCTTTAAAAATATGTTTGGCAATTTCTTTATCTTCATATGCTTTAAGCGATAACTTAAACTTAGCTAATTCGTCACTATTATTAAAACCAAATGCTTTGGCTGATAGATTGGTACAACAAACTATCTCATTATCTTTGTTTATTATTGATGAATAAAAATTTTTATCAATTAAAACATTAAAATTTTTAATAATAACTTCTTTTAAATACTCTTTAATTTCCATGGTTCTAACTCTATTTCAATGAAGCGCAAATTTATTATCGATGATAAATTATACAGCTTAATGGAGATAAACAGCACTATTATTTCAGAATATCTTACACAAACTCTAATTTTAACCAGCTATTAGAAAAAAGAGTTGATGACAGTCCGATTAAGATGATGTTAAAATCAGGGGTTAAAAAATCATTCATGAGGAAGTTTATATATGCAAAGCAATAATAATATTGTAATCATTGGTACGCAATGGGGTGACGAAGGTAAGGGCAAAATCGTTGACTGGTTGACAGAAAAAGCAGCTGGTGTCGTACGTTTCCAAGGTGGTCATAATGCCGGACATACCTTAGTTATCAATGGTAAAAAAACAGTACTACGCTTACTTCCATCAGGAATGATGCATGCTGGTGTACAATGTTTTATCGGTAATGGAGTGGTGGTTTCTCCCGAAGCATTAGTAAAAGAAATCAAAGAATTAGAATCAATTGGCGTTGAAGTACGTAGCCGCCTGAAAATTTCCGAAGCTTGCCCGTTAATTATGCCTTATCACATTGCAATCGATCAAGCACGTGAATTAAAAAAAGGTGAAAATAAAATCGGTACTACTGGACGTGGTATCGGTCCGTGTTATGAAGATAAGGTTGCCCGTCGTGCAATTCGAGTACAAGATTTATTTAATGATGACGTTTTTAAAGCTAAATTGGCAGAAAATTTAGATTATTATAATTTCCAACTTGAACACTATTACAAAGTAGCAACACTTGATTTTACTACTGTTTACGCTGAAGTATCTGCCTATGCAGAAGAAATCAAACCAATGGTATCTGATGTATCACGCAAATTATTTAACCTTAACAAAGAAGGTAAAAAAGTAATTTTTGAAGGTGCACAAGGCACTTTGCTTGATGTAGATTTCGGAACATATCCGTTTGTAACTTCATCAAACTGTGTCGCAGGTGGTGCATCAACTGGTGCTGGAATTAGCCCACGGATGATTAATTATGTACTAGGAATTGCTAAAGCTTATACTACCCGTGTTGGCTCTGGGCCTTTTCCGACTGAATTAACTGACGAAATTGGTCAAGGTCTGGCTAGTCGTGGAAATGAATTTGGTTCAGTAACTGGTCGTGCACGCCGTTGTGGCTGGTTTGATGCGGCAGCGCTTAAACGTGCAGTACAAATCAATGGAGTGTCAGGCATCTGTGTTACCAAACTTGATGTTATGGATGGTATGGAAGAGATTAAAATCTGCGTAGGTTATATTCGCGATGGCAAAGAATATGATATTTTACCTTTTGGCTCAGATTTAGTAGTTAATTGCGAACCAATTTATGAAACTATGGCAGGCTGGAGTGAATCAACTGCAGGTCTCAAAAATTATGACGAATTACCTGACAATGCTAAAAAATACCTAAAACGAATTGAAGAAATTATTGAAACTCCGATTGATATTATTTCTACAGGTCCAGATCGGGTTGAAACAATTTTGATTAATAATCAATTATTTGTATAAACAATGAGCACAGCCACTTATCCAGCTTTAAACATATGGGCACGCATTTTTGGCTTTTTGGGAATCGCTCTGGCGCATCCGTTATACCTAGGACTTAGTTATTTTATAATAGTTAAGCTTGAATGGGTAACGGTTTTAGCGAATAAGAGCTTTTTTTTGAACGCTTTACCCTTATGTTTGCTGCCTTTGGCTTTTGGCTGTGCGCGTTATTTGACTTTTAGCATGCTTAATCCAACTGATAAGTCAAATCCTTATCAGACGCTGGATCGTTTCATTTGGATAAACCTCTGGGCATTACCTGGATTATTTGCTTTTGTCTTGATGCTTATGCCAATCGAGGCAAGTTCATTTAATAGCTTGTTTTTGCCGATAATTATTATTTCTGGTGTAATCTTGGAAAGCATAACTAGTTTACGTTCATATAAAACCCGATCAACTAAGTAACCCAATGAAATCATTAAATAACATTCAAATTATTCTCTGCAGCACTTCACATCCGGGAAATATTGGTTCAGCTGCCCGTGCAATGAAAACCATGGGCTTACATAAACTTATTTTGGTTGACCCGATAGCTAAGCCTGATGATCATTCACTTGCCCTCTCGTGCAATGCACGTGATGTAGTTGAAAACGCACGAATTGTCGCAAGTTTGGATGAAGTAATTGCTTCCTCTGAATTAGTAATCGCTATGACTGGGCGTAAGCGGGAATTTAGCGACCGTCTAATCACACCTAAAGCGGTTATCCCGGAAATCATGAGTTCTATTGCCAATGATGCTCAAGTTAGCATCGTTTTTGGCAATGAACAACATGGATTAACCATTGAGCAGCAAGAACGTTGCAATCGCTTGGTAACTATTCCAGGTAATCCGGAATATTTCTCGCTAAATTTGGCACAAGCAGTACAAATCATGTGCTACGAAATCTACAGTAATTACAATCCTGATTTGACCCATTTAATTAACCCAGTCCAAAAAGCCAACCATGGCGATAGTCAGTATTTACTGGCTAGTCTAGATAAAATCATGCAACAAACCGAGTATTATACAAAAAAAAATCCTGAGCGGATTATGCGCCGTTTGCAAAAAATCTTGCATAAAGCTGATCTTGAGCGCGAAGAAGCCGATTTGCTGCATGGGATTTTTAAACAGATTCAACGCAAACTAGGACAATAAAAATGATTTATAGTAGCAATCCGATTGGTGTTTTTGATTCTGGAATTGGTGGGTTGAGCGTAGTTAAAAGCATTATGCAAAAGTTGCCTCATGAAGATATCATCTATTTTGGCGATATTGCGCGGATTCCCTATGGTAGCAAATCAGATTCCACTATCAAAAAATTTACCGAACAAACTGTGCGCTTCTTACTTAAGCAAGAAGTTAAAGCAATTATTATCGCCTGTAATACCATCTCAGCGGTCGCTAAGGATACCGTCTTACAACTAGCGGGTAATATTCCGGTGATTGACGTTATTTCAGCAGGGACTAAAGCCAGCTGTGCTATTTCCAATAAAATTGGTGTAATTGCTACGCCTGCAACTATCAATAGCAATGCCTACCCTCGTGCAATTCATCAAATCAACCCTCAAGCCGAAGTTTACACCAAAGCGTGTGCGCTTTTTGTTCCATTGGTTGAAGAGGGATTTATTGAACATCCAGCACTGGAGTTAATTGCGCGTGAGTACCTACAAGATATGGTTGATCAGCAACGGATTGATAGCTTAGTACTAGGTTGCACCCATTATCCTTTAATTAGTAAAACTATTGCCAAAATTATGGGCGATAAAGTCACAATTATTGATCCTGCAATCACGGCTTGTGAAGAGCTCATCGCAAAACTAACTCAAAATAATAGCTTAAACCCACATCCGACGGAAGGTGTATATAAATTTTATGTCACCGATATCCCAGTTAAATTTCAGGCAATTGGTGAGTTATTTCTCAACCATCCGATGGAACATCTTGAAGTTGTAAGCGTAGAGTAACAATGAACAAACTCAATGGTGAAGTGTATGTTTATGATGCTCACTGTCATCTTGAGAGTCTAAACGATGTATCATTAGAACAGCGCTTCCTTGCCGTTGCAGCAACCAGCCTTGAAGATAGTATCAAATTAGCCAAATATCGCCAAAGTAATTCTCAAGCAAAGATTGGGATTGGAATTCATCCATGGTATATTAGCCCCAATTCTACCCTAACATTAATCACAGAAAAATTAGAAGCTGCTATTTTAGAATATCAACCAAATTTTATTGGTGAGACTGGTTTAGACAAATTAAAACCAGAGTTTGACTTACAGCAAGAAATATTTTATATTCACCTCAAATTAGCTCAGAAATACAATTTACCGCTAGTTATTCATTGCGTGCGAGCTTATAATGAACTGCTGGCAATATTGTCTAAATTCACCACTTTACGTGGCATGGTGCATGCCTATAATGCTAATAGCGAAACTGCAAAACAGTTGGCTAAGAAAAATATGCTATTGGGAATTGGAAGTATCATTCTCAACAAAAATAGTCAGCTGAGTAAATCGATTGCGAAGATTCCACTAGAACAGTTGCTCATCGAAAGTGATGCACCCTATATGCCTTATGGCGCTAAAGAATTTTCCAGCTCTGAAGATTGTATACTCTACGTAAAACAACTAGCAGAGAACAAAAAAACAAACCTCACTGAAATAATCAGTAAGGTTAATCAAAATTTTATTACTCTATTTAGTTCAGCTGTAACGCGCTAAACTCAGACCTTCAACTGAAATTTCTGGCTTTTTACCTAAAATCTTAGCCGCTAAAACCTTCGCCGAGCCCAAGCACATCGTCCAACCTAAAGTTCCATGCCCAGTATTTAATGATAAATTACTAATCGGTGTAGCACCAATAATTGGAGTGCTATCTGGTGTCATTGGGCGTAAGCCTGTCCAAAAAGATGCTTTTGGCAGATCTCCACCATCGGGAAATAAATCATTAACCACTTTTTCTAAAGTTTGGCGACGTTTAGGATTTAGTTTTAAATTATAACCAGATAATTCAGCCATGCCACCAACTCGGATTCGATTATCAAAGCGTGTAATCGCAACTTTGTAACTTTCATCTAAAATGGTTGATACTGGTGCACCATCGGGGTTAATAATTGGAATTGTCATTGAGTAGCCCTTGACCGGATACACAGGAATATCAATGCCAAGATGTAGCATAAATTGTCGTGAGAAACACCCCAATGCCATCACATAATGATCTGCGGTATATTCATCAGCCCCACTCCATACCGCTTTAATTTGGTTATTTTGTTTATCTATTTTAGTGATTGTTTTGCCTAGGACAAACTTTACACCTAAAGCTTCGCAGTGCTTAGTTAAATTTTGGGTGAATATATTACAATCCCCAGTTTCATCATTTGGTAACTGGAGTCCACCACTTAGATGATGTTTAGTTTTAGCCAGTGCTGGTTCAACCTGTGCACAACCATCAGGATCTAGTGCTCGATACGGTACACCACACTCCTCCAGTACCTTAATATCCTTAGCCATGCTATCTAATTGCTGCTGGGTACGAAATAATTGCAACGTACCGCCCTGTCTATCATCATACTTGATATTTATTTGCTCACGCAGCTTAATGAATTGATCACGGCTATATTCAGCCAAGCGTAACATCCGTTCTTTATTGATAGCATAACTCTGGTAATTACAATTGGCTAACATTTTTCTAATCCAATTTAACTGAAACAAGCTGCCATCTGGCGTAATTTTTAGCGGTCCATCTTCTTGAAACATCCATTTGAAACCTTTAGTTGGTATACCTGGAGCTGCCCATGGAGTCGCATAACCTGGTGAAATTTGTCCACAGTTACCAAAACTTGTTTCTAGCGCCGTTTCATCCTGACGATCAATTACAGTTACCTCACAACCAGCTTCAGCTAAATACCATGCCGTTGTAACTCCGATCACTCCGCCACCTAAGATTAATACTTTCATCTACATTACCTCTAAGAGATTAATAAAATTCGACCAAACTCATTTTTGATTTTGTGCACTAATATGCTCAGTTAATTTAGAACTTAGTTTGCTATTTTTAAGACCAATAAAATAAAAGAATAACGATATTATAACAACTAATAGCTGACTAGTTGCGGATGAGAGGTACCCAATTCCGCCAAAAGTTCCTAAATACGAAACTACCGTAATTAAAAGCATATGGAAGAATAACCAGCTTGCAAGAAAAAAGTCACAAAACGCTTCTTTGAAACCAACTTTTCGAGAATGAAAAATAAAATATACAGGTGTACTTATAACTAAAACAATCAAACCTTTACCTGTTAGTGGCCATGAAGACCAAAAATACATTAACGATGCTAATACATAGCCCAAAGCTGAAAAATATTTACTTCCTCGAAGATGAATGCCATGAGCTGATTTGCCATATTTAGCATGTCTGGTTAATGCTCCATTTACTAAACACATCACAGCAAAAAGAATGATTAAACTCACACAAATTACAGAAACAATTTCTTGCCAGCCTGGAAGCAACCAAATAAATGCTAATGCCCCAAACAATACAAACAGCAAGCTGCCTAAAGGATTATCTTTCTTTTTGTATGCAACAATTTTAGGCAAATACTCCGTAAAACCAGAAGTAATTTTAACTGCTGACGCATAAAAAATCAGTCCTGCACTAAATGGTGCTATAAATGCCACAACCATAATAATAGACTTAAGAAAATCTAATTTATATGCATGGCTAAGATCAATAAATGGTGCAGTATAAACGATTGATTGCCAGCCGTGTTCAGCTACCAAATCATGCGGTACAGCTACGATATAAGCCAATTGCAATACCGAATAAATTATGGTACAAAAAATCACCGAAAGTAAAATTGCCAAAGGAATATTTCGTTTAGGATTTAAAGCTGATCCAGCAAAAGTAACTGGTGTTTGAAAACCAATGAATGCAAAAACAACTCCACCAGTAGTGATTGATTGCAACATCCCGTGAGATCCATATGGCATAAATGAATGAGTTGTAATACCAAGATTACTAAAATTATGTGCGACAACCAATAAAATAACCGCAACAATTATTGGTACCAGAATTTTTAACAAAGTTAAATATTTAATACACTTCATTAATAATGTCATTGAAGCATAATTGATAAAGAAAAAGGCTAAACACACCAAAGAAGTAATTGCTGAGCCAACGAAAGTCATGTCTCGACCATTAGCAGCCATTACTAGAGTATTAACAGATGGTAGCATTGAGCTTAAGTACTGTACAGTTGCAGTAGCCTCAGCAGGAATTAAACCGATCCAGCTTAGTAAAAAAACCCATTCAACAATAAAACTTAGTGCACTATTGTGGGTATAATCAACATAATGTCCAAATCCTCCATTTTTAGCGGGTAAAAAGCCACATACTTCAATAAAATTTAAAGCAATAACCAAGATAATTATCGAACCAATTATCCAAGATAAGATGGCAGAAGGACCTGAAATCGATGCAATTAGGTAGGAGCTCATCAGCCAACCTGAGCCAACGATAGAACCAATACCAGTGTACATAAGGCTGGATAGATTAATTTTATTCATTTGACTTTGGATTCCTTACAATCATTCAAACATTAAAGATGACTAGATCACTCACGAATGACTATTATAATTGATTTGGCAGATTTTAGATATATGCAGCGCAATAAAAAAGCCACACATTATGTGTGGCTTTTTTATTTTAATTTGCGGGATTTTCACTCACAGGCAGTTCTTGTTGAACTGGTGCAGCTTCAGGTGCTGCAACCGGAGCTGGTAAAGCTGCTCTGATTGATAAACGCATTCTACCTCGATCATCAAACTCAGTAACTTTAACTTTAACTTCCTGACCTTCTTTTAGGTAATCACTCACGTTATTAACACGCTCATTAGCAATTTGTGATACATGAACAAAACCTTCACGTCCACCCATAATTGATACCATAGCACCCATATTACGATCTAATAAACGAGTTACTTTACCATCATAGATTTCGCCAAGAACAGCTTCTGCAACAATATTCTCAATCATTGAACGAGCACGATCTGCATTTTCACGTAAGCTTGATGCGATAGTTACTACACCTTCATCAGTAATGTCAATACTTGCACCAGTATCAGCAATAATTCCTTTGATTACCGAACCACCTTTACCAATCACATCTTTGATTTTTTCAGGATTGATTTTCATAGTATACATACGCGGTACTAAATCAGATAATAATTTAGGATATGGTAATGCATTTTTCATCAAACCTAGAATATGCATCCGACCTTCACGCGCTTGTTGTAGAGCCACTTGCATGATAGGTTTAGAAATACCTTCGATTTTAATATCCATTTGCAAAGCAGTAACACCTTTTTCAGTACCTGCTACTTTAAAGTCCATATCGCCAAGATGATCTTCATCACCTAAAATATCAGTCAAAATAGCAAATTTGTTACCATCTAAAATCAAGCCCATTGCTACACCCGCAACGTGATCTTTAATTGGCACACCTGCTTCCATTAATGATAAACATCCAGCACAAACTGTTGCCATAGAAGAAGAACCATTTGATTCTAATACTTCAGATACCACACGTAAGCTGTATGGGAATGATTCAGCATCAGGCAATACTGCACGCAATGCACGTTTAGCCAAATTACCATGTCCAATTTCACGGCGTTTAGGCGCACCCATCCGACCACATTCACCAGTTGAGAATGGAGGGAAATTATATTGAAGCATAAACCGATCACTATAGCTACCAGAAATAGCATCAATCAATTGCTCATCCATCTTAGTACTACCAAGAGTAGCTACACCTAGAGCTTGGGTTTCTCCACGAGTAAACAATGCAGAACCATGCGTACGTGGTAATACACCAATTTGAATATCAATTGGACGCACTGTACGGGTATCACGACCATCAATACGTGGCTCACCATTCAAAATTTTATCGCGCACAATTTTAGATTCAATATCAAATAAATGATTATTAATCGTATTCGTTAAACCTTTATTTTCATCAGTAATTAACTGAGCTAAAGTTTTAGCCTTGGCTTCATTAGCTTTAGCATAACGCGCTTGCTTTTGGCGAATATTATATGCTTCAACTAAATCATTATAAGCAATTTCTTTAATTTGTGCTACTAGTGCTTCGTCTTTAACTGGTGGTGTATATTCCCAAATTGCAGGATTAACTTCACGTACAAATTCATTGATTGCATTAACTACAGCTTGTAAACTTTCATGACCAAACATCACGCCAGCTAACATTACATCTTCAGGTAATTCTTTAGCTTCAGATTCAACCATTAATACAGCTTGTTTAGTTCCCGCAACTACTAAATCCAAAGCAGAATTTTCTAATTCAGCTTTGCCCGGGTTTAGAACAAATTGTCCATCAACATAACCCACGCGAGCAGCACCTATCGGACCATTAAATGGTAAACCAGATAATGATAACGCAGCTGAAGCACCAATAATTGCTGCAATATCCGAGCTAACTTCAGGATTCAATGACAATACTTGAGCTACAACCTGAATTTCATTATAAAAACCCTCAGGGAATAATGGACGAATTGGGCGATCAATCAAACGCGCAATTAATGTCTCGTGATCTGCAGGACGACCATCACGTTTTAAAAATCCACCTGGAATTCTACCTACCGCATAGGCACGTTCAAAATAATCAACCGTCAATGGAAAGAAATCTTGTCCAGCTTTGGCTTCTTTAGCCGCAACTACGGTTACCAATACAACAGTTTCATCAATCGTTACTAAAACACTGGCAGTCGCCTGACGCGCCATTACACCAGTTTCTAAACTAACATTATGTTTACCATATTGAAAAGTTTTGGTTACTTTATTAAACACTTATAAATCCTTAAAAATTTGGGTTTAGCTCCTAAAGAAGCTATCGAATCAACTCACTAATTAAACTGATTAGATAGCTTCTTAATGATTCTAATTTAAGAGTAATACCCATAGTTAAACAAAAAAGGTGGTATATTCTACCACCTTTTGCTTATTTGCGTAAGCCTAATTCTTTAATCAAACCTGAATACTTAGTAAAGTCAGTGCGTTTTAGATAGTCTAATAAACGACGACGTTGTGAAACTAATTTTAATAATCCACGGCGTGAATGATGATCTTTAGCATGAGTTTTAAAATGACCTGTTAAGTCATTGATACGTGCAGTTAACAATGCAACTTGAACTTCAGAAGAACCAGTGTCACCAGCAACACGTTGAAACTTAGCAACGATTTCAGCTTTTTGAGCTACAGTAATAGCCATATTAATTTTCCTTAAATAAGGTTAATGATAAGTAATGCCAAGTAATAAATTTATTTTTATAACCTAGCAATACTCCGAATAAGGTCGATATTATCACACAACCAAGAGCTTTATGCAAGCCTAGTTGGTATAAACTGCGAGTTTTTGACCTGCATAGATAAAGTTAGTTCCTGCTGAAACAACTTTATCACCATCTTTAATACCTGTCGCACGAATCTTCATAGAAGTGCCATCAGTTCCAATTACTTCAACAGGCACTAGTTTTGCCAATGAATTACTATCCATAACCCAAACGTAAGATTTACCATCTTTGGCATATAAACAGCTTAATGGCATTTCCATTCCATTGGTTGCATTCAGAGGCTCAACCGTAGCATCCGCAGCCATACCGTATTTGATATCATCTGATGGATTAGTAATCACTATCCGTGCAGTAAATGTACGAGTTTGTTGATCACTAGCTTGATTGATGATTCTAATTTTACCTTTGTAGTCTTTATTGGTAGCCCAAATTTTAATATCTGCAGGCATACCAGCTTTGTAATTATTGATTTGTGCCTCAGGTAATTCTACTTCAACTTCTTTATTGCCGGATACAGCCATAGTTGCAACGGTTTGCCCAGCAGTCACAACTTGCCCCGCATCCATGCTGACCGAAGTGACTATACCACTAGAAGGGGCTTTTAATGTGGTGTATTTAACTTGATTCTCATTATTTGACAATTGATTACCAGCTTGTTCATATTGAGCTTTTGCGCTATCAAATTGAGCTTTCTGAGTATCATACTGCGCTTGCGAAACAAAATTTTGCGCTAGTAATTGCTTATAACGCTCCAAGTTTGCTTTTTGTGTTACATAGTTAGATTTAGCTGAAGCAAGTTGCGCATTTGCTGAATCAGCAGAAAGCTTGTAATCTGTTGGATCTAGGCTTGCTAAAACTTGACCACTCACAACTTGCTGACCTATATCAACATTACGTTTGATAATCTTACCACCGACCCGGAAAGACAAATTTGGTTCAAATTCGGCATGAATAATTCCATGAAAGGTACTTCTAGTCTGCCCAACACCATTGCCAGCGACAAATACTTTGACATAGCGAGTATCCGCTGCTGGCTCAGATTTTTTAGCGCATGAAACAATCAAAGCACCACTCAATGCAATTAACGCAACACGTTTTATTAGCATACGATTACCCCTTTACGCGAATAATATTAGCACCAACATTATTTAATTTTTCTTCAATATGCTCATAGCCACGATCTAAATGATAAATCCGATCAACAATAGTTTGTCCTTCTGCATACATTCCTGCAAGCACCAATGATGCCGAAGCACGTAAATCTGTTGCCATTACTTCCGCACCATAAAGCGTTTCAACGCCATGAACAAATGCAGTATTTCCATCAACATCAATTTTGGCGCCCATACGGCATAATTCAGGTACATGCATATAGCGATTTTCAAAAATTGTTTCAACTAAGCGAGCACTACCTTCTGCCACACAATTTAACGTCATAAACTGAGCCTGCATATCAGTTGGAAAAGCTGGATAAGGTAACGTTTTAATATCAACCGCTTGTGGACGCTTATTCATCACCACTCGAAGAAAATCATTCCCTTCGGTAACAGCAGCTCCCGCTTTAATTAATTTTTCAATAATCGCACCCATAGTATCTGGACGCGCTTTAGTCAGGGTTAAATCACCCTGAGTTAAAGCTGCAGCAACGGCAAAAGTACCCGCTTCAATCCTATCGGCAACAATCGCATGTTCCGCACCATGAAGTTTATCCACGCCAGTAACCACGAGTGTATCAGTTCCAACACCTTCAATTTTAGCACCCATCTTGATTAGACAATGCGCTAAATCAGTTACCTCAGGTTCGCGTGCAGAGTTTTCCAGTGTCGTAATACCATCGGCTAAAACTGCAGCCATTAATAAATTTTCAGTTCCAGTTACGGTTACCATATCCATTACAATCCGCGCGCCTTTTAAACGCTCCGCTTTGGCTTTGATATAGCCATGTTCAATCACAATTTCAGCACCCATGGCTTCCAAACCTTTGATGTGCTGATCTACCGGGCGCGCACCAATTGCACATCCACCAGGTAAACTAACTTCTGCATAGCCAAAACGCGCTAGCAATGGCCCCAAGACCAATACGGAGGCACGCATAGTTTTAACTAAATCATAAGGAGCAATTAAACTTGTCACGTTTGACGCATCAAACTGCATCACATCACCACTAAAGTTAATTTTTACACCCATACCACCAAGCAATTTTTCCAGTGTAAAAATATCTTTTAATTGTGGGACATTGGTAAGTTTAAGGTTATCCGCAGTTAATAGACTGGCACAAACAATTGGTAGCGCAGCATTTTTTGCACCTGAGACCCGAATATCCCCTTTTAGATTCATTGAATGATTTACAACTAATTTATCCATTTAATTTACTCCACTCTTCAGGTGTATATAATTTCATCGACAAAGCATGAACTTCTTCTTTCATCCGATCACCCAGAGCGTCATAAATCAAGCGATGCCGCGCCAAGCGATTTTGTTCTTTAAAACTATCACTCACTACTATTGCTTCAAAATGGCGTCCATCACCACTAACATCCAAAAACTGACAAGGCAAATGCTCAGCAATTGCCTGATAAATTACATCTTCTAACATAAATACTTCCTAATGTTTAAATTTAACACCACGTTTTAATAAGCCAAATCCAATTCCATTGGCAATAATTGCAAATATCAGCACAAACAGCGCACCATACATAATATCAAAGTTGGCAGCACCGATAAACCCATAACGAAACCCATCAACAATATATAAAAACGGATCTAACATTGCCAGTTTTTTCCACAGTGGGTCAAAATGCTGAATATTAAAGAAAATCCCTGATAAATATATCAACGGCACCATCACAAATGATTGAAACCCTGCTAGTTGATCAAATTTCTCACAAACAATACCAGCTATCATACCAAGTCCACCAGTTATAGCTGCCCCCATGAAAGCAAAATAAAATACAGCCCAAAGGTGTTGTAGCTCAAAAGTACCAAACCAAACTATCCCCAGATATACAGCAGTTCCAACCGCAATACCTCTGATAATACTTGAAACCAGATATGCGGCATACATACTCCAGTTAGAAATCGGAGCCATCAGGATAAATATAATATTTCCAGTATATTTTGATTGAATCAAACTACTGGAACTATTACCAAATGAATTTAACAACACTTGCATAATTACTAAGCCAGGAATTAAGTATGTCGCGTAATTAATATGTGCAATACCAGTACTAACACTAGATAATTGATGTCCAAAAATTAATTGATAAAGCAATGCTGTTGCCAACGGTCCTAGAATTGTTTGTACCCAGATCGAGCTAAACCGAAAAATCTCTTTTTTTATTAACGCAATAAATGGCATAATCAATGTCCCAAATAGTTAAGAAAAATATCTTCTAGTTTGGGCTTACTGATATTCATGTTTTCAATTTTTATGCCACCTGCCATAAGTTGATTTAGCACAAGCATCATCTGATCATTATTCGCAAGACGTAAAGTGTATTTATTGTTATCTGTTGCAATAAGCAGGCTCCGTAACTCATCAAGAAACAATCCGTCTTTTGTTTCAACTTCAAATATGGTCGGCATACCATTGGCTTTAAGATTTAGCTCTTCTTTTGAACTACGTGCAATAACCTTGCCTTTATCAATCATCACAATGTGGTTGCAGAGTTTTTCAACTTCCTCCAAGTAATGAGTAGTAAGTAAAATCGTGTGTCCTTGCTGATGCAGTTCAGTAATAAAATCCCATAAATTTTTACGGATTTCAACATCAACCCCAGCTGTTGGCTCATCGAGAATAATTAGTGGTGGTTTATGAACCAAAGCTTGCGCTACCATTAATCTACGCTTCATCCCTCCAGATAGGCTTCGCGTATTAGCATCAATTTTATCTTCCAGATGCATCCGCACAATAACTTCATCCAGCCAAGATTTATTATTCTTAACTCCGTATAAGCCTGATTGTAATTTTAAAGTTTGGTAAACTGTCGTAAATGGATCAAAGGCAATTTCCTGCGGCACAATACCCATGTTTTTTTTGGCTGCCACTAGATCGTTTTTAAGATCAATACCCATGACTTTAATCTGCCCATCATAACTATTAATGCCAGCAATTGCTGAAATTAAGGTTGTTTTACCAGCACCATTTACCCCCAGTAATCCGACAAAATCTCCAGCGGTTAATTTAAAACTCACATCATTCAAGGCAGTAAATTTATTATCATAAATTTTACTAACGTTATTAATTTCAAGTGCGTACACAAGCCACCCTATTTCGCTAAAGATTCATTTTGATTTGGCAATAACACCAATGTTTCATTTGGTTTTACCAGATTAAGCTCACGTCTGGCACGCGCTTCCATTAGTTCAGGCGAACCTTTCAACTCTTGCAAATGATCAATCACCCCGTCATTACGGTTTTGCAATTCTTGATTAATCTTGATTTGTTGGGCAATTGTATTTTTTAGACGATTGCTATCATAGATACCACCACGACCAAACCACAGCTCGTATTGAAAAAGAGCAACCACTGCGCAAAGTGCTAAAAAAAGTAATTTCTGCATAGATATTTATTGGCTACCAAAAGGTTTAACCACCGATTTTATCATAGTTAAGCAAGGATTGCCGAACTACTAATTATGAGGTATTGGCTCAGCAAAACGATTATCTTGAACGCTTTAATCGAGCTATGTGCTATGAGTTCTGAAGCAATACTTGCTAAAAATGTAAAACAATAATCAATTCTGTAGGTTTGAAAGATATGCTAGCAGCATCTGAGATATAATTATTTAAGCTATAAAGAACCTATATTTTTTAAACGACTCTAAAAATGGAAGTATTATCAAATAGTTCTGATATCTCTTTTTAATGAAATATCACCTAATTTTTGCTCCAATAAACTTATTCTCTTATTCGTTGTTAAAGCTTGTAATCTCAAATTTTCTGCAACTTTAATAAAACTTTAAGTTTCCACTCATTATAATTCAAATAACTCTAATTTAAAATTAAAAAGCGACATCAAAGTGTCGCCGTCTATAAATAATTTTCTATTAATACATCGTTGAAGTATCAATCATCGGAGTTTTTTTCAAAGTATATTGATACGGAGGAGTACTAGTATAAACTATATCCGCGCGTTGATTTTTCGGTTGCTCACCATTTGTCTCAGTTGGATATGCTGGTTTTGTATTACCAAATGAAATCACGCTGATTTGTTTTGCTGGAACGCCTAATTTAACCAATGCTTGTTTCACATTTTGTGCGCGCTCCAAACCTAATTTTTGGTTATGTTGTATTGTTCCGATTTCAGAACTATTACCTTGTATTTGCACGTTGGCATCAGAATGCGAAATTAAATATCCTGCATTTACTGTTAATAATTTATTGTACTTAGCGGTAACATCGCTACCGTTAAACGCAAAAAACACTGAATTAGCAACAACACTACTAGTTGCTGATACACCTGCTTCGCTTGAAGATGCTTGAACTGATGGTGCTTGATTACTGGTACAAGCTGCAATACTAAAAACTGCAGCGGTAATTGATAAAATTTTTACTAAACGCATTAATATCCCTTTTTCTAGTCTGTTTACATTTGCTTGATAAGTAAGTAATTATACTATACTAGAAATTTAATGCACGTAAATTTACGTGAGTAGATATACTCGGACAAATTGGAAATACTGGAAAGCGTTTTGCTGCGAAGCTTACTTGTCGTAAGTGAGCAGCAAAACAACGCCCGAGTCAGATGAATCTGTTCGAGTATAGTAACCAAACGCTTATTTAAAAGTAAGCAATTAACCAACCTAGTAACTATTTTCTACGATTGGCGATAAATCAAATCGGTTACTAACATTTATCAGAGCCACTAGGGATGCAGTAGTAATATCACTATGTTTTCCAACTCCAAATTTAGTCTCATTTCTCAGGCTATTATGACATTCTATTATAGCAATCGCCGAGGCATCTGCCCCACTTCCCAAAGATTTTTCTTCATAACTGATAATTTGTAACTGATTGCCCAAGGCATTTACCGCTGCATCAAGCGTACCATTGCCAGCCCCTTCCAAACAAACTATTTTATCACCCAAGCAAATCTCTAAGTTAATCTTCTTGCCGAATGAGTCATTATCTATTCTATGACTGGCATAACTAATCATAGTTTGATCATTAGTAGTATTATTTAAATAGGTTTGCTCAAAAATATCCCAAATGCGCTCTGGTGGCATTTCAGCTTCAGAATTATCAACCGCCTGCTGTATCACGCTGCTAAATTCAACCTGCATTCTGCGCGGCATAGTAATACCATAATTATTTTCCATAATATAGGCAATACCACCTTTACCTGATTGGCTATTTACTCGGATAATATTGGCATAACTCCGCCCAAGATCCGATGGATCAATCGGTAAATACGGTACAGTCCAAATTTCTTTCCCTTGTTGATAAGCAAAACCTTTTTTAATCGCATCCTGATGTGAACCAGAAAATGCAGTAAACACCAAGTCCCCAACATAAGGATGGCGTGGATGGATAGGTAATTGGGTCGCTTCCTCAACAACTTTTGCGGTACGATTGATATTAGAAAAATCCAGAGCAGGATTAATGCCTTGGGTATAGAGATTTAGCGCCAAAGTAACTAAATCAACATTACCGCAGCGCTCACCATTACCAAATAAACAACCTTCAACTCTTTGTGCTCCAGCCAATAACGCCAACTCGGCTGTAGCAACACCTGTTCCACGATCATTATGCGGATGAACCGACAAAATTACATTTTTACGTTGCTGCAAGCGATTACTAATCCATTCTATTCGATCAGCAAAAACATTGGGTGTAGTATTTTCAACTGTAGTTGGCAAATTAATAATAATTGGACGCTCTTCACTCACCATCCACGCATTGATTGCGGTATTACAGGCGTCCAAAGCAACCTCTGGTTCAGTAGAGGAAAATGTCTCGGGTGAATACTGCAAAATCCACTTTGTATCAGGTATATTATCCGTTAGTTGCTTAAAATAACTAACTTGTGTTGTTATCAAATCCATAACCTGACTAACCGACATTCCAAAAACGATTTCTCGCCATGCTGGTGCAGTAGCATTATAGATATGCACAATCACACGTTTACAACCACGCACCGCTTCAACCGTTTTTAAAATTAAATCTTGACGCGCTTGCGTCATAACCATAATAGTTACATCATCTGGAATCAAATTTTCCTCAATTAGTTTCCTCACAAATTTATAGTCAATTTCAGATGCTGCCGGAAATCCAACCTCAATTTCTTTCAAACCAACTTTAATTAATTCAGCATAAAATTTAGTTTTAGTTTCAACACTCATCGGATTAAACAATGACTGATTACCGTCACGCAAATCAGTAGAAAGCCAAATTGGCGGCTGGGTTAGCGTTTTATTCACCCACGTTCTTTCAGGAAAATTGATTACCTCTGAAGCAATATATTTACGAGATGGGTCTTTTAGCATAGTAAACTCCTTTTATTTGTTATGACGATATTTTATAGTTTACTTAGTGAATTATTATTGCAAATATATATTTTTATCGCTAAATATTGATATATAATTGCTTACTTTATAATTATTATGAAATATTATTGCAATGACACTAGATAGCTATGATAAAGAGATTTTGCGGGTGATTCAAAGTGAAGGAAAAATCAGCAATCAAGAATTAGCAGATCGGGTTAGTTTATCGCCATCTGCGTGCTTACGGCGAGTAAAAGCTCTTGAAGAAAACGGAATAATTGTTGGTTATAGCTGTGTTCTTAATGCCAAAAAGCTTAATTTGGGATTAATGGCACTAGTATCAATCTCGATGGATAAACATACGCCAGAACGTTTTGAAGTATTTGAAAAAGGTGTCAACGGCATCCCTGAAGTCATTGAGTGCTTATTAATTACTGGACAATCTGCTGATTATCAGCTCAAACTGATTGTTCGTGATTTAGAGCATTACCATCAGATTTTATTGGGTAAAATCACAAAAATAGCGGGAGTAACTGGAGTTCATTCTAGTTTTGTATTAAACAAAGTAATTGAAAACCGTGCAACTCCGATTTATTAACTAAATTACTTGTTTGATTGAATTGAATAATTCGGTGATTGGTTCAGCGCCATGTGATAGTACACGCACTAAATGCCCACCTCCTGTAAGAGCACTAATTCCACAATCTAAACCAGACTCATTAATGATTTCTTGAATAACCGCTAAATCCGCAGAGTCAAATAAATAGCCATAGATAATCAAATTACCCAAATGGCTATACCCTTCGAACATCCCACAGCTTGCTAAATTTTGTTCTGTCGGGACTAAATAACAGTTATCTCGGTAAACTATTTTATCACCAAGATAAACACTCAGTAAATTATGATATTGAGTAAAAGCAAAACGCTCATTACGTAAGGTGCGCCCTGATGAAATAATATCACTATAAATCAAGCGTGAACTTATATCAGCTAGTCTGATCTCTGTAGAACTATGAAATACCGAGCTTTGAAAAGGAATTGTCGGTAGCGGAGTATAAATTAAGCTAGCATTCTCAGCAATTTGAATGTTAACCTTACGCTTAGCTTTACCAGCAGGCATCGCATGAATTTTTTCATATGACTGAGCTGATATTAGTAGTTGGCTACCTTTAGCTAGCTGTAAATCAATTTGATAATTATCTCCTGCCATAATTCCAGCCGAAGCATTCATCAGAATATATTCAATACCACCATTTGGCAAACGAAAAAAATTAGTAAGCTTAAACGGAGCAGAATAATAAACATGCTCAGGTATAGTTAATCCAGACTCCGCACAAACAGTACTAATCTCTAACTTAGCGTGAGTATATCCTTGAGATAGCATTTAAGCCAAATCTTCCAATAATACCGCTGACTTAATCCACTTAATCACGTGATCTAGATTATGATCAGTTTTAAGATTGGTAAAAATAAATGGTTTAGTACCACGCATTTTCAGAGAATCACGCTCCATAACCCCTAAATCAGCACCAACGTATGGCGCTAAATCAATCTTATTGATAATCAGCAAATCAGAACGGGTTATTCCTGGTCCACCTTTACGCGGAATCTTATCCCCTTCGGCTACATCAATCACAAAAATCGTCGCATCGACTAGTTCTGGGCTAAAAGTTGCGGAAAGATTATCGCCACCACTTTCAATAAATAATATCTGTAGGTTTGGAAAACGTTGACACATTTCATCAACCGCTTCTAAGTTCATTGAAGCATCTTCACGAATCGCAGTATGCGGACAGCCGCCAGTCTCAACGCCAATAATTCGCTCTTGTGGTAGCTTACTATTTTTAGTTAGAAACTCAGCATCTTCTTTGGTATAAATATCATTGGTAATTACAGCTAAATCATAATCATCAAATAAATATCGCGTTAAACGTTCCAATAAAGCTGTTTTGCCTGAACCTACTGGTCCAGCAACTCCAATTTTAACTACTGCCATATCTTGTATTCCTAAAAAATAATTTCTATTAGTAACATCTATCTTCCATAAGATAAAGTAAGAGCTAGGCATAAGGCGACAAAGTGTACATACAAAGAAGTACATGAGGAGCCTTATAACGATGCTATTGCTTCATATTCTCAGCAGATATACTCGAAACATTTGATTCCTGGACGCGAAATATTGATAAAAAAAGACGACGCAGTGTAGCTAGAACTACATAAGGAGTCTTTTTTGAAATCCGACAAAGTCCAAGATTCAAAGACAATGAGTATATTAAGACATGTATAAGCGTGAGTACAGCCTCTCATGCTGCATTGAACGCAGCTCAAATGCTGGTGCTGAGCGCCCGAAATCAACATCAGTTAGTAAATTTAGCTGCTGTAATGTTTGTTCAATTACGGGGTGTGTAGCATATAAAACTCGTTGCCCAACGCTTTGACTTAACGGAATTAATTTAACCGCATTATTGACTATTGCTGACACTTGAGCATAAGCGTAATGACTAATTGCAGCGCTGTAATCGATTTCTAGAACAGCACACAGTACGCCATAGATCATGGCAAAGTGTCCGGCACAGATTTGGTCTGTAACCAGTTGACAATAAGCAGTATAGATTGACTGAGAAACAGTTAGCTGCATTGAATGCACCGTTTTAATAAAGCGCGAACCTAATTTGGTGCTGGCCTCACGAATTTCACGGGCGGGCTTCATCGCTGAGGTTAATTCATCCAAACTCTGCAGTGTATTTATGTCTCCAATTACAGCAGCTTCATAAGCCAGCTTAACCAACAATAAATCATTATAAAGCAAATTATTAACCAACATGCTATGCAAATATAATTCTAAACTAACTTTGTCCGTAACTCGGTTTTGCTGAACATAGGTTTCCAGACCATAAGATTGGGTATAACTTCCGATTGGAAATAAGGCATCATTAAGTTGTAGCAAGATAAATTGCTTAGCTAAATTATTATTCATATTTTTAGTGATGATGATGCTCATGTGAAATATTTTTATGCCCTGTCAATGGCTTAACCAAGCGTGCATCGACGACTTCAACACCAGCTAAGATTTTCTTTAATAAAATCAGCATCGGTTGATCAAAAGGAACTAACAAACGCTCAGGGTTATTTTCATCAATAAACAGTGATGCATGGCGATTACCAAGTTCATAACAAACTACAGCAAGTTCAGATTTAGACGCTGGATTAATTGCAATACATTTAGTCGGAATTACCTTAACTATTATCGCTTTCACTCCATCATCAAATAAAATATCCTGATCATTAAAACTGAAACCATTTTCGCTGATATTAATGCCGATTTCTAAATTATTCCGCGTAGTTTTACGCATGATACGCTTATTTAGTTCAAACCACTCTAATTCGATATAATCTAAATCTAGATTAGCACGTAATGAAGTATTTGCTAAATTTCCACAAATTTTTGTAATTATCATTTGTTACAATCTAAAATAGAAAATAGCGTTGAGCTAATGGTAATATATTCGCAGCCTCACAACTTATCGCCACTCCATCTACAAGCACTTGATACGTTTCTGGATTAACTTCAATCTGTGGTGTGGCATCATTTAAAAGCATATCTTTTTTACCAATATTACGACAATTTTTAACTGCAACGACTTGTTTTTCTAATTTAAGCTGTTCTTTAATACCCAAATCAAGTGCCGCTTGCGAAACAAAAGTTAAGCAAGTTTGATACTTAGTCCGCCCAAAAGCACCAAACATATTACGATAATAAACGGGCTGTGGCGTTGGAATCGATGCATTCGGATCACCCATTTTACTCACTGCAATAAAACCACCTTTAATAATCAACTTTGGCTTAACCCCAAAAAAAGCAGGCTCCCATAAAACTAAATCCGCCAGTTTACCAACTTCAATGGAACCAACATAATCGGCAATTCCATGAGTAATTGCTGGATTAATGGTATATTTTGCTAAATAACGCTTGGCACGGTAATTATCATTACTCTCAACATCTTCTGGCAAGCTACCTCGTTGCTGTTTCATTTTGCTCGCAGTTTGCCAAGTACGGGTAATTACTTCACCAATTCGCCCCATTGCCTGCGAATCAGAGCTTAGCATACTCAAAACGCCCATATCATGCAACACATCTTCGGCTGCAATACTTTCTGGGCGAATCCGCGAATCAGCAAACGCCACATCCTCACGAATCCGTTTGTCCAAATGATGACAAACCATCAGCATATCAAGATGTTCATCAACGGTATTCACAGTAAATGGCATGGTTGGATTAGTTGAAGAAGGCAAAATATTAGCAAACGCCGCGATTTTTATGATATCAGGCGCATGTCCACCACCAGCACCCTCGGTATGATAGGTATGTATCGTACGATCACCAATTGCAGCAATTGTATCCTCAACAAAACCAGCTTCATTTAAAGTATCACTATGAATAGCTACCTGCACATCATATTGATCTGCTACCTCTAAACAACTCCTAATCGCAGCAGGCGTAGTTCCCCAATCCTCATGAAGCTTTAATCCGATTGCTCCAGCTTTGACTTGTTCAATCAATGGTTCATGAGTAGAACAGTTACCTTTACCTGTGAAACCCAGATTAACCGGAAATTCTTCCGCCGATTCTAACATTCGTGCCAGATTCCACGCACCAGGAGTGCAGGTAGTGGCATTTGTTCCATCAGCAGGACCAGTTCCTCCGCCGATTAAAGTGGTAACTCCGCTATAGAGCGCGGTTTCAATTTGCTGTGGACAAATAAAATGAATATGGGTATCAATTCCACCAGCCGTAATGATCAAACCTTCGCCTGCGATAATTTCAGTTGACGCTCCGATGATTAACTCTGGATGCACACCATCCATAATATCTGGATTCCCTGCTTTACCGATTGCAATAATTTTACCATTTTTAATTCCCAAATCAGCTTTAACAATTCCCCAGTAATCAAAAACCACTATATTAGTGATTACCAAATCTGGAGCAATATCAGCACTGACTGAGGCGGATTGAGCCATTCCATCACGAATTGATTTACCACCACCAAATTTTACTTCCTCACCATAAATAGTATGATCATGCTCGATTTCAATGATAATTTCCGTATCGGCCAAACGTATTTTATCGCCGGTTGTTGGACCATACATACTAATATAGTGCTCACGATTTAGAGTTATACCCATTTTTTATTCTCCTGCGCTGCTTAAAAACTGTTGCTCAGATAAACTAGCTAATGCGGCAAGTTTATTTTGGTCCAAATCGCCGTTTACAAGTGCATTAAAACCACAGACAATTTTGTTGCCGCCAAAATGAGTTAAGACAATAGTACGTTCTTCACCTGGTTCAAAACGTAACGCAGTACCTGAAGGTATATCCAGACGCATACCGTAAGCAAGTTCACGAATAAAGCTTAATTTTTTATTAACTTCAAAAAAATGAAAATGTGAACCAACCTGAATTGGACGGTCACCTAGATTAGCTACTTTTAATTTAAGAGAATTATTTGGAGTGTTTAATTCAATAGCGGCTTTATTAGCAGGAATGATTTCACCAGGAATCATAGTAATTACTTTCTTTATGGGCAACAAAATTAGACAATAGGATCGTGTATTGTAACAAGCTTAGTACCATCAGGAAAAGTTGCTTCAATCTGGATCTCTGTTACCATTTCTGCAATTCCATCCATAACATCCTGACGAGTTAGAAGCGTCTTGCCAAGACTCATTAATTCTGCCACACTCTTACCATCTCGAGCTAATTCCAACAGCTCAGAACTGATATAAGCAATCGACTCTGGATAGTTTAATTTCACACCACGGGCTTTACGTTTGCGCGCAACTTCACCAGCAGTAAAAAGCATCAATTTTTCTATTTCGCGAGGACTTAAATGCATATTAAATTTTCTCTAACTTATTAAACACATAACAATGTTGCTCTCTCAAAAATCATTGGAGCAACGTAATTGTAGTACTAATTTCATCAATTATGCAAATATCATTTATGATACAAATAAAGAGCAAAGTCACAACTTCTTTGTTTGTAAACTGAATTTTAAAAACACTCAGCCTGTGGCATGATAAAATAGCGGAGTTTAATTTACTCTTTTAAAGTATATTCATGAAAAAAATCTTTAGCTATTCACTTCTGACAATTAGCTTGGCATCATGTGCATTTATGTCACCAACACCGAGCAAAATTACTCAAAATTTACAACAAGTTAACCCAGGTACAACTGTAGCAGTTGTGGCATTAGTACCAATGGAAATCCCCAACCCTACTCAACCTAAAATACTAAATTCAACAGCATTTAGAGTTACTCAGGATGTACATGGTTATCCTAATACAGTAATACTAATTCCACAAAATGCAATAATTACTGGAGTTTATAGCAATGATGGTAAAGTTTGTCAGGTTTCATGGCAAGCAGTGTACCATGACTATCAGGCACTAGAAAAAGATCAAGGCGCGCTGGGTGTTGCAACTATGGTAAATAATACCAGTTGCGATCCAAAATTAGGAATAAGAGCTGGTCAAATAATGACAATGACGTTTAAATAAATTAAGGATAAGTTAAATGGCAATTAAATCAGATAAGTGGATACGTAGAATGGCAGCAGAACATGGCATGATTGAGCCATTTGAAGCGAATCAAGTTAAACTAAATGGTGAACAAAAAATAATTTCCTATGGTACTTCAAGTTATGGCTATGATATTCGTTGTGCTAATGAATTTAAAATTTTCACTAATATCAACAGTACTATAGTTGACCCGAAAAATTTTGATCCCAAAAACTTTGTCGAAATTAATGCTGATTATTGTATTATTCCGCCAAATTCTTTTGCTTTAGCGCGTACTGTAGAGTATTTTAGAATACCACGCAATGTCCTGACCGTGTGTTTAGGTAAATCAACTTATGCACGCTGCGGAATTATTGTTAATGTTACACCATTTGAACCGGAGTGGGAAGGCTATGTAACACTTGAATTTAGTAATACAACTCCACTACCAGCCAAAATTTATGCTAATGAAGGTGTTGCTCAAGTGCTATTTTTTGAATCAGATGAAGAGTGCGAAACTTCATATAAAGACCGTAATGGTAAATATATGGGGCAAGTTGGCGTTACCCTGCCTAAAGCTTAAATCTTACTGCAATTCACGATAAAAGGTGCGGAGTTTATGCAGCTCTGCATCCCAAGTATAATGTTTTAATACTGCCGCGCGACCATTGTGCCCCATTTTCTCTGCTTCATCCTGATTGTTTAATAACCACTGACAAGCTTTAGCAATTGCACTAGCATCACTTGGGCCTACCATCAAGCCGCAGCTATTACCTTCAACAATTGACTGCCATAATGGAAAGTTTGATGCAACAACTGGAATTCCAGCTAACATATACTCAAATAGTTTAATTGGTAATGATTCAAGATAACTTGGCGTTGGCAATAGCGTAACCATACCAACCTTAACCTGTGCTAAAAGTTCACCAATTTGCTGACGATTAATCACACCATGATAATTGACTAATTTCGCACCAGCACTGCCCTTTATTTGCTCAGCAATATTATCACTACTATAACTACCAGCAAGCTCTAGTCTTACACCACTGAGCGCGAGCGAATCCACCAATGGAATAATCCCCCGTGTAGCAGAAATACTCCCAATATAACAAATACTGTCTTGGCGATCATTCCACTCCACATCCTGCTGCATTAATTCTGCCAGAATCGGGAAATTATGAATCGCGATAGTATTTGAGTTATATTGTTTAAAGCGAGCAGCTATAATCTCAGTGGCACAAACCACCCCACTAAATAGCGCTGCCGAATGACGCTCTTTATATGTGACTAATTTGGAAATCAACGGACGTATTACACGCGGAATCCAGTGCTTATTCATAACTTGTTTCGGAACATCTTCGTGCACATCATAAATAACTTTATAGCCAAGTTTAGCTAATTTAACCCCAATCCCTAATAGTTCAGGATCATGGAAATGAACTACTTCGGGCTTGATCTCAAGAACTTTATTCAATACACGCTTAGCACCAATTCTCATCCGCGATAATCGTCCGCCAGTTACACGTCCAACATCATATATCTGAACACCATCTTTTAACTCATCACCCAGTGAATCTGCAACAATTAGGCTTACTTGATGATCAGCAGTTAGCGCTTGACACTCTTTGATAAAGATACGTATATCATAGCGTGGATGAACTGAGGTAATATGACAAACCTGCATTATTTAGCTCACAATTTGGGTTAATAGATTTTGCAATTGTACCAAACGCCCATGAAAAAAATGCCCAGTTTTAACAAAAACACTAACCGGAACATCATGTGTTTCACACCACTCATAAACTGCAGATAAAGGAATTACTTCGTCATCATGTCCATGAATAACTAAAGTTTTATTTTTATCAGGAACTACCACATTGTAGCGCGTCACCGCTGGACCGATTAATACCAATTTCTGATGCTCAACTTGCGCAGCTAAACCTGACGCGACCGCGCAACCAAAGGAAAATCCAGCGATAAATAATGGTAAATCAGGATAACTTTGACGAATGTATTCATGCAACGCTTTGGCATCCTCTATTTCACCGACTCCAAAGTCGTGTTCACCCTCACTCATCCCTACTCCACGTAAATTAGGACAGTAACAGATATAACCTTTAGCATTCATAACTTTGGCAATACTTTGCACAATTTTATTAGTATAAGTCCCACCACCCTTAGGATCTGGATGAATTATAATTGCCACACCACAAGGAGAAGCCTTAGGCATTAGTTCTAAAATATCCAGCTTACCGCATGGCGCATCAATAAATAGTTGTCGCGCATTTTTAGGTATGATTATCGGATTAGTTGTCACGGGCTAGTTCCTCTCTCAATTTCACAATATTTTCTGCAATAACCTCTTTACGCGCTTGATGCATTAAAAATATTTTAGCAAAAACAATACTTACCGCAAAGACTAAATAATTATCTTCAGGAAAACTAATCAGATGTTGATTGTGAAAATAGGAGATTGCATACAAAGCTAATATATAAGCAAATAAGAACCAAGTTTTAACAAAAGTTAGCAATGCATTTTTGCGCGCAAATATCAGCCAATAACAAACACATACCAATAAAATCAACCACACCAGATGGTATAAATTATCCATGCCAGACCAATAAACAAAGAAACTACAGCTGGCAAAACCCAGGTAACCCAAAAGTCTTGGAAATGGCACTTTAAATTTACGCTCTAATTCAGGAAATTTATCACGTAGAATAATTAATGCCAACGGACCAGATAGACAACTTAATAACACCAATGAAGACAAGAAATTAACCAACTCCGTCCAAGTTGGAAATGGTAATAGGAAGCAAACACCAACTACCATATTGATCCATAACGCAATAACCGGTGCGGAAAATTTATTTACTTTAACTAATAATGATTTAGGGAAAAACTCGCGTCCTAAACCAAACAATATCTTACCCGTTACCGTGGTAAATACGTTAGCGGTTCCTAAAGGTGCAATAATCGCATCTACAAATAAAATCACATAGATATAATGCAAGCCAAATAAGCTCAATAATCCAAGCAATGGAGCAACACCCGTTATCATTGAATATTTTTCACTTGGTAAGCAGAACATAAACATCAGAGATAAAGCACTATACATCACCCAACCAATTATCACTGGCGCAATGATTGACAACGGGATTGCACGACGAGGATTTTCAGCACTATTAGCAATGATCAAACCATTTTGAAAGCCAGAGAATGCAAATGCCAAACCAGAGCTAGTTATCGCCAATAAAATAGGTTCAAAAGCAAGCTTGGGCAAATTATGGTTATTTACAATATGCGATGGATTTCCAAAGATGATAATCATCCCAATCGCAATTGATAAAGGAATAATTATTTTCCAAATACTAACAATCGAATTAGCCTTTGCCACCCTGGTTAAATGTTGAGTATTAAACCAAGTTAAAAATAGCATAACCGCAAAAGCAGCAAATAATCCCATCATTGAGAGAGAAACACCTTTATCGGTTTGCTGCACTAAAGCTGGCACCCAAAACCCAAGGTATTGGATCGCTGACTGAGCCTCCAAGGGTAAATAAACTACATAACTTACCCAACCTAAAACGACAAAGAGAAAACCTAGAGCACGTGAATGAGTTACGCCAATAAAACGCATCACCCCACCAACAATAGGCAAAATACTAGCGACTTCGGCAAATGCCAAACCAATAATCAAACTTAGTAACGCAGTCAAAAACCACGAGATCAGGACTCCGACTCCTGCAGTTTGAAAACCATAATAAGGCGAGAAAAGCCATCCGCTACCAATCATGCCACCAGTAGACAGCAAAATTAATTGCCAAGTTGAGATTTTTTTCATGCGTCTAAATCCTTTTAATCAAGTTTAGGAAGAGGTTTACGTTTTTGATTATAGACCAAGTTATATAGTTTAGTACGATAATCTTGTTCGCTCATAACAGGATAGCTATTATACTTCAGCAGCTCTTCGGAAAGGCTAGCATGTAATGCCGCTAAATTTAAATCACTAAATTTAGCTTTCGTGGCCAAATTTATAATATCAATATCTGCAAATTCATCACAATTAGCTTCCAGATAACTAATTAGATTAAATAACTCTTGTAAATCTAAAGCTAAACTCTGTAAAACATCAAACTCAGGAACCGGAAACTCACGTGCTAATCTAGGATTATATAAAAGTGATTTAATTAGATTTTTAATCACATTTATTTCTATGGGCATACGATTTGAGTGATTTTCATAAGCACTGCCAATTTGTTTTAGCTTACGATTAAAAAACGCAAAACGGCTTCGATTATTTAATATACTTTCAACCACCGATGGTTCAAGATCCACTACTGCCGCCAGCTGTTTTTTCAGAATAACCTGCAGTGCAATCGCCTTTATCTGATCAATATAGGGTTTAACTAAGCTAATTAGGCGCGCTTTACCTTCATCGGTATTGATTTGCACTTCGGCAACTAATTGATTGAGTAAAAAAGCTACCAAGCCAACTGAGCCATCACTTATTTTTTGTCGAAACCCATCTACCCCATGCTCACGAATGAAACTATCTGGATCATGCTCACTTGGTAAAAACAGAAAATTCACCGCTTTAGCATCAGTAACTAAACCCATTGAACGTTCTAATGCCCGCCAAGCTGCTTTCTTACCAGCGCTATCGCCATCAAACGAGTAACAAATATTATCACATAATCGGAATAAAATCTTGATATGCTCTTCAGTAACCGCAGTACCCATGGTTGCGACAACATTAGTCACACCATATTGGTGCAATGCAATAACATCCATATAGCCTTCAACTACAATCACCTGATTAAGATCACGAATTGACTTTTTGGCTTCAAATAAGCCATATAATTCTTTGGATTTATTAAATAATTCGGTTTCTGGCGAATTGAGATATTTAGGTTCACCCTGCCCGATTATTCGCCCACCAAAGCCGATAATTTCGCCTTTGACATTCTTAATCGGGAACATAATCCGTTCACGAAAACGATCATAGCGTTTACCATTTTCATTCTCAATTACCAGACCACCATCCAGTAAAAGTTTGTTTTTGGCATAATCATTGAAATTAGCAGCGAGATTCTGAAAATTATTTAATGCAAAACCAAGATCAAATTGATTGATAATTGCCGTAGTTAATCCACGATGTTGTAAATAATGCAAAGCATAGCTTGAACCGGCCAAAGTTTTACGATAAAAATTCATCGCACTAAGCATAGTTTGGTTAATGTCTAATTTATGCTGTTTGTGTTGCTGAATCTGTTCTTTGCTAAATTTTTCCTGATTAGCTTCGGGAATATGCACACCATACTGATCTGCTAACGATTTTACGGCAGAGACAAAATCCAAACCTAGATACTTCATGACAAAGCTAATTGAATTGCCTGATTCGCCACAACCAAAGCAATGATACATCTGTTTAAGTGGACTAATTGAAAACGAAGCTGATTTTTCATTATGAAAAGGACAGCAGGCAAAATAATTTTGCCCCGAGCGTTTGAGCTTAAGATGCTTACCAAGCACATCGACTATATCAGCACGTTCAACTACTTCATCAATAATATTTTGCGGAATTTGCATCGTTATTGTGCCATAATCTGTTTAATTTCACTGGGTGTCAGATCA
This sequence comes from Burkholderiales bacterium, assembly GCA_035438765.1. Lineage (GTDB taxonomy): Bacteria > Pseudomonadota > Gammaproteobacteria > Burkholderiales > UBA11063 > Aquella. The sequence continues at coordinate 22,148 of DAORIZ010000005.1, read as the reverse complement.
CGCCACGCACCACTGTCCAAACCATAGTCATTAACGCAATGAATCCGAATCCGTTTCAAATCAATCACCCGATAATCACAAACTTCTGCCATCCGGCGTAGCTGACGATTGACGCCTTCAGTTAGAGTTATTTTATAGACACTATCACCGATTTGTTTTACTTTAGCAGGACGCAATTGCTTATCATCCAGTACAATGCTCCCATTTGCTTGGCGTGCAAGGTATTCCTTAGTAACTGGCTTATTTACTCGCACAATATATTCTTTTTCTTTAGCAAATTCTGCGCCAAACACTTTATAGACAAATTTACCGTCATTGGATAAAATCACCAAACCATGACTTTCTTTGTCTAAGCGACCAGCATATGTTAAATCTTTAATTTGTGGCAAAAGCTCAAAAATTGGTTTACCATCAACGCGGCTCTTGCTGCAAACATAGCCTTTGGGTTTATTAAGCAGAATATAGCGAAACTGAGCTTTTTCTTCTGCGACACCTGAGAGTACTTCCACTTTATCTGTTGCAGGGTCTAATTTAAAACCAAGCTCGGTAACTACTTGTCCATTGACTTTAATATATCCTTTGGCAATGAATTCATCAGCCTTGCGCCGTGAACAGATATTTAAATCTTTGAGGTGTTTATTTAATCGTACTAATTCCATAATTTTATTTCCCGCGCATAAACATGCCATCCAAATCATGCATGGTTAGTTTAAACCAAGTCGGACGCCCATGATTGCAATAATTAGAGCGCTCAGTTTGCTCCATTTCACGTAGCAGTGCATCCATCTCCGCAATCGACAATTGGTGATTTGCCCGTACCGCACAATGACATGCCATTGTCGATAAGATTTCTTCCTGATGCTGCAGTATTACATTGCTACTACCAAAATTAGCTAAATCCTGCAAAACGTCGCGCACCAGCTGTTCGGTTTGTTCACCATCAAGTAATAATGGAATCGCGCGTATCGCTAGCTGCTGTTCACCGATCACATCTAATTCAAAGCCGAGTAAACTAAGCTCATCGCGATGTTTATGTAACGCTTCAATCAAAATCGGATTAACATTCAAAGCCAATGGCATCAAAAGTTGCTGAGCGGCAATCGCATTAGTTCCTAATTGTCGTTTTAGCTTTTCTAAGATAATTCGCTCATGAGCAGCGTGCATATCAACTACGATCATTCCATCACGGGTTTGTGACAAGATATAAATTCCCTGTAATTGAGCAATCGCATGTCCAAGCGGTGGGAGAGTTGTATTGCTAGTACCACTTAACTCATCACCATCTTCAACAAATAAATCACTGTTAGAAGTTTTATTCATTCCACCAAGCGAACTACCGAGCCACTCCCGAACTAAATCAGAGTTATTTTCTAACGGACGTTGATAAGGTTGTGAGCTTTTATAATTTTGCGTTGAAGATGGATAATCATTTCGCTGCCAACTGCCAACTTGCTTATCATAAGTAGAGCCATTACCCGCAGGATAAGGCGTTGCAGTATAGTTATCAGAATCATGATTGCGACCAGTAAAACTATCCTCGGCAAGCGTTGAACTCAGTGTTAATGCCAGTGCTTTTTTTAAGGAGCGACTAATAAAGCTATGGATCGCGCCAGAATCCTTAAAGCGTACTTCACTTTTACTTGGGTGAACATTCACATCGATATCCGCTGGATTAATCGTTAAAAATAGTACATAATTTGGGTTATGCTCATGATGTAAGACGCCACTGAATCCCTGCTTAATCGCACTTTGAATAACTTTATCTCTGACATAACGCCCATTGACAAAGAATATTTGGAGATTTTTGTTTTGCTCTAAATAAGCAGGATGATAAACATAACCAGATAACGTTAAATCTTCACCGGCTATTTCAGCAATCGTGAAATATTTTTGGGCATAGCTACTGCCATAAAGATCAACTGTGCGCCCGAGTAAATCGCTATTGCTTAGGTTATAAATTTCTTTATCGTTGTGACTTAATTTAAACACGATCTCAGGATGGGAAAGACTTAAACGCTCAAAAACAGTTTTACAATGCTGATACTCAGTAGTTTCACTTTTGAGGAATTTTTTACGCGCTGGAATATTATGATATAAATCCTTAACTTCAACTACGGTACCATGATTTAAGGCTGCAGGTTTAACCGCTTGCACATCACCAAAAATATTACTAATTTGATAACCCGTGCTACCCGCTTCACGACTGGAGAGATTAAACCATGAAACCGAAGCAATTGAAGCCAAGCCTTCACCACGAAAGCCTAGCGTTTGAATTGCATACAGATCATCTTCACTATTTAGCTTGCTGGTTGCGTGGCGCTCAATTGCCAGAGTTAAATCATCAGCCGCAATACCACTACCATTATCCGTGACTTTAATTAATTTAATTCCGCCCTGCTCCAGCTCTACGTTAATCGTAGTCGCCCCAGCATCAATACTATTTTCCAAGATCTCTTTTAATGCTGATGCAGGACGCTCAACCACTTCCCCAGCACATATCCGATTAACTAAATTATCTTCAAGCTTATGAATCCGTTGCGTCATTATCTATTTACCTGTTTTAAATTTTGCATCCCAAATCATTTTTAGCGCCGGTAGTACTGAAATAACCATAACTGCTATAATAATCAATGACATATGCTCTTTAATTACTGGAATATTCCCAAATAGAAATCCACCGCATAAAAATATAATCACCCACAATAACGAAGCAATTAAGCTAAAACTTACAAATTTACGATAAGTCATATGCCCCAAGCCTGCCACAAATGGCGCAAAGGTACGCACTAGTGGGATAAAACGCGCAATGATAATTGCTTTAGAACCATGACGCTCATAAAATTCGTGAGTTTTCGCCAAAATATCGCGACGAAATATTTTAGAGTTTGGATTGGAGAATAATTTATCACCAACAAATTTACCAAAGATAAAGTTGGTGTTATCGCCCAAAAAAGCAGCCAAAATCAATATTACAATCAAAACTCCAATATGTAACTGTCCTGCTCCAGCAAAAGCTCCTGCGACAAAGAGCAATGAATCGCCTGGTAAAAATGGTGTAACCACTAAACCAGTTTCACAAAAAATCACCAGAAAAAATAAAATATAGAAGTAGCTATGATAATTTTCTAAAACTACGCCGATATATTTATCCAAATGAAGAATAATATTAATTATATCCATCATAATAAGTGCCTTTATATTAAAATTTTAGGGCGTAAAAACGCCCTGTGACAATAAAAACTAACAACATGTATCTATAATAATTATAACATGTTTTTACAAAACTAAAAATTATTGCTACATAAATTTCGCAGTAATGTCTGTAGAAGATTCATTACCAATTTTATCAAAATGGTTAGCTAAAAATTCCGTTGCTAGTTGTTTTCCACTATCAAATAAATATTTTAAATATTCTGGATCTGTATTTAACTTACTTGAAACTCCCAACTCCTGAACTATTGACTCTGCTTCAATAGTATGTACAAAAACTCGCTTATGCTTTTGCTTGTCTAATTCACCATTATCAATCAAATCAGTAACAAATTTTACCGCACGTAATTCACGCATAAGACTTGAGTTAAACGACAAAGTATTAATCCGATCCAAAATTTCACGGGCATTTTTGGGCATATGATCAATATTAACTGGATTAATCTGAACAATCAATATATCCGGAGATTTAGTTTCATTAATTAATGGAAATAGTGGTGGATTACCAATATAACCGCCATCCCAATAATGTTGCCCTTCGATCTCAACTGCTTGAAATAAGAAAGGAAGACACGCTGAAGCTAAGACCGCATCAATTGAAACATCTTTATTTGAAAATACTCGCAATCTACCATTGCCAACATTAGTCGCCGCAATAAACAATTTACACGCAAGTGACTCATGTAACTGATCGAAATCAATTGTTTGTGCCAAAACATCACGTAAAGGATTAATATTCATTGGATTTAACTCATACGGAGAAAATATCTTCGAAATAAAATCATAAAATAAATAATTTGGAGAAAAATCCATATTCCCAATACTTAACATCTTATCTAATGCACTAGGCTTCAGCAAACCTTTTTGCCCTGCTGCAGAAACTTTGCTCCAAAACTCACTCAGCTTTTCACGAGCACACTCATTGCCACCAATGGATAAACCATATGCAGTTACAACCGCATTCATTGCTCCAGCACTAGTTCCTGATATTCCTTCAATCTCGATACGATCATCAGCAAGTAATGTATCTAGTACTCCCCAAGTAAATGCGCCATGAGAACCACCACCCTGTAATGCTAAATTTAATTTCTTTTTTCCACTAATTGTATCCGTCTGTGTTTTCAATTTTAATACCTTATCTAAAAATCGTTAATTTATTATGTTTCATCAATAGTATAAACATTAATTGGTTCTGCTTTTCCTCTAATAACTTGTGCACCCATACTTTTAATTTTAATCTTATCTTTAAGAGCCTGCGCCGTAGATTTACTAAATAATATTGGTGTTTTTAGTTCTTTAGTCAGTTGCTCGATTCGCGATGCAGAGTTTACTGTATCACCAATAGCCGTATATTCAAAACGTTTCTCTGAACCAATATTACCAATCACCGCCATACCAGTATGGATGCCAACTCCAATTTCAATATTGGGAACGTTTTTAGCTTCACGCTTCCATTTGGCACACAGCTCCTTAACTGCTTGTATCATTTCTACTGCAGTTTTTACTGCATTTAACTCCTGATCGTTATCTTCAAGTGGGACACCAAATTCAACCATGATACCATCACCAATAAATTTATCAAGCACTCCATTATTCTTAAAAATAATCTCAACCATTGCAGAAAAATATTCGTTTAAATACTTAACCACTTTTTCAGGTGGATATTTCTCGGACATTTTGGTAAAGTTACGAATGTCCGAGAAGAGCAATGTAATTTTACGCCGTTCACCAGTTAGAGATAATTGACTGCCACTCTGCAAAATCGAATCCATCACGTGTTTTGACACATAGCGCGCAAAATTAAGCTGTAATCTCTCTCTTTGCTGCAAACCTTCTGCCATAGTATTAATTTCAGTAGCAAGCTCAGCGAACTCATCTTTAGTATTCATGCTAATCCGCTGAGCAAGATCGCCAGCACCAATTGCTTTAACTCCAGCATGCAGCCCCTCTAAGGAAGCAGCTTGACGTTTGGATAAAAACCACCCCCAAAGTAGCATCAAGATTAAAGTTATGCTAAAAGATCCTACTCCATATACTAATAGCTTATGAATTTTAGCAATCACACGATCGGCATAGAGATTAACACCGACTGAAGCAATATATTTCCCATTTTTATCATAAATCGGAGCATAAGCGGTCATCCATGTTCCCCATTGATCTTTTATAAAATCAGTAGGCGCGTAAATATGACGAAAATTTGTACTTAACTTAGCGGAATCAGCTTCATCTGCAGATTCTCCGATTGGCGAATAATCACGACTGTTTTTATCTTCTGCATCAACTAAATACTCATACTTATCGATGGCACCTTCACGAGGAGCGATAATATAAACATATTTTACAAATATATCTTCCCGACGATTATCATCTCGAACAGTGCGTAATTGTTGTTGAATTTGATCATACGCAGCCGTACCATTACTACGCGCGTGTTGGATTGAAATTAAATCATCTTTATTAATTAGCGATGCCGTACCTGCAGCAACTGACATCACATTAGTACGTAATTCATTGGTAATTATCTTACTAACTTGAAAATAACTTATACCCAGACAAAGTAATGTACTAATAACTGCAGTTATAATTATCGCTAAATAGAGCTTGGTTCTATATTTCATAATATCTTTTAAAATTCAAATATCTGACCACGAGTAACAAAACCTCGAAAGCCATCAGAAACAGCATCTGGTAAACATGCATCGTTATAGTCATAAAGCCACATTTTTTGCTTTATATGAAGAGGAAGTGTCACCAGCTGAGTATAATGAGCATGCTGGTTACTAAAATGTCTTGAAGTTTCACAATCATGAAAAATTATATCTGCTCGTTCATAAACCTCATTTAGAATATCAGGAGCAAATCTGGTGTCGCTTGTGATAAAAACACTCGATTTAGTACCAGATATGAATAAACCATAGCTTGGTAATAACCGATGATTGCTATAACTATGCGGCACTTTAACTAATTCAAAGTCTCCACCATTCCAGATGAATTTATTATCATCAGTAGGCTCTAATTTAAAAAATGTTTCAAGAGTAGAGTCCTGCTCTTCAAGGGTGGACATCCCTCCAGATAGGACATGATCCCACAAGGTTTTTCTTTGATCAGAACTGATATATAATGGTAATTGACGCCGTTCGCCAAAAAATTTTGAAAAAGCTAACCACTCAAGTCCACCCACATGATCGGCATGCAGGTGGCTGATATATGCTGCATCAATATCAGCAGCACAATAACCTAGCTCGTATAAAGAATGTCTCACATCTCCACCACAATCAATCAGTAATTTTGGACTAGATTCATCCTTTTCAATCAACATGTTTGAATGAAAATTTTTGTATCCAACTGACAATGCAGATGACACACCTAAAAATGTGAGTTTCATAAAGAACCTATAATATTATTAAACGACAGCTTCTTCCTTACGCTTAGGTTGTTTTACTAGATTTTCACGCGAAACACCAAGCCACATAACAATTGGCGAAGCAACTAATACCGATGAATAAATACCAAATAATATCCCAATAGTTAGAGCCAGTGCAAAATAATGCAAGCTAGGACCACCAAAGAATAACATTGACAACACCATCATTTCAGTACAACCATGGGTAATAATCGTCCGACTCATAGTAGCTGTAATCGCATTATTAATAATTTGTGGTACAGTTCCACCACGAATAGTACGGAAATTCTCACGAATCCGGTCAAAAACCACCACTGATTCATTAACTGAATAACCCAGTACCGCTAAAATCGCAGCCAAGACCGTCAGTGAAAATTCCCATTGAAACGCAGCAAAACAGCCCAAAATAATTACTACATCATGCATATTTGCCAAGATAGCCGCCACTGCAAAACGCCATTCAAAGCGTAGCGCCAAATAAATCATAATTCCGATACAGACAAAAGCTATTGCCATCAGTCCATTATTAACCAGATCACGACCGACTTGTGGACCAATATATTCCACACTCTTAATCTGAACGTCTGGTGAACCAACTTTTAAAGTGTTAAAAACACTATTTGATAAAGTTGCAGAATTAGTATCTTTTTTATTTGGCAAGCGCAACATCACATTTTTCGCACTGCCATAGACCTGTACAGTTGCTTGGTCTAATCCCATTTTATCCAGCTCGCTACGGATTTGATCCACATTCGCAGCTTGTGAATATTGAACCTCCATCAGCGTACCACCAGTGAACTCAACCGATAAATTTAAGCCACGACTGAACAGAAAAAATATTGCTAAAATAAACGTTAATAGCGAAATAGAAGTAGTTAACCTTCCATAACTCATAAACGGTATATCTTTTTTGATTTTAAAAAATTCCATGTTAATATTCCTCTTCGTGACTTAAATATATAATTTTTTGATACGACGGTTTGCATATAAGAAACCGGCAATGCCACGAGAAACCAATACAGCACTAAACATTGAGGTTAAAATACCCAAGCAATGTACCACCGCAAATCCCTTAACCGGACCTGAACCAAAAGCCAATAACGCCAAACCTGCAATTAACGTAGTAACGTTAGAATCCAGAATCGTTGCCCAAGCATGACCATAACCAGCCTCAATTGCAGCATGTGGTTTTAAACCTGCGCGTAACTCTTCACGAATCCGCTCATTAATCAAGACATTGGAGTCAATAGCCATACCCAAAGCTAAAGCAATCGCGGCAATCCCCGGCAAAGTTAGAGTGGCTTGTAACATTGAGAGCAATGCGATCAATAACAACAAATTCACACCTAGTGAAACTACGGATACCACACCAAATGCCAAATAATAAACGCACATAAAGATTGATATTGCCAAGAATCCCCACAACACTGAATGGAAACCTTTATCGATATTTTCCTGTCCTAAAGATGGTCCAACTGTACGTTCTTCAATAATATTCATCGGCGCAGCTAGTGATCCTGAGCGTAATAGTAAGGCAACATCGTTAGCATCCTGAACGCTCATTGCCCCAGAAATCTGCACTTGTCCACCGCCAATTGCAGCACGGATAACTGGTGCTGTAACTACTTGGCTCTTACCATGATCAACTAAGACCATCGCCATACGTTTACCGATATTATTGGTCGTTACCTGTTTGAAAATCGAAGCACCAACACTATCTAAACCGATATTAACTGAAGGCGAACCATTTTCATCAAACCCAGGCTGAGCATCATTGATATTATCACCAGTTAACTCAACATCATTTTTAATCAAGATTTTAGTATTACTACCATCTGCATTAACTTCATCAAGCAGTTGTTCACCAAATGGAACATTACCATTTAATGCTTGATTAAGTGCATTTCTATCATCATCAACCATCCGCACTTCTAAGCTAGCAGTACGTCCAAGAATATCTTTGGCACGCGCAGTATCCTGAACACCAGGTAATTCAACCACAATTCGATCAGGACCTTGTTGCTGAATAATTGGTTCTGCAACACCTAATTCATTTACACGATTATGTAACGTTAAAATATTTTGCTTAACCGCAGCTTCTTTAATTAACTGAATTTCATCGGCTGAAACTGTAATTTTTACATTATTACCATCAAGACTTGCCTGAAGTTTTGGTAAATCTTTTTTTAGTTGAGTAACAACTTGATCTGCAGTTGCTTCATCACGTAACTGAATTAAAACAGAACCATCAACTACTGCAACTGAACCATAACGAATTTGGTTATTACTTAAATCACGACGAACTTCACCAATATATTTATCCAAAGTCTTTTTAACCGCGGCATCCATGTCAACTTCAAGCAAGAAGTGCACACCACCACGCAAATCAAGACCCAAGAACATTGGATTAGCATTAATCGAGCTCATCCAGTCTGGAGAAGCAGGAATTAAATTTAGCGCAACGATATAGTTATCACCCAAAGCTTGTTGAATTGTATCGCGAGCTTTCAACTGAGTATCTGTTGTGGAGAATTTAAATTTCAAAGTTTTGCCATCAAAAACCTCTCCAATTGATTGGATGTTATCAGCTTTAAGACTGGCATTAACTTGTGCAATAGTATCAGCTCCAACTACAACCGCAGAACGGCTGCCGGAGATCTGCACCGCAGGTACTTCACCGTAAAAATTAGGCAAAGTATATAAAAAACCTGCCACGACCGCACATAAAATAATGAAATATTTCCACAACGGAAATTTACTCATTTGCATCACCCATAAAACACAAAATTAATTATTATTTATTCGCTGCAGAAACCGCATTGCTGTCAATTTTACCTGCAATAGCACTACGTTGAAACTTAACTACAACACCGTCAGCGATACGTAATTTGATGAATTTCTCATCTAAATCAGTAATCGTACCAAGCATTCCACCATTGGTTACAACTTCAGAGCCTTTTTCAAGAGCAGATAACATTTGATTATGTAATTTCATTTTTTTCTGTTGCGGGCGAATTAGTAACAACCAAAATAAAGCAAAGATCACTACCATAGGTAAGAATGACATAACACTGCTCATTGGACCACTACTTGCTGCAGCTGCAGCACCATCAGCAAACGCACTAGGAATTAAAGACATAGAGAACCTTTCTTAAATGTTGACTTAACAAACCGCTATTATAATATAAAACTAGCTTAAAGATGCTGTTATCAGGATTCAGCATAATAAAAAAGCAGTCAAGTATGATACTCAAACTGCTTTTTTATCATGAAAAATAAGTTAAATTAATCGTGATTATGCTTTTTTTCCCACTTATCAACAAAAAGTGCAGACATAGTATTGGCAAAAGCATTGGTCGCACTGCGCCCCATATCCATAAAACTATCTATTGGTAATAAAATCAAAACACCAACTTCAGGGTAGCCAAATGCGGTTAGCGTAGCAGCGACAACAACTAAAGATACGCGTGGAACACCTGCGATACCCTTAGAAGTTAGCATCAGCATAAATAGCATTAGAATTTCTGTTGATAACGTAATATGGTAGCCATATAGTTGAATAATGAAAATTGTTGCAAAGGTACAATTTAACATTGATGCTTCTAAATTAAACGAATAGCCCATCGGAATTACAAATCCACTTACCTTTTTAGACACTCCAAAACGTTCTAAATTAGATAAAATTCCAGGCAATGCAACTTCAGATGAAGAAGCTGCAAATGAAGTACTATATAATGGTAACATTGACTTAATAACGGCAAAAAGTGGTTTACCAATTACAATAAAACCAATCGTAATTAATACCCCCCAAATTATTGCTAAACCTAAATAAAACTCTAAGGCATAGACTAAATATAAAGATAAGACACTAACGCCACTTCCCATAACTAATTTAGTAATCGCAGCAAATACTGCAATCGGAGCTATGTACATAATATAGCCAATTATTTTAAACATTAGTTGCGACATCATGTCGAAAAACTCAAAAACTGGCGCCACTGATTCACCAATTGATACGCCAGCAACGCCAATGAATATTGCTAAAACGATCACTTGTAAGATATGATTTTCAACAAAACCTTGCATTGCTGAAGCTGGAATCACTGATTCAACAAATGATTTCAATGTTGCACCACAAGTAGTACAAACACTATTACTCGCCGCAGAAAGATCTGCCGTTGTAGAGTTTAGCAATACATCATGTAGAGCCTTACCTGGTTGAAAAAACTCAACTAACAACATCCCCAAAGCTAAAGAGAAGAAACCGCCAACAACAAATATAAACATAGATTTAAGAAACAATCTTCCCAATACCTTACTGTCGTTCATCTTAGCAATACCAGTCACCAACGTGGTAAACACTAGCGGAGCAATAATCATTTTGATCAAGCGCAAAAATGCAGATGATACCAAATCAAGATAACCAGAGATAGATTTAATTTCTACCGGATTAGCAATTCCGACATGGGCAAAATGCCCAACAATCACACCTAGGACCAGTGCAGCAAAGATATAGAAACTCAAACGCGATTTTTTTGCTTTTACCATTAATATTATTTCCTATAAAATTTTGTTATGCATCTACACTCACCCTTATAACTAATAGATGAATACATAAAAACACAAGCAGGTATTTTAAATGTTTTAGCGTATTACTCGGGAATTATGTATGGTGCAGCGCAATATTATGTCTTTCTATAATTTACTAACAAACAAATATATGGTAAAATTCGCTAAAATAACGTTCGCTGTTTTAAAAAGGTATTGTTAGATGAGTTTAACACCACAACAATTGGTTGAAATTGCTAATGAGTATGGTAGCCCGTTGTATGTCTATGATACACAGAGTATCGAGAGTCAATATAAAAAATTAACTACTGCTTTTCAAAATGTTAATGCAAAATTCTTCTATGCATGTAAAGCACTCAGCAATATAAATATCCTAAAATTTTTACACAGTCTTGGAAGCAATCTTGACTGCGTTAGTATCAATGAAGTTAGGCTCGGACTTATGGCTGGTTTTTCAGCTGAACAAATTATTTATACTCCTAACTGTGTTGATTTTAGTGAAATTGAAGCCTGTAAAGATTTAGGAGTTCATATTAATATTGATAATATTTCGATATTAGAGCAATTCGGTAATAAATTTGGTAATACTTATCCAGTATGTATCCGAATTAATCCGCATATCATGGCTGGTGGAAATATGAAAATCTCAACCGGACATATTGATAGTAAATTTGGGATCAGTATTCATCAATTACGCCACATTCAACGAGTTGTAAAAAGTACCGGATTAGTCATTAATGGCTTGCATATGCACACAGGTAGTGAAATTAAAGACATTGATGTATTTATCCGTAGTCTGGAAATTTTGCTAGATATAGCCCATGATTTTCCCGATTTAACCTTTCTTGATTTAGGCAGTGGATTTAAAGTGCCGTATCAAGAAGGTGACTACACGACCGACTTAAATACTTTAGCAAATAGAATCCAAGAAACCTTTGACGCTTTTGAAAATGCGGAGAAACGTCATTTTGAAATATGGTTTGAGCCAGGTAAGTTTTTGGTTAGTGAATCAGGTTATTTCATTACTAAAGCAAATGTGATCAAACAAACTACTGCGACTACTTTCGTTGGTGTGAATAGTGGATTTAACCACCTTATTCGCCCAATGTTCTACGATTCGTATCATCGCATTAGTAATATTTCAGCGCCAGAAGGAACTGAGCGAATCTATACGGTTGTCGGTAATTTATGTGAAACAGATACTTTTGCTTGGGATCGCAAAATCAATGAAGTCCACGAAGGTGATTATTTGGTATTTCACAATGCTGGTGCTTATGGTTTTGAAATGAGCAGTAGCTTCAACTCACGCTGCCGTCCAGCCGAAGTATTATTCCACCAAGGACAAACACATCTAATTCGTAAACGTGAGGAAGCTGAAGATTTACTTAGTAAACAAATTGACTGTGATTTATTTTAATCAAACTATACGTTAGCAAAAGGAAAATATATGAAGAAATTATTAGTGGCTCTATCGGTGTGTTGTTCTATCGCAATTGCAGATCCTGCTTTAGATAGCGCGGAAGGAAGCGTTAATACCGATGCAAAATCGACTACTACTCAACAACCAAAAGTTATCATGGTAAAAGGTTCTACAGCTGCAACAAACAGCCCAACTACAAGCAAGAAAACCAGTCATAAGACAAAAAAATCACATCACACTACCACGAAAAAACATAAATCTAAAGCCAAAACCAATAAAAAGCATAGCACCAAAAAATCAAATTAAAAGTGAGCACAAAAGTGCTCACTTTTAATTTGATAAACAGCAGTATTTACTGATTAAAACATAGTTTAATTTAACCGTGGTTGACTTTACGGCGATTTTTCCGCGCATGTTCCATTTCACTTTGACGTAAATTCATGGCTAATTTATCAACGAGCCCGTTGATAAATTTAAATGAATCTTCACCGCCGTAAATTTTGGCAAGTTCAATTGCCTCATTTATAATCACTGGCGCAGGCACTTCTGCATTATACTTTAACTCAACTGAGGCAATTACCAAAATAGCCTTCTCTGTAGTTTGTATTTCATTAACTGGACGATCTGAATATCCAGCATAAAGTGCTAGACTCTGTTCAAAATTATCGGTTGACATTTCCAATAAATAATGCAGTAGATCATAATTTGCACGAACATAAATTTCTTCATTTGTATTTTGGAGAAAATCCTCGATTTCACTAACTGATTTAGGATTGGTTTGAAAAAAATAAATCCCTTGCACAGCTAAAGAACGTGAGATGCGCCGTGGGGATAACTTTGGTTTATGCATGATTTACCTTATTGCTAATTTGCTAAATAAGGCGTGATTTTATCACACCTAACAATAGATTCTAATAACTAATTACAAAAGAAAAGCCCATGTACTCAAATAACCAATGCTTAATTAACTTTCAATTCTTAAGTCGATCGGTTAACATTACTTTTAAAAATAGCAATTTATACCCAAAAGACTTAATTTCTTTAAAAGTCAAACAGTAAATATTTAACTCCAACAGCATCCTTCTTGGTAAAATTACGCTTTAAACTTAGCACATCAAGGATAATAAAATTCACATAACCTCAAAAAAAATTTTTAGCATCGTTGCTATTTTTGCCTCTGGACTAAGCAGTGCGGAAGGTAATCTATACATAAATGCCGATGTTGGTTATGCTAACATCCAAAATTGGTGGACAGCTGCTCCAGCGCTCACTTTAAATGTTGGATATAACTATAATAAGTATCTCGCATCAGAGGTTGGAGCAACTTGGGTTAATGCTATTTCGACAACTTATAACAGTGCTGGATACAGCGGAAATTATACTCAGGGACAATCGTTTGCCGATATTGCAGCTAAAGGCTCACTACCATTTAGCGATATTTTTAGTGTCTATGCGAAAGCTGGTTTGGGCGTTGCTTATTCAACCTCATCAATGGCAATGCAATCAGGTTTAACTAATTACGATTGGAATGGTGATAGCTCAGGCGTTGGTTTTGGTTTATACATGGCATTAGGTGCTGAATTAAAACTTAGCCAACACTGGGGGATAACTTTTGAAGATTATGGAATGATGCCATTTACAGGTAATAATTGGGGAAACATCAATGTCTTTGGTGTTGGTGGAAAATATAACTTTTAGGAATAATATGAAAAAAATACTTTTATTATCCATGATTGCTGCTAGTAGCACAGTTATGGCAGAACAGCTTACCCAGACCCAACAAGTTGAAGCAATTAATAATTTTCAAGTAGAATCTTATCTGGGAACTTGGTATGAAATTGCCCGTTTTCCGATGCATATTGAACGGGACTGTTTAGCGCCAACTACAGTTACATATCAATTTGATGAAAGTAAAAAGCAACTTAACTTAACTAATCGCTGCCGTTTGGAAGATGGACAATTTACGCAAAATAAAGGTCAAGCTTATTTCACGGCAGAATCAAGCAGTATAGCAAAGTTAAAACTAAGCTACATGCCAGGCTGGGCAAGCTGGATGCCTGTAGCCAAGGCTGACTATTGGGTTATTTATACCGATTATCAGCACTACGCAGTTGTTGGTAGCCCAGATCATGAATATCTTTGGTTATTGTCTCGCAGCGAAAGCAGCAATCAACAAGACATTCAAAAATTAATTGATATTGCTAAGAAGTATAATTATCCGGTTAAAAATTTACTCTTTACTACACCAAGCTTTAATCTAAACTAAAAAAACCGGTCTATGACCGGTTTTGCTTACACTAAGTAAGTATGTGATTCAAATACACCTTTTATTTGATTAAATAAGTGTAACTGCTCTGCTTTAGATATTTTTAAAGTCGTTAGTGATTTTTTAGCTAAATCTAGCATTTCAACAATATCATAACCAACATGTTCCAGTGAGTTTTTATTGGTAAATCCGTCATGGACTGCTTCAAACTCAAAGCCACCTTTACCATCTAAACAAATATCTAGAGTAGTTACTTGTCCAAATAGATTATGCATATTACCCATAATCTCTTGGTAAGCACCAACTAAGAATATTCCAAGCAAGTATGGGTTTTTGGCATTATATTTTGGTAGTTTTAATGATGGTTCATTACCTTGATAATCCATATAGTTATTTATTTTACCATCAGAGTCACACGTAATATCTTCAATAATCGAACGCATTGTTGGTTCTTCATTCAGCTGAGATAATGGCATTACCGGGAATAATTGGGAAATTGCCCAGCTATCTGGAATTGATTGAAAGAGTGAAAAATTAGCAATAATTTTCTTAGCCAAATCTTCATCCAGCCTATCAAACAAATCACGATGCGAGCGATGCAATGGATTGAGACGCTTGATAATTTCAAGTTTAATATGAGAAAATAATTGTTCTGCAACTGCACGTTTTTCTAAAGATAAATCCCCTGCTGAAAAACGATTATGTAAACTTTCAATAGCTAGAACACTTGAAGTATAAATTTCATTAATTGGCAAGCTATCAACTGAATCCAGCATATTATCCAGTTCTACCAAATCTTCATCGTTGGTTTTACCGATATCAGGAACTTCTTCGCCAACTACACTCTCCACTTCAACAATATTAGTCACAAATACAGCATGATGCGCAGTAGTTGCACGCCCTGATTCAGTGTAAATCTGAGGTAAAGGCAAGTCATTTTTCTCCGCAATTTTTTTAACTGTTTCTAAAAGTGTCATCGCATATTCAGATAATGTATAATTAGTTGAGTTAAAGCTACGGGTACGACTCCCCTCGTAATCAACTGCAAGACCACCACCAGTGTCAATAATTTTAAGATTTACCCCAAGTTTGCAAAGCTGAACATAAACTTGAGATAATTCATTAATGTAGTGCTGAATGTCGTTCACATTGGCGATTTGAGAGCCTTGATGACAATGGATGAGGTGTAAACAATCCAGCAGCTCATTTGTACGCAACAATTTAATTAGCTCTAAAATTTGAGTAGTGCTCAAACCAAACTTGGATTTTTCACCGCCAGAATGTGACCACTTACCTGCCAGCGTTAACGCCAGACGGCAACGAACGCCAAGTAAAGGTACAACATCTAATTCTTTAGCTAGCTCGATTACGTATTGAGCCTCAATCATTTTCTCAATAACGATAGTAATATTTCGTCCAAGTTTACGTGCAATTAAAGCCATTCGAATATAGTCACGGTCTTTATAACCATTACAAACAATCGGTGTTTTATTATTTTTTACTAATGACAATACTGCTAGAAGCTCTGCCTTACTTCCTGCCTCAAGCCCATTATTTGCTTTAGCTTCAATAATACTTTCGACTACCGCGCGGTTCTGATTTACTTTAATGGGATAAATCAAAGTATACTCTGCAGGATAATGTAATTGTTTACGCGCTTTATTAAAAGCATTAGTAATACGTTCAACCCGATTTTTGACAATATCAGTAAATCTCAAGACCAATGGTGTTTGTAATTGGTATTTGTTACATGCAGCATCAATTATATCGACTAAAGCTACTGGAACATCTTTAAGGTACTTACCTCGCCTAACTGTTAATTGACCTGTTTTATTAATATCAAAATAACTATTTGACCAGCCGTGAACACAATAAAAATCAGCAGATTTTTTATAGTTCCAATTAGTTTCTTTAATTACAGCCATTAGTAATTACCTTTTAATAAAAGAAGTGAGTTTTCTGCGAGAATAAATAACAACTCCAGATAGATAAAACAATAGTGGACCACCGATGAGTTCCAGCTCATAAAGTACAATATCACGACGCTTTACTATATCTGCACTAGGTACTATTGTAAGCACAATTGCCATTAACACTGAGATAAAAGTCAAAAACGCCATTAACTTCGCCATTTTATTGGAGAGAATTGTTTTCATTAACGCGTTATTATGCCTTAACTTAAGATATGCGATTACCATAAATAGGTATGGAATAAAATAAATAATTGTAGCCATTAAGATTAACACCATATACATAGCATTAACAGTAGGCATAAATTTGGTAATCATAACAATAAAAGTAACCATAACACCCTGAAATATCAATGCATTTGCTGGAACATAATTTTTATTTATGCGCTGTAACCACTCAGGGAGTATCCCCTTTTCAGTTCCTTGAAAAAATGTTACACTTGATGCAATAAGCCACAAATTAAGCCCGCCAAATTCAACAAAAATTAAAGACACTACCAGAAAGCTTACTACCCAGCTCGACCAGTGCAATTTTGCCGTTAAAGTATAAAATGAAGCCACTAAACCAGTTGTTTGGGTCAATTCATGTGGGCTCATAATAAAGTTTATTGCGATGGTGCCCAATATATATAGACTAACTAAAAGAATTCCACCAATAATAATAGCCTTAGTTAGATTTTTCTCAGGGTTTTTAATTGCACGACCAACAGTTGGAATAATTTCAACACCGGCTAATGCAAACATTAAAACAGATACATCAGAGAGGCTACGAAACATATCACTATGCGGAATAAACTGATCTGGCGCAAAACTAGTTGCACTATGCCCATGGCTGATTACATAGTAACATCCGACCAAAATAAAGAACAAACCTAAGCGAAAATTAAATAGTCCAGAAAGGGTGGTTAATCTGGAAATGTAGTGTATACCTGAAATATTTAGCCAAACGGCAGCCCAAAAGCAAGCGATTACGAGAGGGACGATAACGCGAGAGTTTTCGGCTAAAGAATGATCGCCAATTAAGTAAACAACGTTAACGGCAATAAAAGTCAAAGCCCCTGGATAATAAACAACGTTATTTACCCAATAAAACCACGCAGCATAAAACCCCGCTCTTTTACCAAGCCCTTTGCGAGTCCAGAGAGATATGCCACCATTTTCAGGATAATTAAGTGAGAGTTCTATTACGATTAATGCCAGCGGAACAAAAAAAGCCAACGCAGCGATTAACCATAAGACAATTGCGGCAGGACCAATACTTCCAGCTACAGGAATCCAACGCATTCCAAGACAGGATGTCATCATCATAAAGACAACTGCCTTTACCCCAATTGTCCTAATAGCCTGATTAGTCACGTGATTTTTGCTGTGCTAATAAACAAATTACATCACATGCTACATGTGCAGCCGCCAAAGCAGTTATTTCAGCGTGATCATAACTAGGAGACACTTCAACTACATCTGCTCCAATTAAATTAAGTCCATCCAGATTGCGCACTATTGCTAATGCTTGTGCCGAACTTAACCCACCCGGAACTGGAGTACCTGTACCTGGTGCAAATGCAGGATCTAAGCTGTCAATATCAAAAGTTAAATAAACTGGATTATCCCCAACTATTTCTTTAATCTGCGCAACTACTTGTTGCCAACCATTATCATGTACATACTGCGCATCAAAAATATTAGTCCCCATAAAATCGTCATTCCAAGTACGGATTCCAATCTGAGCTGACTTGGCTGGATCAACAATACCATTTTTAATCGCCTTATAAAACATCGTACCATGATTTAATGAATATTCTTCATCATCAGGCCATGTATCGCAATGAGCATCGAAATGAATTATAGATATTCCTTTACCAAATTTCTCAGCCATCGCCAATAAAATTGGATAAGTGACATAGTGATCACCACCAAAGGTAAGAGGAAAAACGTTATGTTCAACAATGTTACGAATATGATCGGTAATTGCATCACGAATACTCAGTGGATTATGCGGATCAAGAAAACAATCTCCATAGTCAACTACTGCAAGTTGTTCAAATGGATCAAACCCCCAAGGATATGGCAATAATTCAGCTAATTGTACCGAAGCTTGTCTAATTGCGCGTGGTCCAAGACGAGCACCACTGCGATACGTAACCGCCAAATCAAATGGAATACCACTGACAGCAACGTCTACGCCTGTTAAATCTTTGGTATAGTTACGGCGCATGAAGCTAGTTGCACCACCATAGGTCATTTCAAAATTAGAACCTTTTAACTCTTTGCGGCTAATTGCTGCATCTACTAGCTGAGTCATGCTTATTTCCTTTTTATTGGTAACTGCTCACCCTATGCAGCAACAGCTTCGGAACTAAGCTCCTCATGTACCTCTCATGTACAACGTCGCCTTGTTCCTAACTCTTACAGCATATTGTGGCAGTTTGTTAGTGAGTAATTACTTTATTCATAACCAATGGTTTGTTGGTCTACCATCATATTTATTTAAATCTGATTTTTAATATATTTCGTGCTACAACCTACTAATGGGCAGAAAGCTTAAGACCAATTATACCAAAAATGATTAAAGAAACCGAAATAATTCTAAACAAAGTTGCGGGGTCTTTAAACCAGATTATACCAACAATGAAAGCACCTACAGCCCCAATTCCGGTCCAAATAGCGTATGCTGTCCCCATTGGAATTGACTGCTGTGCCAGATAAAGCAGATAGCCACTCAATGCCATAGCAGTAATTGCAAATAATGTCCATAAATATGGAGATTTCCCGCTCGCCAACTTCAAACCAATTGGCCAACCAATTTCACAAAATCCAGCTAGAACTAAATAAATCCAACTCATTCTTAATATCCTTTTTCTTTCGTCATGTAAAAACCAGCCAATTGGCTGGTTTTTACATCTTATTCAATAGATGTAAATTACGATTCACAATGATTAATAACTTCGGTTGGCGTATTGTTTGCAAAATAACAAGTATACTTATGTTTATTTGCATCAGTAAATTTTACCTCATACATTCCCTTACTGGTTTTTTGCTTATCAATCGTGCATTTTTGTACATCTTGTAATGTTGATGTCGCAGTAATACTTACATTATTTGCACAATTAACTGGAAAAGTAACAGCAGAGCTTGCTGAAGCAACACCACAAAATGCAAAACCAGATAAAATAAGTAATAAATTTTTCATAAACTTTCTCTCTCAATTAAATTAATTTATTGCTGAAATAACTGAAATCACACAAGATTAACCGTTATACAACTTCTAACGGGGATTTATTATACCATATTTAGCAAATGCAGCAAAAGCAACTAATTTTTAGTGCTGGACAAGATAAGTATGGGTTTGGTATAATCTTGTCAATTCAAAGATTTACCGAATATTTTGTAATCATTTTATCTGTTTTTTATAGATGTAGGGGTCATTTTACAATGCTAAATTTCGAACTTCAGTTATCAATTTTAAAATCAATATCGGCTACTTATGCTGATGAAAAGCGTGTTGAAATCAGCTCTAAGCAATTTGAAGTTGATCAAGACACCTTTGTTTATAACATGGTTTATCTTAAAAAAGAAAAATTAATAGACTTGTCAAGCATGAGCTCACGTGCAGCCGTTAATGCGGTAGTTTCTTCCGATGAACCAGAAACTGTAGCAGCTCCAGCGACAGCATCGTATACAATTGCTCGCTGCATAATTACTCACGCGGGGCTAAAGGCATTATGCGCAAATAATGGCACGCGAATTATATCTGCAGAATAGAAATATAGGATGCCGTTACAAAAACGGCATTTTTTATTTGCTATCGACTTTATGTAGCGCTCGCTTACACAAATTATTATCGACCATAATCAATCCTTCTGAAAAAATTGCGGACCAATTATTAGTTGAGTCACTTGCAATTATCCTAGTCATGACACTCTCTTTTCGTATATTTAATTTTATCTTTGATTTAGATACACCTTGTGCATTATTAAAGCTATCCAAAATGAGCCCTTGATTCATTTGCAGCAATGTTAAATTACAACCAGCATCATCACTCCACATACCAATCAATTCTGGATTTATTCTTACTACCTCATGTGCATTTTTATTATTACATGCCGATAACAATAAAGTAATACCACTAACTATTATAAACTTTTGTATATTCATTCTTCTTATCATTAAACAATTAAAGAGTAGTTAAATTATGTGTCATTAAAGCGACATATAAACATAACAAAGCGTGATTTTACTTGATTTTAGGTAAATTTAACTCATTTTTTATTCGCAACTCAATTTGATAAGCTAAAATCCTTTCTGGGAGAGGTAAAATTATAATTAGTCTGAACTTTATACTTCAAAGCACCACCTATCATTAGGTCATAAGAAAGTTGATTATGAAAAAATTATTATTGATTCTATGTTCTGTAGGCGCTACGTTACCATCATTGGTTTTTGCTGATAATAGTGCTGAATCCGCTGTAAATAGCCCGTCGCCAACTCCAAGCGCATCACCTCCAAATAATAACGCGGGGTTTATAAACCGAAGCGCATATTTACAAAACCCTTATAATTCTGAAAACTACCCTACCACAGGTGGCGGAACTTTAGTCGTCAACGAAAGTCAGGTAGCACAACAAAATTTCTGGCAAAAGTGGTTCGAAGATGGTACTTACAATGTGTATGCAGGTACGACTGTTAATGCTGCAGGGACGGCCAATAGTGGCAATAATCCTGCTCCTTATAACAGATCAGTACAACCTTACTCATATGGCGCAAATATATTTGCACAAACAGGTCAAGCTGCTGGTTTTTCAGTCGGTGGCTTATTTAGCACTATGAATCCTTTATTTGCGGCACAAGAAGATGGTCTTGCAACCCAACAAGGGAGTAAAGATTATTCAATTTATAATACAACCTACTCTCAAGCAATGATTTCTGAAGCTTTTGTTGAGTACCAATATAAAAATACAGTTCAAGCGGATGTTGGTTATATCGGAATTAACAACAGCCCATGGATAAATGGAAATTATGAAAATAACTTACTAACCGTACCAGCAACCTATCAGGGTGCACTGGTTAACGTTTATCCAGGTGGAGGATGGTTGTTAACTGCATTAGCCTTTAATGCTGCACAATACGGTGCTGCCCCAGGCTTTACTGGCAATACTAACTATAGCATCACCCAGAATGGTATCTCCGTGAGTAATGGGTACGCTGCATCAAATGGAACTGTTGCACTCGGTGCTAATTACAGTGGACTTAGCAACAACTATAACTTACGGCTATGGGGTTATCAATTCGATAATTATGGAACGCTTTTAT
>DAORIZ010000004.1:22212-107581 GCA_035438765.1 Burkholderiales bacterium | reverse complement strand
TAAATGTTATCAAATTGTCTAATTATGAGTGGTTCTATTATACGGGGCTAGGACACTTCAAATAATTCTTAGTGAATCCTCATTATTATACTCTTAAAAACAAAGTCCATGAATACAAAAACCAACCGAAAATATAAATTACGGTTGGTTTTGCGTAAAATCACTTTATTGTTTTAGTTTAAATCAAAACAACTACACATGAAATTACGATCGCCATGCGCATCATCAATCCGATTTACCGAAGGAAACACCTTGCTGTTTTCAAGATTACTCATTGGAAAACAAGCAACTTGTTGTGAATACGGTTTATCCCAAGTCATTAAATCCGCTAATGTATGCGGTGCATTTTTCAATGGGTTATTAAGCTTATCAAAACCACCATCTAGCACTTGTTTTACTTCAGCATAAATTGAAGCCATCGCAGCGATAAAACGATCCAATTCATCTTTGGACTCGCTCTCGGTTGGCTCAATCATCAAGGTACCCGGCACAGGGAATGACATAGTAGGCGCATGGAAACCATAATCCATTAAGCGCTTGGCAAAATCGACCTCAGTGATTCCACTTTCCGCTTTCAATGGGCGTAAATCAATAATACACTCATGCGCAACTTTTTGATTTTGCCCAGTATATAAAATCGGGTAACCAATTTTAGCTAAATGATGTGCCACGTAATTAGCATTTAGGATAGCTGCTTTAGTTGATTGCTCAAGACCATACTCACCAAGCATTGTGATATACATCCAAGAAATTGCCAAGATTGAAGCACTGCCAAATGGAGCACTAGAAACAGCACTGCGAGTTACATCAAATGCAGTATCAAAGATTGGATTTAACGGTAAAAAATCAACCAAGTGTTGTTTAACACCAATTGGTCCCATACCAGGTCCACCGCCACCGTGAGGAATCGCAAATGTTTTGTGCAGATTCATATGCGAAACATCCGCACCAAGCTCTGCAGGTTTAACTAATCCCACCAAAGCATTCAAATTAGCGCCATCCATATAAACTTGACCGCCATTATCATGAATAATTTGACAAATTTCCTTAATGCTGCCTTCAAATACACCGTGCGTTGATGGATAAGTAATCATCAAACATGCTAAACGCTCACGATATTGCTCAGCTTTAGCCCGCATGTCTGCAACTTCCACATTTCCTGATTCATCACAATTAACGACGATAACTTCCATGCCCATCATTTGCGCAGTTGCTGGATTGGTACCATGTGCCGAGCGTGGAATCAAACATATGTCACGCGTACCCTGTCCAAGACTTGCCTGATAGCGACGAATCGCTAATAAGCCAGTATACTCACCCTGAGCACCAGAATTTGGCTGCATACATACATCATCAAAGCCAGTAATATCTTTGAGTTGTTGCTTCAAACCGTTAATTAACGTTACATAGCCTTGAACACTCTCACGTGGTGCAAATGGATGAATATTTGCCATTTGCGGCCACGATAATGGCTCTAGCTCGGCTGCAGCATTTAATTTCATAGTACAAGAACCCAGCGGGATCATGCTATGCACTAAAGAAATATCTTTATTTTCCAAATATTTCAAATAGCGCATCATTTTAGTTTCACTATGGTAATTGCTAAACACTTCATGAGCTAGAATTGCATCTTGACGATGAAGAGCATTTTGACTCGCTAGTAGCACTTCTGGCTCAACAACAATTAGCTCTTGACCATCACAAATTAAACCCACCAAATCCTCGATTTCAGCAAGGGAGGCACTCTCACCTACCGAAATGAATAATTTACCATCATACTCACCGATCGCATAACCATTATCATTTAATTTAGTCATAAGAGCCGCAGAATCATTGTGTTCAAAACTAAGCGTATCAAACAAACAATCTTGATTAAATACTTTAATTCCATAATGACGTAAATTATGTGCCAGTAGGTTAGCCAAATACGTAATGCGTTTAGCAATCGTTTTAAGTCCATCCGCACCATGATAGGTCGCGTAGAATCCAGCCATATTAGCCAGTAATACCTGCGCGGTACAAATATTTGAAGTCGCTTTCTCACGACGAATATGTTGCTCGCGAGTCTGTAATGCCATTCGTAGTGCTTTTTTGCCACGACTATCAACCGATACACCGATGATGCGACCTGGCATTAAACGTTTGTAAGCATCTTTCGTTGCCATATAGGCTGCAGAAGGACCACCAAAACCAATAGGAATACCAAAGCGTTGTGTAGAACCAATTGCAATGTCAGCGCCCTGTGTTGCTGGAGATTTAAACAGTACTAAAGACATAATATCACAAGCCATAACCACAATCAGTTTTGGCGCATGTTGTTTCCATCCACTAATTAGGTTGGTAAAATCTTTAGTAGTACCATATAAATCTGGATTTTGAATAAAACAACCAAATCCCTGAGTTGCGTCAACTTGGCTAATATCTGTTACCACTAGTTCAATTTCCAGATACTGTGCCCGAGTTTGCATTACACTTAAAGTTTGCGGAAAAATATTTTCATCCACAAAAAATTTATTCCCAGCATTTGGGTTTACTCGTTTAGCCATCGCCATTGCTTCCGCAGCCGCGGTTGCTTCATCCAGCAAAGATGCATTAGCTAAATCAAAGCCAGTCAAATCAATTAACATTTGCTGATAATTTAACAATGCCTCCAAGCGACCTTGTGAAACCTCTGCCTGATATGGCGTATATGCGGTGTACCAACCTGGATTTTCAAAAACATTACGCCGAATCACTGATGGAGTAATCGTATCGTAGTAACCTAAACCAATATAATTTTTATAGACTATATTGGCATCCAAAATTGCTTTAATTTCAGACAGTGCCTGATCTTCACTCAAACCAACCTTTTGAGTAGTTTTAGTTTTGCTGATTAAATCAGTTGGTATAACCTGTTCAATAAACTGATCTAAGTTACTACAACCCAAATCATCTAACATTGCCGCTTGCTGCTGCTGACTAAGCCCAATGTGACGCTTACAAAATTCATTCATGCTAAGTATCCTATTTTATTTCAAAAACTAAACGTATAAAAAAACCCCGTTCAAAATCTAACAGGGTCTTCAATGGTATTTTATTAGCCAATCAGTGCTTTATACTTATCAGCACTCATTAAGCCGTCTAATTCTGCCACATCTGCTAATTTTACTTTAAATAGCCATCCTGCTGCGTGTGGTTCGGTATTTGCTAACGTTGGATCTGCAACTACCGCATCATTAATTTCCACTACTTCACCAGCAACTGGCGAATACAAATCTGAAGCTGCTTTTACTGATTCAACGACACCGATTGTGTCACCTGTAGCAATGCTTGCACCAACTGCAGGTAATTCTACATACACTAAATCACCTAAAAGCTCTTGAGCGTGATTAGTAATCCCTACACTGACAACTCCATCCGCTTCAAGTCTAACCCACTCATGCGTATCGACAAATTTCATATCATTGCTATACATAATTGCTCCTTTAAGCATTAATTAAACATTTCTATAACTATTATACTCAAACTGCCAGAATATGAAGCAGTAGCTAGGCACAAGGCGACGAAGTGTACAATGAGAAGTACATGAGGAGCCTTGTAACAACGCTAATGCGATATAGTCTGCAGTTAGAACATTTTTTTGCCATTACGGACAAATGGCAAACTAATTATTCTCACCGCTTCATGATTACCACGAATATCAACGGCTGCTGTCTCTGCTTCAACCGCAGCACTAATTCGCGCAATTGCAATTGAAACTTTCAAGCTTGGTGAAAAAGTACCGCTAGTAACTATCCCACACTCAACACCATCGACATACACTTTTTGTCCATCACGCAAGACACCTTTACCTTGTAGTACTAAACCAACTTGCTTATATTGATCAGTTGAAATTTTAGCTAATTGATAAGCTCTCTTCCCAATAAAGTCACGTGTTTCATCACTTAAATCAACCACCCAATCCATGCCACAAGCAAGAGGAGTGATCGTTTCATCCATTTCATGCCCATATAAATTCATGCCAGCTTCTAAACGTAAAGTATCTCGAGCACCAAGCCCACATGGAGCTACACCATGTTCTAGTAGCAAACTCCAAAAAGCGTTAGCTTCAGTACGCGGCAACATGATTTCTAGACCATTCTCCCCAGTATAGCCAGTTCGTGCATAAAAATAACTACTATCTTCTACTGCAACAAATGGTTTAAGTTGCTCTAATTTTTCTTTCATATGTGGATGAGCGGCAATAACTTTTTTAATCGCATTCGGACCTTGTACTGCTAGCATCGCCAAATCACGACGTGGGAACAATTCTACTTTAAAATTTGCAGCAACCTGTTTGATCCAATTCAAATCTTTTGCTTCAGTCGCGGCATTGGTCACCAAACGATAACCAAATGGCATCAAATATACAATCAAATCATCAATAACACCAGCCTCACGATTAAGTAATCCTGAGTATAACGCTTTACCGATTCCAAATTTATCTAATTTTGCAACATCATTACTAATTAAATGGCGAAAAAATGCTTTGGCATCAACGCCATGAATATCAGTGACCACCATATGCGAAACATCAAACATTCCTGCATCATTACGAACTTGCTCATGTTCTTTTATTTGCGAACCATAATTGACAGGTAATGCCCAACCACCAAAATCAACAACTTTACCATTACTATCCAAATGGCTTTGATAAAAAGGAGTATAGTTCATGTACTAGCCTTAAAAAATTTGAATCGCGTAATTATACAACTTTTCTAGCTCACGTGAGCTAGAATAAGATATTCTGAAGTAGTTTTCAATTGTGCAACTGCTCAATGAATTATGCTCTACTCAGAATTTAGATAATCAATTTGACAATATCCATAACTAAAAAACAAAGCATTTAAAGCTAGAGTAAAAACTCCAAACTTTTTATAACCGTAATTTAAGCTTGAGTTATTATCTCATTAATCTTATAATATTTGCTTAGTTAACGATTACATATGAAAGCAACATTAGTTATGCAAAATCAACCGAAAATTAAGTACTTAAAAGATTACCAGCAACCTAACTATTTCTCACAAAATATTCGATTAAGCTTTGAGATATTAAGTCAACATGTCATTGTAAAAAGCGATACCGACTACCAGCAAAATGCCAGTCAATCAAGTGGAACTTTAAAATTAAGTGGAAGTGCCAAGTTACTTGAGCTAAAGGTTAATAATACAACTCATTCAGATTATACATTGGCAAATGATGAATTAGTGATTAATAATTTACCTAAAGAATTTACTCTTTCCATCACTACAGAAGTTGATGCTTTTAATAACAAAAGCTGCATGGGTTTATATGCATCGCAAGGGAATTTATTCACCCAATGCGAACCTGAAGGTTTTAGAAAAATTACTTATTACTTAGATCGCCCAGATGTAATGGCGCTTTTCACGACTACAATTATTGCACAAGCCCAAGATTATCCAATACTACTTTCAAACGGTAACAAAATTTCTGAAGAACAATTACCTGATGGACGAACCAAGGTAGTATGGCAAGATCCGTTTAAAAAACCGAGTTATTTATTTGCGCTAGTTGCCGGAAAATTTAGCAAAATTGATACGATTTATACTACTCAATCAGGACGAAAGGTACTCCTTGAAGTCTATAGCGAGCCTGAATCAATCAATCAATGTCAGCACTGTTTAGATTCGCTAGTTAGGTCTATGCGCTGGGATGAACAACGCTTCAATCTGGAATATGATCTTGAGCGCTATATGATAGTTGCCAGTGGCGATTTTAATATGGGCGCGATGGAAAACAAAGGGTTGAACATCTTCAATACTAAATACGTCCTAGCAGAAACTAAAACCGCAACCGATACTGACTTCATCAAT
This sequence comes from Burkholderiales bacterium, assembly GCA_035438765.1. Taxonomy (GTDB): domain Bacteria; phylum Pseudomonadota; class Gammaproteobacteria; order Burkholderiales; family UBA11063; genus Aquella. The sequence continues at coordinate 101,729 of DAORIZ010000004.1, read as the reverse complement.
GTTGAAGCAGTGGTTGGACATGAATATTTTCATAACTGGACTGGCAATCGGGTTACCTGCCGCGACTGGTTTCAGCTATCATTAAAAGAAGGACTGACCGTCTTTAGAGATCAGGAATTTACTGCAGATTTACATGCTCGGGATGTAAAACGTATTCAAACGGTTAAAACTCTTCGCCAAAATCAGTTCCCCGAAGATGCATCGCCATTGGCACATCCAGTCCGCCCTGCCTCATATCTGGAAATAAATAATTTCTATACTATGACCGTTTATGAAAAAGGTGCAGAAGTAGTGCGGATGTACCAAACGCTTTTGGGACGTTCAGGTTTTGAACGAGGAATGAAGCTTTATTTTGAACGCCATGATGGCTCTGCTGTTACGTGCGATGATTTCTGTCGAGCGATGGCAGATGCTAATAATTTTGATCTTAGCCAATTTATGCTCTGGTACTCTCAAGCAGGTACGCCAACCTTAAAAATCAGTGATAGCTATGATTCTGTAAGCCAAATTTATACGTTAAATATTGAACAGCAAATTCCTGATACCGCAGATATGCAAAACAAACAAGCAATGCTGATTCCATTGGAACTAGGTTTAATCAATAATGATGGACAAGAGCTGGAATTTGAAGTCATTAATGGTGAAGCTATCTATCCAGAAGGAAAAGCTGTTTTACTCATTCGTAAGCAACACAATGAGTTTAAAATCAAAGTAGCTCAACAACCGACCCCATCGTTGTTACGAGGTTTCTCAGCTCCAGTAATTTTAGATTATGCTTATACTCCTGCACAACTGCTAAATTTAGCTGCACATGATAGCGACTCATTCAACCGCTGGGAAGCGATGCAAAAACTTTATCAACATGCGATCATTGCTTTGTATCAGAACCCACAAAACACCGATGCACAAATTTTTACGCAACTAAGTAATGCGCTTACTAAAACCTTACAAGATAAGCAGTTGAACCCAAGCATTCAAAACTTAATTAGCGGATTACCTAGTTTTGGTGAATTATGTGCACAACTAAAATCCGTTAATGTTGCTAAATTAAATCAAGCTATAGTTGTGCTTAAATCTTATCTGGCGGATTCGTTAGAGTTGCTGTGGTTAGCAACTTATCAGCAAAATCAATGCTTAAGCTATGATTTTAATGATGCAGGTAAACGCGCACTAAAAAATATAGCTTTAGCTTATTTGCTAAGCAGTAAAAATGCAGCCAAATATCTTGATTTGGTTCAAAAGCAATATCAGACAGCTGATAATATGACGGATAAGCTAGCAGCATTGATAGCAATTAATGACAGTAATGATAAATTACGTGCCGAATTACTTGCTCAATTTAACCATGAATACCAAAATTATCCACTAGTAATGGATAAATGGTTTACACTACAAAGCCAAAGCTCACGCGCTGACACTTTGGAGCAAGTTAAAAAACTAACTGCTCATCCACAATACGACAATGCTAACCCGAATAAACTCTATTCCTTGATTCGTGCTTTTACAGCGAATAGCAGTCATTTTAATAGTGTTGAAGGGTACAAATTTATTGCCGCTGAAATATTACGGGTTGATAAATTTAATTCTGGGGTTAGTGCGCGAATTGCCCATGGCTTTAGTATTTTAACTAGTTTAGCGCCTGAATATCAACAATTAGCAAAACCAGTTTTAAGTGAAATTTTAGCGACAGAGAAACTATCAAACGATGTTTATGAGTTAATTTCTAAAACTATGAATCAGTTATAATTTAAAAAGGATAATACTATGAAAAAAATTGCAGTTGTATTAGCGGGTTGTGGACGGATGGATGGTTCTGAAATTCATGAATCAGTATTAACCTTATTATCTATCGAACAAGCTGGCGCAAGTTACCAGTGCTTTAGCCCTGATTTAGCGCAAGATCATGTTACTAATCATTTGAATAATGAGACAACCAATGAAACTCGGAATATGCTGGTAGAGTCAGCGCGGATTGCTCGCGGTAATGTAAAAAAACTTGAAGAATTAAATAGCAATGACTACGATGCACTTATCATTCCTGGTGGAAATGGGGTTGCAGCAAATCTCTTTACATTGGCACAAGACGGTGCTAATTATACCGTTAATCTATCTCTAAGCAAAATTGCGCAGAGCTTCACTGCCGCAGGTAAAGCAGTCGGATTTATTTGTATTGCACCAGTAATGATTCCAGCAATTTATAATTTTCCAGTAAATATGACTATCGGTAGTGATGAGGGAACCGCAGCACTAGTAACTAAACGCGGTGCAATTCATCATTCATCCACCGTAAATGAAATTTGCATCGATGAAAAATACAAAATTGTGTCAACTGCTGCTTACATGTTAGCAAGCAATATTTTAGATGCATACAGTGGCATTAATAAATTAGTCCATAAAGTCGTTGAATTAGCTTAAGCTATTTAACTCAAATGCTTAAATATACTAATTTAAAACTCATCAAGTACTCGCTGCTAACTTTTTTGATAAGCAGCGGGCTTAGTGCCTGTTCACAATCAGCTGAACCACCTAGCTGCAGTAGTTCAAATATTGAGGAACAGCTTATTCAAGCCACTAGACTTGATAGTTCAATTCCACTGTATGTAAATCCAAAAGTTCAGATTATGTCAAGTAGCAAGAAGCAGAATAAAAACACAACTTTACAATGCCAAGCAACTATTCAATACAGCCATAATATATTTCCCGAACAAAATTTCTCAGCGGAATACTCATATGATGTAAATGCAGAGCAACAAGTGGAAAAAATAACTCCAGTTAGTAGTGAAAACACTTTAAAATTTCAAAATTGGCTGTCTAAACTACCAATAGTAACCAGCTCACAAAAAATAGCGGCAGGAAACTTAGTTGTAATTCAATTAAGCAGCAACTCAAAAGCAAAAACTCATAATCAAATTCAGCAGCTAGCTCTTAATCAACAATTAATTAAATTGCCACAAGGCAAAAACTTTTCAACTATCACCATTGATAAACAATTTACCCTAAATGGCAACGATGTATTCCTGCTCTCTGCATACTATAATGATGCACGAGATAATGGACTCAATCATAACTATTTCGTAACGATTGAATCTGTTACCCAATATAGCATAAGTCAAAGTTTCAGTTATCAAGATGGAAGCATGAATCAAAATGAATCAGGTATCGTATTCTCTGGTTTTAAACAATATCCATTCTCAGAATCAAACGACTTTCCAATATATCGACTAGAATCAGGAAATCTTCAAGTAATTCGCCCGGCTCATGATCTTAGCTATTACCGCCAAAAATTTAGTTCTCAAACCGCACATCAATTAATACAGAAAATTAAAAGTGATGGCTGTTTAAATGGCGATCAATTCTACTTGTCAGATATTTGCGCACGCAAGGTAAGTAGCTATTGTTTTCAGTTTAATTCAATCAATAATACAGCAATAAAAGATAAATCTTATTGGTTACTCAATAATATGTGTAAAACTCAAGAAATGTATCAATAATAGAGCATATAAAGAACGACTTATTCTACCTGTTTACTTACCATTTGCATAACAAGAAGGATACTGCCTTTTCTACGGGTCAGAATATAATTCTCATTGAGCTTTAGTTGTGGATGTCGGTCTTGTTCTGCCACAGTTGCCTGACGAATAAACTCCTGAAGTTGTTTAGATGATGGCAATGGAAGGTTATGTTGTCGAATAAAATAACATAAAAGAGATTTTTGACGAGATGAACTTAGGCTAATAATTTTAGCAATTTCAATTTGCCCATTTTTCATCGTAGAGAGCAAATCATATTCGGCGATCTCATCGTTTAAGTTCACGCTTGCTTGGATTGACACTAAGCTCTGCGCAATTTTCTGTGGTAAATTACTATCATAGGCTAGCAACTGAGGGATTATACTATTCCGTAAAAAGTTGCGTAAATAATTATTATCATGGTTACTTTCATCTTCAATATGTGAAAGTTTATACTCCATAGCATAATCAATTAACTGTGCTTTAGTATAGGAAAGTAGTGGTCGCCAGTAAAATTGTGTATTTTTCTTACTCACAATACGCATAGCTGCAATATTATGAACATCACTACCACGCATAAGTTGGCTAAAAACTGTTTCAATTTGATCATCTTGATGATGTGCTAATACCATAACAGCACTATTAGTTTGCTGATACTCAGTGTAGCGAAGTTTACGTGCGCTATTTTCCAACCCAACCCCAGCTTTTTTCACCACATGCAACCGCGCTACCTGTAATGGAATATTCCATTGCTGGCACAAACGGGTACAAAAATCCATCCATTCATCAGCATAAACCGATATACCATGATTAACGTGAATTGCTGACAGCTCAAATTGCTGGCGCTTGCTAGCTTCATTAAGTAAATGTAGCAGGACTACCGAGTCAATTCCACCACTTAAACCGACACAATAAGACAAATGACCATCTAGTTCAGATGGCCATTGCTTTAGTATTGATTCAACTAAATTTCTATTCTGTTTCAAGCTTAAATTTACCATAGGCCATAATTCGCTCAAAACGACGCGCAAGTAACTCATCACCTGAGAACTCACCTAGTTTTTTGAGGCTATCTTTTAAGTTGCGTTTTAACTTAGTCATCATTTCCCCGTGGTTAGCATGTGCGCCGCCTAAAGGTTCATTAACTACACTATCAATCAAGCCCAAGCCTTTTAAGCGATCTGCCGTAATTCCCAGTATCTCTGCGGCTTGATTTGCCTTAGTAGCGTCTTTCCATAAAATCGAAGCACAGCCCTCAGGGGAAATCACAGAGTAAATTGAGTATTCCAACATATTAATCTGATCACCAACCGCAATTGCCAAAGCCCCTCCCGAGCCGCCCTCGCCAATTACAGTACAAATAATAGGAACTGACATTTTGGACATCTCATACAAATTTTTACCAATCGCCTCTGATTGACCGCGCTCTTCGGCACCAATCCCAGGATATGCCCCTGGAGTGTCAATAAAAGTAATAATCGGTAAAGTAAATTTTTCAGCAATTTGCATCACACGCAATGCTTTGCGATAGCCTTCTGGACGAGGCATTCCAAAATTACGCTCAAGATTTTCTTTAGTATCGCGACCTTTTTGATGACCAATAACCACTACCGACTGTTCACCAAATTTAGCCATTCCGCAAATCAGTGATTTATCATCTGCATAGTGGCGATCCCCATGCAGTTCTACAAAATCAGTAAATAAATTGTTAATATAATCCAATGTACGTGGACGCTGTGGGTGACGCGCAACCTGAGAAATTTCCCAAGCTCCAAGACCACTATAAATTTCTTTAGTTAAGCCATCAACTTTTGTTTGCAGCAATTCAACTTCAGATGTTATATTAACTGATGATTCATCCTGCATCTGGCGTAGCTCTTCAATTTTATTGCTTAATTCAGCAATTGGTTTTTCAAATTCAAGAAAATGTCTCTTCATAATATTCCCGCTTAATGTTTAACGCCTAACTGATTACTCAGTATATCGATATTTTTTTGATGCTCCGTAACGGCATCCCGCAAAGCTTTTATCCTCGCTTGATACTGTTCTGGATTATTTTGTTCACTAGGAAGCTTGGTTGCCATCCCTGACTGCAATGCTTGTTGTGAGTCTGTCAAAGCTTTTTGTTCCAGCGCCAGCTCTTCATTTAAAATTTGTTGCCGACCAACTTCATTAGTACCTAAGTTTTGATTCATACTTTGCGTATAATTTTTTTTAATATTGCTATCTTGGTTTGCATTTTTAGCTGCCATACTATTAGTATAACCTTTAGCTTTAAAATCACTTTGAGTCATTGGCGCTGCATAAACAGTTATCGCAGGCAAAACCACTTTTTTACCATTCTTAACTGGTTTGTTCGTAAATACTGTTGCCCCGTTTTTATCTTTGTATTGATAAATTGTATCATCGGCATAACAAGACACACTGATAATACTGACTAACAGCAATAAATACTTCATTTTAGAATAAGTTTAGCACTGAAATCACAGTTATCGCTGTAATGAAAAATAATCCTGCACGGTAAAGTAAAGCAACCACATAGTCAACTACTTTAGGATCAAATAAATTATCTGACTTACGAATATCTTCAATTCCATCATCTTCAAAGTTAACATTAGCTTTGGCAAATTTATCTTTACCAATTGCTCTAAAAGTTACTTCATTTAAAACAGTTTCAAGATAGAAGAAGCTTAATTTAACTTTTCCACGTTGCTCTAACATATAGCGCATAACTTCTTCAAAATCACCTGCGGCAGCTATAAATATTGCAAGTACAGTATAAGGAACAATATTGATCCAAAATAACATCTTGTCAACAACAACTGAATATACAACCGATTCTTCACCACGTGCACGCAGTTTATTACCCATTGCAGTTAATACCAAATAGCAAATAGCACCTAAGACCGAAGGTAATACAATGAACCAGAATGTAGTTGCAAAAAATTTAGTTGCGTAAGTTTGGACAAATTGTTGAAACTCATTTCCCCGATTAGTGGTCTTAGCTTCTTCTTTCCAACCTAAAATATCACAACATAGAATAAAGAAGAAACAGTTAATCAGAAAATATGAAATATGATGACGACTATAAGGAAGAATCATCAATGCCAATGTTATCAACAAAAATGGAATCAAGGCAAAAATAAAATGTAAGCGAATTTCACGTACGGTCTGAAAGTCACGATTAACAAATAAATTAGCATACTGGTCAATTTTGCTATTAAACCAGACTCTAACACCTCCCAAAACCTTCTGGCGCTCCAGAAAGATTGTTAACAATATTGCTAAAAATGACATAATCAAAACACCTATTATAATTAGTTGTTATAAATATAAATTTGTTGCAAGTTACGATTAAGCTCAAATATATCCATACCAAATCCAAAAAGAAAGTGATTTGGAGCATTAACACCAACATGATCTGCATAAATTGGCTTATCTTTACCGATTTCTTTATTTACCATTACTGCAACTTTACATGCCTTTGCTCCAGCATTAATTAAAAAACGCTTAATCTCGGCAATAGTATGCCCCTCATCCAAAATATCATCTAGAATATACACAGTTTTACCACGAATCAACTCTTCTTTAGGTTGACGGTACCAAGTGATGTGGCTTGAACCATACATTGCGTCACCATAACGTGAAGCATGAATATAGTCCATAATAATTGGACTTTGCAAGCGTTTGGTTAACTCTGAAGCAAACATCATCCCACCATTCATTACGGTTAAAAATACTGGAATTTCACCATTAATTTCAGCATCAATATTGCTTGCCATTGTATCCAACGCTGAATATAATTGCTCTTTTGAAAATAGTACCGTAGAGTTACTAATGATTTGTCGGGCTTTGGTATAATCTAATTGCATGTAAACCTCATGATTGTATTAAAATATATGCTTGCAGTAAATATAATTTACCCGCTATTGTAACAAAAAACGTGACTACTTGCAGATAAGTTACGTTAATTTTGTACCCAATTAGATTCTTTAAATTCGATTAACCGATATAAAACAATAGAAGAGAAGACAACATTATGAAAAAAGCATTATTAGTAATTCTAGATGGTTTTGGCATGAGAAGTAACGATGACTTCAACGCAGTAGCTGGTGCCAATAAACCTAATTTAACCAGTTACATTAAAAATTACGCTTTTGGACAAATTGAAGCCTCAGAACAAGCAGTAGGATTACCTAAAGGTCAGTTTGGTAATTCTGAAGTTGGACATCTGAATTTAGGTGCTGGCAGAGTAGTTCGCCAAGATATCACCAAGATTGATTATGAAATTGAAACGGGTGATTTTTACAAAAATAAGGCATTAAATTCTGCACTTGCAAAAAGTACTAGTGGCACCGTCCACGTCATGGGATTATTATCTGATGGCGGAGTTCACTCTCATCAAAACCATATATACGAATTAATTAAACTAGCCTCTCAAGCTGCTAGTATTCAACATATTAATCTACATATGTTTTTAGATGGTCGTGATACCCCACCGCAAAGTGCATTAACTTTTGTCAGCCAACTTGAAGAAGTAATTAAATCCTATCCTAAAGCAAAAATAGCCAGCATAGCAGGACGTTATTACGCCATGGATCGTGATAAGCGCTGGGATCGCCTCGAGCTTGCTTATAAAGCCTTAGTAGGTGCTGATGCCGACACTTCATTTGCAACACCAAGCGCTGCAATCAGTGCGGCTTATGCTGAGCAAATAACCGATGAGTTTGTAAAACCAGCAGTATTTAATGGCTATAGCGGAATCAAATCAGGCGATAGTATGATCTTTGCTAATTTCCGCTCTGATCGTGCCGTGCAATTAACCGATGCATTTATCGGCAAAGACTTCAACGGTTTCCCTCATCATGATTTAGGACTAGCAGCGTTTGTAACCATGACTCGCTATAATGACAAACTAGATTGTTTAATTGCATATCCACCGGTTTCAATTGTTAATACTCTAGGTGAGTATATTAGTAATCTTGGCTTGAAACAATTACGGATTGCTGAAACTGAAAAATATCCTCATATAACTTATTTCTTTAATGGTGGCGAACAACAGCCATTTACCAATGAAACTAGGATTTTGATCAACTCGCCCAAAGAAGTTGCCACTTATGATCTTAAACCAGAGATGAGCCTGCCAGAAGTAGCGAGTAAATTGGTTGATGCGATTAACTCGAATGAATACGACTTAATTATCACTAATTTTGCAAATGGTGATATGGTTGGACATACCGGTAACTATGATGCCAGCGTAAAAGCTGTTGAAGCATTAGATTTGTATCTAGGCAAAGTGGTTGAAGCAATGAGGGCACATGATGGGGAAGTATTAATTGTTGCTGATCACGGCAACTGTGAAGAAATGTTTGATTATAAGAGTCAACAACCGCACACTCAACATACTACAAATCTTGTTCCATGTATTTATATCGGACGCGAAGCTTCTATTCTTGAAGGTGGCGCTCTTAAAGATGTTGCACCATCGCTCCTAGCAATGATGGAATTACCACAGCCACAAGAGATGACCGGACACAGTCTAATTGCTTTTAAATAGGTCAGCTAATGATGCGTAAACTAGTTTTGCTTAGCGCTGTTATGTGGTCGGGATTGAGCTATGCGGTAGAGTCCTCTACCGTTAATAGTAATATTAACGATCTCAATACACAAATCCAGCAAATCAATCAAGATCTTAATTCCAAACAGCAAGAAAAGCAAAAAATTGATGCAGCACTGAAAGATTCACAAGGTGCAATCTCTAAAACTGAAGCTATCTTACAAAAAATTCGCAAACAACGCGATGCAGACATAAATCAGCTCAATCAATTGGCAAATACAATCCCACAGATGACGGCAACAACTACGGCTGCCAAAACACAGGTCAATGCCTCGATTAGCAAAATTTATCAGCAAATTCAAAAAACTCAAGCTTCACAACAAAGCATTGTTTCTGGAAATGATAGCCTAGATCAAGAGCGAAAAAAAGTTTATCTGTTGGAAATACTTAAACAGCAGCAGCTACGTTACCAACAACTAAATGACAAGCTTAGCCAACTTGATAACTTAAATAAAAAACTGCAACAAGAAGTAGATAATTTAAATAAACGCTTGGGCACAACTAGCCAACAACATCAGCAATTACTTGCAGAAAAAGATAAAACAGTTCAACAGTCATTGAGTGTAAAACAGCAAATTGATAGCGAACGTAGCAAACTTTCACATTTAAAACAGCGTCAAGCAGAACTAAATAAACTATTACAACAATTAGCCCTCGCCGAAAAAAAACAAAAACAAGCGGCAGCTAAAAAAGCCGCTGCAGAAGCAAAAGCTCGTCAATTAGCGGCTAGAGCTGCAGCAAAAGCAAAAGCCCAGACAAATAATGCAGCTTCCAGTACAACTGCAACTAGCAAACAAGAAAATATTGTAATTGATACGAGCGATGACAAAGCTGATGTAAAAATTACTGATAATAATACCGCAGCTACGCCACAAGCTGCTCCAGTTGTAAAACCCCAAGTTGCTGATAACAGCGTTGAAGACAACTCCCCATTTATGTCGCGTAAACTTGCTCGTCCGATTAGTGGGAATATTGCCGTAGGTTTTGGACAGATGCGTGATAGCGTGAAAAATAACGGTGTTTTAGTTCATGCTAATGATAATACCCCAATATATTCTGTATCACGCGGTACAGTACTGTTTAGTGGGGAGCTTCCGGGATTTGGACAAATCATTGTAATTGATAATGGAGATAACTATACCTCAGTTTACAGTGGAGTATTATCCAAAACTACAAAAGGCGCCGCAGTAACCGCTGGACAATTAATCGCCAATAGTGGTACGGAATCAAACCAACCAATGGGTGGTATTTATTTTGAATTACGCCGCTTAGGAAAACCAGTTAATCCTAGCAAACTATTTAATTAACTAGATACATGGAGAGTGATTATGCGTCATGAAACTGACTCAATGGGCGAAATTATGGTGGCTGATGATTGTTACTGGGGTGCACAAACGGAACGCTCAAAAACTAATTTCCCGATTGGTGTAGCTCGTTTTAAATTTACACGCCCATTAATTCGTGCTTTGGGTATTTTAAAAAAATCAGCTGCCAAGGCGAATATGGATCTCGGTGAATTAGATGCATCAATTGCCCGATTAATTATTCAAGCGGCTGATGAAGTAATTAGTGCAAAACTGGATGCTCACTTCCCGTTGGTGGTATTTCAAACTGGGTCAGGCACTCAATCGAATATGAATGCCAACGAGGTTATCTCAAACCGCGCAATTGAAATTAGTGGTGGCGTAATGGGAAGTAAAAACCCAGTTCACCCAAATGACCATGTTAACCGTGGACAGTCATCAAATGATACCTTCCCAACTGCGATGTATATTGCTGCAGCTGAGGAACTAAACAATCATTTATTTCCAGCACTTGCCAAGCTTCGTAATACCTTGGAAAATAAATCACAACAATTTGCCCAAGTAGTCAAAGTAGGACGCACTCATCTCCAAGATGCAACACCAATAACATTGGGACAAGAAATAAGCGCATGGGTCGCACAAATTGATTATGCAATAGCTAATCTGCAGCAAACGCTCAAGGGAGTTCTAGAACTAGCCATTGGCGGTACTGCAGTCGGTACAGGGTTAAATGCACATCCTAAATTTGGTGATTTAGCAGCAAGATATATTAGTCAGGAAACAGGCTTAGCTTTTACCTCGGCTAAAAATAAATTTGCAGCGCTATCTGCACATGATGGCTTAGTTAACGTTTCAGCTGGGCTACGCATGTTAGCCGGCGCACTAATGAAGATGGCAAACGATGTTAGATGGCTGGCAAGTGGTCCACGCTGTGGCATTGGTGAAATAACCATACCAGAGAATGAGCCTGGTTCGTCAATTATGCCCGGCAAAGTTAATCCAACCCAATGTGAAGCAATGACCATGGTCTGTGTGCAAGTTTATGGTAATGACGCTGCTGTAGCTTTCGCTGGAAGCCAAGGTAATTTTCAACTCAATGTCTATAAACCAGTAATGATACATAATGTTCTGGAAAGCATCCAGCTGCTCTCAGATAGCTGTTTGGCGTTTGAAGAACATTGCGCTTCGGGTATTGATGCTCACTTAGTAGTTATTAACTCCAATTTAGCTAAAAACCTAATGCTGGTAACTGCGCTGAATCGCCATATTGGTTATGATAAAGCTGCCAAAATTGCTAAAAAAGCTCATCATGAAGGTTTGGATCTTAAAACTGCCGCATTAGAACTTGGCTTTTTAACCTCAAGTGAATACGATCAATGGGTAATTCCACTTGATATGACTCACTCTTAAAAGCATGATAAGATATGACGAATAAGATTAAAATCGGCATTCTTATTTATGATAAGGTACAACCCTTGGATGCAATTGGTCCGTGGGAAGTATTTGCAATATGGCAAAAGCTAAATCCTTCTGTATCATTATGTCTCATTTCAGAATTAGGCACTTATGTTAAGTGTGATAGTGAAATAATTCTAAAATCTCATTGCAGTTTTGCCGATTGTGAGCCACTTGACTATCTGATAGTTCCGGGTGGCATGGGACGACTTGAGCAAGCAAATAATCAACAATTGATCGACTTTATTAAGCAACAGCATCAATCATGCAAGCTTATGCTATCAGTATGTACAGGGGCTTTTCTACTGGCAAAAGCAGGACTTCTGAAACATCAATCAGCTACTACTTATTGGCGTGCGATTAAAGAACTTGCAGAAGATAAAACAATTAAAATGGTACCACAGCGAATAGTTAAATCTGGAAAAATATGGACGGCTGGGGGCGTGAGTAGCGGAATTGATCTGGCTATAGAATTAGTAAAGGAAATTTCTGGTCCAAGTGATAAAGACAAACTACGTCTGATGCTGGAATATTTTCCACCATCTAGCACAACATGCAACCTCTCATTAGCCAACGAGTTACCAGCTTATGGAAACAAAATTAGTAGTACCCAAGAGTTACCTGAATACATTATAAGGCAAGCTCAATAGAAAATTTATAGCAATAAGTCAGTAGTAATTAATTGTATAGATATTTATTTATCAAAAATAATTAGACCTAGAACATTTCTCCCTTCACCAATTAGATAATTATACGTACGGCACAAAGCAGGAATCGGCATAACTTCAAAGCCAATTTGTTTTTGTTGCAACATCAACAGAAATTTACTATCAGGGTAGCAGATTTTACTGCCAGTTCCAAAAATAATTAAATCTGGTTGGTAGCTAAGCAGAAACTCGCAATTAGCTTCATTTACTTCGGTGATTGATTTTAAATGCAATGGCTCAATATTTTGTGGTGAAACCAATATATTATCAGAATATTCTATTGTATTTATTGTAACACTAGAATCAGAATAATGCGAGAATTGATTACCATTTCCATCATGTAGATTAACTTGCATAGATTACTTTTAACAAAAGAAAACTCAAGCATAGCTTGAGTTTTTATATTATTGCTGGAGTTGTTTGGCAACTTTTTTAGCAGCTTCACTATTGGGAAAACTCTTGATTAGTTTTTTAGCAGTGGCATTAGCCGCTGTAGTGTTTCCTAATTGAGTTTGTGAGATATAGACTACCCGCATAGCATCAGGAACGTATTTATTATTTGAGTTAGTAGCAATGAATTTATTCGCTTCATTAATAGCCTCTTTATATTGACTATTTGCTACATATGCCACAGACAAGAAATAACGCGCACTGGCAGCGGAATTTTTATCACCACTAGCAATAATTGCCTGCAACTCAGTGATCGCTGGAGCAATATTATTGGATTGGATTTTCTTAATTGCATCTTGCAACTGAGAATTCATTGCATTTTGCGGCGCTTTAGCGCTACGCACAACAGCAGAACCTCCACCACCAATAGCACTCTCCAAAGCCTGAACACGTAAATCAAGGGATTGCAATTGTTGACCTGCATCACCTTGAGCATTGCCCTGACCCTGCTCTAAATTAGTCACACGACCATTTAACTGATTAATCTGACTTTGAAGGTCATTAACCTGATTGAGCAAATCCAGCATTTTTTGATTAGAGACTTTGTTATCTAGAACACCAACATTTTGTTGGATTTGATTCAAGCGTTGATTAGTGTCCGCTATCTGCTGACGTGCTTGATCATCAGCACAACCTGTTAGAAAAAGGTTTGCTGACAATCCTAAAATCGTCAACAAACTTTTTTTCATGGTTATTCAACACCTTGAGCAACAGTACCATTATAAACGCTACCGTCAACCATTGGTAAACCATTGCTATCTTCAGAGTAGCCAGCTGGTTGAGCTGCTTTATAAGTAATATCAGCACGACGATTCATAGCACGAGCTTCTGAAGTATCGTTAGCATATTTAGCTTTTAATTTACCATTAGAAGTAGCCTCAACTTGAGCTTTGCTAGCACCAGTAGCAATTAAAGCTTTTTTAACTGCATCAGCACGTTTTTGACCTAATGACAAATTGTACTCAACAGAACCGATATCATCAGTATTACCTTGTACTTGTACTTTAGCAGCAGCATTTGCAGCTAAGTAGCTTCCATTAGCTTTCACAACACCAGCGTAATCATCTTTAATATCGTATTTATTAAATGCGAAGTATACGCTATTGTGATTAGATACAACTGGAGCAGATGCTACTGGAGCTGCTACTGGAGCAGATGCAACTGGAGCTTCTACTGGAGCTTTGTTAGAAGAACATGCTACCAATGCACTACCAGCAATAACCAGAGCTAATAATTTTTTCATATTTAAGTTTCCTTTCAGGGGTTAAGTAAATTTTATAAAGCCTCTAAGCGTGATTATACACGATTTTATTACGGCTGTAAACATTAAGATTATCACATTCCAGAACTAGAGGTTGGTTTATTACTACTACTTTTGCCATCATTATTAAACGTATTTTGTTGTGGGAACATGTTTGCGCTAGATAAACGTGAATTTACAGTTGGATTATTAACTGGTTTACTGTCACTTCCCGCACTGTTAGAATTTTTAGCTTTGCTAGTAGTAATTGCATTTTGTTGTGGGAATTGTGCACCACTATACAACCTTGAATTAACAGTTGGACTATTTTCCTGATTTGAATTATCAGTATTATTGTTATCAAAACTCTTAGTCTTATTTTTTGAGTGTTTGCTTTTTGGATGACTGGAATTATATTTTTGTCCTGCTTTACCTGTTAACTGGTTTTGCTGAGGAAATTGTGCCCCACTATACGCAATAGAACTAACAGTTGGACTATTTACCTGTGCTGAGCCAGCGGTTTTGTTTGCATCAAAACTAGTTTTTTGATTATCACCCTGACTTTCAGCCTTGCTATGCTCAGCCTGCACGTAACCCGGAGTTGAGCTTGAGCTTACAGTTTCATCTGCATAAACGCTAACCGCGATAGATGACAAAGCTAAGATTAATATTTTATTTAACATTAGAATCTTCCTTTACTACATTTAAATTACGTGATATTATACTACAAAATCAACTTTACGCCAAGTTTACAGTTAGTTAGAAATTTTTTGACCAACGCTGGTCAATAACTTGTCCGTAATTTAAATTATTCAATTTTGTTTGCGTAGTACCGGTTATATTACTGATATATACGCTATTATCACTAGAGAACATGATTAGTTTATCATTTGGTGCAAAACTTGGTGCAATATCATGATTCGCGTTCTGGCTGATAGGATACGCCGACTGTGTTACTAAATCCAACACATAAGCTTGTAAAACTCCGCTATTACGATTAATAAACGTAATTTTGCTTGCATCATTAGAGAAACGAGCCGTCGTATTATATTTACCCAAGCCATTAGTTACTCGCATAGGAGTTGAACCATTTAAGTCTGTCATAAAAATTTGCGGACCTCCATCATGGTCAGAAGTAAACACAACTTTACCAGTATTTGAAATATCTGCTTCGGTGTCAATAGTTCCAAAGTTAACCAAAGGAATCGCGTCGCTCGCAGATGTATAACGTTGATTGTTCACCAAATAAACATGCGAACCATAGTCTTTACTCAAGGTAACGGCTAATTTTTGTGAATTAGGCGTAAAGGCAGGTGAAGAATTTGAACCATTGAAGTTTGCTACGACATAGCGCGTTCCTGCTTTAATATTCTGGACATAAACTACAGGTTTTCCGGTTTCATAAGTAACATAACTAAGATAATTCCCAGTACTATCCCAAGCCAAAGATGTAATTGGATGCGCCATTGAAATTAAAGTTTTAGGATTATACCCATCATAATCCGCCAAAACTACTGCATATTTACCAGCGCCTTGCTGAACAGCTAACGCAACTTTAGAAGTAAACGCACTAGGTGTATTAGTTAATTTTTTATAAATATTATCGTCAATTGCGTGAATCGCCTTACGTTGGAATTTTTTATTAAATGCCGCCGTTTGACTCAATAAAACTTGATTCGTTGTATTATTAAGCAATTGGTATTCAATTTGCATTTGTCCACTTACTGGATCACTACTAACACTTCCGCTAATGGTGTACTGAGCACCACTTTCAACTGCATCACTACTCACATAATTAAGTACATTAAATTCCCCAGTAATTTTAAAATCACTTGTTACTTCATCGCTAACTGAGCCATCTTCATTAGTAAAATTAACTACCGCTAACTTAGGATTTCCCGCACTGTTTCCACCAACGATTTCAATATTTTGATCTGCATATGCAAAACTAAAACCCACGCTTAGGATTAGTAATAATTTTTTATTTATTGACTGATTAAATATTTTCATAGACTTATAACTCCTTGATTTATTGAGGTCTAAAGGTTAAATTTAAAATTCTGAAATCGACATAATTAGCATTATCTGGTAATGGCGGAAATACTTTAAGTCGCATAATTGCATTTTGAACATTCTGATCATATTGAGCATTACCGCTTGACTTAGTCAAACTTACACTACGAACGCTCAGATTAGGATTTAAAACAACTTTAACAATTGCCTTGGCTTTAGGATTTACATCATCTGGAATTAACACAAATGGACGCACCGCGTTAATTACCTGATCGGCATAATTCCCTATTAAATTATTGCTATCGCTCGTACCATTGGGATTCCCCCCTAGAGCCTTACCTTTCCTTACTGAAGTAGTATTCTCAGACAGCACATCACCAAGCAAATCATTTACCTGTACTTTTTTGTTAACTAATTTAGCTTTGTTATTCGTTGGTGCTGGCGCTTTAGTATTATCTGTATGCTCTGCTGCTTTAGCAAGTTTAGGATCAACTTTTGGCTGCTCTGCTTTAGGCGTTGGTTTAGGTTGTACCTGATTTTGTTGTTTAACATTAATATCTGCAGGTGTGTCCATAACCTTAATCGGAGCAGGCGGAGCTTTTATTTGCGGCTGATATGCTTGCACGTTTTGATTTGGCATAGATACCAGACTAACCTCAATTCCATCGGAACGCGACGGTACCAAAATTGAAATAGGCTTACCAAATATCAAAAGCATAGCAACTACCCCAATATGTAGGCAAAGCGACACTATTG
The DNA here is from genome assembly GCA_035438765.1 of Burkholderiales bacterium. Lineage (GTDB taxonomy): Bacteria > Pseudomonadota > Gammaproteobacteria > Burkholderiales > UBA11063 > Aquella. The sequence goes on along the minus strand of DAORIZ010000004.1, from coordinate 84,678 downwards.
TACTGGTTTTTGTTTGCTGTTTAACCATTTTTCTGTTTAACTACCAATGCTACTTTCTTGATCCCAGAACTATATAACTTATCAACAACCGAGATTACTTTGTCATACTGAACTTCTTTATCCGCAGAAATCACCACAGGAGTATCATCAGTTGCCATCGTTACCGCTTTACTAACTAGGTCAGTCAGCGATGCGACTGGAATATTTTTATTGTTTTGAGTTATTGTATAGTTACCACTTGAATCAATATTTATTTCCAAAGGTTGCTTGGTAACCTGTGAGGCCTTACCTACACTCGGCAAATTAATTACACCAGGGGTAAACATCGGCGCAGTAATCATAAAAATAACCAACAGTACCAACATAACATCAATGTAAGGAACCACATTCATTTGACTTTGTAATTTGTTACGCCTAATTCTACGCTTCATAAATATCCTTTTTTCGAGCTAGAGTCATTCCATCTCCAATTGCCAGCATACAAATATCGACACGTTCATCATGATAAATTATATCATTCAGCTTTTGCAACGTTTTGATATAGTTTTTACGTGGGGTTTCTTCCAATACTTGACCATACATCAAAACGTTATCGACGACAATCAAACCTCCCGGTCTTACCAAACGCAAGCATGCTTCATAATAATCCACATATTGTGATTTGTTTGCATCAATAAATGCAAAATCATATACTTCACTGGATTGTTGCAAAGATAACAAACTCTCTGCGGCAGGAGCTGTTATTGTAGTAATTTTTTCTGCCACACCAGCACGCTGCCAGAAAGTATTGGCAAACTGTAAATGCTCACCGTTAATATCCAAAGCAGTTATTTTAGCATTATTAGGCATTGCCAATGCCATCCATAAAGTGCTATAACCAGTAAAAACGCCAATTTCCAAATATTTCTTGGCAGACATCAGTCGCGCCAACTGCGCCATAAAAGCCCCTTGATCAGGGCTTATTAGCATCTGCGAATTCGATAATTTAGCGCTTTCGTGTCGAAGTTCCTGCAATATAGCATGCTCACGTACACCATGCTCCAAGCAGTAGCGATACAAATCCGTCGTTAAAGCCGCTTTTTGCATTTACTTATTTTGATGATAGGTAAAATAAACATATGCATCATGTTTTACTTCAGACTCAGCAGCATGCTTCATCTCATCCTGATCGCGGAACTCAGTATCCCACCAAGTGCTACGTAGTTTCATTTGTTGTTCATGATTACCCGGCTTATTCAATAATTCGTTGATAAAGTTAGTTGCTTCAGATACATATTTGGTATTTTTCATTTTTTCCTTCATTTAAAATTTAACACAGATTGACCGTCACTTATTTGTAATTGCAACCACAGCAGTCATAGTATAAAATCTAATCTCTACTTCTTAAATAATAATCCCGCCACCTAAACACATTTCCCCATCATAAATGACTACAGACTGACCGGGGGTAACGGCCCATTGCGGCTCAATAAAATTTAATTCAATGCAATCGTTGCCCACATAACTAAGTTGACAGCCCGCGTCTTGCATACGATAACGGGTTTTTGCTGTATAATATCCTTCGGTAGGTAGAGTATTCTGCCCAAAACTCAGCTGCGTCGCGCGTAAAGTTTGCTTTAATAACATCGGATGCTGATGTCCTTGTACGACAATTAATTCATTAGCAGATAAATTTTTATCGGCAACAAACCATGGATCACCTAGCCCACCAATGCCTAGCCCCTTACGCTGACCGATTGTATAATACATTAGCCCTTGGTGCTCACCGACTATTTTACCATCTAGAGTAACCATTTTGCCAGACTTAATCGGCATATATCGCTGTAAAAACTCGCGAAATGGACGCTCACCAATAAAACAAATGCCAGTACTGTCTTTTTTATTGGCATTAGGTAAATTCAACTCAGCCGCAATTTTACGAACTTCAGGCTTACACATCTTACCTAAAGGAAATAATGAATGTGAAATCTGGTACTGACTAAGTCGATAGAGAAAATAGCTCTGATCTTTATTGTTATCTGCAGCTTTTACTAGCACCTCGCCATGTTCAGCTCGCTGTTTATCTACATAGTGTCCGGTAGCAACGAATTCAGCACCTAAATTCAGAGCATGCTCTAAAAAAGCCTTAAATTTGATCTCGGAATTACACAGTATATCAGGATTCGGTGTGCGCCCAGCTTGATACTCACTTAGAAAGTAACTAAATACACGCTCTTTATACTCTTTAGCAAAATTCACTATTTCTATTTCGATATCAAGAAGATCTGCAACTGCAATCGCATCCATGCTATCCTCTTTGATTGTACAATAACCGTCATCATTGTCATCTTCCCAATTTTGCATAAAGATACCAATAACATCATAACCTTGCTGCTTCAATAAATATGCAGCGACTGAAGAATCAACGCCTCCCGACATTCCAACTACTACTTTAGTCATTTCAATCCAATTTTAGCATGTAATTTGGCACTATGTGATGCAGCATACTCAATGGATATAGCTGTCCACTTAAATAATCATCGATACATTGCGCCACCAATTGACTACGATGTTCACCTGCTCGCTTATGAATAGTCGCGAGATCAAACCAATTAGCCGCAATCACTCCGTCATCACCTTCAACAGGGCAAGGCGTTTTGCTATAATCAAGCAAGGAACCCGTAAAGCAGATCCTTAAATATGTTTGCTCTGAATTCGGGTGATACAAGTATATGCCAACGATTTTCTCTGGTCTAAAATCCATTGACGTCTCTTCCTTTACCTCACGAATAACCGCCGTAATTAAATCCTCATTAGCTTCCAAATGTCCAGCAGGCTGATTCAGCAGTACTCCACGTGAAGTGCTATCACTAACTAATAAAAAACGCTCCTGATACTCTATCACTGCAGCGACCGTAATATGTGGCTTCCACATACCAGCACCCCTATTTTTATATTAATCAGGTATTTTAACACAAGCCAATTTATGGCTGCTTACCCATATACTTAATTAGAGTACAAATAGCAGCCATTATCTTGTTAATCATATATGATGCAGAACAAAGAACTAGAAGATTATTTAATGCTCCAACATCACTCTCACTATATCCACATCTATAATATATGATAAAATAAAGCAGAGAAACTCTTAGCGTTAATTTTGATAAAGAAAATATTTTCAGCACATGAAACTCCAACATTTTATTGAACAACATTGGTATCATAAAACGAACCTGTTGCTCACTTTGTTATTGCTTCCATTTAGCCTCATCTATGGATTAGTGGTTAGAATCCGCAGAACTTTATTTAATCTCAAACTAAAGTCACAAATTAATGTTGGGGTACCAGTTGTGATTATAGGTAATATTGGCGTTGGCGGCGCTGGTAAAACACCACTCACTAAAGCAATAGCCACAGATTTAATTGCACGAGGAATTAAAATTGGAATAGTGTTGCGGGGTTATAAAGGGAGCGCACACGGTAAGTCGATTGTCACAGCGAAAGATTCAAGTTCTGTCGTTGGTGATGAAGCACTCATTTATGCACAAGCTGGATTTAGAGTCGCAATAGGTAGTAAACGCGTCGCTGCGGCACAGTTATTGCTTCAAAGATACCCCGATATACAACTAATTCTTGCTGATGATGGAATGCAACACTACTACTTGTACCGCGATATGGAAATTTGTGTAGTTGATAGTAATAGAATGTTTGGTAATCGTCAATTACTACCATCTGGTCCACTTAGGGAATCAATGAGCCGATTAAAAAATGTTGATGCAATTGTAATCAATGGTTATGCCAACCAAGATAAACTTAGAAGTATCTTGGCAAAGTATACTATACCGGTTTATTATCAAGTTCTTGAATTCGTAAACTTCTACAACCCACAAACGCAGCAAATCGCAACTGTTCAGGAAATGAAAGACAAGCAATTAATGGCAATCGCTGCAATCGGTAATCCAGCACGTTTTTTTGCTTATTTAGAAAATTTGGGCTTGAAATTAAGTAAAAAACAAGCATTTCCTGATCATTATCACTATCTAAAATCCGATATTAATTCACAATATGCGATAATAACGACTGAAAAAGATTATACTAAGTTAGCTCAATTTAATGCGGCAAACATTTGGATAACTGTGGTTAATGCAAAATTAAATAATAGCCAATTGCTCGAGCAAATAGTACGTTTAACACAAAAGGAATATGATTAATGGACACTAAATTATTGGAAATTCTGGTTTGCCCAATATGCAAAGCAGAACTAGATTATCACAAAAGTGAGCAAGAGTTGGTTTGCCACAAATGTAAACTAGCTTATCAAATCGACGATGGAATCCCTGTAATGTTAATTGATCAAGCACGAAAGATCGATGATGAGTGATTTTACCGTAATAGTACCTGCAAGAATGAGCTCGACACGCTTGCCACGTAAGATGTTGCTTGATGTGGTTGGCTTACCTTTAATTGTACGCGTAGCTCATCAAGCATCGTTCAGTAAAGCAAAACGAGTAGTTGTTGCTACTGATCACGAAGAAATCTTGACAGTCTGTAAACAGCATAATCTGGATGTCGTTATGACCTCTCCCGAGCATCAGTCTGGGACTGATCGCATTGCAGAAGTAGTCCAACAACTCAATTTAGCTGAAGACGAAATAATTGTCAATGTCCAAGGTGATGAACCATTAATTGATCCTGAATTAATCAACCAATTGGCTAGCTTCATTGCTGCCAAACGGAGCTCAATTGCTACAATAGCTCATCCGATTCATAGCGCAGAGGAAATTTTTAATCCTAACGTAGTCAAAGTAGTACTTAATAAAGATAATCTGGCGCTTTATTTCTCCCGGGCAGCAATTCCGTATTACCGCGAAGGGTTTAACAATGCCAATGATATTGAACTACCAAAACACCTTAATGTGTTACGTCATATCGGTATTTATGCGTACCAAGTAAGCTTTCTGAATATTTATAATCAACTACCGAGCTGTCCATTAGAGCAAGTTGAGGCACTGGAACAATTGCGCGCTTTATATAATGGTTATAAAATTGCAGTTATGACAACCAACCACGCCCCAGCTGCTGGAGTTGATACTTTGGAAGACTTGCTACGTGTGCGGCAAATAATTTTAGCACAAGAAAAATAACATCACTTCGGGATCAGTGTAATTTGATTAAAAAAATTCTTCTCATTGTTTGGTTAATTACCCCATTTCTGAGTTCTGCTGAAGACATCGAGCTTCCTGAGCAGAAGGCTAACCTTGCATCAAATAACCCCAGCTATGATTCATTATTATGGTATCGTAGTTCTGCTGAGGCTAAAGTTATTTATCTGCAAGTTTTTAATAATGGTTATGATCAAATAATGGACAATGTTGCAGAATCAGGTTTAAAAACTCATGCATGGGCAGTTGTTTTTGCCCTTGATGGTACATTATTAGATAATTCCAAAACTAAGACAACTCAAATGTCCTTGCGCTCAAATGCAAGTGAGGATGTCCATCAAGACATGGAATCGACAAACTATTACAAAGCTTTGCCTGGTGCATCTGAAATTAGTTGTGATTTAAAAGACGCAGGCGCGCAAGTAATTATTATTACTAATCGTGATGGCAGTATAAATAATAAAAACTTAAATATGATTAGCTGGACGCAGGAAAACTTAAAACAGCAGCATATTTGTTACGACAGTGTCATCTTTGCAACACATGCATCAGATACCAATAAAAACCCAAGATTCAGCGCGGTAATTAATGGTGATTATGAAAATGTAATTACGACTAAGACCTTGCCTCCTCTACCGATTATGGGATATTTTGGCAGCGACATTCAAGATTTTCCTAACTTCAAACAAAATACGGCACATGAATACTCTACGGATGATGAGCAGTTTGATGACTTTGGCTATAAATATTTTATGCTACCAAACCCCACTCAAGGCAGTTGGTTAAATAACCGCTTGAAATAAATTCTGATGAAAAAAATGCCTCCCTCAAATAAACAAAAAACTAAGCCTAGGTATAAGCTATTAACGCTAAAGATAGCTTTGGCAGTTACCCTAGGGTCCGGTACTATTATTTCCGGGAATCTGCTTTATTTATTTATGAATCTTAATAATTACTCTAAACAAATTAAACAAATTATTAGAGATAAAAGTACTTATCAACTCGAGTTTAACTCGTTAAACACAGGATTTGATAGCGGTGGCTCGCCTTATTTAGATCTTAAAGATCTAAGCCTAAAAAATCATACTCAGCAAAAGCCATTTATTCAGCTTAAACAGCTTAATTTGACCCTGTCTTATCGTAGCCTTTTCCTGTTCCAGCCGATATTTAAGTCTATTCTGATTAAAGGAAGTCAGCTCAAATTTGAATTTGATAAGAATGATAATTTATTACTAAATAATGAAGTATTAACTAATTTAAAAACATCAAATCCAAATAAAACCGATTGGGAAAGTATTCTCTTAGCCCAACGAAATATCATGTTAAATAACCTTGATGTGTCCCTAATTGATAGCAAACATCATATGGAATCATTTAATATTAATAAGATCAAACTGCAATTAATACATGGACAAGGTAATGAGCATAATTTGACGATCAAAGCTAGTCCCGCAAATGGCAAAATGGTAATGAATTTAAATTTTGCTGGTACAAAAATATCAGATTATCATGACTGGAGTTATGGGCAACTACAACTTTACAACGTAGGTCACAAAGGTTATCAAGTTAAATTAAATGCCAATGTTGTAGATGGTAGTGTTCGTAACATAAATACAATTTTCGATAGCAATCAGCAACAAGTTAGTAAATTAACAGGTAGTAAAACTAAATCAATTAGTGATTTTAGTGGTGAAATCAAATTGGAACGAATAGCACCACACAAATATCAATTACACGCATCTGACCTAATGACCAAGACGCCGTATGGTTATCTGTTTAAACACGCTTCAATTGATGGGTCTTTTACACTTGACTCAGGAGGACATTTAGAAATTAAAAATGTCGGACTTGAAGGTATCAATAGTCTAATACGACTTAGTAAGTTTAGCGACAAGTTAAATGCACATGGTGATTTAAAAACAATTCATCTTGATTGGCATGGAACAATTTACCATCCTCGTGGGCTAAACTTTGTTACTGATTTTGAACAAATAGGTCTTGATTCGAAAGAATCAAATATACCTAGCTTTAATAATTTAAATGGAAGAATAACGGCTGGAGAATCCAGTGGCACTATAGCTCTTAAATTGCAAAATGCTACCTTGAACTATCCTAAAAACCTCTGGCAAGCATTAAATATCAAAAATTTGATTACAATAGTCAATTGGGATCATGAGTCACAAAATCATTTACGAATAACCATACCAATGCTGTCATATCAAAGTGATGGAATTAATTTCAATGCAAATGCCATATACATTCCAATAGAAAGCTCGCTTAAAGCACAAATAAAATTCGTACAGCTTGATATCAACCAAATATACAAACTGCTACCAAAGAATATAGCCAAGTCTGATGTAGATTACATTAAACGTAGTTTTAATGGTGGAAGTTTTTATGATAGCACTATTAACATAGATGGAGATCCTGCTAAACTTCCATTTGAATCAGGAGGTGGCACTTTAATTCTTGATAGTAAATTTAATCACGTAAATTATCAATTCCAACCCAAGTGGAATGCTCTAACAAATATTCAGGGTACAATAAAGGCGCATAATCAATCCATTCAAACAAATATCGACAGTGCTAATTTGGATCAAATCCATCTTGGAAAAACCAGCATTAGCTTAGCCAATATACTTGCGGCAAAATTTATATTAAATATTAAAGGTTCTCTAAGAGGAGACACTGAAGACTTTTTGGAGTATTTAGCTAATTCACCGTACGAATCACAAATTGAATCAATTAAACATCAGATAAACTTAAACGGACAAAGTCAAATTAATTTCAAATCAAATTTGCCACTTGATGTTCCAGAAAAACTTAAGTTAACAGGGCAGTATATTTTGCAAAATAATCAGCTCTCATTTATCGCAGAGTCTCAACTAAATATAGAAGAAATTAATGGGACAGTAAATTTTTCGCAAAGTGGTTTGGCAAAAAGCGAGCTTAAAGCTAAAGGATTAAACTCAGACCTTCAGCTCAATATAGTTAATGGCAATGAGTTTGAATTAAAAGCAGAAAGCCTAGACTATAGTTATTTAACTAAAACCTTCTCTCCCAAATTAAATCAAGTTCTAAGTGGGCATGCAGCAACCAGCGCTAAGTTTAATCTAAAAAATCAAAATTTAGTCTTGAGCAGTAATTTACAAGGAGTTAGTCTGGATGCTCCTGTGCCAATAGGTAAAGCCGAGTCTGCGATAACACCACTACAAATTTCGACCAATTTAAACGCCCCCCAAACATTAGTTACACTGAACTATAATGATAATGTATTTGCTAAAGCACAATTGGATAAAAACTATAATTTAGAGCACCTTGATTTAGGTATTGGCACAAATGATTTCACTACCGTTGACAATAGTGTTAAAGCTCCAATAGTAGTTAAAGCACAATTAGATAACCTTCATAGCGAACAATGGGCAGAGTTTATTAGCAAATTTTCAACTAATGATGAAAATAACAATATCGAATCTACAACTAGTAATGTCAACGAATCAGAAAATATGATTTCAGGCGAATCAGTTACCGCACTTACGGAGGTTGAAAGTACAGTCTCATTAAATAATGATCCTGAAGAAACTGAAGAAGAAAAGCTTTTTGCACAATCACGTTTATTTCCAATTCAAGTTGAGATAAACAGTAATGCTTTTTGGATCAAAAACTACAATCTGGATCAAGGTAGCGCGAATTTTTTAATTTTCCCGTCACAAATATTTGCGCGAATTTCTACCCCAGATATAAGTGGCGATGTAAATTATCTTCTTGATGAAAACAAGCTTTATTTAAATTTGCAAAGACTATTGTTCTCCACTGAGAATTTCAAACCTGAGCAACAGCCAATCCCACAAAAAGAAATAGAATCTGAGATCGACAATAGCGAGTCGGCTTCAATTACTGAACTTACCGCTAAAGCGGTACCTCACTTGCCAATTACCTATGTAAACATTGAAGAATTATATTTACAAAATCACTATGCAGGGAATTTAACAGGAACCATTTATCAGCAAAATGATTCATTATTTTTAGAAAACATGAAGCTTAGCAACAAATCTGCAACTACTTTGCTTAATTTGACCAGTCATTGCTTCGGTTGTAGCGAAAGTGATGCTTATGTTGCATTAAATGTTCACTCAGACATTGACAACTTTGGCTTATTCTTGATTAAATTAAACCAAGGAGGGGTGTATAGAAATGGGCATGGCACACTGGATTTAGGAATTAGTTGGGCTGGTGGTTTAACCGGCTTTAATCCAGAGAACCTAACTGGTCGAGCAAATTTAAACATCCAAAATGGTGAATTACTTCAACTTAACCCTGGATTATTCGGCGCATTGATGGGGGTTATTAACCTCAGTGCCATTAACATTACAAATCTAAATCACTTTAATTTTAATACCTTATTTGGGAAAGGATTTGCTGTAAAAAATCTGGATACTAATCTATATCTTAATCATAATGATCTGAAAATTGAAAATCTGGATTTGCATGGTGAGGTTGCAGATGTAAGCACATTTGGAAATTATTATTTAGACAGCAGTACTATTGATACCTACCTTACAGTAACACCACGATTAAGCGGAACTATTGCTACTACCGCAGGAATTGTTACCCTTAACCCATTCATTGGTGGCTTTGTTTATTTAGCAGAAAAACTAATTGGAGATCCCATAAATAAGGCATTAGCGATCAGCTATCATGTGCAAGGAAATGTAGAAAGCCCTACCATGACACAAACAAAAATAAGTAATCAAGTTATAAAAAACTTTAAATCAAGTTTTGATTTCCTGAAACCGCTCCAATAAAATTTGCTGAATGTTGCCAGATATAAGCTAAGCTATCTTCTAGTGAATGGTTACTATCTAATTGATGAAATATTGCGGCAGCATTATCATCTACATAACGCTGACTAACCCGATAGGGAATGGTTACATCATTGATACCGTGAAAGACGAGAGCAGGAATCTGACGTAAAAACCCATAATCCTGATATTTTGCCAAATCAGCCAAAAATGAATAATCCAGCGGAATTGTTTGCCCATAACCATAGTGATAAATTGGTAATGAACCTTCCATTTTCCATTTCTTCAAATTATTCGCCCCAATAATGTCATCCCAAAGAGAGTTAATTTCCAGTGCGGGAGCTAAAAGAATCAACTTACGAACCATTTGCTCTTGCTCTGCAATAATTAAACTATATAACCCTCCAAGGCTTGAACCAATCAAGATTGTTTCTTCATTTCTAATTAAACTTTTAATATAATTTAAAGCTTTACTCGGCGTTAACTTACTAAAGTCATCTAAGTTCAAATCCAAAATTTGGTAGTTGATGCCAACATCCTGTAATTTTTTAGCAAAATATTTAGCTTTAAGAGAATTCGGACCTGAGGCAAAACCATGAAGATATAAAACTTGCATTGAAACAACCAAATAAAAAACCAACCACTATGGTTGGTCAATTTAACACTAAAGGATTATTAATATGTCAGTCCAATTGAAACTAAACCACCTACAGAACTCTGAGGCACCAATGCTACTCCGTTGGCAGTAACCAAGCTTTGAGTAAAGTAATAATTATTATAAAACGCCTGAGCACCTAATTGTAAATTACGATAGACATTAAATTTAGCACCCAACGTTGAAGTATATGAATAATAGTCATTCGGAGATAGACCCGATGTAACTGGCGCTTGGCTAGCATTATAAACCCCATTTTGATCTAAATAAACATCAAATACATCATTAATTCTATATTCTAAACGAGCACCAGCACCAAAACTCCAGTAATAATCCTGAGTCAAATTAGTCTGCGAACCAGCCTCAGTTAGAGTATACGATGATAAGTTAGTGTTACGTCCCAAATAGCCATATGGAGTAATGAGCAAGTGATCTGGTAATAAACTAAACGCATAACCAACTTTAGCATTAATACCACCAAATGATGGCTGCGAACCTGTCGTAGTTCCTACCGCTGGAGTTGCAGGATCAGCATTTTGCGAGTAATAGGTTAATAAACTTGCATTTATATCCATCCAAACGCCGACGTTAAATAGGCGCTCAACCTCGAGGTTAATATATTGGCTGTTATTTACCGCACCATTGGAGCCATTGGTTAAATTTCCTGAAGTAACACCATAACCAAGGCTATATTGGCGATCGAATTTCTGAAACGCACTATATTCAGAAGACTCAGCATTGCCTGCGGCATTTGCATCTGCGGCATAAACTACAGTACCAGCTGAAAACACTAACGCACTTAAAAGCAATTTACGCATCATGCATAATCCTTAAATTGAAATTACTTGATTTTATACTACTCAAACTTTAAAGTCAAATATTAACCATTATTTAGTACGTCTAACGTTCTTTTTTGCAACAACATAATAAACCAACCAAACAACCGCAAGCGCAGCCACCACTACAGCAACAAATACCTCACTATGATGAATCCACTCAACCAAGTCATCTAGATCATGTGCGAAATAATAACCTGCATAAACCCAGATTGGAACACTAATTAAAGCAGCTCCGCCATCCATGGTTAAAAATTTCAGTAGCGACACTTTACGACTTATGCCAGCAGTAATAAAAATCGGAGCTCGAAGCCCTGGTAAAAATCTGGCAACAAACAAAATGCGATTACCATAACGATGGCACTTATCCTGCATACGATTATAGATTTTTTCGGTAAAAACATGTTTAAGTAACGGTAATTTCTTTACTTTAGGTCCTAAAAGACGACCAAGCATAAACATTGCACCATCACCTATCAAAACACCAAGTAGCGATATCATTACCATCACGTGAACATTGATAGTTCCTGATGCTATACCACAGATAACGCCACCAGAAACTAGAGTAATATCTTCAGGAATTGGCACACCAAAACCGCAGGCCACCAAAACCAGAAATACTGCAATATAGCCATAATTGGAAAAAAACACCACTAGCTCTTGCAAAATCTCCATGATTACCCTCTAATAGTACTTGCAATCTTTTCCGCACAGGTTTTAGCCATCTCTGCATCGCTAGCTTCCACCATTACCCGTACCAATGGTTCAGTTCCACTAGCACGCACAATAACCCGCCCATCATTAGAGAGCGCGTTTTCAACTTCAGATATAGCCTGCTTTGCAGCATTTTGCCAATCAAATGATTTATTTGTCAAGCGAATATTAATCATTGTCTGTGGATAATCTGCCCAGTCGACAACTTGCTCTAAGCTTTGTTTTAAAACAACTACGCCAGCCAACACCTGTAATGCTGCAATTATACCATCACCAGTTGTATGCTTATCTAAACAAAGTATATGCCCAGAAGCTTCACCGCCAATTAACCAATCACGTTTTAATAACTCTTCAACTACATAGCGATCGCCAACTTTAGCCCGCACTAATTCATAACCTTGATTCTTAAGAGCGACTTCCATGCCCATATTGGTCATTACGGTTCCAACCACTCCTGGAAGCTTCTTACCTAGTGCTTCATAAGATTTCAAAATTAGATAAATTAGTTTGTCACCGTTTAATAGATTACCTTTGCTATCACTAAAAACAACTCTATCACCATCACCATCAAAAGCAATTCCATAATCAGCTTTGTATTTGAGCACTGCATCAACCATGGTTTCAGGATAAGTTGAACCACAATTATCATTGATATTGATTCCATCCGGCGTACAACCAAGTTTAATTACATCGGCCCCAAGTTCTTCAAATACGTGCGGCGCAACATGGTAGCTTGCACCATTAGCACAATCAAGGACAATCTTTAATCCTTTAAGATCCAAACTATTGGGAAATGTACTTTTACAAAATTCAATATAACGCCCCTGAGCATCACTCAAACGACGAACTTTACCCAACTTAGGTGCAATTTCCATTTCTTGATCTAAGATAGCTTCAATTTCTAATTCAACAGAATCGGCAAGTTTAGTACCATGCTCGGAGAAGAATTTAATTCCATTATCATAATATGGATTATGTGAAGCACTAATCACAACACCAGCAGACAGACGTAATGTCTTAGTTAAATAGGCAATTGCAGGTGTTGGAATAGGTCCAGCCATATAAACATCAACTCCGGCATAAGCAAACCCTGCTTCAAGCGATGATTCAAACAGATAACCAGACAAGCGCGTATCTTTACCAATAATAACTGCAGGCTTTTTACTCTTAGCCGCAAGAACTTTACCAGCAGCATAACCTAGGCGCAATGCAAAATCTGGAGTAATTGGAAACGTACCGACTTTGCCACGTACACCATCAGTACCAAAATATTTACGCATTCAGGCTCCCTTTAATTAGTTAGTTTAATCAGGCTATCAACTTGTAGTTGTGCTAGAGTTCGCATCATATGACATAATGTACTCAATATCTTTGGCATCAATGGTTTCAATTTCGAGCAACATTTTTGCCATCATTTCGACTTTATCACGATTATCAGTCAATAATCTACGCGCAACTTTGTATTGTTCTTCTAAAATACCACGCACGGTTTCATCAATTTTTTGCATAGTTGCTTCTGATACATGCTTAGTTGAAGTAACGCTACGTCCCAAAAATAACTCTGACTCATTCTCGCCATAGACTACAGGTCCCATTTCTTCAGTCATTCCAAAACGAGTAACAATTTTACGTGCAAGATCAGTCGCACGTTCGAAGTCATTACTAGCACCAGTAGTCATTTGATTCATAAATACTTCTTCCGCTACCCGACCACCAAACAAAATGGCAATCTGATTTATCAAGTAATCTTTGGTATAAGCATAACGATCTTCTTCTGGCAACTGCATAGTTACACCGAGCGCTCGTCCACGTGGAATGATCGTAACTTTATGTACTGGATCAGTACCTGGCAATAATCTAGCAACAATAGCATGCCCTGATTCATGATATGCTGTATTGCGTTTTTCATCATCTTTCATCACCATTGAGCGGCGTTCTGCCCCCATAATGATTTTATCTTTAGCATCCTCAAAATCATGCATATCAACTAGTTTTTTATTGCGACGAGCTGCAAATAAAGCCGCTTCATTCACCAAATTAGCTAAATCAGCCCCCGAAAAGCCAGGCGTACCACGAGCAATGATTGAACCCTCAACATCATTAGCCACTGGAACTTTACGCATATGGACATTTAAAATTTGTTCACGTCCTTTAATATCAGGTAGTGGCACGACAACTTGGCGGTCAAAACGACCTGGACGCATTAAAGCAGGATCCAATACATCTGGGCGATTGGTTGCTGCAATGATAATCACTGTAGTGTTAGTATCAAAGCCATCCATTTCAACCAACATTTGATTTAACGTTTGCTCACGCTCATCATTACCACCACCTAAACCAGCACCACGCTGACGTCCAACAGCATCAATCTCATCAATAAAGATAATTGCCGGCGCATTTTTTTTAGCTTGTTCAAATAAGTCACGTACCCGCGAAGCACCAACACCGACAAACATCTCAACGAAATCTGAACCAGAAATACTAAAAAACGGAACACTAGCTTCACCAGCGATAGCTTTAGCTAATAAAGTTTTACCAGTTCCCGGAGACCCGCTAAGTAACACACCTTTAGGGATGCGTCCACCCAAATTTTGATATTTGGTTGGATCTTTGAGATAATCAACAATTTCCATAACCTCTTGTTTAGATTCTTCACAACCCGCGACATCATTGAAACGAATCAAATTCTCTTTACTATCAATCATTTTAGCCCGGCTTTTGCCAAAACCAAACACGCCGCCAATTCCACCGCCACCTTTACCACCTGCGGCACCTTTCATGAAGTAAATCCAGATTCCAATTAGCAACAGCATAGGGAACCAAGAAATGAAGATATTCATCAGCAATGATTCTTCTTTAGGCTTCGCTTGGAAAGTTACTTTATTTTTAATCAAATCATTTATTAGTTGAGGATCAAATGGCGCGAAAGTAGTAAATTTACTATCATCTTTTCTTACCCCATTAATCCACTGACTTTGCATATTGTTACCTTCGATAACAATACTTTTAACCTGTCCGCCTTCCAATTCACCAATAAATTGTGAATAAGGTACCGTATTTTTAGTATCGCGGGTATCATTAAACTTATTAAAAACCACCATAAGCCCAAGACCTATTAACAACCAGATCAATAAGCTTTTCAACAAATTACCATTTCGCATAAATTCGTCCAATAATTGTAAATCAGAATCCTACTTATTCGTTTAAGCAGCACCATTCACGTTTTTTAAAAAATAAGATATGTTATTATATCATACTAGCTTCTTACCTTTGCAAAGTAAGTATGTTTCACTGCTCTTGCTGCGTGATGCACTTGGCTTCCGAATAACGACCTGTGTAAAAAGTTCGCGCGCTTGTTTTACCAGATTATCAAATTCATAACCATGAAAAACCTTAATCAAACAATGCCCTCCAACTTTTAGATGATCTTTGGCAAAATCGAAAACCAACTCAACTAAGTAAGCCTCACGACTTTGATCGACTTGTTTAATCCCAGATAAATTAGGTGCCATATCAGAAATAACTAAGTCAACTTGACGCTGGTTAATTGTTTCCAGCAAAGTATCTAGAGTAGTTTGCTCTGTAAAGTCACCATGAATAAATTTAAGTCCTGGCAGGGGCTGAATTTCAAGGAGGTCAACGCCAATTACAATTCCATTTGCTGGAATTTTAGCCAAGGCAACTTGCGACCAGCTTCCAGGAGCACAGCCCAAGTCAACAACAATGTTAACGCCATTAAAAATTCGATCTTGCTCATCCAATTCAATTAGCTTATATGCAGCGCGTGAACGAAAGCCATCTTTTTGTGCTTGGTTTACGTAACTATCATTAACATGTTGTGTAACCCACGCTTTTATTGATTTATTTTTCCTAACCTTTTCATTCATAGCGAATCACGTCCAATCAATTTAATTATTAAATGAATCAGCACATAATATCCAGTAATACTCAGTGTTGCTAAGTTGAGGTAACTAAAAACATCATTAAATTTAATCAACGGCAATAAGCTTGGTACGTTACTGATATTCAAGACTAATAAAGACGCAATTATTACTACATAAGCAACTATATTAACTATAAAATGTTTAGCAAGCCCAAGTAAGTTCAAAATAAGCGGCAAGCCAAGAAGCACTAACAAGCTAAAGAGGTAGTATAAATCAAAAAACTTATAAAATACTAAACCGATACAAATAGCAACGGCAGTATATGCAAATAAAAATACTCTTGCTGCCCACAAATTTTCTAAATCATCGCCAGTTTTATTAAACCAAGACACATAAAAACTCTGAATTGTTACAATATTCACGAAAGCCAAAGACTCAGTGACTGACTTATAAAAAAGTAAAATCACGAGAAACAAGGACACGAAAGCAGCAGGTAAAGAATGTTTGACCATTACCATTGCGGCACTGATGTAATCAAAAGAGTTTTGAGCGCTATCGATTGGCTCCATATCATTAGAATTTGACATTTGTTTAGGAATAATACCACGTGCTAAGCTTGGCGTATCACTATCAACCGCTCGCACTACGAAACCAATTGAGCCGTCTTCTAGACGCGTTTGCTGAGTTACTAAGCGCTTACCATCACTAAGTGAACTAGAGCCAGGTGTAGCTAATGCAAAGATGCCAGTTAAAACAAATAAACACAGCACCAATAATTGGATTAATTTACTGAGTGCTAGCTTTGGCTTAGCCTCTTTACTTGATTTCACATATTTAATACGGTTTAGAGGATTAATCAGCACCACTAGCATGGCGCTCACTAGAACCAACCATAATTGTGGAAGCATCAAGTAGTTCAACTGTAAAGTTGTAAAATGATTAGCAGAAAGTTTATTTTCAGTCGCAACATTATGCAAATTAGCAATTAAGTTACCATTACCAATACCATGATAAGCAATTATAACCACGACCGCCACAATTAGAGAGCTTAAGATTAATACTAGGGTTTGATTATATAATACACTAATCACTCCGCCAATCAATAAGCAGATAAGAACTACACCCAACAAAGACAAAGTACTATTCCCAAATTCCCAGCCCAAAAGATTTTTTAGTATCCAAACCATAACACAAATTGCAACACTCGCACTAAGCAACATAAATAGTGCATAACAAATTAGCATAACGCGCTGATGAATATTAGTTGTAACACTTGATGTTATAGAATTAAGAGAAGATGATTCGGTTAATTTGTGTCCCAAAAAATAAGAAGCAACTAAAAAACACGGTACAAAAAGACATAGTGCGGGGATACCTGCATATGCACCATAACTACTTAGCAACAAAAATTCAATTAAACCAAAACCACCCATGCTTAGACAAACCATCAACGTATTAATACGATGGTTTTGCATAATAAGATAATCACCGCTCGACGGATTTTTGCGGCGGAAGTAATATGAAATTACCGCTATTATTCCAAGTAAAATCGTCATCATTATGTAATCAAGGTTCGTTATATTCAATAAATGCATTAAAATATCCAATAAAAGTTACAGTTCCATAAGCGATACCTGTCTCTAGTTACAAGCACAATAAGCACGCCATACCGCAGCAGCAAAAACCACCATCAAGAAAATTTTTACAATAAGAGGGTATATTATAAACTAAACAAAAAACGATGACAATAATTGTCATCGTTAATGTTTGACTGGCTTTCGCTATTAGCCAAGTATCCCATGCCAAAAACCAGCAACTGTTGCAGTCATAAATCCTGCCATAATTGCCGCAGTTAGCGCTTTAAATCCCATTGAGGCTAAGTCAGATTGACGCCCTGGCGCTAATGCAGAGAATGCGCCCATTGAGATACCAATCGATGAAAAATTAGAAAAGCTAGCTAACGCAAAAGTTGATATAAATATTGAATTAGCAGATAAAACTCCCGCGGCTTCCATTTTACCCAAACTCATATAGGCGACGAATTCATTAATTGCAACCTTTTGCCCAAGCAAGCTTCCAACCTGTAAGGTCTCACTCCAGCTAATTCCCATAAAGAACGCAAAAAATCTAAAAATAAGCCCAAAAATAAACTCCAGTGACAAACCATCGAACGCTTTATTTGACATATTTTGTACCCACGCGTTAAGGTGAGCAATGTCGCCAATCCAAAATAAAACTCCGTCTATTGCGTGAACTAATGGAATAACGGCCATCAAGGCTGCACAAATCGCAACACCAATTTTAACCCCAGTGAACGCACCATGCATAATTGCATCAATTGCGCTGTCAGCTTGCATACCACCAACTTTAATATGTGAAGAATCCATAATCTTGTCATATTCTGTTTCTGGGAAAAATATTTTAGCAAAGATGATTGCTGAAGTTGCATTCATGAACGTTGCCGTTAATAGCGATTGCGCAAAAATTAGTTCTTTGGCATGATCTCCACCACCCAAAAAGCTTAAATAAATGCCTAAAGTTGAACCGGATAAATTCGCTAAACCAGCAACAAAAGCACATGCCAATTCAGAACGAGTCATTTTTGCCACATATGGACCAATCACCATTGGACCTTCAGATTGTCCAAGAAAAATATCAGCGATGACAACCAAACTTTCAACTCCAGAGAGACGGATTGTCTTACGCAGCAAAAATGCTAAAAAAACAATAATACGCTGCATAACTCCGAAGAAGTAGAGCAACGAAATAACTGAACCAAAAAAGATAATTGTCGGAACAACTACCAATGCAAATACAAATCCATATTTCGATTTATCAACTAAACTACCAAAAACAAACCCTGCCCCTTCATTAGCATAGTCCATAAATTTTAACAAACCAGCAGAAAGCAATTGCAGTACGGAGCTAACCGCAGGAACATAGCGAATTAATAAAAACAAAATATTCTGCATTACAAATGCAGTTAAAACCAACTTCCAATTAATTGATTTACGATTTTCCGAAAAACAAAAAGCAAGAGCAATCAGAAAGAAAAACCCAAGAAAGCTTTGTATAACCAAGCCTGACATGATATATCCCCATTTTTAGTTTATAAGTATTAGACACCTATTTTACCCAAAAACAATATCATAAACGTTGTTAGTTTGCATCTTTTTGCATTGCGCAAGCAAAAAATCCATCCGTATCATGTATAGTTGGACTCAACTCAAGAAAGTCGCCACATCCCAGCCCTAAATCTTTCAACATAACAACCTGATCTATATTCACTATTTTAAAATCAGAATTAAGATTGAGAAACTCAGTAATGATATTTTGATTTTCATCAGGCAGAATACTACATGTTGCATAAACCAACCGTCCACCAGGTTTTACTAAGCGAGCAGCAGAATTTAAAATTGATAATTGTTTTTCATTAATTTCACGTAAACTTTGCTCATTATGACGAAACTTTAAATCAGGATTACGACGCAACGTCCCCAAACCAAGACAGGGAGCATCAACAAAAACCCGATCAATTTTACCGATCAAGCGTTTCACCTTCACGTCGTGCTCATTACTAATTAGCTGTGGAAATATATTTGACAAACCAGAACGCGCTAATCTCGGTGTCAAATTCCCTAAGCGACGTTCATTAACATCAAAAGCATAAATTCGACCGCTATTGCGCATTAACATACCGAATAGCAGAGTTTTACCACCACTTCCCGCACAAAAGTCAACAATCATTTCGCCACGTTTAGGCTCAAGAAGAAGCCCTGCCAACTGACTAGCCTCATCCTGAACTTCGATAATACCATCCGCAAATAAACTGTTGCCAATCAATGCAGTTCGCGAACTCAACTTAATTCCAAATGGCGAATATTTGGTTAACTTAGCTCTTAGTCCTGCATTTTCTAACTCCTGCATGACTACTTCACGATTTTGTTTAAATGTATTTACTCTCAATGTTAAAGGCGCAGATTTACTCATTGCTGTAGCTAAAACACGAATTTCATCTAAACTATAACGTAAGCTAAGCTTATCAATCACCCATTGTGGCAGCTCAATCGTAGTGAAATCTAAATCAGAAAGCTTATCAATCTCACCCAAATTTATTGTTTTCAAATCACGCAACTGCTGACGATTAACACCTAATAATTTTAACCAAACGTAACCAATCAAAGTAAATGAATTCTTAGGGTTTACGACTTTACTGAGCTTATTGTAATTCCGTAAAATAGTATAAATAGTCTCAGCAACAGCATTTCTGTCACTAACACCAAGCTTTCGATTTTCACGAAAAAAATTTGATAATAACCCATCAGCAGGCTGTTTAAACTCAGCCACTAAAAACCATAATTTAGTACAAGCACGCGCAACATTATCATTCACAATTAACATTATTTCTCTCTTGATGCTTTTTTATTAGCGCATCTAAAACTATTGATGGAACATATTTGGCAACAATCTGCTGCCACCCACTAGTTCCCACAAACCCCTTAACCAAACTTGAAGAAACCTCCGCATAGTCACGAGGTGGAATTAAAAAAACAGTATCTATTGAGGCAGAAACGTCAGAGTTAATATTACGAATAGTCTTTTCAAACTCATAATCCTGAGCATTTCTAATACCTCGTACAATATAAGCAGCATTTTCTTTTAGCGCATAATTTACTAAAAATTCACCACTAAATTGTCCAATTTTGATATTAGGATATTTTATAAGAACTTGCTTCAGTAAATCAACTCGCTCTTTAGTTGTGAAAGTATACGATTTACCAGGATTGTCTCCAACCGCAACAACCAACTCATCAAAGATTTCTGCGGCTTTATCAATCACCCATAGATGCCCATTGGTTATTGGGTCAAAACTACCTGCATAAATTGCTTTAGTCACTTTTTCTACCCCTAAAAAAACGCCACTTTTTATATAGTCATTCAACTAGCAAGAACCAAACTTTAACAGAATAAATCAGAAAGCGTATATTTTAATCTACTCTAGAGCATTTTGAATAATATATTTTGCTAATTTATTCGCAAAGACCTCGCAACATGCTAAACTATTGCCTGAGATTTTAACTTCGAAAGGAAATAATTATGGAACACACATTACCTCAGTTGCCTTATGCATTAGACGCTCTTGCGCCACATATTTCAAAAGAGACTTTGGAATATCATTATGGTAAGCATCACCAAACATATGTAACAAATTTAAACAACCTTATCAAAGGTACTGAATTTGAAAATGCTAGTTTAGAAGAAATTACAAAAAAATCTACTGGTGGCGTATTTAACAATGCGGCACAAGTATGGAACCATTCATTTTATTGGAACTGTCTATCACCACAAGGCGGTGGCGAGCCAACTGGAGCTTTAAAACAAGCAATTGATAAAAAATTTGGTTCATTTGAAGAATTTAAAAAGCAATTTACAGCTACTTGCGTCGGAACTTTTGGCTCAGGATGGGGCTGGTTAGTAAAAACTCCAGCAGGAGAATTGGAATTAGTATCAACATCGAATGCAGCAACTCCACTAACGACAGCTAATAAAGCTTTATTAACTTGTGACGTTTGGGAACATGCTTACTATATTGACTATCGCAATAGTCGTCCAAATTATATGGCTGCTTTTTGGAATCTAGTAAATTGGGATTTTGTCAGCAAAAATTTTGCCTAATCAAACACGTATAAAAAATGCCGTTTCTTATGATCGGCATTTTTTATACGTAAAATACTCCTAATTAATTCGTCGATGCTCAAAAGCTGGTAGTTTTGTCCGTATATCTCTAATCTTATCAGAATCTATTGTAGCATAAATGATTTTCTCGCCCTCCAAGACAGAAACAATCACCTCACCCCATGGGTCTACTAGCATGGAATGACCATAGGTTCTCCGCCCAGTGTCATGCGCACCACCTTGATTCACACCAAGAAAGTAACATTGATTCTCGACTGCTCGTGCACGAATCAGTAGCTCCCAATGAGCCAGACCTGTTGGATAGGTAAATGCGGAAGGTAGAACAATTATATCAACAAGACCCAAAGTACGAAACAGCTCAGGAAAACGTAGATCATAGCAAATTGCTAAACCGAAGTTAAAACCAAGAATATCACAGCTGACTATTTTATCTCCAGCAAGCAATATTTCACTTTCATCATAATGCTGAAATCCATCATTAAATTTAAACAAATGAATCTTATCATAATGAGCAATGATCGCACCATCTGGAGAGACGACCAAACAACTATTATAAAATTTATTTGCTGTGGATGAATTAAGCAACACACTGCCAGCAATTATATATATGCCATGCAAAACAGCAATGTCCTTTAAGTATGATTGTATGACTCCACTGCCAAAATCCTCAGCATGATTAGTACGATAAGGATCATCACTGGTGGTAATCTTTGCAAAAAACTCTGGTAACACTACAACTTGTGCACCATTACCTGCCGCTTCAGCAATCATCTTGGAGGCTTTATTTAAATTTTCTATGACATCACGAGTTGAAATCATCTGTAACGCTGCGATTCTCAATTTCATACATTCACTACCTAGTTACCAACTGTAGCATTAACGTTTTTCACAATTTGTTCAGTCAATTGAGTACGCACAACTTTAGGTTTTTTCAAGCTACCAGTTACATGGTAACCAAATGTAAATAGTTTATTTTGTGGATCGCCAAAAACTAACTCACCCAAATAAACCGCCACACCCACTAAAGGATTCAGCGTCACAACTCCAGCAGTAAGCGCCACCACTACGCCAAGCTTTGGCGCGACAGAAACATATGCATCAACTGAATTATTTGCAAAATTAGCTTTACCAAAACTACTAACATTCGCCATAGGTCCAGACATTGACAGATTCTTTAATTCAATTAATGAAGTTAAAATATCAACATTGAGTTTTAAAGAATCAAAGAAGAAACCACTTCTAAAAATATCTCTTAAATCTCCAGTAGTAAATTCAAACACACCTTGAAGATTTATGATGCTCATTAGACCACCTAAAACACCAAGATGAACTTTCAAAAATTTTCCAGAAGAAATATCAGCATTAATTGAACCAACAGTTTGTAAAATATTAAAATCTTGAAACCCCCCATTCCATTGAAATGACGCATTCACTGTACCATGTCCATCACTGATAACTCGACCTAAATCTAAATTATAGATTAAATCACCAAGGTTATAAATCTGAGCGTTAGCACGGAAATCGACAAAAGAGGCATCACGTCCGCAACCAAAACATGCGTTAGTTGCACTAAAATTAATTACTGCCTGCTTCGAACTCAAACTTCCACTTTCAATAAGTAAATCATTTCCACGTTGCATTAATTTAGCATCAAGCG
Source organism: Burkholderiales bacterium (assembly GCA_035438765.1). Lineage (GTDB taxonomy): Bacteria > Pseudomonadota > Gammaproteobacteria > Burkholderiales > UBA11063 > Aquella. Next base: position 61,292 of record DAORIZ010000004.1, on the reverse strand, counting down.
TACCCAGACTATGATTCTGATAAAATAAATTAGTTATTATTAAATCTATATCAGGAAGTTTAGCTTTTGTAACTTTATCAGAACCATTAACAAAATTAATTTTATGCTCACTCTCACCAGAACGAGGAGCAATCTTATTTAATTTTTTGAATAGCATATATTTATCAAGTGTTAATTTTAATCTATCCTGTGCATAAACTAAATCACCTACTCCACTAACTATTGGCGTATACATATTGAAATAAGTATGCCGCCCATCAGCAACAACATTTGCTGAGCCAGAACCTAGGTCAATTTTACCAAATTTAAACTGATCACTGGATACCTGTACTTGTATTGGTAACATTTTTCTAGTTTTTTTGTCGGATAATTTAACTCCCGCAGCAGAGCCATCTAACGCACTTAAATCACCACTTTCACTAATAAGCTTTTCTTGTTTAATTGTTTTCAACACAGTATTAACTTCAGCAATCCACTCTAACAGATCAACCGTAGGAAGATTCACATTGACAGTAGTCAAAGCAGTACTATCCGGATCACTAAGAAATGAAGCTCCATAACCAATTGCGACTTGCCCTTTCGTAAGAGCACCCTTAGCGGGGAAAAATTGCTGCCCACGTATGGCATCACCATACTGCCAGTTAATCAGAGTTCCATCATTAGTTACAGGTTTTAAATTAAGCGTTAATGACGAGGCAGCACTGGATTCTTTAGCAAGAGGAGTAGGTCCGTTCAACTTAACACCAACAAGATTACTCCGTGCATTTAACTGCTCCAGCCCGTGCTTAGCGATTACAAAATTAATTTGCGTGTCTGCTGAGCCTGAGATTAGCGCACTGAATGGACGCAAATAAAACTCACTTACATCGTGATAATTAAGCTTTGGTGCAATAACCTTAAAGTTCATCTTTCCGTCTTTTGAAATGCTCGAATACAAATTAGCTTTACTCGCAAAAGCCTCTGCTTTTAGATCCGAAATCTCAACCCCGTGTTGTGAAAACCCTAAATCACCATTAACTGCTGATAATTTTGGAATTGGTAAATCAAATAAAATAGTATTATTTTCAAAGTGATATACCCCTTTAACCTCTGTGTGTTTAGGCTCTTTGAATGGAACTTTTAAATATAATTTGACCACCCCATCTCCAGTGGCAGTAATTTTTTCAGGCAATTTACCAATTATTTCGTTAACAGGGGTATTTTTTAGATACTCCATAAAATTCGCCGTACTGCCATGTGCATGACCATCTGCGGTTAAATATACGCCATCTGGTGCAGAATAATCTGGAATAACTACTATTGTCGGATCTAAATAATTACCCTGAATTCTTCCTGATGCTGCCTTAACCGTAATATTAGTATTCTTTAGAATAAATTTGCCATAAACATTTTCTAAAGGTGGCCAATCTTTGACATATTGTACTTTGCCATTGTCTACATCAGCAGTAATATAAAACAAACCTTTCCCATCTTGAAAAGGAAAGCTATCCAATGGACCTTTAAGTATCATATTAGCATTAACACCATCACCACCAGCTAAGCCCATATTTAACCACTTATGCACACTCATTGGGATCGACTTAGGAAGATAATCACCAACTTTTGATGTTTTTACTCGATCAACATGCGCATTCATTGCCAAATAGCCACTACTGCTTGGATTCAATGGATCATTATGGTAACTTCCATCCATTGTCGCTTTAAAATCTTTAGTTTCAAGGTCAGTTTTGTGCATGGATATATTCAACTGATTTTGCGGAGTAAGATTCCAGTCTATCTTACTCTGTAGCGATTTAAATTCATAAGGAATTAAAAATAATTTATCATATAAAAATACACTATTTTGCAAAGTTAGATTTAGAGAACCATGTTTTTTTCCAACACTAACATCTCCACTCACATGACTAAGGCTAGGATAATCTGGACTGGTAGAAGAAAAAGAAATATCATGAAAATCAGCTTGCAAATTATAATCACTAGGTTTCGAGAAAGCGCCACTCCAATTATACTTGACCGAATTAATTGTTCCATCAATACTCATTCCATCCGTCGCATCAATGACACTAAGTAGATTATTAATGGCGACAAGATTAGTATTACTGAGTTCCAAATAGCCACTTTTATTTATGCTGTAAGATCCTGTAATTTTAGCATTATCAAATAGATATCCTGCGCTGGTAACTACCATTAAATTGTTGGCTTGTATCGTATAATAATTATTATTCAGTAATTTGATATTTATGTTTCCACCAAGTTTGGGAAAATTGACCAAATCTGCATCAGCTAAAGCTAATTGGAAATTATTAACATCAAAATTAGCATACAATTCTTGTAATTGACCTTTTTTCATGCTCGCGTGCAATGCCGTTGTAGCATTAAATTTATCTGCGGGATTAAGACCTGGAATAATTTGGCTTAATGAGAATAGTAAATTATTTTCGCCATTAATTGATTGAACTCTTAAATCAGCCATTTCCCAATGATCCCAATGCTCAAATTTACCACCTTGCCAGCTTAGCTCTGCTTCCAACAAATTAAGGTAACTTTTACCAAAGAAATCAACATATAAGCGATGTTTATCCCACAAACTTCGCTCAAGCCCTACTTTAATATTCTTAAACTCCATCTCAGGTAATCCATTTTTCAAATCATGATACTTGAGGTTAACATGATCTAGCGTTACATTACCTTGTTTTAATAACCAACGCTCAATGTCTATTGGACTATTTTTAGTATTTTCAAGTGTTTGTTTGTCTGGGTTATTAACATTTATTCCATTAATTATAATGCTTCCATCCGGATCATATTCAATTGATAACCCGACACCATCAACATATATTTGATTAAAAATTGGTTCTAAATCCCAAATACTCGAATAAGAAAAGACAAAGTCCAGTGATTTTATATGAAGTTGCTGCTTTTGATTAACTGGGTTAACCAGTAAGATATCTTTTATAATAATTTCGGGAAGATAAGCATTATTTAGCTTAGTCTGAATTGAACCAGCTTGTAACTTATATCCAGTATGTTTATAGATAGTTTGTTCAATTCGAGAACTATAATTACTAAGATTAAGAAAAATATAACCAGTGATTGAAATTGAAGCGAGGATAATTAGCAGATAAAATACCACGGCATATGCCAACATTTTAACTAGTAAAGAGCGTAACGAAAAATTTTTAAACTGTAAATTCATTATAGGTCTATCTTAATCTTGTCTAGAAAAATTTATTTCATGTTTTATTGGAATTACCACTGAGCAAAGGTATATGTTTTCACATCGACATCCAGCAGAGCTTTTACAGATTAAGAACTCGTACAGCCAGATTGCAGACATATTTTCTAAAATTCAAATGTATAAATGTGCTAAAATAAGCTTTTAACCACATGATTATAGCATCTAAAATGCACTGTATCATAGGATTTACCACCTTTAGAGGATATAAATAAAACACATGAAAAAAATTGCTGCCGAAATTTTTAAAGCTTACGACATTCGTGGAATTGTTGCGACACAATTAACTCCTGCAACGGTTGAGGTAATCGGTCAGGTCTTGGGTTCGATTGCGGTTGAAAAGCAAGTTAAAGGATTAGTCGTTGGATTTGATGGACGGCTTACCAGTCCATCCTTGGCAGAGAGTCTGATTCGAGGAATTTTAAAGTCAGGATGCAATGTTTATGAAGTAGGCGAAGTAACCACACCGATGGTCTATTTTGCTAATTATGAGCTAAAAACATTTTCTGGTGTAATGATTACTGGAAGTCACAATCCTCCTGAGTATAATGGTCTAAAAATGGTAATGGCAGGTGAAACTCTCTCTGGTGATAAAATACAACAAATTCGAATGCGTGTAGAAAAAAAAGAGGTTGCGACAGGTAGTGGAATACATTACCGCGAAGACATTCGTGAAGCTTATCTAAATAAAATCGTGGGTGATATAAAGTTAGAGCGCAGACTTTCGATAGTAGTTGATGCAGGAAACGGCGTTGCAGGAAAAATTGCTCCATTACTCTATCGCAGAATGGGGTGTAAAGTTTTAGGATTGTTTTGTGAAGTAAATGGAAATTTCCCTAATCACCACCCAGATCCTTCCAAGCCAGAAAACCTAAAAGATTTGGTTGATGCATTGCAAACTACCGATGCTGAAATCGGTCTTGCATTTGATGGCGATGGTGATCGTTTAGGTGTTGTTACCAAGGAAGGTAACATAATTTACCCTGATCGACAAATGATGCTTTATGCAGCTGACATCTTGAGTAAAAACCCACGGGCTAAAATAATCTATGATGTAAAATCCTCTAGATTACTTGGTAAATGGATCAAAGAGCAAAATGGTGAAGCTATTATGTGCCGTACAGGTCACTCTTATGTAAAAGCCAAAATCAAAGAAACTGGAGCGCTCCTTGCCGGTGAAATGTCAGGACATATATTCTTTAACGATCGCTGGTATGGTAGTGATGACGGCGTTTATGCTGGTGCGAGACTTTTGGAGATTTTGGCTCAAGTTGATAATCCGTCTGAATTATTAAATGCATTACCAAACGCGGTATCGACTCCAGAGATTAATATTGAAGTTAGCAGCGAAGGTGAACAACATCGCATAATTGAGAAATTACAAAAAAGTGCAAAATTTGAAGGTAGCAAAGAAATTATTACCATCGATGGATTGCGCGTTGAATATATCGATGGATTTGGTCTAGTACGTGCATCTAATACAACCCCAGTGTTGGTATTACGTTTTGAAGCAGAAACAAATAGTGCCTTAAAGCGAATTCAGGACCAGTTCCGTAATATTTTAAGCAAATATGTTAAGAAAGTTGAGTTTTAATTTTGAATTATTCTTTTTATGACACAGTTAATTTTAACCGAGGTGTCACTTATTCATGAATAACTTATCCATAGTTCAAACTGTAGCGGTATATATCATACCGCTAATTTTTGCCATTACCCTTCATGAAGCAGCGCATGCATTTGTTGCACACAAATATGGAGATAATACCGCGAAACTACTTGGACGGTTATCATTAAACCCAATGCATCATATTGATCCATTTGGTACAGTAGTATTTCCTTTGATTAGTATAGTTTTGGGAGCCATGTCAGGCGGAGCAGGATTTATTTTTGGCTGGGCTAAACCTGTACCAATAAATTTTTCAAAACTAAAAAGCCCTAAAAAAGACTTACTCTGGATCGCATTGGCGGGTCCCTTATCTAATTTAGCAATGGCTCTGATTTGGGGGTTATTACTCAAAGGAACTTTATATCTAGATAATTACTTTGGAGTCCCATTGAGCCTAATGGCACAGGCAGGAATTAGCATCAACGTCAGCCTATTAATCTTAAATTTACTACCGATCCTCCCTTTGGATGGTGGGCGAATATTATTTTCATTGCTCCCTGTAAAACAAGCACAGCAATATGCGCAAACTGAGCGCTATGGGATGTGGATTTTAATTGCTTTATTACTACTTGGTGGGTTAAACTATATTATGCAGCCACTTTATAGTTTACTGGTTGGTGGCATATTTACTCTATTGCGTTAAGCTAAAATGAACATACACTCCAAAAATTTACTCGCAGCAATGCGCCCCAATAGTCCACTTCATCTAGGGCATTATTTTGGTGCTTTACAGCATTGGAAAAAAATTCAATATGAATATGACTGTCTCTTTATGGTCGCTGACGTACATAGTTTAGTCCAAAATTTTAATGATACTGAAAAAATTTCTAGTTACGTTAATGAAATGGTTATTAACTGGCTTGCTGCAGGAATAGATCCATCTCAAGCAACAATTTTTATTCAATCAAAAATTCCGGAACAGTATGAGTTAACGACTCTATTGGGTGCAATTACACCATTGAGTTGGCTAGAGCGCGTACCTAGTTATAAAGAATTAATAGATGAATTAGAGCATACTGATTTAAATACTTATGGCTTTTTGGGTGCTTCGCTAACTCAAAGTGCTGACATCTTAATGTATAACGTTCGTCATGTACTCGCACAAGAGGAACAAATTGCCAACTTAGAATTAGCTCGCGAAATTGCACGTCGCTTTAACCATCTATTTGGACGTGAAGACGGTTTTGAGCATAAGGCTCAAGAGTCAATCAAAAAACTTGGGCATAAGAAAGCTGAATTGTATGAAAGCCTACTCTTAAAGTATCAGCAAGAAGGTGATGATGAGGCATTGGAACGCGCTCGCTTTATGCTACACGATGCATTAAACCTATCACATGGAGATCGGGAAAGATTATTTGCATTTTTGGAAAACAAAGGCAAAGTATTTTTGAATGAGCCACAATTAATGCCAAGTCCAGCAGTTAAAATACTGGGATTAGACGGACAACAAATGAACTATCGGGCAAATAACACGATTAATTTACGCGACACATCTGAACTTGTGGCTAATAAAATTCGCTCCATGACGACTGATCCTGCGCGCATTCGTAAAACTGACCGCGGAAACCCTGAATCTTGCCCAGTATGGACACTTCATCAAATATATAGTAGTGAAGATGTCAAATCGTGGGTCGAGCTGGGTTGCCTTTCTGCAGGAATTGGTTGTTTGGATTGCAAAGCACCATTAATTGATGCCATTAACGTTCAACAATCTGAATTAATAGAAAATGCAGCTCCATACTTAGATGAACCAAATTTGGTAAAACGAATTATTACCGATGGATGTTTACGTGCGCGTGATATTGCCAGTGATAATTTAAAACAAATTAAACTTGCTATGAATATAGATTATTAGGAAAAATATGTCAATTATTATAAAAACTCAAGCTCAAATTGATTTAATGCGCATCTCTTGTAAACTAGCAGCAGAGGTTCTTGATTATATTGAACCTTATGTAAAACCTGGTATAACTACACTTGAGCTGGATAAACTCTGTCATGATTACATTGTTAATGTACAAAATGCATATCCATCACCGTTAAACTATCAACCCAATCCCAAAGGACCAGCTTACCCAAATTCAATCTGTACCTCGGTGAATGCAGAGATCTGCCACGGAATCCCAAATGATAAGCCATTAAAAAATGGCGATATTGTCAATCTAGATATTACAGTTTACAAAAATGGTGTTCATGGTGATACCTCACGTACATACCTAGTTGGCGATAAAGTCACACCACAGGCAAAACGTTTGGTACAAATTACATATGAATGTATGTGGCTTGGAATTAAGCAAGTTAAACCCGGTAATTTTCTTGGTGATATCGGGCATGCTATCCAAACTCATGCAGAAAAAAATGCATACAGTGTAGTTCAAGAGTTTTGTGGACACGGCATTGGTGAAGGATTTCACGAAGATCCTCAAGTACTTCACTACGGTAAAGCTAAAACGGGTCCGCAATTACAAGCAGGTATGATTTTCACGATTGAGCCAATGATTAACCAAGGTAAACGGACAGTCAGATTTTCGAGTAATGGTTGGACTGCATTAACCAAAGATCGTAGTCTTTCAGCACAGTTTGAACATACTATTTTAGTTACTCCTGATGGTTATGAGGTACTAACAGTTTCGCCAAATATGCCAGCTATCCCTGATTTTATGAAATAATTCTGATGACTGTAATTAATTATCACCCAAGTAAGGTGCAAATTGCAGCGGACGTTTCCCGCTCATTACAAGAAGATTTGGGAAATGGCACTGATTGGACAGCATCACTTATCCCTGAAGATAAATTATCAAGTGCAATAATCACGACCAATCAAGAAATGATTGTCTGTGGTCTGCGTTGGGCTGAGTATTCTTTTTTATTCTGTGATGAAAACTGCCAATTTGAATGGTTCATCGAAGAAGGTCAACATATTGCTGCGGGGACACAATTAGTTAAAATAGCTGGTAACTCGCGTGCTATGCTAACCGCGGAGCGTACTGCGCTAAATTTTCTGCAAACACTTTCAGCTACCGCTACCACCACACATAAATTTGTTACCCAAGCTGCAAATCCCAATGTAAAAATTATGGATACACGAAAAACCATACCAAGCTTACGCTTAGCACAAAAATACGCAGTCACCGTTGGTGGTGGAGTCAATCAACGAATTGGTCTTTTTGACGGTGTCTTAATCAAAGAAAACCATATTATAGCTCATGGTGGAATCACTCAGGTTTTACAATATGCACTTAAACAAACACCAAAGCAAATTCCTATTCAAATCGAAGTTGAGAGTTTCGCAGAGTTAAAAGAGGCTATAGCTGCTGGTGCCAATTTATTATTGTTGGACAATATGACTATGGCAGAAATTTTGCAGTGCGTAGATTACAGTAAGCCTTACCAAGTTGAACTTGAGATTTCCGGAAATGTAAATTTGGATAATATCCACACTTATGCACAAAGTGGAGTCCATCGAATCTCTATCGGAGCATTAACCAAAAATATTCAGGCAATTGATTTATCAATGCGTTTTATTTAACCACTCTTTTATACTGTTTACAATTATGTTAAATTACATCAACTTAAGTCAGCGCCTCATTGATGCTGACTATGCGGTGCGTGGGCGCATCGTAATCCGTGCACAAGAACTTGAAAAGCAAGGTAAAAAAATTACTTATTGTAATATTGGAAACCCACATGCTTTTGCACAAAAACCAATGACTTATGTCCGTGAGGTTTTAAGTTTGCTAGAGTTTCCAAACTTACTTAAACAAGATATTACATCTTTATTTCATTCTGACTCAATTGAGCGCGCTAAATCAATCCTTAAAGCACTTCCTGAAGGGGTTGGAGCATATTCTGCCAGCGCTGGAGTTGAATTTGCTCGGGTCGCAGTTGCCGAATTTATTAGCAAGCGTGATAATATACCAGCAGATTCTGAGCGGATTATCTTAACTGATGGCGCGAGTAAAGCAGCACAATCAGTAATTACAGCGATTATCAAAAATCCAACTGATGGTTTAATGTTACCAGTACCACAATATCCAATGTATAGCGCTACTCTAACTCTTGTAGGTGGACAAAGTATTGGTTATTATTTAGATGAAGCCAACCACTGGCAGCTCAACGAAGAAAGCCTACTTGATAGTTACAATACCGCGAAAATGAATAAGCTTAATCCGGTTGCAATCACGGTAATTAACCCGGGTAACCCAACTGGTGCAGTTCTGTCATATGATAACATCAAAATGATTATTAATTTTGCCCGTAAACATAATTTATCAATTTTAGCGGATGAGGTGTATCAGGAAAATATCTATAGTAAAACCGCAAAATTTCACTCCTTTGCCAAAGTTATGCATGAAATGCAAGTAACTGATGTAACTTTATTCAGCTTTCACTCGATGTCTAAAGGTTATTACGGTGAATGCGGGCATCGCTCGGGATACCTTGAGGTACGCAACGTACCTGATGATGTATTTGCTCAATTTGTAAAACTTCAATCAATTAATCTCTGCGCCAATCTGGCTGGACAAATTGCATGCTACCTCATGGTTTCACCACCTGAGCCGGGTGATGCTAGTTATGACTTATATCTTGAAGAAAAAACCTTCATCTTAAATGATCTGAAAGAAAAAGCACAAATTATTGGTAGTGAGTTAAACAATATTGATGGTTTAAGCGTTAATATTCCTGAAGGAGCAATGTATGCTTTTGTCAAAATTGAGCTACCTGCAGCACACATCAATAGAAATGCAGAATCTGCAATTGACGAAAAATATTGCATGGCTTTACTCGAAGATACGGGAATATGTGTTGTGCCGGGGTCTGGATTTGGACAATTTCCCAATACACTTCACTTCCGCACCACGTTTTTGCCACCACGCGAGCAAATTATTCAACTAGTAGAGCAATTAAGAGTATTTCATAAAAAATACCTCCAACAACTATAACGCCTAAGTCATTACCACACATAAACCCATAGCGTCAAATTTCTGACGCTATTTTTTCCATTATATTTTAAAATGTTGTCTTTTGCAACATAACCACATTTAAATTAAGCTGATTACTTGACTATTTCATCTTTCTGTATTATAATCCCTACTTATAGAGTGGTCTTGCTTTTCATTTATGAGAGACTTGAAACAAGATTATGCTCATTAGACAATGTAAATAATTTTAACAAAAAGGGCTTTATAATGAAAAAAATTCTTGCAGTAATTTTGGCTAGTTCTTCAATCGTAGCAATGGCAGATACTTTCCAAGATTTCAATAATAACGTTTATGCTGGTTATAATAATACTTCAATTAATGAAGGTCAAGCTGGTACTATGAATTCTTGGACACTAGGTTCTACGTTACAAACTAAAAATAATATCTGGATTAACGTAGAGGCAAATGATTCGGTTTATAGTTCTATGGGTTACCCTGGTATTCCTTCGCAATCAATGGGTTCAAACTATGCTCAAGCTTTGATTACAGGTAAAGCTGGTTACGCATTCCAATTTTTTGGTGATGCTTCAAATGGTTTCCAAGTTATTCCTTATGTTACTTATACATATGGTACGACTATGACTAATCTTAACCAATACTATGGTCTAGGTGTTAAACCAGAATATCGCTTATTAGACAATTTAAAATTCTCGCTTGATATGACAGCATATGATGCAACTCAAGATGGTCAAGGACCTTTAAATGCTAATGGTGTAGTTTCTAATGGTACAAATGCAGCATGGGCAGGTCAAATGCAACAAGGATGGGTTTCTGATTTTCGTTATACAGTCAATCCTGAAGTTCAATACGATATCGCTAGAACTATCTTAGTTGCTGCTGGTTATAAATATGACCAATCATTCAACAACCAACCAAATACTGGTGCAAATGGTATGTCTGATGGTAACTCAACAGTTTATGTTAAAGTTGGTTACTTATTCTAAGCTTGTTAAAGCTCTTAAAAACCGCTGTTTGTTCAGCGGTTTTTTAATTTTTAGATGAATAAAATACGGATAAGAAATAAATCCAGTGAATTTAATCTAACCCAATAGAAAAATTATTGAAATAAGTTACCATATACCATTTCATTGATCACACAGCTTGCCTCTTCAGCCACGATGCTCGCCAAAATGCCATTATAGCCACGTTTTTGAATAACCAAACGATCTGCAGCTAAGCCATGTACAAATACCCCTAAGCGAGTAGCATCCAACATCTCCATTCCTTGAGCTAGAAAAGCAGCAATCAAGCCAGTTAGAGTATCGCCCTGCCCAGCATTTGCCAACCCAGGATTACCTGTAGTATTAACAAAAATTTGGTTATTTGCTTGAATCAGGCTACCAGCACCTTTTAAAATCGTTACGGCATTAAGCTTAGTCGAAATATCCGTAATCGACATAAAACGATCTTCCTGAACTTCGTTTACCGTAACCCCAAGAATTCGCGCTGCTTCACCGGGGTGTGGGGTTATAATTTTATAACGCACTTCGCGGAATTTTAATTTTAATTCAAGATTATTTGCAATCAGATTTAGCGCATCCGCATCAACCAATAATTTGCTATCTTCGATATCATCTAATAATTTGTCAAGAATTTTAACGGCCTTATCATCTTGTCCCAGACCTGGACCAATTGCAATTGCATCAAAGGCCTGCAGGTTACGGACAATTTCTTTCGGTGATTGACTCATTAATTCAGGCATTGAGAAATCTAATTTAAAATCACTATCCAATGCACCAAGCACAACTTTACCTGCCCCAGCTAATAAAGCAGCCCGACCAGCTAAGAATAGTGCACCGTGCATTCCTTTATTACCACCAATGATTGCAACCGTACCATAGCTACCTTTGTTAGTATTGAACTTCATGCGCAAAAGAGGGCTATAGTTAATATCATCCAAAACATTAAAACTGGTTGGATATAATGCATCAGGTAATTTATATTCAGAAGCGTCAACTAATTCTACCACTTGGACTTCACCGCTGCAATCTAATCCATCCCCAGTATGCAGCCCTGGTTTGTCACTGATAAAGGTCAAAGTACAATCCGCATGAATAGCTTCACCAAATACTTTACCGCTAAACGGGTTCAAACCACTTGGTGCATCTAAACTCAACACGAAAGAAGACTGCTGATTAATTTTTTGAATAATTTTAGCCGTCTCTACATCCAACTCGTGCGTAAGACCAATTCCATAAATTGCATCAATAATTAACTGATATTTAGATAAATCACTGGGCATCTTAGCTAGAGGTTTTTTAAGTGCAACACAACGTTCATACCACTGTTGATTAACTGCAGTATTATCTTTAAATAAGCGAACTAAATCTACTTTATAACCAGCTTCAATCAGGTTAATCGCAGCGGCCATTCCATCACTGCCGTTATTTCCACGACCTGCAATAATTAAAATGCGATCTTTTTTGCTAAACTGCGAACTCACTAATTTGGCAATAGACAAACCAGCACGCTCAATTAAATTAATTCCCAAATTAGCTGCTTCCTGCTCAATAGTACGTAACTGCAGCAGATTAAGAAAGCCATTCATTTATAAGTACCTCTAAAATTAAAAAGGCGCATAATAGCGCCTTCTGGATTTATTTAAAAATTTCTTGTAATTCACCAGACTCATACATTTCTGCCATAATATCCGAACCACCGATAAACTCACCTTTTACATAGAGCTGTGGAATCGTAGGCCAATTGGAATACTCTTTAATCGCCTGACGAACACTCTCATCTTCAAGTACATTCACTGTAATAAAATCCTTTACGCCACAAAGCGACAAAATTTTCAGCGCACGCCCTGAAAATCCGCACATTGGAAATTTGGCATTACCCTTCATGAATAAGACAACATTATTTTCACTAACTAGTTTTTTAATTTGTTCTACTGTATGTTCCATGTTACTCCCAATAACCATAAATTTTAATAAAGTATTATAACAAATCTACCAGCGTTTTGTTAAAGAATTATTAATACCTAACTGATCTAAAATACGGCTTACAATGAAATTAATTACATCATCAAGCGTTTTAGGATGATTATAAAACGCAGGTATCGGCGCAACTATTGCCACGCCTAAACGTGATAATCTAAGCATATTTTCCAAATGGATTGTCGAAAATGGAGTTTCCCGTGGAACAATGATTAGATTTTTGCGTTCTTTAAGAATCACATCGGCACTTCTGCTAATTAAGTCATCGCCAATACCACTTGCAATCTTACCTAAAGTTGCCATAGAACAAGGACACACTACCATTGCATCATCGACACTTGAACCAGATGCCATTGGCGCAAACCAATCAGCAATTGCGTATAGCTTAAGATTACCCGAATTAGTTAAATTTAGTGTCTCTATTAATTTCAAGCGCGATTGCTCAACATTTGCGCTAAGTGTCAAATCAAGTTCTTGCTTAAGCGTAAGCATACCAGCCTTACTAATAACCACATTAACTAAACACGCTCTAGTTAATAGTTCAGACAATAATTTAAGTGCATACGGCATACCACTGGCACCTGTAATTGCCAGTGTTACTTTCAGTGTCATTATTTATTAAAATCCTTTAATTTTTTGACTACATGTTGTTTATTAAGGCGCACATAATCAGGTAAGCCATTTTTATATGGAGGATAGTCTTCACCTTCAATTAATGGCAAAATATACTCACGACAAGGTGTTGCAATATGAAAACCATCTTCGCTAATGAAGTCACGTGGCATAAATTTTTCTTTATTCGCGACTTTTTTCAATGCAACTTGTTCAATACTCCACTGGTATGGCGTAGTTGAGATTCGCTTAATATATGGCATTACAGCATTTGCGCCAGCAAGAGCCATTTCAACACCTTTAAATCCTAACTGATAAGCTTGTTCAACATCAACCGCGGAAGCAATATGACGAGCCGCGCGCTGTAAATAATCCGCAACCGCCCAGTGATATTTGTAGCCCAAGCGTTTTTTAATAATTCCGGCAATTACCGGAGCAACGCCACCGAGCTGGTGATGCCCAAAATCATCCACCGTATGTTGTGAAGCACTTAATTCCATTCCATAACGATCTTTAAGTCCCTCAGATACAGCAATAACACAGTAGCCATAGTTCTCTACCGAATGTTTGACTTTCTGGATAAAGCCATCTTCATCAAAAGTTATTTCTGGAAATAAGATTATATGTGGTGGCTGTTCTTCTGATTCACTAGCTACCCCACAAGCTGCTGCGATCCATCCCGCATTACGCCCCATGACTTCTAAGATAAAAACCTTAGTTGAGGTTTTATGCATTGATTCAAGATCAAAACCAGCTTCACGAATTGAAGTTGCAACATATTTAGCAACTGAACCATATCCTGGGCAATTGTCAGTTACAACCAAATCATTATCAATAGTTTTAGGCACATGAATGGCGTGGATTGGATAACCCAACTCTTCTGCAATCTGAGAAACCTTTAAACAGGTATCTGCGGAATCATTCCCGCCATTATAAAAGAAATAACCAATATCATAAGCCGCAAAAACTTCAATCAAACGTTCATACTCTCGACGATTTTGTTCTAACGACTTTAGTTTATAACGACACGAACCAAACGCACCTCCCGGAGTATGGCGTAGTGCATCAATCGCAGCTTGAGGCTCTAAAGTAGTGTCAATTAACTCCTCATTTAGCACACCCAAAATACCATTTGCACCAGCATACAGCGTACCTATTTGATCAGAGTATTGACGACAAGCATTAATCACTCCAGCCGCTGAAGCATTGATAACAGCGGTTACTCCGCCTGATTGTGCATAAATCGCATTTTTTTTAATTTTCATTTGGTTAATCCCATCCAAAATGTTAACGCTATTATACCAGAATGACTTTAGTGCAGACATTGCAAATTATCAGATAAAAACAATTTAGATCATGTTACTTTAGAGGTAAGTTAAGAGAGGAAAGATATTATTATTGTGGTATAATTAAGTTCATAAAAGCGTAAAATACGCCAGCTAAAAAAAGGTAACACTATGAAAATATTCAAAATTATAATTCAAGTTGCGGTTTTTATCCTCTTATTAGTTCTTGCCATTAATAATATGCAGACTGTTGAATTTAATTTTTTCAGTGTCTATGTATTGAAATTGCCACTAATTATCACATTAGCAATTTTTGCGGTTGGGGGGTTGCTAATCGGCTTACTTTACGGATTTGTTAATAATCTAGCTTTAAAGTCACAAATTAGTAAATTAAAAAAACAGATAGACAAGACTGAAGAGAAAGTATCTAAAGTCGATCAAATTATTTAATTCCTAGGAGTGTAGATTTGGATATTTTAGTTATTTGGTTACTAATAACCCCCTTGTTTTTTGCTTTTGGTTGGATTGCCGGGCGCATTGACATGAAAGTGGTTCTCAAACAAGCCAAACGCTTACCACAAAGGATTTTTGACAGCGTTGATGCACTAGTTGACAATAAAACAGGAATCGCCAGCGACGAACTTAAGCAAGTAATAGAGCAAGAACCACAATTAGTTGAATTACAGTTTAGCCTTGGACGCTTATATCGTAAGCGTGGAGAAAATGATCTGGCAATTAAATTACATACTAAACTCCTTACCTCACAATATGTTTTCTCAAATGAAACCAGAGATAAGATTCGCTTAGAATTAGCACAGGACTTTCAAAAAGCTGGACTGATTGATCGCTCAGAGTCAACACTTTTAAAACTACTCAATAGCGAAATGTACGGTCATCAGGCGCTTGAAATGCTCTTACTGATTTACCAACAAGACAAGAACTGGATTGAAGCTATCGATACAGCTAAAAAGCTTGCAAGCTCAGATTTTAGTTTCCATACTGAGGTTGCCCAGTTTAATTGTGAATTAGCACAGGAAGCAATAATTAAGTCTTCTTATGATAAGGCAAAAGAGTTTGTAGCAACTGCATTGGATACTAATCGTAAATGTGTTCGTGCTAATATATTGCTTGGTGAAGTTTATTATAACCAAGAAGATTATACTACCGCAATTCAGACCTGGCAACAAATCGAAAAGCAAAACTATCAATATTTACCACTAGTTTTGGATAAAATGTTTGATGCTTATCTACGCATTGATAAAGTTAAAGAAGGTCTGACACTAATTAAAGGGTATGCAACGTTATTTCCACAGCTGAATCTTCATGATGTTGCATATCAAAAGCTCGCTAACTACGATACACCTGAAGCAACCATTGAGTATTTACGCAGCTCACTTATTCACCGCCCGAGTGCCAAAGTTGCAGCATTAATTATTGATGCTAGAGCACACATACTTGAAGCACAGGAAAGTAAAAGTGATGCAGAACGAATTAAAAATCTACTATTAAAATACAACGATAAGCTATCTTATTATCACTGTGGTTGTTGTAGTTTTAAATCTAAAACATTCTTCTGGCAATGCCCAGCCTGTTATTCTTGGGAAAGTATTAGCCCCAATAATAATGAAGGCTAACCATATAATTTCATCAAAACATTATATAACCACTTAATTAAATGGGAGTATTATAAGTGCACGTATACAAAATCATTCAAAAGTTATTTGCTAGTATCGTTCTACTATTGATCATTTGTGGGTTAAGTGCATGTAACTCAACTGGAAGTTCATCATCTTCAAGTACTACCAATTATATGATTAGTGGCGCCTCATATCAAATCAATAAGCTGCAAAATAATCAACAAACAAATTTACAAGTACCATTATCGAATTATACTACTTCTGCATTTAATGGCAGTATCTTTGTTGCAGTTGGTTATTCAGGGGTAATTTTAAACTCTGTGGATGGCAACACGTGGAACGCGGTAACTAGTAATAATCCAGATGTTAGTTTCCATAATGTAGCATATGGCAATGGCAAATTTGTCGTAGTTGGTACTGCTGGTGGCATAATGATCTCCGATGATGGGAGCAACTGGGCTAAAGTAACCAGTGGTACAACTATTGACTTCATCGGACTTAATTTTGTAAATGGACAATTTATTGCACTTGGTTCAGCTGGTTTAATTATGACATCAACTGATGGAGTAACTTGGACACAACAAACCAGTGGAAGTGACAAGGGTTTATATGCCGTTGCTTATGGGGCTGGCAAATACGTGCTAGTCGGTGATGCTGGAACATTATTAATTTCTACGGATGCTATACATTGGACTGCAGGTGATATAGGAACACAAAGTAATTTACGCGGCATTACTTATGGACAAAATCAATTTGTCATGGTTGCTGCCAGTGGGATAATCAAAACCTCCCCTGATGGAGTAAACTGGACATCGCAAACTAGCGGCGTATCATCCAATATCATTAGTGTAATTTATGCAGGTAATCAATTTGTTGCAGCAGGTGTTTCTGGTGTAATTTTAACCTCGCCTGATGCTGTAACTTGGACACAACGTGTAAGTGGCAATACCTTCTATTTGCTAGGAGTTAGCTACGGTAATGGTAAATATGTGGTAACTGGTTACTCTGGTACCATTCTCACTTCCAGTGATGGTGTTACTTGGAGCTCGCAAACTAGCAGCGTAAGTAATAAATTAGATAATGTAGCGTATGGCAATGGTACTTACGTTGTAATCGGTGCGGGTGGCATTTTGTTAACATCGCCCGACGGAGTTACTTGGGCAACGCAAAATAGCGGAATTAGCACTAATTTACGCGGCATTAAATATGCAGCAGGAAAATTCGTTGCAGTTGGAGCCGATGGAGTTATCCTCACTTCTCCTGATGCTATAACTTGGAGTCCGCAAACTAGTGGCGTTAGCAGCGGATTTGGCAGCGTAACCTATGGTAATGGGCTATTTGTCGCAGCAGGTACTGGCGGCACAATTGTAACCTCACCAGATGCAATTACGTGGACAACTCGTGATAGTGGCATATCAAATTCATTGTATAGCGCAACTTATAATGGAAGTGTATTCGTCGTAGTTGGAGAAGCTGGAAAAATAACTACCTCTTCTGATGGCATAAACTGGACTCCACGCACAAGTGGAACTAACAACAACTTACGTGGCGTTAATAACGATGGCAGTAACACAATCGTTGCAGTTGGCAATTCTGGTACCGTTGTGAAATCAATTGACAATGGAGCAAACTGGACATTGGTAACTAGCGGCATTACAGAAACATTATTAAATTTAAGCTATGGTAATGGAACATTTGCAGCATCAGGTAACAATGGAACCGTTGCTACCTCAGCAAATGGAAGCACGTGGTCGCTACAAGCAAGCAATACGACAAATAATCTATCCGGAATCACTTATGGTAATGGTTTATTTGTAGCAGTTGGCGATGTTGGTACAATTTTAACCTCTCCAGATTCACAAACTTGGAGCGTTCAAACTAGTGGAACAGCAAAAAATCTTTATGCAATCAGCTCTGGCAATGGAGTAATCGTAACGGCTGGTGATGCAGGAAACATCCTAGTTAGTTCCAATGCTAACTCATGGGAAAGTGTCATTAGCGGTAGCACCAGTAATCTTTTAGGTCTTACTTTTGCTAATGGTAAATTCATTGCTGTTGGTGATTTAGGAACAATATTATATTCTGCCAATGGACGCAACTGGACTAGCATAACAAGCCGAACAAGTCAAAACTTATCTGGTGTCACTTATGGCAATGGACTGTTTGTTAGTGTTGGAAAAAGTGGTACGCTATTAATATCAGCTGACGGTAGTTCATGGAGTATCGTTAATAGTGGCTCAACAAATAACTTATCTGCTGTAGTTTATGGTAACGGTGTCTATGTGACAGTTGGCTCAGGTGGCACAATTTTAACCTCAGCAACAGGTAATAGTTGGCAGACCCAAAGTAGTGGATCTAGCACCAAACTGAACAGTATCGCATATGGCAATAGTCAATTTGTTGCGATTGGGGATTCTGGTACAGTCTTAACCTCATCCAATGGCATAACATGGGGTGCACAAACTAGTGATACACATTCAAATTTGCTAAATATTACGTTCGCAAATGGAGTTTTTACAGCAGTTGGAGAAAATGGAACAATTCTTACTTCAACAGATGGTGCTTCATGGACTCAACTACCAGTGATGAATGCAATAACCTTGTACTCAATCACACCATACTGAGCCATTCAAAAACTATGATTAATATCGAGTGTACGCTTACTTGTGACGGTTTACCTTTACGCGCTTTTGTTTTCGCAGGGAAATTAAATGCTTAATTGCAAAAATCTAATACTACTAAGCCTTATCAGTATAAATTTATTATCTTGTTCCAGCGTTAAACCTAGTGCAACAAATACTAGCAATTACATTAATAACGCAAATGCATTACTTAAACAGTCTCAAGCAAATGCAGCACTCGAATCTGCTAATATGGCAATTAAACAAGATCCACATAACGGATATGGATGGTTAGTTCAAGCAAAATCCTATCAACAATTGCAAGATTATAAAGCAGCAGAAACAAGCTATTTACGTGCGATTGATATAGATGATGATAATGTTGAATTTAGGCTGGCTTATGCTAATTTCTTTTGTGCCACTCAAAAATATCCGCAGGCAGATTTGAACTATCAACAAGCAATTAAGCTTGCAACAAATAATGAATCAGAATTGAACTCGGTCTATATTAGCCATGGCGATTGCTATACCAGTCAAAATAATCTTGAATCAGCAATTGACAGCTATTCACAAGTACTCAGTAAGCCAAATCCACCATTAGCCGCTTACTTAGGAATTACCTATGCCTATATTTTGCAAAATAACTATCCTCGGGCAAGCTATTTTATTAGTTCATACGATGGAGCCGTTACACCAGAACTATTGCAAATGAAAATAACCGCGCTTAGCGGGCTGCAAAGTGCTAATTTAAGTGCTAAAAATAAAAAGATTTTAGCTAATCGAATCAAACAACTAAAACAACAACTAGCTACATTTGATCAGCCCTTAGCAACATCACAAGCAACTGAAGATAGCCAAACTATAGCAATAAAGCCAACGAGTTCAACTAAAATTAGCGATAATAAAATAAAACCATCTAGCAGCACAAACAAAATTGCGTCAAGCAATTCAACTCCAGCTAACGCTACACCTAAAGCAGTAACTGCCAAGCCTGACAAAGCTCAATCAAAAGCGAATACTCCGACGAAAACAAAATCAATCCAAGCGCACTCAAGCTTTAAATCCAGAATCAAAGCCTCACCCCATGGTAAACATTATATTGTGATTGAAGCTGGCGATACGTTGTATAATATCGCAGAAAAAAGTCATGTGTCAAGCACAAAATTAATAAAACTCAATCACTTAAAAACAGACTATGTTCCATTGGGTACTAAATTTTTTCTTGATTGATAATTCAACCAGCATTTTTAGGTCCTAATGAAAAAACTTTATTTATTCGCAGTATTCTTAGTTATTTACGAATTTACCACCTACTCTGCTAATGATATGATTATGCCGGGGATGATCGCGGTAGTCAATCAGTTTAATGCACCATTGAGCTATGTTGCTGCATCACTTAGTTTTTACATGCTGGGTGAGTGCGCAATCCAACTATGGCTTGGACCTCTTGCTGAGCGTTATGGTAAACGAAGAATGATTTTAATTGGTAATTTCTCGTTCTTAATCTTTACTATCCTTATTGCATGCAGTATGAGTATTAATCAGTTTATGTTTGGTCGCTGGTTACAGGGTAGCGGGATGGCATTTATTGCAATGGGTTATGCGGTTATCCATGAAAAATTTGACGATAAAGGCGCAGTTAGAATTATCTCTATCATGGGGAATGTAAGTATCCTTGCACCGTTAATCGGCCCTCTAATTGGTGGTGTAATTGTCAGCTATAGTAGTTGGCGCTATATTTTTATTTTAACTTGTATCTTAGGTTTTATCAGCTTGTGTGGTTTGTATAAAAACACACCTGAGAGTACAACGCGAGTTGAAAAACTTGAGCTTAAACCAGTATTACGCCATTATTGGGAAATTGCGACCAGCTCTAATTATATGTTAGGTGTGGCATGCACAATTGCTGCAGCAATGCCATTATTAATCTGGCTCGGACTAGCACCTAATTTAATTCTGCACAATCTTCACTTGGATTATACTCATTACATTATTTATCAGATTATTACCATTGGTGGCTTGTCGATTTCGAGTATTGCAATGCAGTTTCTGGCTGGACGCTGGCAATTTCATCAGTTAATTTTACGTGGTTGCTATATCTCCTTAGCAGGTGTAATCTTTAGCTTTGTTTTTAGCTTTTCAATCAATTTACTTTCTGTCGGGCTGTTTTTCTATAGTCTAGGCTTAGGCTTAAGTAATGGTAGTATAATTCGGATTATCATGAGCAATAAAAATGTCTCACAAAGTATGGCAGCATCGCTAATGACATTCAGCCAAACCTTACTCTTTGCTATCGGAATTCAGCTCAGCGATTACATAACTGGCAAATTTAATTACTCAGCATTTAGTTTCGCAACTTGCTGCCTGATTGCTGGAATTTGCTCGTTGATTCTTACCAGAAAATTTGCTTTGCGTAATGTTGAGCGGCAATGGAATTAAATTATGAAAAATAATAAATCGAATGCAAAAGAGCGCTTATTAAATCATGCTGCAGAGATATTCGCTTTAAAAGGCTACCATCAGGCAACAACTCGTGAAATTTGCAAAGCAAGTGAAATAAACATCACCGCTATTCATTATTATTTTAATGATAAAGCTGGATTATATCGTGCAGTAATTGCTGAAGCATTTGATGAACTACCAAAGCCAGAAATTAATACTCCAGAGCTGTTAAATTGTAATTCCATTCATGACGCAATGATAAAATTTTATACAGTCTTACTAAGACCCTTTCTGGCTAATTTTGAAAGCAAAAGTCCACCATTTAGTAGATTTAATTTCATTCATAATATTATTACACGTGAACAATTTGAACCAACTGGTCTAATCGATGATCTTATGATTATACCGGCTAATGCTATTCACGCCCCACTTAATGTCTTACTGTGTAAATACTTGAATCTTCAAGCTATAACCGATGATATTCACCGCTTGTCTTTTGCCATAACTGGAATTGGATTTTCTTTGATTCACCCGAGACATATTGTCAATCATATGGCACCAAATTTATTAAGTGCTCCAGATTGGCAGAAAAATATGATTACACGGTTGGCTGATTACGCAGTCTCAATTATTACCTCAGAAGCAGCTAAACTTAATAAATAAAATTATTTCTTCAAGTTTACACACCTCCATAAAACATAAACATCACAGTCGATTATAAAATACAAATTTATCGTCTATAAATTTGTATTTTATTTTAAGCAATAATTTAAATTCATTTATGATAGAATCCATTATTCTAGCAATCGCTAGATTTAATTTTTAATTTATCTAATTTAACTACAAAAATATAAGCTTAGGTGTCCAAAACATGCAGTCTAACAAGCAAAAATATAGTACCAAAACATATAAAACATCAAGTATTATGTTGATTACATTAACATTTACTCTGTTTGGCTGTGCCGTTGGACCTGATTATGTGCCACTGACTACGCGAGATTTAAATATTCCCACTAAATGGCACGCCAAACTACCACATAATGGAAATAATACTCAACTGGTAAATTGGTGGCAGCAATTTAATGATCCGACATTGATTTATTTTATTGAGTCGACAATTGCCAGCAATCCAAGTTTGGCACAGTCTCTAGCTAAGATTGCTCAAGCGCAGGCTAATTTAAGAGGAAGTAATTCTTCTTTTTATCCGAGTATAACTGCGGCAGGAAATGCCAGTGCACAAAATAATGCATATAACGGAACCAGTATTGGAGGTAATACTGGAACCAGTTCACAAGATTTTATCAGCGCTGCTACAGGTGGCGGTAGCTCTTACACTGGAGGCTTAAATGCATCATGGGAATTGGACTTATTTGGTGCAATTCGTCGTAATACTCAAATCTATCAAGCACGCTTAGATGCAAGTATTTCTGACTGGAATGATGCCAGAGTTTCTCTCGCTTCACAAGTTGCGGATGCTTATGTAAGTGCCAGAGCTTGTCAGTCAGTACTGATGATATATGAAAGCCAATTTAATTCACGTACTGCGACACAAAAACTAACTGAGCTACAAGTAGCAGTTGGAGTATCACCAAGAGCCGATCAGGAACAAGGCGCTGGTTTGGTAGCCCAAACACTTAGCAATATAGAAAACCAAAAGGGAACGTGCTTACAGTATAACAATGAATTAGTAGCTCTCACAGGCCTTAAATATGATGAGATTGAAACAAAAATGGCAAAAAATTATGCACAAATCCCTACCCCAAGCTATTTGAATATATCCTCAATACCTGCAAATGTAATATCACAACGCCCAGATATATCCTCCGCCGAGAGAAATGTTGCTGCAGCAATGGCTAATGTCGGCTATGCAACTGCCAACCGATACCCATCAATTTCACTAACAGGCTCCCTTGCTGCCAACGGTGGCACAATTTACGCAAATCAGCCAAGCTCATGGTCATATGGACCTGCCATAACATTACCCATTACAGATGGTGGATATTTAAGAGCTCAAGAGTCGTTGGCTTATGCACAATATGACGAAGCCGTTGCAAATTATAAGGTTAAAGTACTAACTGCGATCAAGGAAGTTGAAAATGCATTAGTTAGAATTAATGCTGCTCAAAAGCGTGAAATAGCAGCAAGTGACGCAGTAAAAAACTATGGTGATTACTTCAATGCTATGAATAAAAAATACCAAATTGGCTGGCTAAATTTACTTGATTTAGAAACAGTTCGAATTAACTTGGTGAGTTACGAGCAAAATCTTACTACAGCAAAGCTTGAAGAAACAGAAGCGTGGATCGCCCTCTATAAAGCAGTTGGCGGTAACTGGAATGAATCACAGCTAACAAAATTAACGATAGGTAGCTAAATGAAAAAACAACTCTTTTTACACACAAATTTATCCAAAAAAGTTTTCCTATTTGCTATGTTGCTATTGATTTGCGGCTGCACTAAGCCCAAATCAACCAATACAGAAAACCCAGTTTTAACCGTCTCGGTTAGCACTCCAAAATTACAAGATATAACCAACGTCGTTCATGCCAATGGATCAATCAAGGCATGGCGCGAAACCGTCATTAGTGCCGAAATCGGTGGATTAGATATTAGCGAGGTAAATGTAGATGTTGGCGACAAGGTAAAAAAAGGTCAAGTTTTAGCAAAATTAAATGCGGCAGAATTAAATGCAGATTTATTAAATCAGCTAGCCAATCTTTCTGAAGTAAAGGCTAATCTAGAGCAAGCCCAAACTGAGGCGCGACAATCAACATTATTAGAGAAAGCAGGCGCGGTTAGTACTCAAGATTTACTATCATACAAAACCAAAGCAAAAACAGCGCAAGCTAAACTTGAAGCAGCACAGGCACAGCTCAAACTACAACAAATAAAACTTAGTTACACTGAAATAAAAGCACCCGATGATGGAGTAATTTCTTCAAGAACCGCAACGACTGGAAGTATTATTCAAAGCGGGAGTGAGTTATTTAGGATGATTAAAGCCGGAAGGCTTGAGTGGCAAGCAGAAATAAACTCCAGTGATATGTCTAAAATTAAAATCGGACAGCATGCCAGCATTACAGATAATACAGGAAATATAATTAATGGAAGCGTTAGCAGAATAGCACCCGATTTAAACCAAAGCACTTTAAATGGTTTAATTTATGTCGATATCCCACCCAATCCAGAGCTACGGCTAGGAATGTATCTTTCAGGGGAAATCAATGTTGGAGCAACTTCGTCAATGACAATACCATCATCAGCAGTAATTAACCGCGATGGTTATAACTATATCATGCGCTTAAATAAAAATAACCGAGTTAATAAAATTAAAATACAGCTAAGTGATTACATGAATAATGCAGCAATTGTTGAATCAGGAATAAAGCTTAGTGATAGAATTGTGACACTGGGAAGTGGTTTTTTAAATGATGGTGATCTAGTGCGTGTTGTACAGGACAAAAGCAAATGAATACCTCTGAAGTAGCCATTAAACGCCCAATTCCATTCATTGTCCTGTTCATCCTAATGACTATCGCAGGTCTTTATGCATTTTCCAAGATTAGAATCAAAAATTTTCCTGATATGGATTTTCCTATGGTAACCGTATCCGTTTCATTGTCTGGCGCAACTCCCGAGCAACTGGAAACTCAAGTTACCCGTAAGGTTGAAGATAGTGTTACCAATATAGACTCAATAAAACATATCAATTCTACAATCACGGATGGAAACTCAACAACCGCTATTGAATTCGACCTAGGTAAAAATTTACAAGAAGCAACTGACGATGTCAAAGATGCAGTAAATAAAATCCAATCACAATTTCCGCCAGGTACGACTACCCCAGTAGTATCACGAGTTAATATTGGAGACAGCTCAATTTTAGCCTATGAAATAAGCGCTAATTTAGATGCAACAGACCTCTCATGGTTGGTTGACAATCAAATCAATAAAGAACTATTAGCAGTGCCTGGGGTGGGGAAAATCACTCGTCAAGGAGGAGTAGATCGAGAAATTCAGGTATTAATTGATCCAGCAAAGCTGATCTCAATGAATACCACTATTAACAATATCTCCAATCAACTTTACAATGTTCGCCAAGATTTCTCAGGTGGTCGAGCAAATATTGGCAATCAGGAACAAACTATTCAGGGTGTCGAAAATATCCATAGTGCTGTTGATTTGGCAAATTTAAATATTCCGCTGGGGAATGGAAATAATGTTCGCTTGGGAAATATCGCCCAAGTTAGTGATAGTACAGCGGAAATCCGGCAAATGGCTTTTATGAATGGTAAGCCTATTACCAGTTTTCAAGTTTATGCATCGAAAGGCTTCAGTCAGTTGGCGGTAGCAAACTTAGTCCGTGCTAAAATTGCAAAATTTAGAGAAAGTCATCCTAATATCACGATTAACGAAATTAGTAATAGCGTTCAACAAATAAAAGACAATTATGACTCATCCATGAATGCGCTTTATGAGGGATGTATTCTGGCGATTATCGTGGTTTGGCTATTTTTACGCGATTGGCGGGCTACGCTTATCTCAGCTACCGCATTGCCCCTGTCAATTATCCCGACATTTCTGTTTATTTATTGGTTAGGTTTTAGTCTAAATACGATATCCTTGCTCTCATTAAGTTTAGTCATTGGCGTCTTGGTGGATGATGCAATTGTTGAAGTTGAAAATATAGAGCGTCATCTCAAATACTCTAGCTCACCTATTCAAGCATCGATCAACGCTGCCGCAGAAATTGGTAATGCCGTAATTGCAACTTCATTTACCTTAATTGCGGTGTTTTTACCGACAGCTTTCATGGGCGGTATTCCTGGACGTATATTTAAACAGTTTGGTTGGACAGCCGTAATATCGATTTTTATTTCGCTACTGGTTGCAAGGCTTTTAACCCCGATGTTTGCTGCACATTTTATGAAACCACGTCCAAGCCACAATAATGAGTCAGATAAACCGAGTAAAATAATGGTTCATTATCTAAATATGGTTAAATGGTGCGTGGAACATCGTAGAAGAACATTATTAATCGCGGGAGGATTTTTTGCCAGCTCACTTTTATTATTGGCATTTATTCCCAATACTTTTTTCCCTGCAGAAGAGGGAGATCAAATTCAATTTTCAGTTCAAGTACCTCCCGGAAGTAAAATTGAAACTCTGTCCAATGTCTTGTTACAAGCTACACAGCAAACTAAAAGCATTAAGTCGATTGCAAGTGTTTATGCAACTATTGGCAATGGTGTAAAAAGCGGTGAGGATATTTCTACTGACGGAAGCGTTACGAGCGGTTCTCTCACCTTTAATTTAATTAATAAGAACTCTCGCCCACATCATCAAACTAAATCACAGCTGGAAAAATTAATCCAAGGCCAGTTAAACATGATTCCAGGGGCAAAATTTTCTGGCGGAAGTGGCAATGGAGAACGCTACTCTTTAGCCATTACAGGAGAAGATAAGGAAGTACTCAATGATACGGCTAAAAAGATTGAAACGGCACTCCGTAGCCTAAAAGGAATTGGAAACATTAGCTCTGACTTTGACTTATCACGTCCAGAAATTAAGATTAAACCTGATTTTAACAAAGCCGCTAAATTAGGTGTTACGGCAAAAAATATTGGTGAAGTCATTCGCGTTGCAACTTCTGGAGACTACAGTAATAACTTGGCTAAAATTGACCTTAATGATCGTCAAATACCAATTAGAGTACGCGTAGATGAAAAAGCAACTCAGACATTGAGAGCATTAGGTAATTTACGCGTAAATGGAAGTAATGGAACAGTGCCACTGGCAAGCATTGCGGAAATAACGTTAGGAAACGGACCAATTAACATCAGTCGGACAGATCGCAGCCGAATTGTAACTTTCAATATCGATTTACAAGGACGCAATCTTAGTGAATTAGATAACGAAATCCGTAAATTACCCATCATGCAGCATCTACCCAATGGAGTAAGCAGAATTAACTCTGGTGACATTGAACGAATGCAAGAAATGTTTAGTGGTTTCATCTTAGCCATGATTTCTGGCGTTATCTGTGTATATTTTGTTTTAGTAATTCTCTTTGATGATTTTAAACAACCAGTTACCATTCTTTCAGCCTTACCATTAGCGGTTGGTGGTGCTCTGGGAAGCTTGGTCTTATTTGGTTATAGTTTATCTATGCCATCATTAATCGGTATTCTAATGCTTATGGGAATAGTTACCAAAAATTCTATTTTACTTGTGGATTATATTATTATTTCTAAAAAATCTGGTAACGATCAAACTAGTGCAATTTTGGATGCCTGCCAAAAACGAGTACGTCCAATTATTATGACTACAATTGCGATGATTGCGGGAATGATCCCAGTTGCATTAGGTTTAGAAGGTGACTCTAGTTTCCGTGCACCAATGGCAGTGACCGTAATTGCGGGTTTGATTACTTCAACCGCATTAAGCTTGTTAGTTATTCCGGTAATTTTTGACGCAATTGATAAGTTGAGATTCAAAAGACGAAATAGGTAATAATATATCATGTATCTACTAGTTTTAAAATAGGTGTAAAAAGCGAATTTCAGCACCTATTTTAGATATTGAGTATCTATTATGCTACCTGATAACGTATATT
Source organism: Burkholderiales bacterium (assembly GCA_035438765.1). Taxonomy (GTDB): domain Bacteria; phylum Pseudomonadota; class Gammaproteobacteria; order Burkholderiales; family UBA11063; genus Aquella. The sequence goes on along the minus strand of DAORIZ010000004.1, from coordinate 33,255 downwards.
TATCAATCGCTAACTCCAAGATTTACCGCTAAATATATCTAGTAACCAATATGACTGTGGATCTGATGGACAAAGGTGTGGACCACATTCAATAAATACACTTAAAGTATTTAGCAGCAATGTAACAAATAGCACGCCAATGATAATCTTATGAGTAGCTATAGTTTTTTCTCGTTTTTGGTTTTCATTACCATGTAATAGACCACCCAAACATCCATATATAATGAAAATCATACTTACAATGAAATTCCAGGTATACATGTGTAGCCCGAATACACTAGAACCAAATCCACCACTATTAGGAACTATGTGTAGCAAAACTTGTAATGAGCTTATCCACGAATTTATCATTGCGCTCAGAATCATCATTAAGTAATTACTCTGATTGCGACCTCGCACTAGATTTATTACCAGTCCTAAACTAATCGCATATAGCCCCATGCGTTGCATTACACACAAAGCACATGGCAACTCATTATCCACGAACTGATAAGCAAAAGCCATCATCAATATGAAAGTAAGTCCAATAATTGCAATACTATCAAGCGTGTCCAAGATATTATTTTTATTCATGTTTGATTAGTCCTATAGTTGAATATTAATATAGCGAATTGTATGCGGAATAAAAAATGCAATCCATAAAATAATGAATAAACCAAATAAAAAATACGTGTTTTTAGATTTTCTATTAAATATGCAGACAAAGATAGATATTAACAGTAAGAAAAATAGCCCAGTCATGGTTGTTGTCCTTATTAATTTTTTATACATTGAATTATAACAGTCAATTATGCCGTTGTGAAATAGATAAAATTTCTACTCGCAATAATAGCAAGAATATTTATCTTGTTAACCTCAGCCATTGAATCCTAAAATGCAGTCATCTGATTATGTATCCATCAGAGCATCTAAATACTAATTTATATACTTTACACTTGTACTCAGACTACTTATTAGTATCAACTCCACTCTATTTATAGTAAAATTCAGCTTACTATTCTTTTGCGGTATTGCGATGCTAAACTCTAATAAAACCATCCTGATTTTGCTAATATTTATGATATCGATTATGGGATATTATAACGCATTAGCATTTTATAAAATCATGGATTATATATTTAGTCTAACGGAGCATAAAACTAATTTATTTTTGTCAATTTCATTCATTAACGCGTTACATTTTTTCTTCCGCCCATTAGGTGGATGGTTATGCAACTGGCTACAGCGAAAAAGCAAAAATCTTCTCTTGCCCTATTTTGTTTTGTTCTATGCGCTATATAATTTTTGTATAATTAATCTGGTTAACTTGTTCAGTCTCAAATTAGGCATAATAATAGTGCTCTGTAATTTTGTACTAATTGGCTGTATTCTGGGAGGTATTTTCCCACAAATCATCCTTAGCCTATTAAATCAAAAACAACCAAACACCACTCGTAAAATCATTCTTGGAAATCTCTACTTTGCTGCTATTTTCACTGCGAGCATTCTGGCAAAATTTAGCCTCTTTTTGCATAATTCAAGTAACGATGATTGGTTTTTTCAAATTGTACCATGTTCATTTGTAATAGTAGCGATATGGCTATTTTTTACTAAATCTTTATGGGTAGACTTCAAATTTAATAATTCGCCAATTAGCTTAGCTCATTCTTGGTCTAGTACCATACGTCACCATTGGCTAGTGATTTTACGCTTTACCTGTTTTTTAACTTTCATTACCAGTCTAAACGCATTTTTCACTACCGCAATGCCTTTTTATTTAGAACGCTATTTAAACTATCCAGAAAAAGAGGTTTTATTACTACAAGTTTCACTCTTTATTTGTGGGATTTTAGGGTTAATTATCGGTGGAATTTATCATAGTAAATTAGGTAAAAGATTGCACCTAACTATGGGAATATTAATTAAAATAATGCTGTATTTTCTATTTAAGTCATATATAAACAATAACTTTTATACAATTGCTATTTTAGAATGTTTCTGCATGCTTGGTCTTGGGCTGATGATGTCAAAAATATTGAATCTAATCTATAGTATTTTCCCACCAAGCTATAAATTAAGCGGCGTTACGATTATTTATGACTTCTCTTTTGGTCTGCTCTCCGGAATTTCGGTTTATCTTTCAACCTACTTAATCCATCAATTTAACAATTTATATATCCCATCAATGATTATTGTAGTTTTTAGCTACTTGTCGTTAATTAGCCTGTGGTTCACACCAAATAGTGATTTTTTCCGTTATGATGAAGAATAATATAATCCAAACAACAATAAAATTCTTTATTTATTTGACTCAATTATTTAAAAAGTGGTATAGTATCTCTGCATATTAATAGTTATATAATAAAAGTTACCTATTTAATATATTAATCAGTCTGGAACAAAAATGTGGATTCAGCATAAGTTAAAAACTAACAAACTATCAAGGCTAAGTCTGTTATTGTATGCTGTAATATTAACACTGCTGATTGATTTTGCTCCCGATCAGCATCTTGATACCGTTGCGTTTATCCTGCATATTGCCAGCCACATACATTCATTGTCACTTATTCAAAACCATGCTCTTCTTAAAAGCATACTTACTTTTGTACCATTAATTCATTATTCAATGCTAAGTCTATCTCCACAAGGTCTTATATACGATGCAATCATTTTTGCTGTCGTTGTGTATATTTGCTCTATTCAAAAGATCCTAAAAGACATTATTGATAGAGAAATTTATGCTAGAGTTTCATCAATCCCAAATTTATCTTCATTTAAGTCCCATAGGGAAATAATCAAAGCTTTTGAAAATTTACCTTGATTGATTTTAGAGTGACGTAATTACAGCTTTTAATTAAATTTAAAAGCAAATTCAATCGTATCTAAAAAAACTTTCAAGGAAATACAAATGAAAAAGCATTTTTCATACTTCAATGCTGCTATTTGTGCACTAGGTATAACACTCCTAGCATCATGCGGCAGCGGCAATGATCCAAAAACAAATAATTGGACAGACGTTAATTCCAAAGCGACATCTCAGCTCCAAATAATCGATTCAATCTGTGGTGCCCAAGGTATAGATAAGTTTATTCTTCAGGAAGCAAGCGGAGAGCCTCTTAATACAACCTTCAACCTTGGTAAATCAAGGGGAATCAGATCAATCATACAATGTGTAAATAGCGCAAAATATGATGTTACATCTGTTTCAGATTGGTCTAGTAGTGACCATGATATTTTTACTGTGGACAACCAAAGCTCAAAAGGTTATATCACACCCCAAGATATGGGTTATGCATATCTTAATGTATCATATCTAGATGGTCTATATAGCGCCAACTACAAAGTTAATGTTAGTAATGCTGCACTAAAAAGCATATCACTATCAACTGGTAGAGCAAATAATCAAATAGCCGCAGGTGAAAAAATACAATTGATAGTTGAAGGTAAATATACCGATGGCAGTACAGGAATTATCAATAATGCGCTTCTTAAAGCCGATAGTGAAAGTATTATAAAAGTCGATAACCAATATATCACTGGACTAAAAACAGGTAATACCACGCTCAGAACAACTTATGACAGCTACAATGCTTCAGTAAATGTAGAAGTAACGCCATCTAAAATTGTAGGAATTGTTATGGATAAAAATAATCCACAAATATTTACTACTGGTATACCACAATCATATCAATTTAAAGCGAACCTATTGCTCTCTGATGGGAGTATATTAAATATTCCAGCAAGTACGATTAGTTCCCCAAGCATAACTCAATGCAAGCTTCAAAGGGCTCCTGATGATGCAAAAATTCCATTTATATCTACAGGAAATGGTTGTAATATCAACTCAACAATTGAATCTGGAGAGAATAGAATAATATATAGCTATTCAATTCTAGACCAAAATCGTAAGATTATACAAACCTTTGAGTCTAGTGCCATAATCAAATCCACAGACGCCGCAATTAATAATATTAGCCTCAATTTAGATCAAGATTTACAAAATGGCGGTATGTTAGTTGGTAATATATACAGATATCATATTTATGCGAATCTAACTAATGGTTCAAAAATTGATATCACAAAATCATTACCCTTAAATGCACATCTATATTACCAAAATGCTGATTTATCTCAAAAGATAATTACCGGAGATACGGGTTATATAGGATCTGTGTCAGCTGGTGTTGACGATGGAAAAGGTGGGCTGATTAAATTAACAGACTATCTTACAAAAGACGACACTAGTAATAAATCAGCAAGATTAGTCTTGAATGCTAGCTTAACCAAGTTCTCAGTAAAATTTGATAAAGATATTCTTGTTATGCCTAATGTTATTAGTGTTCCCCAGCTAAGCAGTTATTTTGCAAGTAATATTTATCCAAAATTAAACTCAATAGACAAGAGAAATTTTAATACATTCTCTGGCTTTGATTCAAACGGAAATCCACTACTTACAAACTATAGCGCGGCAATAACTAAGTTTAAAGATAATCAACTGCGGGCAAGTATGTTGAATGATAAAAATCAAACACTATCATTTAAACAACTTCCTTCAGGAACTGTGGATGTAATGATTGATAGCACAATACCAAGAATTAATAAAATTTATGGTAGCGATGATCCGTCAATGACTATTGTTACAATTGGCTGTAATAATCGCAGTGAACCACAAACAATTACTACATCAAATATCAATAAACAAATCTCTAACACTCATAGTATCAGCAGAAGCTTTACATTGGGATTAGAGCAAAGTATTGAACTAGATGCTACGTTTTTAGATATTGTTGGAGCAAAAACCACAACAAAAATAAGCACTAGTGCAAACAGAACCTGGTCAGATAGTAGCACCGAAGCACAAACTTACACTCTTGCATCACAAAATGTTCCGTTAAATGCATTTGGTAAAGCCATAGTAGTGCAAAAAGTCTTTAAGACTAATATTGGATTTACAGGTAAATTTAATCTCCCACTTACTGATAACAGCTGTGTTCCATTTACAATAAATGGTGAAGTTTCAGGATTTAATCTTTACTCACCAGCATGCACTAAATACAGCAATATCATAAATAAACCAGATGATCCAATCTTTAACAGATTATTCAATGGAGAAAATAGTATGACATTCTTCGCTAATTATACATCAGATACAGCTACAACTGATGCAAAAACTAATACCGTTGCGATTTATGCATATTACCCTGGAGACCCAGGTTATGACAGTATTGACTGTGGAACACAAACACTAAATTCTAGCAGTCAAAAAAATGCTATTACACTTAATAAGAACATTGTTAATAGAAATAGTAAGTCTATTATACTCTCACAAAAAAATCTAATTAAAACTCAAGTCTCTAATAACTAAGGATGAAGATCATGAAGAAATTATTATTAACCATAGTTTGCTTATATTCCTTCAACAACCTTTCGGCTCAAGCTGTTAATTGGTATGCATGGATTATAAATAACTCAACTAACAAAAATATTTATATCACGGCGGTTAGTGACAGATACTGGGATAACTGGGGCTGGTCGCCATGTGATACTAATTGGAATTGGGCATACACAAGCCCAGGTGGCACTTCACTAAAGTGTGGAGGAACTAATAACCGCTCAGTTAATGGTTGGTTAGCATATGTAATAACAGTAAAAGATTTAAATGGAAATACTATATATGAAAAACGCCACTCATGGGATGTGCATAATGATTATCCCGCGAACTTATCTATAAAGAATGGCTCATGGGACGATGGAGGAAATTATAAAGAGTTTAGAATTACGGATGGTCTTGACGATAAAGATGCCGTAGTGTTTTATGTTTTTGATGACAATGGATTTAGCACGACATTACTCAAAAATGGCGGACAATATTCATATGATACGAATCAAAGAAACTATGACCTTAATGATAAAAAATGCCAAGATACCAATAATTCAAATGGTTGTGTGATGTATCAAAATTACAAAACTAACATTAGGCTTTTAATACCACTAAACAGTTTGAAAATTGATTAACTTTGTGGTGGAGATGGGGGGGGACTGAACCCATTTGCGATGATTTTTCACTTACAAAATGTAAACTGCCATCATATTGATTTATAACATATTTTACACTATGTAAACCACGTTTTACAATTTGTAAATAGTCATTTTTAGGTATTTTTGGTGATATAAATCGAACTTATTTCGAACTTGATTTTTTACAATAATGGGGGGTTTTACCCCCCTTACGCTATTATATATGTATTAGTTTAGATTTAATCTGCCAATGCCCTTTAATAAGAGAATACAGATAGTCCTTTTTTTCAACTCATTCATATGTGATTAGGTTATTTCAATTTGTTAAATATTAAATTTGCGGTGTTTGTCTCATCTTTATTTATTACTGTTGAACCATGTTGAATTTTTAGAATATAAATATTTCCATTGTAGATTTTATAACTAATAACATAATCTAGCGCATAGAAATATTTAACTTGATCTGAAAACGATTGGTGGATATTTGTAAATCTTTTGACATAACTAATTTTTGTTTTGATTGTTTTTTTAAGTCTGGATTTTTTAGTAAGGGAAACAGTATCCAGCAGCTGAAAGATTATTTTTAAACTGTCATAATAATCTTGGGAAAAGACTACTGCCATAAATTGTTATAGTCTTTCCACAAGAGCATTCATTTCTGCTTCGGTATATGATTTAGTTTCTCCACTCATCATTTTTTTAAATACTTCTTCAGATGATGCAATAAAATCATTTGAAACTACCAACTCGCTAGTTTTTTTAATTTTCCTATTTTGCTGGGCTGTAATGTGTTTTTTGGTATGTTGTTCCATTTTATTAACCTTTGAAATAACATTATAGTCAATAATTTAACAATAAAGTTCACTATGTTATATATTAAACGATTATTATAATATCTGTCAACTTTTTGTTTCTCTGAAACATTATTAAAATTTTAAGTGTAGCCAAATGTAGGCATAATGTAATCAGGGCTACACTATAAAACATATTGGTAGTATTAGATAATATTGAATTAATGTAGGGTGTGTAGGGTTTAGATAGTAAAAAGGTAAAATATAAAAATAACTTGGTTAACATAAAATATAAAGTTTTAACCCCAAAGCCTACATACCCTACACCAAACAAAAAAAGTCATATTGGTTATTGATTATTCAGATGCAGACCTCCTAAAAAACGCTACATTCGGGCTACACTAAATTATTTTTATTTTTTTTTGCTCTTTTTTTGACTTATTAGTTAATTTGAGTATAATTATATTATAACCAAAATTTAAAGGGGAGAATATGCAAAAAATAAAAGAAAAATTCGCATCAATTACAAATAATCAGGAGTTTGATTTAGCTGCTTATGAACTAAAAGAAATGATGAATAATCAGGCAGTAATACACACTGATGGATATTCACTTAACTACTTTTGTGATAGTGATAAACTGGTTTTAAAGAGCCATAAAAATGATGATGTTTTTACTCATTCATTTAAAACTGAAAAATCAGGTGAATTTGTAAATCGGTATTTTCAGAATAAAAAAATTGAAATCTCAAACTATCCAAATATTACCTTGAATGATCGGCATAATTTTATTATTCCAATTTTTAATAATTCACTTGAAAAAGTAGCTGAGGAACGGATTTATTGGGATGTATCAGCCAGTGAATTCAAAAAAATCAAAAATGGTGAATTTGCAAGTAATTTTTACTATTACACAAAACAAACTGATTTATCACATTGTGAAATAATTGTTATTGCTGAAAGTGTTGCTAATGTTTTATCATTTGCTGAACTCTACAATAATAAATTAGATAAGATTGTTTACATTTCAACACTGGGAGCAACTAACTATCTAAATGCCCTTAAAAGCATTTTGGAGATTACCCCAATAACCAAAACAGTAATTAGTCTGGTTGATAATGATGAGGCTGGTATTAATGCCTATCAGCAAGTTAAACAATATCTATCAGATAAACACATCATTAACTATCATATAATTTCAGATCTTGAAGGTGCTGATTTTAGTGATATGTATTGCAAAGATAAAAAAGCCTTAAAAACTGAAATTGATAGTTTTTTCAATAATGCTGGGATAGTAATCAATCAAGCACTGCAACTAGAATTATTTGAGATGGCTGACAATAAAAAAGAACTGTTAAATAATTTTAATATCCTGATTTATAGAGAAGTCAAAAAATATTTAGAATTGTTTAAATTTGTAGTATCAAATAATCAGTTATATATTGTCAATTATAAAACCATGACTTATGAATTACTAGATTTACACATAATCAATAATTTTGTGATTAATTGCATAGAACTAATTAATCTGCACAATCTGAGTTTTCAAAAAGTTGTTGATAACTTATTAGCCAAATTAAAAGCAATTGCACCCAAAATAAATTTTGATTTAAGCATGAATTTTAAAAATGGTAGTATTGATTTGATAAATAAACAAGTTAATAATTACTTTATTGCTAGTGTTAATTATGTAGATTTTAACTATTATAATGATGAGCAATATAACCAGTTATTTAATGATGACAATAACCCAGTCAAAAAGTTTCTGACTAGCACACTACCAGATAGTGAAGATTACACCATGTTATGTGATTGCTTGGGGTTTTTGCTGACTAAGAATAATCAGGAGTATTTAGTTAGTCTTTATGGTTCAGGTGCAAATGGTAAATCATTGCTGATGGAGTTAATAAAAAAAGCACTGGATAATGTTGCTGTTGATATCTCATTAGATGAAGCACTACATAATGAAAACACTCGGATTAGATTACAAAATAAACTAGTGGCATTAAGTTCTGAGTTTTCTGGGCAATTGAATAATCGAGATTTGCAGAATTTTAAAACCCTGGTATCAGGTCAGCCAATTTCAGCCAGATCATTATATGAAAACCAAATCACAATTGAAAACTATGCTAAATTTTTGACTTCAACTAATGAAATTATTTCAGCATCAACATTAAATAATGATGCTTTGCTTAGAAGATTGGCAGTGATACAGTTTGCACAGAAATTTACACCTAGGCAAGAAATCAAAGACACCTTATTTAAACAAGAAAATCTGGAACTGTTTTTTAACTTCTTAATTCGGTGTGCATTGAGTTATCAATATAAAATTAGGTTTTCAGCTAATTCAGCAAAATTATTACAAAAAATAAACACTGCTACTAACAATGTTTTGGGGTTTTGTCAGGACTATGAATTACAATCAGGAAACATAAAAGTAAAAGCAAAACGACTATTTGAATTATACAATGATTATTGCCAAGAAAATAATTTTAAACCATTAGGAAATAACAAATTTGCTGAAAAAATAGAACAACAAGGAATTAGCAAAGGCAGAAATTCAGCAGGTATTTATTATTTAGTAGATAAAGAATTACCCTCAATCAATACTACACATTGGGAATGGCAGAATAAACAATACAAAAGCACTGATTTACCATTTTAAAGAAAAGCCCAGTTGGGCTTTTTTAATGGGCTAACTTGGTGAGGTATTTATTTAGAGTAATAAAATTTACTCCGATTTGTCTAGCCAACTCAACTTTTTTGGTAGTCAATAATTTATAAATATCTGCACTTTCAACAAATGAGCGGATTTTATTTTCTGCATCAATAGCATTTTTTTGATTATGTTGGTTAATCTTTCTCATATATTCCCCCATTATAATATTTGATTTTCAAAATCCTCAAATTCGGCAATTTCCATAACCTTTTGGGTATATGGTAGATGACCCCGAAAAATCCGCCAGTATTCTGGACTTGTCAATAATGTTTCAAGTTCAAAGATTGAACTGTTAGATTGCTTAACCTGTGCAATCAATTGCTGTAATTTATTAATCTGTAATTGTCGTTGTAAAATAAAGTTAGTTGCAAGATTAATAACTTCATTCTTTGATAGTGGTGATACTGAAAACATTTTAATACTCCCCTGATAAATTTTATTATAAATTTAGTTTATCGTGGTTTTTTTAAAATGTCAAAAAAAGAGCAAAAAGAAAAATACAGATATTACTCGTTGTAGTTTACAACACTATTTCGCCGAACTAAATCATAAATTTTAATATTTAATGCTTTTGCAATTGCTTCTAAATTTAGCACTGAAATATTTACCTCACCACGCTCACACTGACCAATGTAATTGCGGTGTAAACCCGATAATTCAGCCAATAATTCCTGACTAATTCCAATTTGCATTCTGAAATGTTTGATGTTTTTTGAAATTACTAATATAGCCCGAGATTTACTCGGGTCATTATTCTTTGGGCGCTGAGTTGGTAAATTTTTCATACCATATTGTATAAAATTACCATATATATATCTACAACACTTATATTGACAATATATATATTGTATTATTTGGCTATCTAATGACATTAATCAAGGTATAAGGTGCTATAATCATTGATGTTTATTGTGAACAAATATATAGTTAGGAGAGATATGAAAAACTCTAAAAATTTATTAATTGCAATGGTTGCAACAGTGGGATTAGTAGCTTGTAATGGTGGCGGGGGTGGTTCATCAGGCGGATCTACTCCAATCCCTACACCTAGTCCAACTCCTAGCCCATCAAGTAATTTGAAGCCACTTGTCTTCACACAAGATACTTTAAATATTGATAAAGTCGGACAACATCGCCTATGGCACTTAACTGTTACTAATCCAAATAATTTTGATGTTATTATTGATGGGCATCTTCCTGATGAAAATGGGCAAGTATCAATTTCTCCATACTTAGAAGTTGATCCTGCAACACCTTATGGACCTACTGACCCCACTTATTATGCTGTCAAAGGTGGTAGTAATAATTGTTTAGATATTATTAATAAACCTGCAACTGTATTTGGTGAAAATAGTGGATTAAAAGCTGGACAATCTTGTACTTATACATTTAATGCATTATGGGCTTTAAATATTGAAAGTCAAACACAATTTTCTTTTAATTTAAGATATCAGATATATGAATCAGCTAATGCTCAAAATCGTGGAGTGGTTGCTGCTAATTGTCAAAAATTAGGATATGGTAATCAATGTTTAAC
>DAORIZ010000004.1:0-22112 GCA_035438765.1 Burkholderiales bacterium | reverse complement strand
GTTACAATGTTCTTCCAGAGCAATCTTACTATGGAACTGTTGCTAATACAGTTGTTGGTAGAAATAATGTAGTGTATTCAAATTGGGGTTCAGCTGGTATTGGTTCGTTTGAATATGTTTATCCATTAGATACTGCAACTAATACTATTTCATCAAATAATAGATTACCGGATCCAGTGAGTTTTCAAGGACGTGGGGCTTATGCTATGGCAGCTGATGAAAATGCTAATATTGTTGGAGTAGGCTTTTTTCCAGAGATTGATGATTGGTATCAAGTGTTTGGTTGTTTTATAAAAAATGGTGCAGGATATAATAATTTTACACAAATTAATTCAAGCGGTCTTGGGGATTATTTATGGAATAGTCAAGATAATTATAATTATCCTCTTGGTTTCTATTCTCATGCAACAGATAATAACTATTATAATTTTAGTAGTTTTGTTTACAGCACAGGACCGGCACCAAGAACTTTAAACAGAAGATCATTGGTTGATATTGCAAACTGCAGAATGTCGCCAGATAATTATTATAGTGAAAATGGTTATTTTGCTCCAGCTAATAATGCCAGTTCATACACTCCAAACAATCAGTTTGTATTAGTTTCAGGAATTATTAATGGAGTTCAAATGGATACTTATATTTTACCAGCAAGTTTGATGTCAAATGGATTAAATGGTCAATAGTAAATAAAAGAGACTTTTATAGTCTCTTTTAATTATTGTATAAATAAGCCCTATCATTAAGATTGGGCTTTTTAAATTAAAAAATTGACAATTAAAAATCAGCGTTCCCACTCATCATTTTTGCGTGATTTTTTAATTATAGGTTTTGGGGGTGGGGCTGGTTTTTTAGGTTTTTCCTCAGGTTTTGGCTGAGGCTTAATAAATTGACGCCCTCCCCCCTCTCTAATATCGCCATCATCATCAAATAAAAAAGACAAATCTATAATTTTATTATTTTTCAGATTAATTATTTTAAATAGTTTAAATCTAACAATAACCCTGATTATTTGTGCCTGTTCAGTTTTTTGTATTTCATTGCAAAAGTTAAGAAATTCAGATCGATCTAGTATGTTTCCTTTTTTTTGTTGATAAAGTGCCAGCAGGACTAAATAACGAGTAAACATATCTTTATAATCTTCAACAACCGGACTAAAAAAGTTTAGTTTGCTCTTGCCTTCATAATAGTAGCGATTTTCTAAAAATTTATTGGCTTTTAGCTCTATATTGTTTTTCATAATCCCCCCTAGATTGTTATATTTTATTGTTATTTGATATTATGACATTATTAAAAAAATGTCAAGAAAATAGCAAAATAAAATATATTTTGCTCTTTGTTAATTAATTCTGATTTTTGCTTTTAGTCCAAGTTAATTAAATCTGAATTAGTCCAAGCTCTCTGCTTCATCTAAAAATTCTTCAATAAAATTGTTGAAGTAGTAAGATAAATCATCCCCTAACATCATATTATAAATAAAAACTAGGCTCATAGTTCTTTGCTCATCAACAGATAAATTCCAATCTTCATTCATTTCATACCAATCTTTTGGTTCACCACCAGTTAAATCATAATATCTAGCTAATTCAAACCAATCATTCTTACACTCTTTGATATATTTCTTTCTGATTAGAAAGAAATACTTGTCAGCAGTTTCTTTTGTTTCTTCTATAAGTTCTCCACTTATCATATCATCAATATACTCATTTAGCATCAATTCAACTTGATCTCGATCATTGAGTTTCTTTATCTCTTTAAAACCATGTATAAATTCATCATTGGCAACTGGTAAGTCCGACATGGTACAAAGATTACGATTATCTAAAAATTTCACTATATTAGCAGATGGATTATTTTTTTTATCTAACTCATTTCTTGAATAAAAATGTAAAAATACCCCTATCCCACTAGGAATTTTTCCTGATTCACTGGCTTTAAGTAAAGAAGCTGATGCCTTTGTCAAAAACATTTTTTTTGACATTAACTGATAGACTTTATAGCCTAGATTGGTTTTTCTAACTCTTGGTTTTGGTGCAACTGTTTTCAATGACATAAATTATTTCCTTTTAAAAGTTAAAATATTATTTTACAATTTGTAAAATATGTGATATAATCATTGGTTAATATAATTTTATTTACTTTTCTCATTATACACAAATGAGCTGTATTTGTCAAGTCTTTTTTTGTCTAAAATCCACTTATTTTCACCAAAATATCACAACTAGCTGAATTTATTGAATATATAATTTTAAATTATTTTCTAATTCTCTGGTTAATGGTTAAACTGTTAATCAATTTGTTTAATTTACCATCAGATAACTTTTGTTGGTCTAATTCTTGTTGTTTTTCTTTTGTTTCCTTAATAACATCATCAAATGAAATTAATGCATTTTGGTTATAACCAGATTTAAAATTATATATTAGTTCGTTTCGCTCAATTCCATAAATACTATGTAAATTATCAAATGCTTTACTGATTGCATTAAGTTCAAATGGGGCTTTTGCCAAGTATTTAGCAATATTGATTTTATCGCTTAGATTATCAAGCTGGCTTTGCTTTTCAGTAATTTCATTATCAATGACTTTTAATTTTTGGTTTTGCTGCTGCTTAAATATTTCTATTTGAGATAGTGCTATTTGCTCATTTAGTTTTATTTGTGCCAGGCTTTCATTTTTTTTCTCAATTTCCATTGCCTTTTCAAATTCCCTAATTGATTGGTTTTTAGTTCTGCTATTGCGTTGCCCTCTGCTTAAATTCATAGCATCTGCTAAAATATCTTGATACTTAGCAAAGTGCTGGATTTTATTTTTATATGATGTTTTTTTATCAGCTGATTGATCAATTTTTTTATCTAACTGGTTGCCAGTTGTATGTTGGCTGAAACTATAATCTTGGTAAACAATATGGGCGTGTGGCAAACCTTTTTCAGAAAAATGTATGGTAATACCTAAAATATTCTTGGCTGATAGTTGTTTATGTTCTAAGCAAGCAATAGCACCATCAATGAGTGATTTAGTTAATTGCTGTTTATCATTATTGAAATGAGCCAATAATTCAGATCGGTTTAAATTTCCAAACTGATTACCAAAGCCAATTATGAATTCTTTTCTGAGTGTATCAATTTTGGGTTGCAGTTTAGTCCTGATTTTTTTAGTTGGATTAGCCAACTTTTCTAATTTTTTGTGATTTTCATAATCTGCTTGGGCTTCGCTATATAATTCAATTTCTTTATCTTCAATTAATTTTACTAGGTGGCTGTTATCATGTCCCAAATTTCGGGAATATTCTATAAATTCAGGTTGTTGATTATCATTATTAATAGTAATTAAAATATCTTTTTCTGCATGATTGGGGTTAAGTTCTGCATCTTGGTTTGTTATTTCATTTACTACTAGTAAATGGCTCAAACTTGATTTTTGGTTTAACTTTGCTTGTCTATATATTGCAATTATTCTCATCTCTGTATCTCCCTATATTATATTAAGTCTCTTTTTTCTCCAAGGGGCTAACACACTAGCTCCTTATCTTTTTTGACAAAAAGATAAGGGTGTGGGCTTTCGCCGAACTCTGCCGAGGGCTTGGCTATATAATATATTTTACTGATTTTCAGTAAAATGTCAAAAAAAGAGCAAAAAAATATTAAAATATTTTTTATTTCTCATTTCATTAAGCATTTCAATGAGATAGGTCGAGATTTTCCCAAAATTGGATAATTTGGGAAGAATGATACTTTTTTCTATTTTTTCCACGAGTGGGCTTATTTACAGATTTCAACACATTCAAAAACTTTGCTGTCAATAGTAAAGTGCACAAAATGAAAATTATTTAGCACGCTAAAAAACTTTTTCAATTTCTTCATACTTCACAAATTTAAAAACTTTTTACATAATTTTATTTTGCTATTGACATCGTTTTTTTCTGTGTTTCAACTTCTTCATAAGCCCCCTCCGGGGAAAAAATTATGGTGGGGTTGTCTTATTGGGAATAGCGGTGGCGCTCGTTGGCGCTAAATTAAGATGTGTTTTTATGGAGTAGTTCAAAATGGATAAATTACAAAATGCAATAGTTATCTTTGGATTGGAAAATGGGCAATATACAATTAATGACATTAAACAAGCTTATAGAAAATTAGCTAGTGCCAATCATCCTGATAAAGGTGGGAATACTGAGACAATGCAATTGATAAATACGGCTTTTGCCGAGTTATGTAAGTATTTTGAGACTAATGAGACCCTAGACATCAACCAAGAAGAGCAAGAAGCTGCGCAAAGCTTTGATTTTAGTTTTTTGGATACACTCAAAACAATGGCTGGAATAAAAATTGAAGTTTGTGGCTACTGGGTGTGGTTATCTGGTAATACCTACCCACACAAAGAAATTATCAGCAATTTAGGTTTTAAATATTCTGGTGCTAAAAAGTCATGGTATTGGAGCCCGACGATTAATATAACAAGCTTTAAAAGAGGCTCAAAATCAATGAAACAGATTAGAAAGGATTATGGAAGTAAAATAATTGAAACAGAAAATCAAATTGTAATAAATTGATAAAATGCCTTAGCTAGGGCATTTTATTAAAAATAATATTTGCTGATTATAAGAATTAAAATACAATAGACGCGAAAATAAACATAAATAGCGCTTGACAAATGCAAATACTTATGTTATAATGTTCGCTCAAAAATTTTTTTGCTCTGACAAGCAAAAAAATGCTCTTTAAAAAGTAGGTTTACAGAATTTAGGATAACTTAATTTAACAAACAAATGCTTGTACGTGAATGATTATCTAGGCTGCAAAAATTGATTAACTCCATTATTATAGCCTAGATTTCACATTGTGTCAAGTATTTCTTATAAAGGAAATAAAATGATAAATGTATCAACTATTAAAAATTATACTCTTTTTACAGCAAGTAAAACTCATTCAAAATTAGCAGCTAACACCAGCTACAAAAGCAATATGAAATTAGTGGCTAGACATGATGAGTTAAACATCATACATAATTTATTTAATAACTATCAACTATTACCTAAAAAATATCTTTATAAAACTTTTCAATATTATATAGTTCACCACATTATTGATAGTTTAAAATATTTTATTTTTACTAAGCCATATAAAATGGAAAATTTGCCACAATCTATAAAATATTACAAGATAGAAGAGATGGTTTATAAATTAAATAACCTTTTTAAGGTTGATTTTTGTGTAGATAGAATTATTGATGAAATTGAATGTTATATTACATATTCAAAACACAACCAGAGAAAATCCAGCAAAACTAAATTATTAGCAAAGTTAGATGAATTATTTTTTGATACTCATTATTTAGAAAGAGGTCTGGTTAGTGCAAAAATATTTTATCTCACCCTTCAACATATAATTGAGCATAAGCTTGGTTTTGCAAATCCAATAAAAATTGAAAAGCCAGAACTTAGCATTATTCAAAATCTTCCAAACACCTTGTTATGCTATAAGCACAACAAGATGCTTTCAGCTATGAGCAACTACCTACAAGAAAAACTTGTAGCATAACTTATTTATAAAGTTTTCTTTAAATTCTAGAACCTACTTTTTAACTTAATTAATTTATTTAATAACTTTAGTAAAAGGAACACAACAATGGAAAACAAATTAATCACATTAAGTAAATTTGGGGAAAAAATCGGTGTACGAGCTGATACTATTCGCAAAAATATCCGGGCAGGTGGTAGTTATGCAAAATACTCACACAAGATTAATCACACTATCTTTATCTTTTATGAAAATTGGTTTGAAGATAATTATAAAATGTGGAAAATGGCAGCATAAGATACTATTTTGAAACCTCTGCACATAAAAATTAATTGCTGAGTTACTCAATTAACTAAGATTAAAATTAGAAAATTGACAACTAAATTTGTTACAAATTATACAATTTATTTTTATGTGTAAAGGTTCCATTTTAATAACTTTTCAGAGAAATAAAAATGTCTACAAAAGAAATAAAATTACCCCGTGGAATTAGAATACGACAACATAAAACTTGTGAAACAATTCAAATTGCATTTTCTTATAATGGTGTTGAATGCAAAGAAACATTACACATACCACCAACAAAAGAAAATTTGCGTCGTGCAGAATTTAAAAGAAGTCAAATTTTAGTAGAAATAGACAGTGGTAAATTTAACTATGCAGAACATTTCCCTAATTCTACCAGAGTTAAAATATTTTGCAAACCACATGAGCAGAAAATAACAATTGGGGAATTATTAACTAAACAATTATCTGATTATACACTTACATATGAAAAGGGTAATTTATCTATTTCAACCCTAACTGGCTATAAAAAAATCACTAACCACTTATTAAAATATTTCAGCAATATTTATATTCAAGATTTATCAGCTACACATGTTAAGGATTGGTTATTGCAGATTGGACTAGCAGAAATTACTGCAAAGACAATTCAAAACCGGGTATCACTGCTAAAATCATTAATAAATGAAGCAATTAGTAATAAATACATTACTAAAAATGTTTTTGATGAAATTCAGATGGTGAAAGAATTAAATAAAACTGCTGTAAAAAGTGAATATGAAGTTAATCCATTTACAGAAATAGAGAAAAATACCATTATCGAAACAGCAGAGGGGCAGATTAGAAATCTAATTCAGTTTAATTTTTGGACTGGATTAAGAACTTCTGAACTGATTGCTTTAAAGTGGGAAGACATAAATTTCAATGATGGAATAATACACATTAAACGGGCAAAAGTTGAAAATGAAATCAAGACAACCAAAACAAAGGCAGGAATTAGAAAAATAATTATGCTACCATCTGCGAAAGAGGCATTATTAAATCAGCTTCAATTTACCAAAGATGAAGAATTTATTTTTAATAATCCTAACACAGATAAACCGTGGCATAGTTCAAATAAACTTGCTGAAGCTTGGAAAAAAGTTATTGAAAGATCCGGAGTTGAATATAGGAACTCTTACCAAATGCGTCATACATATGCGAGCACCCTATTAAGTAATGGGGAAAATATTTTTTGGTTAGCAACACAACTTGGGCACGAAAATACAGAAATGATTTTTAAACATTATGGCAAATGGATACCGCAAGATGCTAAAAACGGCTATAAATTTGTTGGGAAATATTAATATTTATTTGAGGCAGTGGCAGATTTTAAGGTATTTACTTCGAACTTATTTCGAACTCGTTCGGCGCCTTAGTTAAAAATCCTTTATAAATCAATATGTTATGTGGTGGAGATGGGGGGAATTGAACCCCCGTCCGAAAGTCCTATATAACGAGTCCTACATACTTAGTTAAGTCTTTTGAGTTTCGCTCACAAAACGCCGGCCTAACAGGCTTAATCTGAGCTAATCGCTATTAGTTTCGATCGGGACAAGCGGTCAGTCCTTCTCAAAGTCTATTTCCTTTGACGCTAAAACTTATACCAATAGACAAGTTAAGTTTAGCGCTAGCAGAACTAAGCTGCTAAAGCAAAAGTTTCGTCGTTAGACGCAACTTCTACGTTGTTAAATGTGTTTGCATTTAAGTTTTTTACAGTGTTTAACGTGTTCTGCGATCACGGTATGCGCTCTAATTACTTCGCTACCCCCGTCGAAGCCATGTCATCCCCATAGATACTGGATATATACTCGAAGTATTTGACTTTTGGACGCGAAGGATTAGCAAAAAAAGACGACGCAGTGTAGACAGCGCTACATAAGGAGTCTTTTTTGAAATCCGACAAAGTCCAAGATTCAAAGGCGAAGAGTATATGACGTTATTGTACTATATTTTATGTTTCATTCGCACAAATTAATAATTCCTTATATCCCGTTGCAGCATCAAATACTCGTTGAAATTGATAATCCATTAGCTCCATGATAATTATCTCTGCGGTAGTATGAACTATATTCCCCTCCATCAGATGCCCCCCCCAAACCGCACCACTGTCATCTGCGGCACTTAGATGCAAATGCACACCATCTGGAGATAACGTCCCAACCAAGGAAACAATTTCAAATAAGGCACTACGCTGCAAAAATTTAGTCGCGCTTGCCAGACGTAAATGCAATTTGGATAGACTACCGACACAACTGACTATCGTAGCTGCCGCAATTTGTCGTTGCTTACAATATTCCGCAAGCGATGCTTTCAGGTCATCCCCCGGAGAAAGTCTAAGCGCATGAATAACTGTATTACTCACGAACGCCACTATGAAAATAATCACAATATTGGGTAATTGCACACTGCTCACAGTCTGGCTTCCGTGCTTTGCAGATATAGCGACCATGCAGGATTAGCCAGTGATGCGCATCAAGCATAAATTCATCGGGAATAACTGCCAGCAAACCACGTTCCACCGCCAAAACGTCTTTACCTTTAGCAATTCCCAAACGGTTCGCCAAGCGAAAAATATGCGTATCTACCGCCATCGTTGGTTGATGAAATAATGTATTTAATACCACATTCGCGGTTTTACGCCCTACTCCTGGTAATTCTTCCAGTTCTTCGCGCGTAGATGGAACTTCACCATTGTGTTTGTCTAATAAAATTCGCGCCATTGCTACTACGTTTTTAGCTTTAGTCTGATACAGTCCAATCGTTTTAATATATGGGATTAGTCCTTCGATGCCAAGTGCTACAATAGCAGCTGCGTTTGAAGCAACTGGAAATAATTTATCGGTTGCCTTATTAACACCAACATCAGTGGCTTGCGCTGATAAAATCACCGCGGTTAGCAATTCAAAGCCATTGCTATAGTTAAGCTCTGTCGTCGGATGAGGGTTACTCTCACGGAGAATAGAGAAAATCTCTCGAGCCTGTTCCTGACGTTTTTTTAATTGTACTTTACTAATCATTAGTATTCATTTTCCCATTGATATGCCAAATTTTCAAAGCGGGTATATTGGTTTAAGAAGGCTAATTTTATGGTACCAGTCGAACCACTCCGGTTTTTGGCAATATTAATTTCGGCAATACCCTTCTCTTTGCTATCTTCGCGATTATAATAGTCATCACGATAAAGCAGCAAGATAATATCCGCATCCTGCTCCAAAGCGCCAGATTCACGTAAATCCGAAATATTTGGGCGTTTGTCGGTACGGCTCTCTACATCACGATTGAGCTGTGAAAGTAAAATAATCGGCACATCAAGCTCAATCGCCAAGGTTTTGAGTGAACGCGAAATCTCAGCAATTTCCTGCGCGCGATTTGAACCCGGACCGCTATTAATTCCACTCATAATCTGCACATAATCAATCACAATCACACCCAGTTTACCCACCCGATCAACCAAACGTCGTGCCCGCGCACGTAAATCAATCACATTAATCCCAGATGTTTCTGCAATATGAATTGGCGCACTTTTTAATTCATTCATTGCTATAAAAATCTTATCCATCTCATCGTGGGTAACATCGCCACGTTTCATTAAGCTTTGATCAACCCGCGCGCAAGAACTTAGCATCCGTTGTACCAATTGCACCCCAGGCATTTCTAGAGAAAATACGGCTACTGGCATTTTGTTCTTCAATGCAATATTTTCTGCAATGTTTAGAGCAAATGAGGTTTTACCCATCCCAGGACGTCCAGCAACAATAATTAGTTCCCCGCGTTGTAACCCCGAAGTATAATTGTCTAATTCAGTATAGTGCGTTGCAACTCCGGTAATACCATCTTTATCTTCCCGCTGAGCTGCTTCCATCATCTTAGTAATTACTTCATCAAGTAAATCTTTAAATTGAGCAAATTGCTTATTACTCGCGTTTAAATCTTTAATATTAAAGATCTTTTGTTCCGACTCATCCAGAAGCTGATCAACATTACGTCCTTGCGGTGCATACGCGCTATCGGCAATAGTATTACTCGCACTAATCAACTCGCGCAAAATAAAACGTTCACGGATGATTTCAGCATAGCTGGAGATGTTAGTTGAGCTGGTTGTTGAATCAACCAGATTATGTAAATAGTCCACACCACCAACAAAGCCTAATTGATTATTCTGCTTGAGTGATTCACCAACTGTAACCGCATCAACATTTTTATTTTCTGAGCGTAATTTAACAATATGTTCATAGATTACCTGATGCTCTTTACGATAAAAGTGTTTTGGAAATAGTACACCTGCAACATAATCATAGGCGTACTCTTCAAGCAATATCCCACCAATCAGAAACTGCTCTGCTTCAAGTGAATACGGTGGCGTTTTAAGCATTGCTAAGCTAGTATCTTGATTCGACATTTATTATATTTCTTTAAGAGTTTGATAAGTAGAGATTTTAACATGAATCGTTAAACCAAATATAAGGTGAGAAATCTTGTCGCTGGCAGACTCTGAGTAAATATGTTATAATCCACCATCTATAAACATTACCTTGTCAGCACCATGGATAAAACTTATAACAAATTAATTGAAGCAGGAATCCAGCTCTTTGGGGACTATGGATTTGACGCAGTATCGGTGCGTGATATCGTAAAAGGCTCTGGTGCTAATCTATCCGCCGTGTCATACCATTTTGGTGGCAAGTCCGAGCTTTATAAAGCTGTTATTGAATATTTGACACAAGAAGTGAAAGATCAATTAATTGCTTTTGACGCGGGAACTTTCGTTACACTTTCGCTTGATAAAATGGAAATTCGATTAAGAGAGATAATCTTCGAGTTTCATCAATTATTCACATCAGCAAATGGTGCAAGTCGTCTAAATATATTTACTCGTGAGACCGCATCACCGGATAAAAACCTGTCCCACCAATATTTTCTGGATATGGTTGGCTGCGTGCGCGAATGTTTTACCAAAATTTTAAGTGCATACTATCAAAAACGGAATGAACCAATCGATAAAGTTAATTTTGTAATTATACTTTTGTTAAGTATGTTAAAAAACACCTCCCAAAATCACTGCATTGAATTAATTCCTCAAGATGAGCGCGATGACATTCTTACGCGCTTGGTTGACCTAATCATCTATAGCAAGCTTTAAAAACGAATAGGCGACCAGTTTAAAACTGACCGCCTATAAACACATTACTTCTTACCCTTCATTCATAATGAAGCTTAAAGCATATATTATTTTTTTACACTTTTACTAATACTATTCAAGCTATCGAGAGTTGCATCGGCACTAGTTTTCACTGCAGAACCAAAATTAGTTATAGCATTCTTAACAATTTCCTGCAATGCATGAATAGACTGATGATTACCAGATGCTGCATTTTTTACCATATCGTCGAATTTATAAACTATTGGACTTGGTAACAACTTTGAATAAAAATCAAAAAATTTAAGTGACGTACTTCTGAGTTCATCAGAACCACCAACACCAGAATTGCAAACACTAGTGCAGATTTTTAATAATGCATTTGTATCTTCTAAAAGTGCTTTAGAAACCATTGCTCCATTCTCAGTCAGTAAAGAGCTAAATGTCTTCGCAAACTCATCTGGCGTACTCACCTGATAAAGTGTTTTAGTATTGCTAATACCGCGTTGCCAAAACTGCTTAGCTTGCTCTAAATATAAATCATTTAATTCTTTTACCTGAGCTGATAATTTACTAAATGTATCATAGGCATCTTGCAGCATAGCTGCATTAGGCAACTCTCGATCTTTTTGGTTACTCATATTATCTCTCCTTTGAATAACATAATTCTTAACTACGACTAGATTATAACATTAACCGTTCACGATTTGATAAAATATCGACAAAGCGCCTAACAGGTCAATCTTTTTCACCTAACATCAATATACTCATTGTCTTTGAACCTTGGACTTTGTCGTATCTCAAAAAAGACTCGTCGTGTACTTCTGTGTACACGTCCTCATCTTTTTTTATCAATACTTCGCGTCCAAGAATCAAATCCTGTGAGTATGTAATAAAGTAATTGAATCTGTAATCTCTAGTTAACCAAGTCTATTATTTTAGGATATATACTATATGAGTCATCCTGCGGTACAAAAATCCAAACGAAAATGGTATTTCAGCCTATGGTTTTTTGTTTTAATCTTTATGTGTGGAGGTATTATTTTTGGCATTATTAGCCCAGAGCTTGGTAAACAGAGTAAGCCAATTATTGATGCATTTATTCACGTTATTAAAATTCTAGTTGGACCTATCATCTTCTTTACCGTATTAAGCGGTGTTATCGGCATGGGTAGCCTCAAACAGCTTGGTACAATTGGTGCTAAATCATTCATTTATTTTGAAGTAATTTCCAGCTTAGCTTTGATAATTGGCTTAAGCTTTGGCCATTTTGTCCACCCTGGAACTGGATTAAATCTATCCGTTGCTAGTATAGATCCAAGCTTAGTAGCAAAATATACGCAGAACCAAGCTGAGGCAACTAGCTTTGTTCATATTATGCTCTCAGCTATTCCATCAAACTTATGGGATCCATTTTTAACAGGTAATACCTTACAAATCTTATTCATCGCAATCTGTCTGGGATTTGCGCTCTTTTATCTGGCACAGCGTTGGCGCGAACAAATCATGCATAATCTTCATGCAATCCAAGGATGGCTATTTAAAATTTTAAGCTTTGTCATGTGGTTTTCACCTATTGCGGCTTTTGCTGCGATGGCATTTATGCTGGGACAATTTGGAATATCAGTAATCTGGCATATGCTTGGTTTAGTTGCAACAATGATTGGTGCGTGTATCTTCTTTATTTTAGTAATATTGGGAACTGTAGCAAAAATAGCTGGATTTAGTATATTTCAGTTTCTTAATTTCATTAAAGACGAAATCATTTTAGTTTTTGCAACGTCCTCTAGCGAGAGCGCTCTAGGTCCGATTATGCAAAAACTAAAAAATTCTGGCGTTGATGAATCTGTAGTCGGAATTGTCGTACCTGCGGGTTATAGTTTCAATCTCGATGGAACCAATATTTACCTATCATTAGTTATTGCTTTTCTATGCCAAGCATTTAACATTCATCTGAGCTTGCAGGAGTACATCACAGTGATTCTGGTATTAATGGCAACCAGTAAAGGTGCTGCAGGAGTGAGTGGTTCTGGATTTATTGTACTGGCAGGTACATTAGCCGCAATGCACGGTAAAATCCCCGTAGTTACAATTGCAATCTTGCTTGGAATTGATAAAATCATGAGTGAGCTACGTAGTACCACCAATCTAATAGGTAACAGTATGGCAGCAGTAATTGTAGCGCGAATGGAGCGTAAGCTAGATTTAAAGAAATTTAAATCTAGCTTAGGTAATAAATCAGAAGAATAAAAAATATTGCTCATACCTCAAAAGAAATGGCTTCATGATCAAAACCATGAAGCCATTTTAAATTTAGCTGAACTTTATTACTCTTTGCCTAACTTAGCCTTCGCTTTATCAACACATTCCTGTGCTTCTCTTGAGTAACGAATTTCCTCGTATTTGCCATCTTGATTTGGCAATTGCAAGGCTTTTTGACATGCATCTAATGCTTTATCTGCTTCACCTGTCGAGTTATAATATTGACCTAAAAACACCCAATTGTTTCTAAAATTTGGTGCTTTAGTGGTTGCCGTAGTTAGTAGCTCTAGTGCTTTTTTATTGCTACCACCAAATAAACCAGGTAACTCTTGATAATATTTACCTAAAATCCGCGAACCACCATACCATTGAAAGTCTGCTTGAAGTGCATTTACTTGCTTGAGAGCATCCATACCAGCACCAGCATTACTTGCTGAAGACATAATACCTTTAGCTAAACCATAGCTGCCTAAATCAATCGCAAACCAATACAAACCTTCGACACCATCACTTTTAACTTCACGAGCTATTTTGGCAGCACTAACGCCATAGTCAAATAATTTAACACCACTGGAAGTACCAACAAATTTTTTCTCACCGTAACCATAATTACCAATAAAATAAACCAAGCGAGCAGTTTTCCATGCTATTTCATAATCTTTACTAACTTCTGGATTAGTATTCAGATACTCAGCAATTATTTTTTGATTATTCAGATTTTCACGATTTGACCATGCGCTATCCAAAAACGGAACGGTTAACGCCTGATTTGACTCAATTGAAAACGCCACTGGACTACTTGCCGCCTTAGTTGCTGCAAAACTAGAAATCGAACATATGCCAAGTAGTAAAGAAAGAGATAATTTTTTCATTTTGATTTCCTGATATTACTTTATGACTGATGTTACGCACTTTGTCATTCCCGCCCGAACTAAGCACATGTTTTTCGCAGAGGCGGGAATCTATTTACTATAACTCTTTGCTATATTTGATTTCTGGATTCCCGCCTGCGCAAGGATGACACGTACTAGATAGATGCGTAACGTCAATTCACAATTATGTTGTCTCTTTTTTAGAGAGATTCATCACCACAATGAAGAATAATGGCACGAAACAAGTTGCAATCAAGGTTGACCCAAGCATTCCACCAATAATACCATAACCCACCGAATGCTGAGAATTAGCACCCGCTCCAGTTGCTGTAGCTAAAGGTACCGCTCCCAAAATAAAGGCAATTGAGGTCATAATGATCGGTCTAAATCGGACTTTTGCAGCATGAATAGCAGCAGTCCGATAAGACATATTCTCATTACGTACAGCCTCAATTGCAAACTCAACAATCAAAATTGCATTTTTCGCCGATAGTCCAATCAAGGTCAACATACTAACTTGGAAATAAATATTATTTTCCATTCGAAAGATAATGAGTGTTAACGCAGCACCTAACAACGCAAATGGTAATGCCATCATGATTGCCATTGGTAAAGCCCACATTTCGTACAATGCCGCCAAAATCAAGAATACCATTATCAGACCTAATGAGAAGGCGATAGCTGATTGATTACCTGCGAGATTTTGCATATAGGAAGGACCAAACCATTGGATAGAATAATCTTTACCTAATACTTTTGGCACAGCATCTCTAATCACATTCATAACATCACCAGATGAAGCATGAGTAATTGGATTAGGATTGACAATTATCTGACTACCAATATAGTCATTCATCCGTGTTACAAGCTCTGCTCCGTTTGTATATTCAAATGTTGCTAAGCTACCAACTGGAATCATTCTATTCCCTGTACTAGTTTTGGCATAAACGACATTTAACAGT
This sequence comes from Burkholderiales bacterium, assembly GCA_035438765.1. Lineage (GTDB taxonomy): Bacteria > Pseudomonadota > Gammaproteobacteria > Burkholderiales > UBA11063 > Aquella. Next base: position 7,042 of record DAORIZ010000004.1, on the reverse strand, counting down.
TCTGGATTGTTACGGTATTGATACTCACTTTGCACCAGCACCCACCACAAATCATCCCACTTAGTAAAATAGTTAATATAAAATAAACCAAATGTTGACTGCAATGAGTTAAAGATATTCGCATAAGGTACATCATATAGATATGCTTTACGTGGATCAACCTTAACATTAATCTCTGGTGTTTTAACATCATATAATTGAAATGCACTGCCAACTACTTGAGGATATTCTTTTTGTAGATATTCTGTTAGTTTAACGCCGTCATCATGAATTCGCTGTGGAGTGCCGACACCTGGTAATGCGGCTTGAAGATAAAATGTCACCCCACCAGTTGTACTCATACCACGAATAGGTGGTTGATTGTATGGAAACCCAGTAATTCGCAAATGTTTACTTTGTAGTTCGGTAGTTTTTTTAATTACTGCATTAACATCTTGATCTGCATCTGGACGCAGAGAGTAATCATTTAAAATAATACTTAACGTTGAAGTATTAGTTTTGGTCGAACCATTATCAACAATATCTTTACCGCCTAAAATTGCAATCCTGTCTAATTCTGGAATATGGCTCATTAGATCTTTAGACAATGAAATGGCTTCATCAACGTTATAGTCAATTGATCCACCAGAATTAACATGAATCGTATCATAGTAATAGCTCATATCTTCCAGAGGAACTAATCCAGTAGGAATCTTGACAAACATTACAATCACGGCTAAAATTACAATGCACCAAGCTATCATGGCTTTTTTAGCATTATCAATAATTTTAACTACTATGGTCATATAAAGCTCTTGGAACTTCAAAAACCCAGCATTAAATTTATCAAAAAACCAATAAACCCACTGCAAAGGTTTAAACTTAGATTCGTGTTTCTCACCATGCTTCACATTACGTAAGAAAATTGCGCATAACGTTGGCGTAAGTGTAAGCGCAACGATTCCCGATAGCAATACCGAAATTGCAATCGTAACAGCAAACTGTTGCATCAAAATACCACTGAATCCGCCTAAGAAAGCGACAGGAATAAATACCGCATTTAACACACAAACAACGGCGATAACTGGTGCAGCTACCTGCTCCATTCCTTTAATTGCGGCTTGAACTGAGTTTAACCCCTCTTCGGCCATTAAGCGCTCAACGTTTTCCAGTACTACGATCGCATCATCTACCACAATCCCAATTGCCAACACCATCCCAAACAAGGTTAGTGTGTTAATTGAAAAGCCGAGTGCAAATGTTCCAGCAAATGTTCCAATAATAGCAACTGGAATCGCGATTACTGGAATAATTGTACCTTTAATATTTTGGATGAATAGCATTACTACACAAAACACTAGAATAAATGCAATAATTAGCGTCGACACTACTGCTTCCACTGATAAAATTACAAACTCAGAAGAGTCATAGTGATTATAAAACTTAATTCCATCAGGCATATGCTTAGAAATTTCATCCAATAAATTCATATAATCTTTTTTAACTTGAAGTTGATTAGCGCCTGGTACCAAATATAATGCCAAAGCAGTTGCAGGAACTACCTTAAGTTCATGCGTGCTAGGGTCACGAACGACAGACTTAAAGTATGTGATATATTGCTGTGCATCCAGTTTAACCTTAGCAACATCTTTAATTCTAACTACCTGAGCATTACTCTCTGTCGCACGTATTACAACATTCTCAAACTCTGATTCTTCTGTCATATAACCAGTTGAATTAATTAAGAAGTTATATTTTTGCGGACCAGACATTGGTGCCATTGCATTTAAACCAATCGCATACGGCCAGTTTTGGTCATTAACAGCATTCTTTATATCTCCAATACCTACGTTATAATACTTTAACTTATTTGGATCAGTCAGAATCCGCATCGCATACTGGCGTTGCCCTAAGATTGAAACGACCCCAACACCTGGAATTTGTTCAACCAAAGGATAGACGTAACGCTGCACATAGTTACTTATGAATAATTGATCTGGTTTACCCGTATCTGAGTAAAATGGTGTTACAATAAACAAATCCGGGTTTTGCAAGCGCATGGTTACACCCTGTGCTTGTACCTGAGTTGGCAATTGTGGCATTGCAGTATTAATCCGATTTAAAGCATCCGCTTCAACTAATTGAAGATTAGTACCAGTTTGGAAATAAACATTCAACGATAAACTGTTACTACCATTTTGGCTGGCTGACTGCATATAAATCATTCCAGCCACACCAGACATTTGATCCTCAATCGGTGCAGCTACTGCATTGGCAATGGTTTCAGAATTGGCACCTGGGAAGGGTACTGAAATATTCAAGCATGGTGGAACAATTGATGGGTATTGCTCAATAGGAGAAACCGCCATAGAAATCAAACCTGCAATCGTAATGATAATCGAAATTACCATTGACAAAACGGGTCTTAAAATAAAAAAGCGACAAAACATTTAGCTGATTCCTTTACTCTGGATAACTACTAACACTTATAATTTTATATTAATCTACTATGCTTTTAAATTCGCACCAATGATAGTAAGACTGCTTACATTCAATCTTACTATCGTACGATTATAAAGCTAATTGATATTTAATACCTCTAGTCTATTAATACTTACCATTGTAAATATTAGCCGAACTTTCAATAACTACCGCTCGTTTCTTAACGTCACCTTTATAAGCAGAAGCATTTGTTTTGGCGGGAGTAACTGCTTTAGGCGCTGAGGCTATCGCAGGATTATTTGGATTAGTTTTGCTTTGATCATCTGTACTATCCACGACAACTTTGTCACCATTCATGACTTTAACACCACCCGCAGTTACAACTTGCATACCATCGCTCAGGCCAGATCTAATAATCCACAACTCACCAGTCATAGGACCTGTCACAATTGGTTGTTTAGCAATTTTGCCATCTTTTACCACATAAACAAAAGCACCTTTGTCATCACGGAATACTGACTCTTGCGGAATAGCAAACGAGTCTTTATAGGTAACACCATTTAAATAAATATGAACAAATTGCCCAGATAAAAGTTGATTTCTCAGGTTAGTATTATCAACATATGCCCGCATATTCCATACACCATTTTGCAAGCTAATTCGAGTATCCGTAAATTGAACATATCCACTATTTTTCATCATTGTACCATCTGCTAATTGTAGATCGGTTCTAAATTTAAATGCAGGAGGAACTGTGATTACACCGTTATTAACACCATTTTGAATCACTAAGCGATCATTCTCTGGCATAGAGAAGGTAATATACATATCGTTTACCGAATTAATTTGATTCATTACTGTTTGCCATGCTGTCACCATATTACCCACAGTCACTTGACGTTCTGCCACATAACCATCAGCAGGAGCTCTAACAACAGAATATTCCAAATTCAATTTAGCTTGATTAATATTGGCTTCATCAGTTTTTACGTTACCCACTGCAGTTTGATAATTAATTGTTTGTAATTCCAAATCCTGTTTGGATACAGCTTGTGCCGCGTATAATTTAACATAGCGCTCATAAATAATTTTGTAATTATCCATCGAGGCTTTATCACGAATTAAATTACCCTGATAGGTCTGTAAATCAAGTTCAAAAGGACGTGGATCAATTTGATACAAAGGAGTGTCTTTTTTAACATATGTGCCCTCTGTATAGTACTGTTTAAAAATTGCACCACTAACTCGTGGAATTACAGGATAATCTACTACACCTTGAACAATTGCAGGATAATCATAAACGTAAGGAACATTATAAGCATGTACAACTTGTACATCAACGTGCTTTTCCGGAGCAGCTTTTACCTCTTTTTTGGAACATCCTGCCAAAACTAAGCCTGCAGCCATTAGCGGTACTAAGATTTTTTTCATGTATGATACACCCAGCAAAAATTTATGTGTTTTATAATAAATCAATTAAATCAGAATATTATCTAATAAATACTATAGTTAAATATGCCATTTCCATCTATATCAGATGATTTTATCAAAGGCAAACATTTGCGATTTTATCACAGGCGCGAGCTTGTGATAAAATAAACCACTCAATTTTATTTAAAAGCAGATTTTTAATGTCAGAAAATAATAGTTTTAACAAATCATTCTTCCTACTTGGATTAGTTATTTTACTGGTATTACCAGAGCTAAATAATGTTCATTATGATCCCCAACCTCAGTTTTGGGCAGAAATTACAGTAGCCTGGGCGATACTAGGACTGTTCGTATTTACCCTACTTTATATGAACACGATTAGTATTCCTTTAATTACACTGCCACTTGCCATGCTGGCTATTTACTTATGTTTGCAACAATACATAGTTCCAATTGATTATCCTGGATTAAATTATGTGGCTGGATTAGAACTATTTATATGCATCCTTATTGCAGTTGCAATAAATACCTTCAAAAATACTTATGGAATTAAATTTGTTGTCAGTCGAATCTGTTATGCATTGCTAATTGGAGCTATATTGCAGTCTTTGATTGGCTTTATACAATATACTGGCTCTACGAATTATTTTGGTAATATGATTTTTTACGACAGCTCCCATCCAACAACCAATATTTTTGGACATTTCGGGCAACGTAATCACTATGCACACTATCTCAGCTGGGGTAGCTTTGCACTAATCTATTTGTTTCAGCAACGAAGAATTAAGGCTAATGTATTCTATCCACTTTTAATGTGGTTTAGCTTCAGCTTAACTATTTCTGCATCAAGAAGTGTTTTTATCTACTTTGGCTTAGCCTTAATCATCAGTGCTATCTATTTTATCCGAAGAAGAGATTCACAGAGTAAACATTTACTACAAATTATGTTTATAGCAGCTATTGCCTTATTTGCATTTGAATATTTTTATCCACTGATCCATAAGTTATTTACCACTCATAATAATTTCAGCTCAGGGCTTGGCAGACTCGACAGTGATAGTGGCACTGGAAGACGTGGTGTGGAATGGGATAAGGCATGGATGACATTTAAAGAATACCCTATCTTTGGTATAGGTTGGAATGAGTACACAAAGAACGGAGTAAAACTACATTATCTATTTCCGAATGCAGCTTTAAATAGTGGACTTTTCACTAATTGCCACAATCTAGTTTTGCAATTACTTGCAGAAACAGGAATAATAGGAACAGTAATCGTAATCGGCGGTATAGGAGTGGGTATTTATCGTTTGCTGAAACATAACTCTGGGATCGAAAGCATAATATTATTATGCATGGCAGCAACTACTCTGGCACATAGTATGAATGAATACCCATTATGGTATATGTATTTCTTATCTGGTTTAATTATATTCTTATCCATGGACAAGCCTTGGATAAAAGTCTCTGCAAAACCAATCATTGCAATTAGCATATTACCAGTCTGCGGACTCGTTTATCTGATCATCACAGGTAGCCTAATCTTTGATAAAATGGTTGATTATTATGACACTCCAGATGATCAAAAAAGTTTTAACCGCCAAGCTAAATACCTGCAAAATTTGGTAGATAACAACCTTCTTTGGTCATACCATGCGGCATATACTTTCGATAACTATATTAATGTTGATACAGACTTCACTGATGCTTTATATCCATTAAAAACTCAATATGAGTACACCCACAAGTTTGATAGTTATCACCCTTACCCTGATACCTTAATTAAGGAAGCTATGCTAGATTGGAATTTAGGTAATAAAACGGATGCTGAGCGCTTAGTAAAATTAGCGGTACTAACATTCCCTGTTTATAACTCTAACTTTCGGGATACACTACAAGATAAACGTTATCGTCAATTATATAATTTGGTTCCTAAAGTAAATAAATAAACTATTCAACTCTTATGTCATGAAATAACTATACTTACAGTATTTGAAACGTGGACGCGAAGGATTGCTAAAAAAGACGACGCGGTGTAGCAAATCTTACACAAGGAGCCTTTTTTGAAATCCGACAAAACCCAAGTTTCAAAAACGAAGAGTATATTCACTCATAAACAACCACAATAGGCTGTAAGAGTTAGGAACAAAGCTACGTAGCGCAATGAAAAGGACACAAAGAGCCTTGTGGCTATGCTCTCAGCATAGGATGAGCAGTTTTACGTCATAAATTTAACTGTCGCGTCAGTATTAATTACTGCCGCGCTTAGTTGAATCTCAACTAAATACGCTTGATTCGCAAGTCTGGCCTCAACACATGCACGAACAGGGGCACTGCCAAGTGGTAGCCATTTGTCCCAAATTTGATTAAATTCATCAATTTGAGCAATATCTTTTAAATAGATTGTTACACTTAAAATATGTTTTTTATCGCTGCCATTATCACTTAGTATCTTAGCTATGCTATTCAAAACTTCTTTAGTTTGATCTTTTAACCCAGCATCCAAGTTAGTTGGAACTTCAACAGTATAAAGAACATTATTAAATATTACAACATCTGACCACCTAGCTGTAGTTCCAATCCGAGTAATTCCCATTATAAACACCTCTTATAAATCACTAATGAATTATTTTACCGTAAAAACCATAATGATTATTGGTATAATTAAGGATTAATTTATATTGTAGAAACACATGACTAAAAATAAAGCACTCTTATTTAGCAATACACACGATATCCGCTGGCAAGACATGGATTCGTTTAACCATGTTAACCATACTCTCTATCTCGTTTATATGCAAGAGTGTAGGATTAATTGGCTACGCCATCATGGTATTGACATGAGTTCTGGAAATAGTGTTCCAATTATTGCAGAGATAAATTGTAAATACCGTCGCCCAATAACTTATCCAGCACAAATTACTGTTGAGCTATATTTCGTCCAAACAGTTGGAAAGAGAATATTTTTTGAACAAATAATCCGCGATTATAATGATCCAAGTATTATATACGCTACGGCAGATATAGTAGTAGTCTGGATTAATGTAGCAAGCGGTAGAAGCATTACTCCACCGCCTGAGTACGATTTCATCTTAAGTACCCAACCGTATAGCAACAAACAATTATTTGAATGATAATAAAAAATATGCTCTTAATCAAGAGTAATGTTGCAATGTGGTTGGTCAATATATTA
>DAORIZ010000003.1:0-130316 GCA_035438765.1 Burkholderiales bacterium | reverse complement strand
ATGTAGAGTATATTCATCTGTCTTGTATCTTTCTGTTTTGTATAAAATATAAGTCTTAAACTTAAAACTAGGTGGCAATATTTGTAATTATTACGTTATAATTTTACAATAATTATCGTTAGTTAATTATTTTATCTGTATAAATATTTGAAAATCTACTGATATTGAGCTAATATTTTTGATTGTCTCACCCGATATACCGTACCACAAATATTTTGTATCAAGTAAATTTCAACTTAAAAAAATCTAGTATAACTAGATTTTATAGCCATAATATTTACAAAATAGATGCTGAATATATCTTCCTTCAAGTATGCTTTATTTAATAATACACAAATAATTACAAGCAATTACAGACACAATAATCTACACAATAAACTGTTTAGCAACTAAATAAATTTAAGTTTACACCCTCAGTGGATTTTAATATTATTTTCCAATGCAAAACTTACTAAATATTTCACCTAATAAATCATCAGCGCTAAATTCACCAGTTATACTACTAAGTGCAGTATGTGAGTAGCGTAACTCTTCTGCCAATATCTCCAGTGATTGCCAATTACTAAATGCATTATCAATATGGGTTACAGCTATACGCATTGCATCCAAATGACGAGTACGCGCTAAAAATACATCACTGGCAGAATTTTCCCAACCAATCAAAGATAACAACTTCTGACGAAGTAGATCAATTCCCAAACCAAGTTTAGCAGAGATGTATACCTGAGTATCGCTTTCACTCTCTATGACAGAAGCTGTTCCAGATGATAAATCAATTTTATTATGGACAAAAATTCGTGGTAATTCTGTGGGCAGCTTACCAAGGATTTGTGTATCCTCTTCACTCATGCCAACGCTATCATCAATCAAGACCAATGCCAGATCAGCATCTTTTATCGCAGCTAGAGCTCGTTCAATTCCAATCTGCTCAACAACGTCCTGCGTTTCACGGATACCTGCCGTATCAATAATATTAAATGGGACACCATCAACAATAATTTTTTGCCTCACTATATCGCGAGTCGTTCCGGCAATTGAGGTAACTATTGCAACTTCTTCATTGGCTAAAGCGTTTAGAAGGCTGGATTTCCCGACATTTGGACGCCCAATAATTACAATATTAGCACCATTATTTAAGATTACACCTTGTTGTGTACTTGATAGTAGTTGATGGATTTGTTCACGTAAAATTTCTAATTTTTGCTTAATTTTGGCATTAGCAATAAATTCAATATCTTCTTCAGGAAAATCCAAAGTCGCTTCAACAAACATCCGTAAGTTAATCAATTGTTCATTAATTACCTCAATATGCCGAGAAAATTCACCTTTTAGCGATTTTAGTGCTCCTTTAGCAGTAGCCTCACTTTCAGCATGAATTAAGTCCGCAATACTCTCCGCTTGCACCAGATCTAGTTTGCCATTTAGATAAGCGCGCTTGGTAAACTCTCCTGCTTCAGCTAAACGGCAACCCAACTCTAAGCAACGCCTGAGCAACATATTTAAAACTACCGGACTACCGTGTCCCTGTAGCTCTAAAACATCTTCACCAGTAAATGAACGGGGCGCATCAAACCAGATGATTAAACCTGAATCAATTACCTCTCCACTTGCATCAACAAATTCACTATAATGTGCAAAGCGCGGTTTCAAATTTTGTTTTCCGCTTAGAATACGCGCTAACTCACCTAAATTGTTTCCTGAAATGCGGATTACGCCAACCCCTGCCTGTCCTGAACCGCTAGCAATCGCTGCAATATTATCTTGTATATAACGCACAGACTACCTCATTAAAAAGTATAAGCAGTTTCAATTGCATCGCCATCAAGTTGACATAGATACAACCAAATTTGAGGTAAATTACTGTAACGCCTGATTATAGTCCGCATTTTTGCTACTCTTGTATGGTCAAAATCATTTTGCGAAGCACATGATGCTAATAAAAACCACAACCAACTTAACTCAAACTCCATATAAAACTCGTCAATTGGTTTATCAGCCGCAAATTGAATACCACGCGATGCACTCCAAAGTGGAACTAATTGTTCCAATACAACAGCATCTTCCAAATCAGGATTAGTTGCGATAACATTTGTCCATAAAAACTCACGATAAGATTCATTTAATTTCTCATCACCACTATTAATCTGAGCTATTTGATTCCACAACTTATTAGCTTCATCAATCAATATTTCAGGTTTATACTCGATTAACTTGTTCTGTTTAAAATAAAGAATAACTGCATCTAGTGCAGCTTTTGTAAATTGTTGCAAGTTCGTACCCCATGCTTTAGTTATTAATTACTTTATTTTAACATACACCACAAACAATCACTTGATTTCAAATCTCATTTAACAAAAACCTTACTTAGTAAAATGGAATTCAATATGAAAGTAGTTGGCAAATAATGTTAAAATTAATTCTCTTGACGTTTAAGTAAACCAATGAAACATCTATTCACTTTCACTATAGCCAGTATTTTATCATTATTAATTGCAGCAAATAGTAGCGCTCAGGAAGTAGTCAATGCTGATGCTCGGTTTGATCTATATGAGTCCATGATTAACCAGAAACATGTCGCAGTTTTTGCTAATAATGCATCAATCGTTGAGAGTCAAAATATCATCAGTTTTTTACGCACAAAAAAGATAAATATTATAAAAATATTTACTCCCGAGCATGGCTTTAGCGGTCTAAGTGATGCCGGTGCATCAGTTGCCAGCACAACCGAAAGCGGAATTAAAATCGTTTCATTATACGGTAAAAAGGATCGCCCAGATACGCAGGACTTAGCAAACGTTGATATTATTGTCTTTGATATTCAGGATGTTGGCGTACGTTATTATACTTACATCTCATCATTACAAAAATTAATGGAAGCGGCAGCAGAAAATAATAAACCTTTAATTATATTGGATCGTGCTAATCCCAATGGTTTCTATGTTGATGGACCAGTTTTAGAAAGTAAATACAAATCATTTGTTGGCATGCAAAATATCCCAGTGGTTTATGGGATGACTATTGGTGAATATGCTAAGATGCTGCAAGGTGAACAGTGGCTTGATTTACAACCTCGTCAAAAAGCACGGCAACTCAAATTAACGGTAATACCATTGGCTAACTATACTCATCAAAGCAAAATTCAGCTAAGTGTGCGACCATCACCAAATTTACCCAATATGAGCGCGATTTATTGGTATCCATCATTAGGTTGGTTTGAGGGAACTAAGCTCAGCGTTGGACGTGGTACAGCTATGCCCTTTCAAGTGCTCGGACACCCTGAATATCAAAGCGATTTTAGTTTCACACCACAAGCTGTAACAGGTGCACTAAATCCTCCATTTAAGGGTAAACAATGCTTTGGCTGGGATCTACAACTGCCAGAAAGCACTATTCTTGCACAAATTAATGGACAAATTCAGCTAAAATACTTATTACAAGCTTATCAAGAGTTTCCGGATAAAGCACATTTTTTTACACCATTTTTTTACAAACTCGCCGGAACTGCTTTATTACGCCAGCAAGTTGAATCAGGTTTTAGTGAAAGTGCCATTCGTGCCAGCTGGCAGCCAGAACTAACTAAATTTAAACTAATCCGTAAAAAATACTTATTATACCCAGAAAATTAATTTACACATGAATAAACATATCTTCTTTGTGCTATTTGCGATTGCCAATATCGTCTTTTCGAGTGTTTTAATTCGCTTTTGTGAAACTGGTCCTGTTGCATCAGGTGCATATCGCTTATTACTGACTATTCCTATGCTTCTTGCCATGAATGGTAGCAATAAGCGTAATTTTCAGCAAAAACTAACCATGCCAATTGTTATTTCTTCGTGTTGTGCTGGATTGTTTTTTGCCTTGGATTTGGCGGTATTTAATGTTTCTATCATCTATACCTCGTTGGCAGAATCAACTCTATTAACCAATATGGTACCGTTCGTAATTGCACCAATTTCAATTTTTTGGTTTAAAGAAAAAATCCCGCTTAAATTTTTAGTCACTGTAATACTAGCTATCGTTGGGCTCTATTTTTTAATGTCTGATAATAGTCTTTCTGCTAGACATCTTACTGGAGATTGGTTAGCTTTACTATCCGCAGTATTTTATGCACTTTTTCTTACTAGCATTAAAACGGCCCGAGAAGCTTACCCTGCCAGTATGGTAATGATTATGGTCTGTATCGTCGGCGGAATTTTATTAATGCTTCTTGCAATTTACAAACACGAAGTAGTGATTCCACTAACGCATACTGGTTGGATAGTCTTAGTCTTTGTTGCGTTTAATGGTCAGGTACTTGGACAAACTTTACTGGCTTATTCAGTTAAATATATTCCACTTCAACTAACCTCAATTTTTCTGCTGCTCTCACCTATTTTTGCCGCAGTTTATGCTTATGTTATTTTTCATGAGACCTTGCACGCTATGCAAATACTCGGTATTGGAGTAATTTTAGCTGCGGTCTACTACGGTAAACAAATTTTGGAAAAATCACTACGTAAAGATGATTTTTAATAAATAAAAACTCAAGACAAATGAGAATAAACTATTTTCTCATATACCACTAAATATCACTCTAAAAATATGGTAAAATCCGCAGGTATTTTTAAGGAAATTAAATGCAAATCATTGACCAGTTAATCGAAGCGGCACGCAATAATAATTTATTCAAATTAGTTAGTTTAATTAATGATGGCGTGGAGGTTAATCAGGTCAATTCTCATGGAATTACCCCACTAATTCAAGCCGCAAACTCGGGAAATTGGAGCGCGGTTGAAATACTGCTCCAAGCTGGTGCTAACCTTGAGTTAACCAATAAATTTGGAACAACTGCTCAGACTGCGGCTGAACTCTTTGGGCACAATGAAATTGCTAGTAAATTACATGATTTAATCGAGACAAATCGCCAACAAAACTCTAATATTACTAATGATATCACAGACGATTTATTTTACGCGATAGAAACCAATAATAGTGAGCTAGTAATTAGTAGCCTTAATCATGGTGCAAATGTTAATCAATTAGCATCAAATGGCTGGAGTGCGTTAAATGCCGCAGCACTTGGTGCCGATACTGAAATTATAAATCTACTACTAAATGCTGGTGCTAATCTCGAGTTAAGAGATAATTATGGCTGGACAGCACTCTTTTTTGCAACTTGGCAAAATCAACCACAAATTGTAAAACAATTATTGTTACGTGGTGCTAATCCTGATGCGCAAGATGATTACGGTAGAACACCATTACTTTATGCCGCGCGTGATGGCTTTAGTGACGTAATCCGAGAGTTAATCAATGTTAACATCAATATTGAACACAGTGATCGATATGGTTGGAGCGCGGTGTTTTTTGCAATCAAAGAAGATCACCTTGATACCGTCAAACTCCTTGCTAATAACGGAGCTAATTTAAACAAGATAGATAATACTGGATGCACACCGTTGATTTATGCTGCCCGCGATGGCAAATTTTCAATTTGTGAATTTTTATTAGAGCATGGATGTGATTATCGCTACAGCGATGAGCTAGGTTGGACAGCCTTATTTTTTGCTGGCTGGAAAGATCAAGCTGAAGTTATTAGACTGTTAGTTAAACATGGTGCACCTATTGAACAAACTGACGAAAGCGGCAATACAGCATTAATTTACGCTGCTCGTGATGGGAGTTGTCAGTCGATTATTGCTCTTTCTGAAGCTGGTATAAATCTTAATCGCTGCGATAAAATTGGCTGGAGCCCGTTATTTTTTGCTGTCCTCAAAACTCAAGCCGAAGCAGTTAAAACTTTAATTAACTGTGGTGCCAATCTTGAATGTTACGATATTTATGGATGGAGTCCATTACACTACGCCGCACGTAATAACAATCTGGAAATGGTTACGTTATTAATTGAGCTAGGTGCCAATCTTGAACATTGTGATGAATATGGGCGCTCTCCACTATCTATTGCTGCACTATACAACAGACAGGAGTCATTAGATATTTTAATTGCATCTGGAGCAAATATTGAGCACCTCGATGATTATGGGATGAGTGCACTAGATACTGCTGAGGATAAGTTCTTTCATGATACCGTTTTATGCTTGGTACGTGCTGGGGCTAGTATGAGTAAACGCAATGCAGATTGTGGTAAAACTCTGATTTGGGCTACTAGCGCTGGTAAAATCGAAGCCGTTGAACTATTGCTAAACGCAGGAGCAAATGTTGATTATTGCAATAAATCATATTGGACACCATTGATGTATGCAATTAGAGCTGGTCACATTGAAATTGTAAAGATTTTACTTGATCACGGTGCTAATCTTGAAGATTTTGATGAGTATGGCTGGAGTCCACTAATATTTGCAGCTTGGTATAATCAGCCACAAATACTAGAATTACTTATTACTCATGGTGCTAATCTTGAACACACCGAACAACATCGTCGTAGTGCTTTACTGATTGCTGCCGAACGCGGTAATTTAGAACCAGCCAAGATTTTATTAACTTATAATGCCAATCTTAATCTGCGTGATGATGAAAATAATAGCGCATTGCACTTAGCAGAAACAAATAGTCATAAGAATTTAGCGGAATTATTACGCAATCCAACTAAATTTATTACTCAAGTAAAACAACAGCAAGCAACTCTTACAAACGATCATAGTCTGTTAAGCGCCGTAGTTAGTGGTACGGCTAAACAAGTGAAAAACATGATACAGCATCATGCCAAAGATTTGGAAAAAACCAATCGTTTCGGACAAAGTGCGCTATCTCTTGCTGCTATTCATGGTAAATCAAATGTAGTGCGTTCACTACTTGCGGCTGGTGCAAATATTGAGCATCAAGATGAAAATGGAGAAACACCTCTTATGCTTGCCGCAGAACATGGTAAATCAAATATTATGCGAATTTTACTTGCAGCTGGTGCTAATCTTGAGCATGTTAATATTGCAGGTAGAACGGCACTAAGCATGGCAGCGCTACTTGGCAAAGCGAATCTGGTTAAGTTATTACTCAGTGTTGGCGCTAATTTAGAGCACAGCGACCTTGATCTGCGCACACCATTATTAATGGCTGCACGCCAAGGTAAGGTTCAAGTGATTGAAGTATTAATTGCCGCTGGAGCAAATTTGCAGCACCGAGACTATGATGAAATGAGTGCTCTTGACTTAGCAGAAAAGTATAACCACCATGAAGTATTCAGTATCCTTAAGAGGCAATCGTAATATCAAATAGTTATACTTTGAACGCCCATAAGTTGAGTCTTTATGTATAGACTCTAAGTGATCACGATTGTAGCTAGGAGTATTGATAAAAAAGGCGACGCGGTGTAGATAAACTACATAAGGAGCCTTTTTTATCAATACGACAACGCTAGAATTGTGAGCGCGACGAGTATATTCGACTATTAATCATTTTATACAGCATCCAACAAGCAATCGCCAAAATAAAATATCCAGCAGCCAATGATGTTACAGCACTGCTGGGTAATACTCCAGCTAAAATTGAGCTAGTCACAAAAGTCACAACATACGCTCCACTACCCGCTATTCCACCAGCCGTCCCAGCGTAACGAGGGAACATTGATAAACAATAAGCAAAGTAGTTATTAAAAATAAATCCAGCTAAACAATGCATCAAAAAAGCAGGGATCAAAATGGTATAAATATTTTCACTCTTTAATCCGAGCAAAAACATGATTAGCGCAAGAGACATCGCACTCATAATTGCTCCGCGCATCTTGGGCATTAATGCTAAACTCAGCAAACGCCGATTAACTAATCCACCACACATCCAAGCAAATCCCATGACCAAAGCATAATGCCCATATTCGATGGGTGTATAACCTAGTGTTACTTGGATCAAAAATGACCCCAGCAAATTAAATAGCATAATCATCGCATAAGAAAAACCCAGACTTAAAACGCCAAGATTAAATCTACCATTACTTAATATCTCACTATACGCAGATTTAATATTAATGAAATTTAGGGCCGTTTTATTTTTTATCGTTTCTGGTACCAAGGTCAATTCGGCAAGAGCTAAAGTAAAGGAATAAGCAGCTAAAAAATAAAAACATGATTTCCAACCAAAGAAACTTTGTAGATACCCACCAATTCCTGGGGCAATAATCGGACCTAATGACCACGCAATAGTAGTATAAATCAACATTGACTGCAATTTAATTCCGCTATAAATATCAACGATAATCGCACGCTTAGAAACCATAAAAAACCCAACGCATAACCCTTGGAGAAAACGTAGCAGTAGCAGCATTCCGATGCTATCAATTTGTGGAATACAAAAGCTAAACAAGCTAAATGCAAGCAACGAAGTAATCGTGATTTTACGCCGACCATATGCATCAACAATATTCCCAGCTACAAATTGACTGAGTGCATAAGCAATTAAAAAAATTGTTACTGTAACCTGTGTAAGTGCCTCACTAATATGAAAATATTTAGCTACCGTAGGAAGTGATGGAACATAAATATCAACGGCTAATCCTGACATAGGGATAATTAAAAATGCACAAACCGCCATAATATTTGTCTGGCGGTTAGTAAAGCTATGAGCTACCTGTTGATCACTCATGAATTAATTTCACCGATATCTTTACGATAATAACAATCTTTAAAAGAAACAGAATCAAGCAATTTATAGGTATTTTGTCGCGCCGTAGCTAAATCTTTACCATGTGCTACTACATTCAGCACGCGCCCACCAGCGGTAACAAATTCATCGCCATTGGAAGATACACCAGCTAAAAATAGTTGAGCATGATCATGATTGAATTCTTTAATTCCTTGAATAGGGCGACCATTATGATAAGCCTCTGGGTAACCTCCTGAAGCTAATACCACGCAACAAGTTGCGCCGTTTTGCCATTCAAGTTGTATCGTCTCTAATTTTTTATTTAATGCTGCATCAATCACAGTCAATAAATCAGATTTAAGCAATGGGAGTACTGCCTGAGTTTCTGGATCACCTAATCGCATATTATACTCAAGTAAATAAACACCATGCTTGGTAATCATTAAACCAAAAAATATTACTCCAGCAAAATCCATCTTCTCTGCTTTGATGCCGCGCAAAGTAGGTTCTAAGATATCACTAATAAACGCCTGATTAACATCAGCAGTAACGTATGGATTTGGTGCGATAACTCCCATGCCACCAGTATTTAGCCCAGTTTCACCATCACCAATTTTTTTGTGATCTTTGGCGCTAATTAACGGGATTATAGTTTCACTATCAGTGAAAGATAAAATAGATGCTTCAACCCCAACCAAATACTCTTCAATAACTACTTCACAACCAGATTCACCAAATACTTGGTCCAAAAGCATTGAAGCTAAAGCCGCTTCCGCTTGATCATTATCTTCCGCAATAACAACGCCTTTACCAGCAGCTAAACCACTAGCTTTAATTACAATCGGATAGCTAACTTTATCTAAATATTTTAACGCTCTAGCATAATCTGTAAAACTTTCATGATGGGCAGTTTTAATACCATATTTGTTCATAAATTCTTTGGCAAATGCTTTGCTACCCTCAAGCTGTGCAGCTTGCTTATTTGGTCCAAAAATAGAAAGACCAACCGCTTCAAATTTATCAACAATTCCTTCGACCAGCAGCTCTTCACTTCCGACAATCGTTAAATCAATTTTTTGTACTTCGGCAAATTCAAGCAACTCATCGATTTTATTTAATTTCACATTACTTACACGCGGTAATAATTCACAACCAGGATTGCCTTCCGCAACAAATATTTTCTCAATTTGTGGGTTTTGGCTAAATTTCCAAGCTAAAGCGTGCTCTCGTCCACCTTTACCGATAACTAATATTTTCATACTTTACTCTTCCTTATTTTTAATTCCCAATAACTCGTATCCCAAACCATGAACTCAAAGTAAAATTGCCTTAACTCTTTCTCATGAATGCATTATAAGTGTAATTAATCATCGTTCCAATCATAATCATCGTCACTTTGCTTTTTCTGATAAGTAAATACCTTGTTGACAAACAAGGTAGAGGCACGTTCATCTGTCATATGAACATCAAGATTACCATTGCAAAACTCTTGATAAGTCGGTTCTTCAAAGCACTTTGAACGGCTATTGACAGTTAATTTAAACGTATTATTTTTAGGATTCATCGTGATTGTTGCTATACATCCATTACCAACAGTATAATTATAGGCATTGGCGATTTTGCTGTCTGCATTAAATGGTAAATACTGATCAATTGGGCAGAAATAACCAGTAGAACTAAATAAAATACTCAGCCCCATATTTTTACCAACTTGAATTAATTTTATATACGTTACATCTTTGGAGTGTCCATACCACCCAGATTTAAACAATTGTTTTGATGTACCTACAGAAGATTCTAACGGGTCACTTGAGTAAGGCGTATTAACACCATCATCACTATATGCCATACATGATACCGACAACATTAATAACACTAGAATTTTTTTCAATGATGACCCTTTTATATTTCTATGACAAAAATCAAACAATACGTACTAATTCAGCTAATGATTTGCGAGTTTTTTCACGTGCTGGCGGATTCAAACGATAACCAAAAAAACAAAAGGCTACAGCTTGATAAAATTCTGGATCAAAGACTTTATGCTGAACTAAAATATCCATTACTTCTTGACTGACAAATCCTTCTACCGGACACGAATCAATACCAATTTGTGCTGCGGCACTCATGACATTACCCAACGCAATGTAGGCTTGTTTCGCAGCCCAATCATTAAGATAGCGAGAGTCTTTTTTTAGTTGAATCTCATTTAGCTGATGGTTTTGGATTAAATTACGTCGCATCTCCTGCATTTCCACAGGTGTTTGCTGAACATCTTGAAGGATATGATCAAAATAGGCATCATTTACCGTAATATCTTTCTTAGAAGCAAACATAAGTATATGACTTGCAGTTGGCAATTGTTTTTGTGCACCCCACATATGCGGATGCAGTTCGTGCAATAGCTTTTGATTTTTCAAAACAAAAACCTCATAAGGTTGCAGCCCAAATGAAGATGGCGACAGACTTATAATCTGCAATAAAAAATCAAAATCCTCTGCGGAAATTTTTTTACTGGCATCAAATTCTTTACATGCATGGCGCCAACGATAGGCATCCAAGATTAAAGACTTACTAATTGGCATATTTATAAACTCTCTCTGATTTCATATTATCTTCAACTAGACTAGTAAACCGCAGGTTCACTATCTAAATCACTATGGTAAAGCGTACTAATTTTTGCATACATATACTGGGATAAAGCTTCTCGATTAGGAAAATCAGTCGCATTCACCGCTTCCAGTATATCAATCTTGATTACTAAGCCTTTAAGGCGCAAAGTACTCCACACTGATTCCATCCATCTTTTTTTTGAGAATGTAACTTCAGTAGATGGCGAACCATCAGCATTACGATAACGCAAGACAACAGGAACAACCCGGCTTTTAGCAATCATTGCTGATTCAAAAATTGAAGCATGAAATGGCAAGATCGTCATACCATCACTAGTTGTACCTTCTGGAAATAAACCCATTGCCCAACCATCTTGCATGACTTTAGCAATTTTCTTATTTGCCATAACTAAATCTCGTTTATTTTTACGATCAATGAATACAGTACCACCTGATTTAATGATATTTCTGAGTAAAGCCCAGCGCAACATCTCAACTTTACCAACATAGTTAGTACAATATACGCTAGACATTACTAAAGTATCTAACCAAGAAACGTGATTTTGGACAAACATTGTATTTGGCTGAATGTAATCATCACCAATTGAGCCAGTCACTTCAAATTTGGCACCAATCGCCCAAACCATTGCTCGTGCCCATGGCTTGTGAAAAAAACGTCGCCACCAACTCATTGGAATAAAAGGATAAAATAGATATGATGAACCAACAATGTAGCACATCAAAAGAACACACATCACAAAACGTGACCATGAAATTAGCTTACGCATCACAGCAGCCTAAAAATATACTTAGTCATGTATTTTACCTTATACAATGAACGTTAATTAGAGATAATTGATTGCAATTTGAAAAGAATTTATATTTACTATAAAAGTTGAAGCAAGTCGACTGGATAATCGATCACCAATCTCGCACCGTTTGCATACAGCTCTTCCCTTCCACGAAACCCCCATGCCGCACCTACTGCATACATTCCTGCACTATTGGCTGTGAGCATATCAACACTAGTATCGCCTAAAAAAAGAAATTCCGTCGGCTGCAATCCCATAATTTCGGCAATTTCCAGCGCAGAATAAGGATCTGGCTTAGCTGGAGTATTTGCCCGTGCACCAAAGACCACCTCAAATTTCCATTGAGATAAATACGTTGCAACAACTTCACTCATAAAACTATCATCTTTATTGGAAAGAATTGCCAAGCTAATTCCACGCTGAGTTAACTCACTCAACAGTTCACCGATACCATCATACAACCGTGTATAAACATCAAGATTCCGCGAATACTCATCAATAACTTCAGCAAGTATTTTATTGTAGTGTACACCTTCACTAATTTCCGAAGGTAAGGCACGATAAACTAATTTGGAAATTCCGTTTCCAATAAAACACCGATAGCTCGCAATATCATGGAGTGGAAACCCATGACGCTCAAGCACATTATTCATTGAGTTGGCAATATCCTGAACAGTATCCAACAAAGTACCATCAAGGTCAAAAATTACCGCCTTATAATGATTAGTTGTCATTTAACAATAGCCCTTACAGTCTTAATAACTTTATTCAGTAAATTCATTATCCGAAGTTTCACATCTGCGCACCATGATTTTATCAACCCGATATCCACCTTCACGATCTATATCAACAATTTCAAAAACATAATCAGCAAATTCAAATTTGTCAAAAACTTTTGGTAATCTGCCATGTTCGCGACCAATAAATGAAATTACGAACCCTGCAGCTGTTTGATAACTACCCGCGTCACCTTCAGGTAAATCATCAATTTCCAATTCATCCAGTAAATCATTGATTGAAGCTAAACCATCTACTAGCCATTTTCCTGATGGGTCTTTTTCAATCAGCTGAATACTTTCACTATTTACACTTGGAATATCGCCAATTACAGCAGTTACCAAATCACCCAAAGTAATTAAACCCTCAACATGTCCAAATTCGTTATAAACCAAAGCAATATGGGTTTTAAAAGAGCGAAATGATTCTAAAATCTCAATTAAAGTTAAACTATTAGGAATATTGTGAATTGGTTTTAAACCTTCCGTCCAGTTCATCTGCGCTTTAGCAACGTGTTCATGAAACTGTTGAACTATTTCCTTAATAACTTTTACCGCTGGAATATAACCCAAAACATGATCCAAGCTTCCTTTACAGATCAATAAATTTTGTGAAGGATTACTCAAGATTTTATCAACATTATCAATTGATGGCGCCATTACATCAATAAAAACAATATCTGAACGTGGCGTCATTAGCGAACCAACTTTACTTTCGTCTAAGCGCCAAACATTATCAAATAAATCTTTTTCAGCTTGAATTAAAACCCCAGATTGGGCACCAGCTTCAAACATTGTTTCAATATCTTCTTCAGAAACTTCGTCGTTACGTTTAGTTGATAAGCCAAATAAGCGCAAAATCGAGTCACTTAAGAAAGCAAAGCTAGTTACAATTGGCAACAATAATTTAATTACAAACGTAGTAACTGGAGCAAGCGTAACTGCTACCGCTTCAGGATATAATATCGCGATTCGTTTAGGTAAAATATCACCAAAAAGTATCAATAAAAAAGTCACTACAACAAAAACAGAAACTGAAGCAATATGAGCTTCCTGTCCATGAAAGTATCCCATTTGAATAAAGTATGACGCAACTTTACCTGACAATGAAGCCTCAACAAAAGCCCCCTCCAACAAAGTGACAACAGTCAGACCTATTTGGGTTGTTGCAATTATATGCGTCGGATTTTCGGCTAACTTTAATGCTCGAACAGCATTTTTACTACCATTATCAATCAAGGTTTGCAAACGAGTTTTTTTTGAAGCTATCACCGACATATCGGAAATAGTAAATAATGCATTTGCTAAAATTAAACCAATAACTACGATCATATCAGATGACATTTAATCCCTATTCATTAATATTTAAAATTTCTTTGAGTCCAAGCAGCAATAGATCAGGCACAATATCATCAAAAACGCTGGAAGTATTTAGTAAGGTTGCAAAACCACCAGTGCCAATAACAATCAAATCACGGCGCTCAATAGCATACTCATGAATAACTTGTGCGATTAATTCTTTTACTGCTCCAGTTTGACTGTAATATAAGCCAGACTGAATCGCCATCCGCGTGTCTTTGGAAATAGCCTGCTTAGGAGCTGAAATATTTACCGTAAACAATTTAGCCGTATTATGCTGTAAACTTTCCATCATCAGACGAATTCCAGGCAGTACTGCACCGCCAACAAATTCAGCTTGTGGTGTAATATAGATCACCGTAGTAGCCGTACCGAAATCAAAAATCAATAAGTGCTTATTGGGATATTTACTTATTCCACCTACAGCGCCAGCGATTAGATCTGCACCAATTTCCCCTGGATTATTTGAAGCAATTTTAATTCCGGTCTTAACTCCCGGCTTAAGAAACAATGGTGTTATCTTGAAATATTTAATAAATGCAGAAGTAACACTATAATCCACTGAAGGGACAACCGAAGCAATTGCTACCCGCTTAATTTGCGTGGGGTCAATACTATTTTCACGTAATACCTGCAAAATAAACAACGCAAACTGATCTGATGAGCCAACGTGGCTAGTATTATGGCGAAATTGGACTAAGATTTCACCATTTACATTAAATACACCACTGTGTATCTGTGAGTTACCGATATCGATACATAAATACATTACACTGATTCCTATGATAATTTCTTCATAAAATACTGAGTTAAATCGCTCTGATAACCATGATTACGATAAAATTTATGTGCACCACTTTGATGGCGATGCAAGCCACTAGTAAGTTCTATTTTATCACAACCTTGGGCTTTAGCATAATTTTCTGCAAAATTAAGTAGTTGACTGCCGATTTTTGCTCCACGCTGTTCTTCATCAACGACCAAAGCTAAAACTTTAGCCCAAGAGCCGTTACGATGTAGCCATCTGGCGGTAATAAGCCCAATAAAACCACAAATTTCATCTTGGATCTCTGCGACAAAAATATTGTAATGCTTATCGCTCAAGCATAATTCAATATTTGCTTGCAGCTCAGATAAAGTTATCGAATATCCCAGTTGCTCGATTAGCTTGACTAATACCGTCACATCACTAGGTATTACTTTACGAATTATTACTTGCTTCACTATTATTCAACTCCGCTAATAATACCGCCAATCCTGCTTCATCAATCAACTTAATCCCCAACTCATTGGCTTTATCAAGCTTACTGCCTGCATCGCTGCCAACTATGACATAATCAGTTTTTTTGGAAACGCTACCCACCACTTTTGCACCAAAATTTTCCCAACGAGCTTTAATTTCATCACGTTTAATATTAGCAAAACTACCTGTAATAACAAAAGTCTTACCGCTAACCTTTGGATGGTATAAGTTATCGGCAACCAAAGGTGGATAATTAACACCCAATGCCAATAATTCTTCTATAATTTTGCAATTGTGTACTTCACTAAAAAAATTAATAATTGACGCAGCGACAACTTCGCCGACATCTTTTACCTGTAACAGCTGTTCTTTATTTGCAGACATCAATGCATCCAGATTACCAAAAGCGCGCGCCAAATCTTTAGCTGAGCTCTCTCCGACATGACGAATTCCTAAAGCATAAATAAGCCTAGGCAAAGTCGTAGCCTTACTTTTCTCAATCGCAGCGATTAGATTGGTAGCGCTTTTCTCAGCAAAGCGTTCTAACTCTAACAACAACTCTACTTGCAAACGAAAAATATCCGCAACATTATTAATTAGCCCAGCATCAACCAGTTGCTCGACACTCTTTTCGCCCAAGCCATCAATATTCAATGCCAGTTTACTGCAGAAATGGGTAATTGCTTGTTTTTTTTGCGCGATACAATATAAACCACCAGAGCAACGCATAATTGTTTCGTCTTGTTCCTGAATAACGTGTGAACCACATACCGGACATTCCTTTGGCATGCTAAACTCTTCAAGCTGAGTAGTCCTGCGCTCAGTGAGTGAACGGGAAATTTCTGGGATAACATCACCAGCACGGCGCACCAGCACAATATCACCAACGCGGACATCTTTACGCCGAATCTCATCCTGATTGTGCAAGGTAGCATTAGTTACTACCACGCCAGCTACATTCACAGGTTTAATTCGCGCAACTGGAGTTAACGCACCTGTTCGCCCGACTTGAACATCAATCGCCAATATCTCAGACTCAACCTCCAGCGCTGGAAATTTATACGCAATCGCAAAGCGTGGTGCGCGAGCAACAAAACCAAGTTTTTTCTGTCCAGCTATTGAATTTAATTTATAAACTACACCATCAATACCAAAAGACAAATCATTACGTTTCATCATCATCTGCTCATAATAAGCGCTTAGTTGCAAATTACCTTGTAACAGGCTGCATTCGCTGGCAATAGTAAAGCCCGCAGACTTTAAAAACTCTAACTCTTGGCTAAATGAAGCAAATTCTCCACCACTATATTGCGCCAACGCATATGCATAAAAACGTAAAGGGCGAGAAGCCGTAATTCCGCTATCTAACTGACGAATACTACCAGCTGCCAGATTACGCGGGTTGGCATAAAGTTTTCCACCATTTTCACTTTGTTTCTGATTTAAACTAATGAAATCTGAATTTAAAATTAAAATTTCACCACGTACTTCAACAACTTCTGGAGCTAGTAAATCGCTGGATATATTAAGCGGTATATTGCGAATAGTTTTAACATTAGCAGTCACGTCTTCACCAGTAAAACCATCACCGCGGGTAAGTGCACGAACCAAAACTCCATTTTCATACAGCAAACTAATTGCCACACCATCATACTTTGGAGAAGCAATAAATTCCAGTTGAGATTCATCCTCGGCTAATTCTTTCGCAATTCGTGCAGTGAACTGAAATAATTCATGATGACGCAAAAGTGACTCATCTTGTTCAGTATCCAAAAACACATTGTTTAAGGATAACATTGGAATCTGATGTGGATATTGATTAAACTCACTCAATACAGCTCCACCAATTCGCTGCGTTGGGCTATTATTTTGTTTATATTGAGGATAGCTCGCCTCTAATTCCAACAGACGTCTAAATAAACGATCATATTCTTCATCAGTGATTATTGGTGCATCATGGCTATGATAAAGCTGATTATGATGATTTAATTCGTTTGTAAGAGAAATAATTTCCTGTTCTTGTGGATTACTCGGTGAAAATAAATCTGACATATATACTCAATCAACAATATTTAATTTTTGTGCTAATTCGTGCAAGGCAACAATCATTCGTGCAGGCACGTCAGCTATTTGAGTCAAAATATCCTCAACAGCAAGAACTAGCTGTTCTGCTTCATCTTTGGACATAACAAATTTACGTAGTTCGTTCAATGCATTATCTTTATCTTGCCAAACTACTGTTACCTGAGAACTAATAACTTGCCTTAATTCATCGTCACCAATTTGAGGATAGTTTTTCTTAGCCCAACTGATCAAGGTTGCAGCGCTGGAAGCCTTAATTTCATGGCGACCAACCAGCAATAGCGCAACGACGCGAAAGATTGCCCCTAACCGTGAAGTTACTGGCATTTTTTGCAAAGTCTCAGCGGTGTAATTTGCCATTAATTTATCACGTTCCAATTGAGTTAAGCTTGGCGTATATCTCGGAATGCCTTCGTCGGTATTCCAATACTTTTGCATTTCAGAATTACCCCACAAATTAAAAAAAGTTTGTTCCATCAGATTATCACGTAGATTTTGCAAATTATGTAAATAAGACGCAATCAACTTTGCTTGCATATCTTGCCAAATCAACCATTGATTATCTTCGGCTAATTGTTTCCGATCTTTTTTAACTTGTTCAGCCAATGTAGCAAAAATCTTCATTGTTGGATTATATTTTTCAGAAAACAGCCAATAATTCCAGCGTAAAGGTTGTATGTCTTTCGCTACACGTGCGACTAACGGATTATGATACATTCTAAACAGCGGATGAATAAAGCTTTCATAAAAACCATCTAATGCCTGAGAACACTTATTAACTGTGGCAAATGCCCTATCATCCTCTTCACTATTATAACCAAGGGCTTTTATATCCTCGATAGTTCGTGCAACATATCTAGCATGTAACGGAGTACCATCTTCAGCCCCTTCTGGAGTTTCCAAAATTAGCTCATATAATCCAGGTGGTAGCAAATCTATTGTATCCATACTTTCAACAAATAATTTATTTTCCCGTTTGGCAACTTTGCTGCCTGTGAAAAGCGCCAGATGCCCAACCTTATGATTAAGGCAATAAATAATAGTTTTACCTCGTGCAATAATCTCATCAACATCCTGATATAAATCTGCAATCCATCCAGCTGATTGTGCTGGAGGGCTAATATTATCACCATCAGAAATAAAAGTTACAATTGGAGAACTAATTTCGCGCGGATCTAATTTAATTCCATCACTAGTTGTTAACATTCCGGTCGTTAATTGATTACCCACAAAGAATTTATCTACAATCCATTTAATTTCACTGCGATTTAATTCGCCAAAGGATCCTAACCAACGCTCAAACTGTAAAAATCTTTCACTATCTTGATCTACGTTAGCAAACAAATCATACTGCTTGCCCCATAAGAAATTATCAAAATTTAAGATATTAAAATTCATGACCAGATTAGTACCATCGAATCGTCCACCACCGATATCCCCTAAAAGAGAGACTAACCATGATCCACCAAGCATACCACCAATATAGCGCATTGGATTACGCCCACGCTCACCATTCCAGTAAGATAATGGCGAGCCCGCAATCAGCAAAGGACCAAATAATTCAGGTTCTTGCATTGCGCTGAACATAGTCAGATAACCCGCAGCACAATTACCAATTGCACATAATTTAGGACTATTTGGATGTAATCTGGCAACCTCTTTGTAAAACCTTACCTGCCCGCGAATAACATCTTCATAATTTTGTTCACCAATTGGTTCTGCATCAAAACCAATAAAGTAAACTGGATGCCCATGCTTTAACGCAGCTCCAATTTCGCTGTCTTTTTTAAATCCTGCTATCCCAGGACCACGACCAGCACGAGGATCTTGGATAACATATGGTCGTTTGTTTATATCCGTAGGGTGATCAGCTAATGGCACTACTTGCGCCAACCAATAATTAATTGGTGGATTAAAATCCGCACCATCAAGAATCTTTTCAATTTCAAAGGTCAAAACAGTACTTGAATTTTCACTAGTCATCATCACCATATCGTTACCACGGCGGCGCATAACATCCATAAATAAAATACTTCGTTGACAAACATCCATGCAATAAGCAAAAAAATTATTATTTATAACATTGTTATTCATCTTGCATACCTCCAAATAAAAAACCTCACCCAAGGATGAGGAATTATTATTAAACTACGCTAGGGTAAAACCCGTAAAATAAGTTCAGAGCCCAGTTCAATGTTCTGGCGCTTACAACTGTTGATATAGTTGACAACTTGTTTTTCAAGGGCTGTAAAATCTTTTTCAGTCATAACCAATTTATTGGTAGTAAGTAATCTTGATTCAAAATATTGCATATATTTTTCTGCAAAGTCGAAGATTTTATCAATTGCATCCATTGGGTTAGCATGATGGTGTAATTTGGAATTAATTGAAAATGTTCGATAATTACCTAACTCATTTAATGGCTTGGCATTTTCATCGCGGATATCAAAATAAACTTTACCATCCAAACAATATTCAAATATACCGCCATTATTTCTAAAGCCATTACTTACAAAATATTTATTTAAATGACGAAATTCCAAGGCTTCTTTATTGACAATGTATAAAGCCAACTCCAGCTCACTACTTGAAACTTGTTTTAGTTGTTGTTGAATCTTACGTAATTCTAATTCAGAATCTGTCTGACGAATATGCCCCTCATGATGTAGAGCAAATTTAGCAAGCTCATTAAAGATGTTGATTAATTGCAATTCTGACATTACACCTTCAGAATCAACAAGGTCAACCACTAAACGAATTCCAATTGCAGCATATTTTTTACCACGTTCAAATAAACTCCACTGCAAATTCTTTTCCAATACATAGTAAACTGCACTTTTTGCGGTAAACTGGCTGATGTCAGGCAATACTTTAATTTTTGCCACGCCTTCAAAACAAATATCAACTACGTGGTCTAGGTTTAAACTAACTCTATCAACAAAAGGAAATTCTACTTGATCAAATTTATTAAAAATAGGATTGTGTTGAACATTTTCAGTATCTGGCGTATCTAACAGTGGATCAAAATTAATTTCTTTTTGTTCAAGCTTGGTTTCTATTTGCCTTAACTCTTGATCTTTATGCGAAGTCTCAAAACTACTGCGTCTATCATCATTTTGGTTTTCAAAAACTACTCCCTGAACGTCATTTAAGGCATCACCTGTTGCTTGGTTAAAATTATTTTCAATCATTTTTTTGAATTTATTTTCCTGGTAAATATAATAACCAATAATTACTAGGACAATACACGCCACAACACCAATAATTGCAATTTGAATTTGGTTCATCAACTGTTACCCTCAATAATAGTTCTGATTAATCGAAATAGCTTAGTAAAATTACGGTTTTGCTGAAGTTCGCGCTCTTTGCGCACTGCTCGCAGCAAACTTCTTAATTCACCAATGTCGAAATTAGAATATGTTGCACTAAAGCGATCAAGCACTTCATCGCCAGAATTAAGCAACTCATCGCGCCATTTTTCAGAGAGATGAAAAATCTGAGTTGACTTTACGTCATCACCATTAAGGTACTCCAAACGACTTTGAATTGCTTCAGCATCGACCTGACGCATCAATTTGCCAATGTACTGATATTGGCGACGGATTGCTCCATTGGCGGTAATTTTTTGCGCCATCTTGATTGCTTCAAATAAATTTGCTGGTAAATCGAGTTTGGCTAACTTCTCTTTTGAAGTCTTAACTAATTCAACGCCCAAATCTTGAAGCGCTTCCACTTGCTCTTTACGTTTCGTTCGGCTAAGAACTACTTCTTCATCATTATCGCTATGCTGGTTGTTATTCATTATTTAATTTTTATCACTTGATATATAGTATTAGGCATAATCTTACTATATTTTAGTCTGTGATTATGAGTTAAAATATCGCCTCAGCCAAATTTGATGCGAAAGAATGTTATGACTAAGCTAGATTTTCTCTATACACAACCACAATTAAACGAGATTGCCGATCAAATAATTGATTTATCATTACAAGAAGGAGCTTCTGATGCTCAAGTAGAGCTAAGTGAAAGTATTTCAACTGACATTGAAGTTTTAAATCAAGAAATTGAAACCTTTGAGACAAGTCATGAAAATCAATTACTTCTCACCGTTTATATGGGACATAAAAAGGGTCACATCGGAATCAGCAGTATTAGATTAGAAAATAGCCGTGACATAATTAGACAAGCTTTAGATATTGCCAAATACACAGAAGAAGACAGAGCTAATGGATTGCTTGAAAAAGAATACATTGTAACCTCGCTACATGATGATTTACAACTCTATGCTCCATATCCTATCAATAATAATGAATTAATCACACAAACCAAAGAATTAGAACAAACCGCATTAGATTTGGAGCCGCTAATCAGCGCTTCTGACGGAGCATCGACAACACTCACTCGCTACAATTTTGTCACTGCAAATACACATGGATTAAATCATGGCTATCAAACCTCGCGTTACTCCAAATCGCTTAGTTTAATTGGTAAAAATACACAAGGCATGCAAACTGATTATTGGTACAGTTCAAGCCGTATTTTTACGAACCTAAGTGCGAACCGTGAATTAGCACAGAAAACTGTCAATCGGGTAAAAAGGCGTTTAACATATGGAAGCTACACATCAGGAAAACCTGCGATAATTTTTGAAGATACTATAGCTAAGTCAATTATCGGTAGCCTAATTGGTGCACTGAGTGGTGGAAGTCTTTATCGACGCTTAAGTTTTTTAAACGACAGTATTGGACAGCAAATTTTACCAAGCTGGTTTAACATGTATGAAGATCCATTTATAATCAATGGACTTGCTAGCTGTTATTTTGATAACGAAGGTAGTGCTGTCGCACGAAGAACTGTAATTGAATCTGGTAAGGTTCAAGGTTACTTTTTATCAAGTTATACAGCACGCAAAATGAATATGCGTTCAACAGGGAATGCAGGAGGAAGCCATAACATCTATGTAACACCTAATCATCACGGTAATTTAGAATCTCTAGCACGTGAAATGCAAAATGGTTTAATTATCATTGAAACAATTGGGCATGGTTTAAATATGGTGACAGGTGATTATTCAGTTGGAGCTTCAGCATTAGTAGTAATTAATGGTGAAATTAGTCATTTTACTGACAACCTGACTATTGCTGGGAACATGCGCGAAATTTTGCAACAAATTGCACTAATCAACGATGATACAGAATTTAGCTCAGTAAACTGCGGAGCTATGCTGATTAACGCAGGAATTATTCAAGTAAGTATTAAGTAGAGGCTAGCAATCATTTGACGTCACGACAATTAACAACCTAGCCCTAGCGCTAGGTGCTTTGTTAGTTATAGCGACTTTAATTATTCAGTTTAGTGTGCACTGCAGCATCCAAAGACACACTAAAATGTTAGGTTTTTGCTATACTATCAACCTACGAACAGAAGTCGGTTTTATGTCATTTGAACTATATTCCTGTTAATTATAATTACCAAATAGACATTCTTAAAAACCGACAATTATTTTTAGGTTAAACCCAAATTTATGTAAAGAGTGAGAGATATGTCCAATATTCAATCCGTTTTGACAGAACAACGAATGTTTCCGGTAAATCCTGATTTTGCAGCACAGGCAAATATCCGTAGCGAACAGCAATATCGCAATATGATTGAACAAGCAGAATCTGACTATGAAGGTTATTGGGGAGATTTGGCGCGTCAATATATCGACTGGAATACACCGTTTAGTACAGTATTAAACCAAACCAATGCACCGTTTTATAAATGGTTTGAGGAAGGTACTCTGAACGTTTCTTATAACTGTCTTGATCGGCATCTTCTAACTCACCCACATAAAACAGCCATTATTTTTGAATCAGATTCAGGACATGTCGAAACTGTAACCTATAAAGAACTTCATAATAAAGTCTGTCGTTTTGCCAATGGTTTAAAATCTCTTGGCGTAAAAAAAGGTGATCGCGTAGTAATTTATATGCCAAACAGCATTGAGGCTGTTGTGGCAATGCAGTCATGTGCACGAATTGGAGCGATTCATTCAGTTGTCTTTGGTGGATTTTCGGCTAAAGCTATCCATGAACGGATTCATGATGCACAGGCTAAAATTTTGATCACTGCTGATGCACAAAAACGTGGCGGAAAAATATTTCCGCTTAAAGATGATGTTAACCAAGCGCTAAAATTATCCGAAAATACTTCAATTGAAAAAGTTATTGTGCATAAACGAACAGGTGAAGAGCATAATTGGGTTGAAGGTCGGGATATATGGTGGCATGATGTAATTCGTAACCAATCTGATTCATGTGAACCTGAATGGGTTGATTCTGAACACCCCTTATTCATTTTATATACTTCTGGCTCTACAGGTACACCTAAAGGTGTTCAGCATGCCAGTGGTGGCTATTTGCTTGGTGCAATCACAACTATGCGTTGGGTTTTTGATATTAAACCAAGCGATGTTTTCTGGTCAACTGCAGACGTTGGCTGGATTACGGGACACACTTATCTTTGCTATGGACCGCTTGCAGTTGGTACTACACAAATTATTTTTGAAGGTGTTCCTACTTATCCCTATGCAGATCGATTCTGGCGAATGATACAAGAACACAAAGTTAGTATTTTCTATACAGCACCAACAGCAATTCGTGCGCTAATAAAAGCCGGTGGTGACTTACCTAAAAATTATGATCTTACTTCACTACGTTTGCTGGGTTCAGTTGGTGAGCCTATTAATCCTGAAGCATGGTTATGGTATTTTAACGAAATTGGTGGTGGTCGCTGTCCAATTGTTGATACTTGGTGGCAAACTGAAACAGGTTCAAATATTTTAGCTCCGATGCCAGGTATTACCCCACTGATTCCAGGTTCTTGCACCCGCTCAATCCCTGGGATTTTTGTTGATATTATCGACGAAAATGGACATAGTGTTAATGATAATGGCGGTGGTTACCTAGTAATTAAGAAACCATTCCCATCCCAAATCAGAACAATTTGGAATAATCCAGAGCGCTTTGTTAAATCATATTATCCTGAAGATATTGGTGATGGTAAATATTATATTGCTGGTGACTCCGCTCATCGTGATGAAAATGGTTATTACCATATTCTTGGTCGGGTTGATGACGTTTTAAATGTATCTGGACACCGCTTGGGAACAATGGAAATTGAATCAGCATTAGGTTCAAACCCTAAGGTGGCAGAAGCTGCCGTCGTGGGTCGTCCACATGATATTAAAGGTGAATCAATTGTTGCTTTTGTTGTACCTAAAGGTGAATTACCAAAAGGCGAAGATAAAGCACGCTTGATTGCTGAATTACGTGAATGGGTTGGTAAAGAAATTGGTAATCTTGCAAAACCAGATGAAATTCGCTTTGGTGAAAATTTACCCAAAACACGCTCTGGGAAAATTATGCGAAGAATTTTGCGTAGTTTGGCCAAAGGTGAAACTATAACTCAGGATATTTCAACTCTAGAAAATCCGGCAATTCTAGAGCAGCTTAAATAACAATAAAGGAATTTGTTCTATTCTGAACAAACTTCTCTTTTCCTAAACCACCGTATGCACTAGCAACGGTGGTTTTATCTTAAGTTAGTCTAAGTTAGTCAGTAAAATTGTAAATAATAGAGAAAATTAGTTTGCTAAAATATATTCCTCTATCTGTTGAGTACTCGCCACGTAGCGCGCTAATGTAAATAACCAATCTGATAAACGATTAAGATATTGTAATGAACTGGGATGAAATTTAAACTCCAACCCAGCTGCAACTAATTTACGCTCTGCACGCCGACAAATCGTTCGCGCAATATGAATAGTTGCAATAGACTGACTACCTAGCGGATAAATAAAATTAACCAATGGCGGCAACGTCAAGTCTATCTTATCGATAGATAATTCAAGATTAATCACCTCTGGACTCAAATCAAGATTAGCGTATTTAACTGCACCAGCCAAATGAGCATTGAGGTGAAATAAATCATGGATAACCTCTATAATAAACCCATTAGTTTTGCTATCATCTAGCAAGCTATGTACAAGACCTAAATGAGCACTAAGTTCATCAATATCACCAATTAAATCCAAACGCAAATCATCTTTGCTTGTACGACTGCCATCAAAAAGGCAAGTTTCACCTTGATCACCAGTTTTAGTGTAAATCTTCATGTATGGTCTTATCCTTATGCACAAAATACATTATTGCCGCGAAAATACAAATTATAATCACTGCAGCCAAAAAAATTAAACTAGTCATTATATCCGCAAGTAACATTAAGCCACAAATAAGTACTGCCAGCAGCACCGTAACAATAGGCAATACGGGAAAAAACGGCGCTTTAAATGAGTGTTCATGTGCACCTTTTTTAGCTAATTTAAGCTTAATAAAAGCAGCTAATGACAAAGCATAAACAAACACCGCACCTAAACCTGAAATACTTACCAATACGGCAGTTTGATTGCTTAATGCACAAATAACTCCAATCACACAACACAGAATAATTGAATTTACTGGAGTTAGTAGCTTAGGTGCAATATAACTTAGACCATGAGGTAATAATCTTGCTCGCGATAACGCAAACACCTGACGCGATGCACCAAAGATAATGCCATGAAACGATGCAATCAGTCCGAATATCCCCAAATAAATCATCATTAAAGTAAGCCAGCTATCACTCGAACTAATTGCGGCTAATACTTTGGGTAATGCATCATTACCATTAACTAAAACTGAGCTAGGTAGTATACCAGTTGAACAAACAATCACTGTTAGCGCAAAAATTAATAACGTAATAATTGCAGTTATTAAACCACGTGGAATCGCTTTCTCTGGATTTTTTACTTCTTCAACACACATTGCCACGCCTTCAATGCCTAAAAAGAACCAAATCGCAAAAGGTAATGCTGAGTAAATTTGACTAAAGACACTGCTTTCGAGCGCTGGGCTAGACAAAATATTAGCAATATTAACGTGCGGTAAAGTCGCGCCAAAGAAAATCACTAAAACCAAACTCGCAATCAAAGTTACAATTAATTCTAATGTCGCAGCGAAGGCAACGCCAGTACAATTCAAAATCCCGAAGATGACAAAAAATGCTACCGTCACATGTACCGCGTTAAAAATCGGAAAGACATAGTGAACAAAAGAACCAATTGCCAAACCAATTGCCGGCGGAGCAAATAAAAACTCAATTAAAGTTACCGCGCCAGCAATAACCCCCAATTTATGCCCAAACGCGGCTGAGACAAATGAGAATGGTCCACCGCTATTTGGTACCATTGCAACTAATTCAGTATAACAAAAAATAAAGCTCAAATAAAACAAGCCGACAGCGGCAACAACTAACAACATAATTACGGGAGAAGCGGTTATCAATCCGTAGTTCCAACCAAAATAATCGCCGCTGATTACCAGTCCAACTCCCATTGCCCAAATATGCAAGGCAGTCAAAGTCTTTTTTAAATGTGTTTTATGAGACATAATTAGCTCCATTTATAATCTGCTGTAATGCAGCTGGCGAAAAATCATCTTTTAACTGAACACCAGAATATCCTAATTCAAAAGCACGATGAATTAAATAAGTTAATTTCTCAGCCGCCTGAGTATAACTAAGACCATTACGATGAATATTGGAAATACAATTGCGCTGCTCATCGGTGCTGTTTACTTTAGAATTGTAGGTAAAATAAATACTCATGCTATCATTGGAACTAAGCCCTGGGCGTTCACCAATTAAATTAACCACTAGTTTAGCTTTAAAAACATCATTAACTTTGTCCGCAAAAGCTACCCTCGTCTGTTTAGAGATTATGATTGGTGCAACTGACCAACCCATTTTAGCAAATAGAGGCAATAATTGATTAAGTAATGCCACAGCATGATTATCAATTGCTAGCGATGACAAACCCGATGAAATCACAATTAATATATCCTGTGCGCTATATTCTGGGTGCGCGGTACATAATTGCATTAGTTGCTCGTGGGATTCTGGATTAATTGAGCGGCCCAAATCCGGACGAGTTAAAAATTGATCCAAAGAGGTAACTAATGAATTTGCTTGATAAATTTCGCGATCGGTAATTTGCCGAATCTTGTTTGCTAATTCGTTTAAATCCAGCTCATTATAGACTGCATCTTTAGCCGCCGCAAAATCTAGCTGAAAATCCAGCCAATTTTTGGTACGGGTATGTCCACCACTATGACCGATGGCAATCCGTGCATTGGTAAATTTAGTTAAATTAGGTGCAACACGATCATTTTGCTGAGCAATAAGTTGCTCTTGGACTGATAATTTTGTCATTTTCTCACCTCGTTACGCTTGGAGTAAGTAATTTAACTGTGCAAATTGAGTTTTATTGATCAATTTACCATCCCAAATTTGCTGCTGTTTAAGCCAGTTTTCAAATTCTGGTGCTGGGCGAAGTCCCAATAAATTACGCAAATAAATTGCATCGTGAAATGATGTACTTTGATAGTTAAGCATAATATCATCTGAACCTGGAATCCCCATAATAAAGCTACATCCAGCAACACCTAATAAAGTTAACAAATTATCCATATCATTTTGATCTGCATCCGCATGATTGGTGTAACAAACATCACAGCCCATCGGTATACCAAGTAATTTACCGCAAAATTGGTCTTCTAGCCCAGCACGAATAATCTGTTTGCCATTATACAGGTATTCAGGTCCAATAAAGCCAACAACCGTATTTACCAGTAAAGGGTTAAACTCACGCGCAACTGCATAGGCTCGACTTTCAACCGTCTGCTGATCAACCCCATGATTAGCATTAGCTGATAATGCACTGCCTTGCCCGGTTTCAAAATACATATAATTTTGCCCACGATTGAGTTCTTTGCCCAGCTCAAATGCCTCCTGCAAAACCTCAAGGGAAACGCCAAAGCTACTATTTACCCCCTCTGTACCGCCAATCGACTGAAAAAATAAATCCACTGGTAACTTACGCTTGGCAAGAATGATACTATTACTAATGTGGGTTAAAACACAATTTTGAATCGGCGCATCAATAGATTGACGAATTCCATCAAGCATACTCACCAGTGAACCAAGTTGATTAATATCATCAGTTGCTGGATTTATCCCAATTACCGCATCGCCACTGGCATACAATAAACCTTCAATAATACTTGCCGCTATCCCAGCTTTATCATCCGTAGCATGATTAGGTTGAAGCCTGGTTGACATACGACCTTTTAGACCAATTGTAGTTCTAAATTTAGTTATCACTTCACATTTGGCAGCCACCGCAATCAAATCCTGATTGCGCATAATCTTGCTCACCGCAGCAACTATTTCTGGAGTTAGCGCATAACGCAAATCTGCCAAAACCTGAGGTGTACATTCATAAGATAGTAGATATTCACGTAATTCACCGACACACATGCTGCTGATTTGCGCAAATTTAGCCAGATCATGCTGTTTAATAATCAGTCGTGAAATTTCATCAATTTCTGGATCTATTACAAATTGCTGGGTAAACACACTTAGCGGTAAATCCGCCAAAATCATTTGTGCTGCCACCATCTGAGTTAGAGATTCAGCCGCCACACCTACCAATATATCACCAGAACGTAATGGAGTAGCCTTTGCCATGAGGTCTTTTAAATCGTTAAATTTATATTTTTTATTTTTGAGTGTAATTTGATACATTTTTTCCCCTTGTTATCTAAAATTAATAGTTTTATAAATTAGAAAACTCCTCATCACTAAACAAACGTGAGCGAGTTATAAAACGTAACCCACTCGGGCGCTCCAAAGAAAACATTCCGCCATTACCAGGAATTGCATCTATAATTAACTGGGTATGCTTCCAATATTCATACTGTGATTTACTCATATAAAATGGCACACCGCCAATCTCACCGAGCAGGATATCTGCATCACCTAGCATAAACTCACCAGCGGCAAAACACATCGGTGCACTACCGTCACAACATCCTCCAGATTGGTGGAAGATTAATTCGCCATGTTCTGCACGTAATTTACAGATTAGTTCCAGTGCTGCATTACTTGCAATTACTCGTTGTATTGCCATAATTATTTTACTCATTGATAAATTTATTAAGCTAATAAAGCACAAAGCTGACTATATGATTAATAAGCCAGCTTTGTTCTACATTAAAATTAATTGATTACATTAGAAAAAGCCTAGCGCATTCGGACTATAACTAACCAATAGATTTTTGGTTTGTTGGTAGTGATCTAGCATCATTTTATGTGTTTCACGTCCAATCCCAGATTGTTTATAGCCACCAAAGGCAGCATGTGCCGGATAAGCATGATAGCAATTAGTCCAAACACGACCGGCCTGAATAGCTTTCCCAGCTCTAAACGCACGACTACCGTCACGTGTCCAAACCCCAGCTCCTAAACCATAAAGTGTATCGTTGGCAATAGCTAATGCCTCTTCTTCATCTTTAAACGTAGTTACTGATAATACTGGTCCAAAAATTTCTTCTTGGAAAATGCGCATTTTATTATGCCCTTTGAATACCGTCGGACGAACGTAATAACCACCAGCCAAATCTCCCTCCAGCAAGTTGCGTTCACCACCGATTAAGCATTGAGCTCCTTCTTGTTTACCCAAATCAATATAGGACAAAATTTTCTCAAGTTGTTCCTGAGAAGCCTGCGCACCAATCATGGTTGAGCTATCCAGCGGATTACCCTGCTTAATTGCAGCCACCCGTTTTAAAGCTCGCTCCATAAAGCGCTCGTAGATTGATTCCTGAATAAGCGCGCGTGAAGGGCAAGTACAAACTTCACCCTGATTTAGGGCAAACATAGCAAAACCTTCGAGCGCTTTATCAAAATATGCATCATCAGCACTCATCACATCTTCAAAGAAAATATTCGGTGATTTGCCACCAAGTTCTAAGGTCACCGGAATTATATTTTGTGAGGCATATTGCATAATTAAACGTCCAGTGGTAGTTTCACCAGTAAAGGCAATTTTAGCAATTCGACTACTAGAGGCTAATGGTTTACCAGCTTCTAAACCAAAACCATTGACTATATTCAACACTCCGGCAGGTAATAAATCACCAATAATTTCAAGCAAAACTAAAATCGATGCAGGCGTTTGCTCAGCAGGTTTTAACACAACGCAGTTTCCAGCAGCTAATGCAGGAGCCAGCTTCCACACCGCCATTAAAATCGGAAAGTTCCACGGAATAATTTGCCCAACTACGCCTAATGGTTCGTGGAAATGATAAGCCATTGTTTCATGATCAATCTCGGCAATACTACCCTCTTGAGCACGAATACAACCCGCAAAATAACGAAAATGATCAATTGCCAAAGGAATATCTGCAGCCATAGTTTCGCGTAGAGGTTTACCATTATCAATAGTTTCCGCAACCGCAATTAGTTTAAGATTACTCTCCATCCGATCGGCAATTCTATTTAAGATATTAGCACGTTCAGTAGTTGAAGTTTTACCCCAAGCAACTTTCGCACCATGTGCAGCATCTAGTGCTGCATCAATATCTTTAGAATTTGAACGTGGAATTTGGCAAAATGTTTGTCCAGTCAACGGCGTCACATTATCAAAATATTGTCCGTCAATTGGCTCAACCCATTTACCACCAATATAATTAGCATACTTAGCTTTGTATGGGTTTTGTAGTCCCAAACTTGATAGATTAGCAAATGTCATCATTTCTCTCCTGAAATTATTATAACCATTATTTCATCTCGAAAGATTAGGCTCTGATGTTAGCATAAAATAATACTAACTTACTCAACTAAACATGCTGCATCGCAACACTTTGGTTTTCTTTGTTTAATTCATATAGAAACGTTTTTATATAAACAATAAATTACTAGCTAAGGTAATTATTGAATCGTTGCTTAAAACTAACATCAACCATTTTTCATCATTAACACACCCTAAAAATTACATCTGTTAATCACGATACAAGATAAGTACATCATCATAAATCATAAAGTTTTAACAAAAATTAGTGGAGCATTATTTGCCGAATACAAAATACATAATACCTGACAAGCTATGTTATAATCAGAACTCTTTATAATTTTTCTTATATAAAATTCCGAATGACTAACATTGCTCAACGAATTACTGAAATCAGACAAGAATTAACCCAACATATAAACAATGGCTGTGTGGCAAGCTTAATTGCAGTAAGTAAAACTTATCCCCCTGAAGCCATCCAAGAGGCCTACCATAATGCACAACAAATTGCATTTGGCGAAAATTACCCTCAGGAACTGGCAAACAAAGTAGAACAACTAAAAAATTTACCGTTAGAATGGCACTTTATTGGCAATATCCAGAGTAATAAAACCAAATTAATTGCCGAAAATGCAGCATGGGTTCATACACTAACCAATCTCAATCATGCGACACGTTTAAACAATCAACGATCAGATCATCTGCCACCACTTCAGATACTGATTGAAGTAAATATCAGCAATGAATCATCCAAACATGGTCTAAACAATCTAGCAGAAATTATCCTATTAGCAAAAGAAATCAATTTACTGCCTAATTTGAAACTACGTGGATTAATGGGAATGGCGAGCGCTACAGATGATGTTGAATTAATCAAATCACAATTTAATCAACTAAAATCTTACCAGCAGCAACTGAATGAACATGGATTTAACTTAGATCAGCTATCAATGGGAATGTCAGGTGATTACATCCACGCCTTAGAATGTGGAGCAACCATGATTCGCATCGGTAGTTTAATTTTTGGAGAACGCAATTATGACAACTAAATTAGTATTCTTAGGTGGTGGTAATATGGCGGAAGCTATTTTTGCTGGACTTGTTACTAATCCGCAATTTACTATTGAAGTAATTCAACGCAACCCAGAAAAAGCTGAGCGGCTCCAAAGCAGCTATCCAAGCATTAAAGTTAGCCCGACCCTTGATTACAAGTTAAATCAAAAAGATATCCTACTACTTGCAATAAAACCGCAACAGGCAAAAGAAGCATGTTTAACAATTAAAGATAAAATCGGTGATTGCCTGATTGTATCTGTAATGGCTGGGCTGTCAATCAGTAGCATCAATACATGGTTAAATAACCCGCGCATTATTCGTACCATGCCAAATACTCCATCCAGCGTTGCACAAGGAATTACAGCAATTTTTACAGCAGATGCTGTAAGCAATGAAGAGCAGGAATTGGTTCATCAAGTTTTCAACACTATAGGCATAGTATATACGGCACAAACTGAGGATGAAATTGACAAAATAGTTCCCCTAAGTAGCAGTGCGATTGCATTTGTTTATTATTTTATGGAAGGGTTTATTAATGCTGCAGTGAATGAGTTTGGTTTTAGTCAACAGCAGGCTGACACGCTAATCCGCCAAGTAGTAAGTGGTAGCAGTGCACTACTCAGCGCCAATCCAGATATAAGCATTAGCGAACAACGGGCTCGTGTAACCTCTAAAAAAGGTGCGACTGAACAAGGGGTGCTAACTTTTGAACGTGAAAAACTTCATGACATAACTAAGCAAGCGATGCAAAATTGCTACTTACGTACTCTAGAGATGGCAAAAGAGTTTAATTAATGAGGATTATTAGAGCTCTTTCAAGAGCGATTTAACTTGAAATATCTCAGATAATACTGTATCATTACTAGCTAATAATAACTACCCTCCCATCTGTTGGGTAGTTATTTTTTTATTATAAAGACTAATAATACCATGGAAAAAAAATTCATTCCGATTGACTTACATTGCCATAGCACTCACTCTGATGGCTCGTTGAGCGTCGCTGAGGTAATGAGCCTTGCGAAAAGCAATGGTGTTATCTATCAAGCGCTTACCGACCATGATACAGTAGAAGGTATCTCCGAAGCTCGCGAAATTTGTCAGGCACTCGCGATAAATTTTATCCCCGGAGTTGAAATTTCGGTAACTTGGCATCATAATACGCTAATTCATATTGTTGGCTTAGGCGTTGATGAAAATAATTCGCAACTGGTTGAGGAATTAGCTAAATTACGCGCATCAAGAATTGAACGGGCTAAACGCATTGCGCATAATCTAACCAAGGTGGGTATCCACGGTGCTTTTGAAGGTGCAATGGAGCTGTGTGAACATCCTGAAGCAATTAGTCGCACTCATTTTGGTAAATGGTTGGTCGATGCAGGACATGCAAAACCAGGTAAAGCGTTTGAAAAATTTCTGGCACCCGGCAAAGTTGGTTATACTCAGCAATCTTGGGCAAGTCTGGAAAATGCGGTTAAATGGATTGTTGAGAGTGGCGGTATTGCTATTATTGCTCACCCTAGCCGTTATAAATTCACCCGGACTAAGCTATTAAAACTGATTGATGAATTTAAAAGCTATGGTGGGATTGGAATTGAAGTGATCAGCAGCTCACATTCATTACAAGATGAAGAAAACATTGCTTCTATTTGCCGAGTTAGTGGGCTCAAGGCAAGCGTGGGCAGTGATTTTCATCAAGAAGAAAGTTATCGAACTATCCGCCCTGGTAAGAATAAAGCACTTCCCAATGGTTTAGATACGGTATTTCCGCATATAGGTATAGCCCCTGAAATTTATAATCATGGTGAATAATGTTAAAAAATAAACTCAAACACGGTCTTACTTCGCGACATATCTTAATGATTGCTCTTGGTAGCGCTATCGGAACTGGATTCTTCTTTGGTAGTGGCGGCTCAATAAAACTTGCTGGACCTGCAATTCTCCTATCTTATAGTATCGGTGGAATAATGATGTATATCATTGTTCGTGCCTTAGGCGAAATGGCAGTTGCCGAACCAAGTTCTGGTTCATTTAGTTATTATGCCTACAAATATATCGGTAATTACGCTGGTTTTGTTTCGGGTTGGAACTATTGGTTTAATTACATTATAGTCTGCATGCTAGAGCTGACCGCAACTGGAATCTTCATGGATTATTGGTTTCCACAGTCTGTTCATTGGATTATTACACTAGTCGTCATTGTGCTCTTTACGGGAATCAATCTACTTAATGTGCGCATGTTTGGTGAATTCGAATTTTGGTTTGCTGGAATCAAGGTTGTAACTGTAATTTGTCTGGTATTGTTTGGCGTATATATCCTAGGTTTTGGTAACAACCATCAGCAAAGTGTGTCCAATGTAAGTAATTTATGGCAAAACGGTGGATTTTTTGCTAATGGTCTACAAGGGTTTCTGTTTTCATTTGTGGTAGTAGTATTTTCCTTTGGTGGAACAGAATTAGTTGGAATTACTGCAGCTGAAGCAGAGAATCCACGCAAAACCATACCTATGGCGATTAATGGAATCATCGTTCGGATATTGTTATTCTATATAGCTACGCTTGCAATAATTATGTGTCTTTACCCGTGGAATAAGATTGACTCACATATTAGTCCATTTGTTGATGTTTTTCAACAAATTGGAATTGCCAAAGCTGCTAGTTTAATGAATTTGGTTGCAATAACTGCGGCGCTCTCATCTTTGAATAGTGGAATCTATGGCACTGCTCGCATGGTTTACAATCTAGGTTTACAAGGCAATGCGCCGCAAGCTATGACTAAAGTTTCAGCTAAAGGCAGTCCAATGAATGCTATTATATTCTCTATTATCTGCATTGGATTAACGGTCTTTTTAAACTACCTCTACCCTAAACAAATTTTTAATATTTTATTATCAATTGCAACTATTGCTGCGATAATTAACTGGATTACTATTTTAGTGACTCATATTAATTTTAAACGCAAATTTACTGGCATCAGCCACTACCCAATTTTTTTCTATCCTTTAAGTTCGGTAATAGCCATAATATTTCTAGTTATGGTCGCAGGAATTATGTATTTTATGCCTGATTTCAGGTTGGCAATTATAATTGCGCCAATTTGGCTTTGTTTACTAAGTATCGGTTACCTAATTAAAACTAAAATCATGGGAAAATAAGATGACAGAACAAAAGAAATTACAACATCCGCTCAAAAACCGTCATATTCAAATGATCGCCTTAGGTGGTGTCATTGGTACAGGTTTATTTTTTGGTGCTGCCAAATCAATTCAGTCCACAGGACCTTCGATCATTCTCTCTTATATACTAGGTGGGTTGGTCATTTATATAATTATGCGCGCACTCGGTGAAATGACAGTTCATCATCCGTCATCAGGTTCATTTAGTGATTATGCCAACCGTTATATCAATAGCTATGCCGGATTTATTGCTGGTTGGACAGCATGGTTTGAATACACTGTCGTTTGTATGGTTGAATTAACTGCAGTTACATTTTTCTTAGATTACTGGATTCCAGGATTACCACATTGGTTAATTTGTCTTGGTCTGCTGCTCGTGTTCACAATGGTTCAACTAATTAGCGTGCGCTTATTTGGTGAATTTGAATTTTGGTTTGCTGGAA
Source organism: Burkholderiales bacterium (assembly GCA_035438765.1). Lineage (GTDB taxonomy): Bacteria > Pseudomonadota > Gammaproteobacteria > Burkholderiales > UBA11063 > Aquella. Next base: position 94,478 of record DAORIZ010000003.1, on the reverse strand, counting down.
TCAAAATCGCCGCAATTATTTTGATGCTGCTGTTTAGTGCTTATCTAATTACTTTCAATCCACACATTCACGCTGGTACGGTTACAAGCTTGCACAGCTATGCTAGTCTGGATGTATTCTTTGCTAGTGGCACCAAAGGATTTTTATTCTCGCTTGCAATCGTAATATTTTCATTTGGTGGAACTGAATTTGTGAGTATTGCAGCAGGTGAAGCTGAAAATCCACGTAAATCAATTCCACAGGCAATCAGTGGAGTAATTGTTCGTATTATTCTCTTTTATATCTTAACAATTCTCGCGATTATCTGCTTGTATCCCTTCAACAAATTAAATGCCAATGTCAGTCCGTTTGTAGATGTATTCAAAGAAATTGGTATTCACCAAGCTGCTGATGTAATGAATGCAGTCGCGATTACTGCGGCACTCTCTGCTTTTAATAGCTGCATGTATGCAGCTTCAAGAATATTATTTAGCTTAGCAGAACAAGGATCTGCTCCAAAACGTTTGGCTAAGCTTAATAAAATTAACATCCCCAGTAAAGCATTATTATTTACTAGTTTCTGTATCTTAATTAGTGTAATTGTTAATTACATATTCCCTGAAAAAGCGATTATGTATTTATTGACTATTGCAACCTGCGCAATTTTGACTTGTTGGTTTTTGATTCTTTTAACTCAGGTTTATTTCCGGAAAAAAGTTGCATTGGAAAAAATAAGCTACCGCCTGATTCTATACCCATTTAGCAATATCTTTGCAATGTGCTTTTTAATAATGGTGATGTTTATTATGTTATGGATGGATGATATGCGCGCTAGTGTAATTGTTACCCCAATCTGGATTTTCGCTCTATCAATTTTCTATGCATTCAATAAAAAAATTAGAAATAAAAACAATGGCTAAGCTTAAAAATCGTCATATTCAGATGATTGCACTGGGTGGTGCAATCGGAACTGGTTTGTTTTTTGGCGCAGCTAAATCAATTCAGCTCACGGGTCCCTCAATTATCCTAGCTTATATTATTGGTGGCTTGGTGATGTATATCATCATGCGCGCACTTGGTGAAATGGTGGTGCATGAGCCAAATTCAGGCGCATTTAGCCACTACGCCCATAAATACGTTGGAGGATATCTTGGTTTTTTATCAGGTTGGTATGCCTGGCTTGAATATACCATTGTCTGTATGCTGGAAATAACTGCAGTAACCTACTTTTTAGACTTATGGTTTCCAGGTATCCCGCATTGGATTACAATTGCCGCGATTTTAGTTGTTTTCTTTGCGATTAATATCATCAATGTCAACCTATTTGGTGAGTTCGAGTTTTGGTTTGCCGGAATCAAAGTAGTCACAATTATTGCTATGATTCTTTTTGCAATCTACCTAATGTGTTTTGATAATAGCATTCATTCTGGCGTGGCGGCTAACTTTCAGACTAATATTGCCCATAATTTCTTTGCCAAAGGCAGTAGTGGTTTCTTATTCTCAATGGTGCTGGTTATCTTCTCCTTTGGCGGAACCCAGTTCGTGGGAATCGCAGCTGCAGACGCTGAAAACCCGCAAAAAAGTGTTCCGCGAGCGATTAATGGTGTAATTTTCCGAATTGTCATTTTTTATATTGGAACCTTGTCCGTAATAATCTGTCTCTATCCATGGAACAAATTATCCGCAGATATTAGCCCATTTGTTGACGTTTTTCGTAAAATAGGTATTCCTGCCGCAGCTGGAATTATGAATCTAATAGCAATCACTGCTGCCTTATCTGCTTTTAATAGCTGCTTATATGCGGCGGCACGAATGTTGGCTAATTTAGCACGCCAAAATAGCGCTCCACGTGGATTGGCTAAAATAAATAGTAAGCAGATTCCACATAATGCGGTAATCTTTACGTGTATCATAATTGCACTTACTGTCTTAATTAATTATTGGTTTCCAGACAAAGCGATCCTTTATCTAATTGCAATTGCAACCACCTCAATTATTGTTACCTGGACTACAATATTAATTTGCCACTTGTATTTTCGTAAACAAAACCCTGATTTAAAATATCGTTTACCGTTATACCCTGCAAGTAATTATCTTGCAATTGGTATACTCTTGCTGGTTGTCATCATTATGACGCAAATGCCTGACATGCGAATGGCAGTTTATTTGATGCCATTATGGATTGGATTACTAAGTATTGCTTATCGCATGAAAAAAACTGCGCAAATTAGAGCAATTACTAAGAATTAAATAAGTGATATGAATTTGCTTATGCTATAATAACGGGAAGTGTCTCGTAAATTTTTAGTTACGGCTCCTCACCGTGAAAAATTTTACATTAATTAAAGGAAAAAAACTACATGGCTAATACAGCTCAAGCTCGCAAACGCGCTCGTCAATCGATTACTCGTCGTGAACATAACTTTGCTTTACGTACTCAATTCCGTACTGCAATTAAAAAAGTATTAAAAGCAGTTCAGGCTGGTGACAAAGAAGTTGCTAAAACTGAATTTGTTAGCGCTCAATCAACTATTGATAAAATTGCTCGTAAAGGCATTTTCCACAAGAATAAAGCGGCTCGTCATAAAAGCAAATTATCTGCTAAAATTAAAGCAATGGCTGCTTAATCAAGCACACATTCAAAAGCTCAGAAAAATTTCTGAGCTTTTTTAATATGAGACTTGCATAAGCAATTATTTTTTGGTTCTTAGACTAGGAGTAAATTCTTTGAAGCGCGGAATGTACACGAAGTACATGAGCACTGGATAAGTATTTACGACGACGTATAAGAGTTAAAGAAGCAGCTTATGCAAGAAGTCTATTGTAGTAAATTTAAAATATCCCCCCCCATTCGTTCTAATTTAACTTGCCCTATTCCATATATTTGATTTAAATCCGCCAAAGTCTGTGGTCTATTACTCAGTATCTCACGTAAGCTTCGATCAGATAAAATAGCATGATGTGAAACTTTGTGACGAATTGCCATACTATGGCGCCAGTTAAGTAGGTTTTGATATATCCGCTCTTCAAGTTCAGTTTTCAACCATTGCTGAGAATTAGTACTTTCGGCAATTTTAGCTGGATTCTTTTTAAACCAAACCGATTGAATCCCCCGCAAAACAGGCAATGAATTAGCATTAAGTTTCAATGCTCCATTGGTAAAATCTATATCAATTAAATTTTGGCTATAGAGCTGACGAATGCTCCGCCGTAATTCCTTTTCACTATGCTCGCTTGCGATACCAAAAGTTGAAAGCCGATGATGCTCCCAGACTTGCACTGCAATGCTCGCCTTGCCTCTTAAAACATCAATTACCTGAGTAATTGCAAATTTTTGTTGCATCCGATAAATAGCTGATAATATTTTCTGGGCTAATACTGAGCCGTCAATTAAATTTTGTTGATTTAAACAAACATCACAATGTCCACAGCTCTCACTCTGCTCGCCAAGCGCATGAAGTAAACTCTGCCGCCGACATTGTAAACTGTCACAATATGCAATCATTTTTTTTAGTTTATCCAGCTCGTAGCGTTTTTTTAAATCACTAACCTCGCTTTCCAGTATCATCTGCGATAACTCATAGATTTCTTTAAATCCATAATTGACAATACTATTAGCCGCCATTCCATCACGTCCAGCACGCCCGGATTCTTGATAAAAGCTATCAATTGAACGCGGCATATCAAAATGATATACATAACGCACATCTGGCTTATCAATCCCCAAACCAAATGCCACTGTTGCCACCATAAGCGCGCTAGAGCTTTGTAAAAACTGATTTTGATGATCTGCCCTAACTACATTGTCTAAACCAGCATGATAGTTAATGGCATTAATTCCATTACTTTGTAAAAACGCAGCAACATCATCAACTTTTTTACGTGAATTACAATAAATAATGCCAGAATCTGATTTATGCTTATGGACATAGTCTAAAAGCTGCTTTTTGCCATTATTTTTTTCTTGTGCCGCATAGTAAAGATTTGCGCGGTTAAATGAGGTACTAAATATTGTTGCATCTTTTAATTGCAGGAAATGCAAGATATCAATTTTAGTATAATAATCCGCAGTAGCAGTTAATGCAAGGCGTGGAACTTTAGGAAATAGTTTAGCTAAAGTATTTAAGCGTTGATATTCTGGGCGAAAATCATGTCCCCAATGTGAAACACAATGTGCTTCATCAATTGCAAATAAAGAAATTTTAAGATTTTGAAGAAAACTGATAAACCAGTCGTTAGTTAGTCGCTCAGGAGTGAGATAAATCAGCTTAACTTGTCCAGCTCTAATTTTAACCAATGAGCGCTGATTTTCTTCGGGAGAAAGTGCAGATGACAGATACACCGCACCTATTCCATATTCAAGTAACGTCGCAACCTGATCTTGCATCAAAGCAATTAAAGGAGATACAACAACGGTAACTCCATCAAGTAATAACGCAGGAATCTGATAACACAAGGACTTACCACCACCTGTTGGCATTAAAGCCAGCGCGCTATTACCTGCGACAACATGCTCAATTACGGCTTCTTGTTGCCCTACAAAGCATGGATAACCATAAACTTGATTTAAAATATCAAGTGGAGTTAATTTAGACACTGTTACCTATTGATTTACCAACTATAAAAATTTAATCAAATAAATTAAGTTTGCTATCAGAATCTTTATAATGCACTAATGGCACAACTTTTTTCACACCATCAACGCTTTTAGTTACGTTAATCATATTTTCTAGCTGAGATTTGGCAATAAGACCTAAAATATAGACAACACCTTTTTCAGTAACAATTTTCACATCATTACTATTAACGTCACCACTGCTAAACAAACTACTTTTTACCTTACCAGTAATATAGCTATCCTCAGTTGAAGTTGAAACGTATTTAGAAGAAACTTCGACATAATCATAAACTTTTTGTACGCTGTCAAAATCTTTTGCTGTCCGCACTATTTTAAAACGTTGAACCAAACTACTTGCTTGTCCGGTTAAAAGAACTTCATGATTATAAACTGTAGCTGAAACATGATCGCTCTCAAACTCGCTACTCATATACTTGATAGAAAGATCACGGGTAATATATTGATCACTAGTTACAGTGCTAAGACTTCGAGGATCAGTTACTGCCAGCGCTGCATTGGCACAACCTGTCAAACTAAGCAAAAGTTGCCCACACAAAACCATTAAAGCTAAGTTGATAATCACTTTGCTAACTTTCACTGCCACACTCCCATACTAAATTTTTATTTATAGTAAACATAAAACATGAACACCTTATTCAGGCGCTCATCATAATTTATTCGTCATCCATCATATCATCAAACTCTTCGTCACCAAGATCAAGTTCCAAACCTTCTACCTCGTTAAAACTATCTAAGAAGCTTTTTAGTTTATCTGAGCGGTTTGGCTGACGAAGTTTACGGATAGCCTTGGCTTCAATCTGACGAATACGCTCGCGGGTAACATCAAATTGACGACCAACTTCTTCCAAGGTATGGTCGGTTAAAGTATCAATACCAAAGCGCATACATAACACTTTCGCTTCACGAGGTGATAACGTATCTAACACTTCTCGTACCGTTTTTTTCAAACTATAATCAATACCGTGTTCAGCAGGTATTACAGTTGACTTATCTTCAATAAAGTCACCATAACTTGCATCATCTTCATCACCAATCGGAGCATCCATCGAAATTGAATCATAGGCTACTTGATAGATCTTACGAACTTTTTCTTCACTAATGTCCATGCGTTCGGCTAATTCTTTAGTCAACGGCTCGCCAGATTTTTCCTGCAATAATTTCCGGTGCTCTTTACTCATCTTATTAATGGTTTCAATCATATGCACTGGAATACGAATAGTACGCCCTTGATCGGCAATCGCGCGAGTAATCGCTTGACGAATCCACCACGTTGCATAGGTAGAGAATTTAAAGCCTTTACGGTACTGGAATTTGTCAATCGCTTTAATCAAACCAATATTGCCCTCTTGGATCAGATCTAAGAAATGCAGACCTCGATTGGTATATTTTTTAGCAATTGAAATAACCAGACGCAAGTTGGATTCAACCATATCAGTACGAGCTTTTTTCTGTTCTTTCTCAGCAATCATCAATTGTTTATATAGATTTTTTATTACTGAAACTGAAATTTGCAAATCATCAGCTACGACTTTAATTTTTTCTTGATGCTCGACGATGTCAAACTTCATGCTTTCAAACAAATCGGAATATTTTTTAGCTGCAACATGAGTTTCTACCCAAGTTGTTTCATTACCAATAAACTCTTTACGGAAACGATCTTCTGGAACTTTGATCAATTCACACGCAATATGAAATATTTCATTTTCATGCTGTTTAATAATTTTATGCGCTTCACGTAACACATCACAAAAAACTTCAATTTGTTTATTTGTAAATCTAATTTTACTTAATTGCTCAGTAAGCTCCAGCAATATTTCCTGATATTGTGGTGAATTTGATGTATACTTATTAATTACTTTGTTTTGTTTCTCAACCAGCTTATCAAACTCAGCAAAAAATTCTGCAGTTCCTTCGCGAAGTTTTTCTAGCGCGATCCCTGATAATTCTTCATCATCATCGTCAGAAAAGTTTGCTGGAGCAGCATTTTCCATACTAAGTACAGGATCATCTTCATTACCAATTAACTCATCAACAAAGTTCTCTAGCTTAGTTTTACCATTTAAGACGTCTTGGTAAGCACTTGAGATCAAATTTACGATTTTTGGACAATCTGCAATTGCTGAAATCATCGATTGAATACTGGTTTCCAACTTACGGGCAATCTCTGCCTCATCAGTTTTATCTAGCAAATCATAGGTACCAATTTCACGCATGTACATACGCACCGGATCAGTAGTACGACCAAACTCATTGGAAGCAGTTGTACTAGTCAAAATTTTCTCAGCTTCTTCAACGGCAAACTCATCATCATTCACGGTTGCTGACGAAGTACCTGAAATTAGAAGCTCTTCTTGACTTGGCTCATATTCAAATACCTTAATTCCAATTGTTTCAATCATCATAACAATTTGTTCAATGATTTCAGGATCAATGATATGGTCAGGTAAATGGTCATTTATTTCAGAATTAGTTACATAACCACGTTCTTTACCCTTACCTAATAGATAATGAAGCTTAGTTTTTTGTTCTTCAAGTTTACGTAACTCTTCGGCGCTAAGATTTTCAATCCCAAAATCTACCAAACGCATTAAATTTTTTACATCAGCAACTTCTTCCTTGCCTGTTTTGCGCGGTCCACGACTTTTGCGGCTTTTTCCGCGCTCTAGTGCATCACGACTAATAATGCTAGTACCATCAAACTCATCTAAACCATTTTTCTTTCGCGCTAAAATAACTCGTGAAGGATTAACTACAGTTTCGCTTAATACTTGTTTATTGTCTTTTGTCATTATATAATTTCTTTCAGCTTGATTTTTTAATTAAAATATTTTTAGCTTGTTCTAAGTAATAAAACATTGAGATCAAAGTTAAAATAACCGCAGCCAACATCAATAAATTACCAATCAGATTAGTATAAAAATCTAATAGTAAAAACCCAATCGCCAACATTTGACAAGTAGTTTTTAATTTTCCAATGTAAGCAACTGCCACACTTTTAACTTCACCAATCTGAGCCATCCATTCCCGTAAAGCAGAAATCGCTATTTCTCGTACGATGATAATTATCGCAGCAAAAACAAATGTTCGATGTAAATTAACCAGCACTACCAAACTTGCAGCAACTAGCGCTTTATCAGCTACGGGGTCTAAAAATGCACCAAAGCTTGATTCAAGCTTCATCTTACGCGCTAAATAACCATCAAAATAATCAGTTATTGCCGCAAATGTAAAAATTGCGGTAGCTAAAATATTTTTTGATGGCATAGTTAACAAATAATCAGGCAGGTAATACACCCCCACAAAAAAAGGAACTAAAACAATTCTAAGCCAAGTTAGAACTGTTGGTAGCGGCATATTTCTTATCATGTGAGTTTTAGCTTTACAATAAATGTGACTTATCAATGAAAAAATTTATAGATTTGAGTGGCTAATTCAAACCCAATTCCTTCAACTTGTTGCAATTGAGAAATTTCTGCATCGGCAACTCCCTGAAGGCTGCCAAACGAGGCAATCAACGCCTTACGCTTTGTTGCACCAATCCCTGGAACATCCTCAAGACGTGAAATACTCATACGTTCTATTTGTTTTTTTCGATGACCTGTTATTGCGAAACGATGTGCCTCATCACGCAAGGCTTGCAATAATCTAAATATGTGTGGTTCTTGTCGAAAACTTAGCTCAGTATATGCATCAATAATTATTCTATCGAACTCTGGCTTACGATGCTCACCCTTGAAAATGGCAATAACCTTGATTTTATCACAAAAACCTAACTCTTCAATCAAGTTTTTCGCGATCCTTAGCTGGGTTTTACCTCCATCAACCAAAATAACATCTGGAATTACCAGTTCTGTATTATTTAAGCGACGGCGTAACACAATTTCCAAAGCAAGTAAATCGTCACCTCCAACGCTATCTGGTAAATTAAACTTGCGATACAAACGGTGATCAATTTTTTGTCCGGCATAAACCACCATTGATGCTAGTGCACTACTACCTTGATTATGACTAGTGTCATAGCACTCAATTCGATTTAATGTACTAATTTTCAATAACTCACATAATTTGGCTGCTGCATCATGATATATATTATTTAATTGCTGATTTTCAATAACCTTATTTAAGTTATTTGTACCCATTTGTGCTAATTCGGCAATTCTCCCCTTTAAAGCAGACTGAATTTTAATTTTGTAGATACAATGAAAATTGTTATTAAACTCAGTATCAAATTTGAAATCAAGGTAAATATTTTGAATTGCCTGATGTTCAGCATAATAACGCTCTAAAAAAGCTTCGAGTAAAATTTCTACCGAATCAACTAAAGGTTGTGTAAAGTGTTTATCTCCAACATAAAGACCACCACGCAACATGATAAGGTAGAGGAAAAAGCGCTGCCGTTCCGTTTTTATGACTAAAATATCGGCATTTATTGGTAACTGACTATCACTAATTATCTGTTTACTCTGTAACTGTTGAATCAATCCAATTTTATCTCTAAGCACACTGGCTTGCTCAAAATCTAAAGCGTCTGCATATTTATACATTTGATTACTTAATCTACTAACTAGATCACCATAATTACCAGATAAAAAATCGCGGGCATAATTTACAAATTGACCATACTCTTCAGCATTGACTTTATTTACGCACGGTGCGCAACATAAATTAACCTGATAAAGCATACAAGGACGAGAACGATTAGCAAAAACACTGTCACGGCAAGTCCTTAATTTAAATAAACGCTGCAAGGTATCCAAAGTTTCTTTGACTGCTGCCGGATTAGGATAAGGTCCAAACACTGACTCATGAGCACCTGTTTTACCTCGGAAATATTCAATTAGAGGAAATTTATGCGGTGAAATTCGAATATATGGATAACTTTTATCATCACGGAAAATTATATTGTATTTAGGCTTAAGATTTTTAATTAAGTTGCTTTCAAGCAATAATGCCGAAGACTCATTAGCCGTTACCGTCAACTCTATTGTGACAATTTTGCTGACCATCAGGCTAATCCGCGGTGATAAATCAGTTCGTTTTTGAAAATATGATTTAACTCGTTTGATTAGGCTTAATGCTTTACCAACATAAAGTAACTCACCATCACTGGCATAATAGCGATATACCCCTGGAGAGTCTGGAATCTGCGCTAAAAATAAATTATCAGCCGTAACATTTATTTTCATCTATTTAAACCAAAAATCAACAATAAGCCCTGCAGTTAATAGGATTCCAATTTGATTATTAAACAAAAAGGCTTTGAAACATTGCTGACGATTTTGATTTTTAATCTGCTGATAAACATAGTAAATCAAAAATAGCTCACATAACAGTGTTACAAAATAAGTAATTCCCATATTTTGCTCGACACCAACCATACACATAATAAATAAGAACATGCTATAACAAAGCATAATTATTGGGATAACTGATTTACCAAAAGTAATTGCGGAGGTTTTAATTCCGATTTTTAGGTCATCAGGTAAATCTACCAGTGCATAGATCGTATCGTAAGCGAGCACCCAAAAGATATTCGCGATAAAAATTAGCCAACCAACAGCGGGAATATGCCCTGAACTTTCAATAAATGCCATCAAAATTCCAAAACTAAACGCAACACCGAGATATAATTGAGGAACAGCAAAAAAACGTTTAAAAAATGGATAGCTAACAAAGATTAGCAAAGCTGGTATTGACCAGAGTAATGCCAAAGGATGTAGGGTAAAAGCAGCCAAAATAAAAGCAGCTAAACTTAATCCAGCACTCACCAATAGCGCACTTTTTTTCGAAATTGCGCCAGTTACCAAGGGGCGATTCGCGGTACGTTCGACTGCGCCATCAAAGTCACTATCGGCATAGTCGTTTATCGCACAACCTGCCGCACGAGTTAAAAACACACCCAAGCTAAAGACAACTAAAATTTTAAGCGGTGGGATAGCAGCATACGCAAACCATAGCCCCCACCAGGTTGGCCATAATAGTAATAGCGTACCAATTGGTTTATCAAAGCGAATCAGACGTAAATAATCTTGTAACATAATAAGTTCTTATTAAAATTAGTTATTTTGCAGCGAGATTTTACACCACCTATAAGGTTGATTACAATACGTTTGCTTTCTTGTTTTTATTGATTACAACTCCCGATAAATTAATTTGGTATATAATAACGGCAATAGTTTAGCTTTTTAGTAAAGGATTTAATCATGGATTTCACATTACCAATTACCACAGGTGGAGAATTTACGCTTAGTAGTCTAGACCGTCCGCTGGTATTATTTTTTTACCCTCGCGACAATACGCCTGGTTGCACTATTGAAAATCAAGATTTCAGTAAATTATATCCAGAGTTTTTAGCTACTGGTTATGAGGTGTTAGGCATTTCACGCGATAAAAATACTACCCACTGTAATTTTCAAAAAAAGCATGAGTTACAACATCAACTACTGGCAGACCCAGAAGAAACAGTATGCAACCTATTTAATGTTATGAAGAATAAAACCATGTACGGCAAGCCAGTACGTGGAATAGAACGTAGTACTTTTATCCTGAACAAGGATCATGAAATCATTAAAGAGTGGCGCAAAGTTACTGTTGATAATCATGCACAAGAAGTTTTGGACTTCATCAAGAGTCTTTAAGTAGTAACATTTAATTAGTTATGGGTTGAAAAAACTCGACCCATAATTTAAAAAAACATTAATCCGCTAATAAAGATTATACTCGAAAAAAATAGCGCGACAATACAATAGCCCATAATATCGCGAGCTCCCAAACCAGCAATCGCTAACGCAGGAAGTGCCCAAAAAGGTTGCGCCATATTCATCCACGCCTCGCCATAAGCAATAGCCATTACTGAGTGCCCCATATCTGCGCCAATTTTTTGTGCCGCAGTCATAATAAATGGTCCTTGTACAACCCAATGCCCACCACCTGATGGCACCGCAAAATTAATTATTGCTGAAGATAAAAACGCAAATAATGGAAACGTATCTTTATTAGCAACAGCAATAAACCAATCCGTAATAATTCCACCTAAGCCAGAATGCTCAAGCAAGACCTGAATTCCAGCATAAAATGGAAACTGAATTAATATTCCAGCGGTACTCTTAGTTGCCATAGTTATTGCCCGAGCATATGCCATTGGCGTTTTGTGAAGCAGCAAACCTAAAACCATGAATAATAAATTTACCGTATTGATATCAATCTTAAACCCTTTAGCCATAAAGTAAAAAATCAAATAAGTAATTCCAGCTAAAGAGATTATCGCTGCCAAAATTCTACTTTCTTCTAAACGATCCGCCAATGGTGCATCTTTAGGTAAAATACGCTGAACGGTAATTAAATCTTCTTTGAGCAGCTCAGTATCTATTCTTTTACGCTCAGATTCTTTAGGTAGCATTTTAGCAGTAAGTATTGGCAATACAATAACTAAGCTAAGCGTAATGAATAAATTCATTGAAGTGAATAAAGTATCTTTAATCGGTACCAAACCAATTATTTTCTCCAGTGGATTACCTGCCGTTGCCGCTAATAGTGGAATCGAGCCAGAAAAACCACCGTGCCAGGTTAAAAAAGCAATATATGCGCTAGCGATCAATAATGGATAATCTGATTTGGCGACTGATCTGGCAACTTCGCGCGCCAACATTGCACCAATTATTAACCCAAAACCCCAGTTAATAATACAGGCAACTGATCCAACAAAAGTAACCAATGCAACGCCTTGTGCTGGAGTTTTAGGAATTGATGAGAGCTTAGCCATAAAGCTTCGAACTAAATCAGTACTAGCTAAAGCGTGTCCGGTTACTACCACTAAAACCATTTGCATAGTAAAGCCGAGTAAATTCCAAAACCCACTACCCCACATCTGCAAAAGATCTAAAGAAGAATGTGGCGTTAGAACTCGGCTTAGCGCAAAAACAATAATAGTTAAAATTATGGCAAAAACAAAAGGGTCTGGCAAATAACGCTGCACCAACGATGTAAAGATTCGGACAATGTAATTCATTGCTATGACCTTTTATTTAAAATAACAATAGTGTAGAGATTAACATTTGTTATGCCCTATATTGTAGTTTGCTGCTTTTCTAACGTAATTTTCTCACGCAAAAACTTGCTCACATCAGTCAATAACTCGTGGCTGCATAGCAAATACATATCATCGGGCTGTGCTTGAGTCAAAATATATTCAGTAGCCTCTAGTTCATTAGGAATAACTTTTAACTGTGCTTCAGGATAACCTTGTTTAAGTAATTCGAGCCTAAATAATTCTGGCATCTCGCCTAATATACTACCACGAAGCGACTCTTGAAACTCTTTAATCACGACTAAATCAACTTTATGTTCAAGGATAATCTTGACAACATCGGGGATAGTTTCTTTTCTATCTGCAGTATTACCATACATCAACCCCAAACGCCCACTTAAACCATGCAATTTACGAAAACCTTGAGCTAAATCAAGAATATTACGAAGCCCTGCTGGATTATGTGCAATATCCACTACTAAATGTCCGGCTACTTTAGAGTGGTAATAATTCCAGCGTCCAAAATTAGATCTGGCATCTGCACCAAACTTAGTCAGACCAAACATAATTTGTGCCGGAGTTAGACCCAGCGCGAAAGTAAGCGCGGTAGCATGAAGTACATTTTCGTAATTATAATGAGCCAATCCATGGACAGTAATCGGAATCTGTGTAACGTTATTTAAGCGATGCACTTCGTTTGACGTCTGAATCACAATCTGCTGATTATCCAAATAAACCACAAAGTTGTTTGCAGTTATAAATGGTTGAATTTCTTCTGAAGCTAATTTAGTAGATAAATAAGCTTTGCGCTGGTTATCCAGAGGAAGCGCACGAATATGTTCATCATCCAAATTAATAATTGCAATACCATCCGCTTTTAAGCCATTGTAAACAATTCCTTTAGCCGCCGCCAAATCTGTCAAATTTTCAATGCCGCTCTGTCCAATATGATCATGAGAAATATTGGTAACCGTTGCAGCTACAGCATAATTAGGTAATAATCCACGCTTTATCATACCACCGCGTGCTACTTCTAAAACCGCAACTTCTACTTTGGGGTGCATAAGAACATACTGATGCCCACTTGGTCCTGATAAATCACCTTCAGCAACTAATTTATTATTGACCATCACCCAATCGGTTGAACAATAGCCTGATACCAGTTTAGCTTTACGACAAATAAACTCAGTCAGCCGTGTTGTTGTGGTTTTACCATTAGTTCCTGTAATTAGCACGCTTGGAATATCAGCAATTTTTTTCCAAGGTATATCTGATAATTTGGTAATATTATTGAGTTTACTTCTAAATTGATGGATTCCACTACCTAAGATTAACAGGTCTTTATGAACGAAGAAATTAATCTGTTTTTGTCGAGCTTTAGCGTATACTTTACGCAACAATAGCTGCTGATTTTCATTAATCATGGCTTTAAAACGTCGTTTAGAACGCTCAAATTTAATAGAAATATCGTCGTCAATTAAGTCTACAATGTCATACCATACCCAATCTAAAATCTCACAAGCAACCATCAATAAATCATATGGATAACGAATTGCAACATTAAAACCATTGGAAAAAGTAATTGCTTTAACCTCATAATCCTTAATCGGGAGAGCTGACAACAAACGTTTTAACTCACTGACATAAAGCTCGGCAATTGATGAAATATTTTCTTTTAATTCAACATCAATAACAGCTCCAGCTTCACTAAAAAACCTGCTTCGCCCAAGTAAACGAGACGAAAAATATTTGGCATCATATAAACGGCTCAAATTCCTTACTCCATTATCAAAAAATTTTGAAGATTATAGCATAAATTATCTTATTTCTAAAGTTGCTCTGCAGCATTATCAAGCATATTTTCTACCTGGTTAATAATTTGTAATATGCGCTCCTTATGAATATTAAGCTCAGTAACTTTACCACCAAACATATTCACGATAAGCTTAAGTTCATTAATTAGCTCGTGTTTATCTGGCGTCCATTCACTATGATTAACCAATTTAATTTCCGTGCCATGCCGATTACAAAAATTAGCAAACCACTCATAGCCAAATCTAACCAAACGATCTTTATGCGCAAGAAACAAGATCTTAACTTTACCCATTTCAATTTGCTCCAAGAGCTGGTTAAATTGTTCACGTTGATAATTTAAACTGCTATTATGGTCGACATACCAATGAGTAATTTCCAAACTACAAGTCTTGGCGTAGTTATTAATCAGTTGTTGCTGCAACTGAATATCATCAACTTGCAACGCACAGGAAGCTCGACAGTATGCTACTATTGACGAGTTCTCAAGCGCATGTACCCCCTTGTATTCGAGATATTGCTGTTTAGTATAATAACGTCGATTGGTACTTGAACGTTGGGCAACCAGCCGACCCTGACGATCCCAGCGCTGCAAAGTTAAGACCGATTTACCAATTAAAGCAGCGAATTCATGCGGTTTGTAAGTGTCATTTGACATAATCCACCTCAACATAATATATTCATAGTGTATACATTTTAACATTAATTGAGTTAATTACTCAGCTATAAATTACACACTCAGTTTCAATATGCTAGAATTTCAAGGTGCAAATTTTTAATCTTATTCTATTTAGGAGCAATCATGAAATCAGTAGCAATAATTTATCACAGCGGTTATGGACATACAGCAAAACAAGCACAAGCAGTATTAGATGGAGCTAAAAGTGTAAATGGAATAGATGCTCACTTAATCAGCGTTACAGATGTTGAGCAGCATTGGGAATATCTAAACTCTGCTAACGCTATTATCTTTGGTTCGCCAGTGTATATGGGAAGCATTTCTGCAGAATTTAAGAAATTCATGGAAGCTAGCTCTAAACTATGGCTCACCCAAGCATGGAAAGATAAACTAGCGGCAGGTTTTGTTAATTCAGCTAGCTTTAATGGCGATAAGCAAACCGCAATTATTCAACTAGCAACTTTTGCAGCACAACATGGAATGTTATGGGTTTCTCTAGGATTATTACCCTCAAACAGCTCAAAATCAGAACGCAACGATCTCAATCGAATGGGGTCATCATTAGGTGCATTTGCTCAATCAGACTCAGATCTTGGTGCCGATGTCGTACCGCCTCTTGGAGATTTAGCAACCGCGCGTTATTTAGGGCAAAGAGTTGCCGAATTAACTTTACGTCAAAAGTAGTATAAAATGGAAAAAACAATTATTCGTGCAGAAAGCCGTGGACATGTTAACTTTGGTTGGCTGGATACTTGGCATACGTTTAGTTTTGGGGAATATCACAATCGCGAGCGCATGCATTTTGGGGCGCTCAGAGTTGTTAATGATGATTTCATTGCCGCGGGAGGAAAATTCCCCCCTCATCCACATAATAACATGGAAATTATAACTATTGTATTATCTGGTGAAGTCGAACATCAGGATAGCTTAGGTAATAAAGAATATATCAAAGCGGGAGAAATTCAGGTTATGAGTGCGGGTAGTGGAATTGTTCACAGCGAAGCAAATCCGTCTTTAGAAGAGGCATTAAGTCTTTTTCAAATTTGGATTTATCCTCGTGAGCAAAATCTTGCACCTCGCTATGCAACGCGTAATTTCATTGAACAACTCCAGGCACTAAAAAACCAATGGCAGTTACTGGTATCACCATTGCAAAACAGTGAACAGCTAATGATTAATCAGGATGCTTATTTGTCACTTGGTGAGTTCGACGACAGCACTATTTTGCACTCATATCAACTAAATTCAAGTACAAATGGTTTATTCCTTATGGTAGTTGAAGGAAGTATCAAGATAGAGAATGAGCTACTAGAGCCTCGGGACGCTATCATGGTTGTTGATGCCTATAAGCTACAATTTAAAATTGAAAAAAGAACACGTATTTTGGCAATTGAAGTTCCAATACTTCTTCGTTAGCAACTGATGCACAGAATATGTTAACCTTTTAGAATGAGGGCATTAACTTGCCCCATCTAGCATATAACAAGACTACTTACTTAAATTCCAAATTTAATTTGTCGTAAATGTACACGGTAAATCTGATCATCAACTTTCCATAATTAACAAGTGTTTAGCAAGAAACATATTCTACTACCTGCAGTTTATAAAACAGCCACATTAAATATCATGTAGCTAAATACCAGTTTAATTATATAATGCCTAATGCTCGTACTAAATTAGTAGTTATGTCTGCTAATAAGTTAAGCAGGCAAAATTTTTCAATATCTCAAAATACGGAAAATCATAAATGAACTCATCACATGCCTCAATTCATAAAAATAAATGTTCCCTTAAGTATCTGATTAAAGTAGCACTCATCTCATCAGTTGCATGCATAAACTTTGCCAATGCTAGTGGCATCGCTCAGGTATCGACAAGTTTAAATGGAGCTTCATTGTTGGGACAAGAAATGCCAACTGAGTTATTAACTTTTAAGATTTGGCTCAAACCCTCAAATCAACAAGAGCTAAAATTATTCCTCAGCAATCTTTATAATCCAAACTCTCCGGAATACCATAAATTTATTTCAAGTTCTGAATATGCTCAAAAATTTGGGACATCCACTCAAGATATTTCGAGTGTCAAAAATTATTTAGTCAATAAGGGATTTACGGTAACAAATATCGCAGGAAATGGGGTTTATATTGAAGCAATTGGGAATGTTGCTAAAATTCAACAAACTTTTAATACTCAAATCAATAATTACTTAACTAAAAGCGGAAAAGTAGTTTATAGCAATGACCGAGCAATAACCCTCGATCAAGAGATTAATGACAAAGTATCATTTATAACTGGACTAGACAATGTATCAAAAATGCGTCCTCAGTACGTGGCTACTGGTGCATTACCTAATGCAATAGGAATGCCAGGAACAATGGTTCCACAATTAATGCAAAAAGCATATGGGGTTGATAAACTACATGCCAACGGTTTAAATGGTAACGGACAAACGATAGCTATTGTTGATGCATATGATGATGCTACAATTGAAAATGATCTAAATGTTTTTAGCAGTCGATATAATCTACCTGCATGTACTTCCGCTAGCGGCTGTTTTACCAAATTAAATCAATATGGTCAATTATCACCATTGCCAGAATCTTTTCCAGCAGGAGATGATTGGAGTGCGGAAATTAGTTTAGACGTTCAATCGACACACACAATTATTCCAAGTGCCCAAATTATTTTAATTGAAGCTAATAGTAATAATAATGATGATCTATATGCTGCAATTAATACAATCGTAAATAAGCAACTGGCAAATGTAATATCAAATTCATATGGTGGTGCAGAAGCAGCTGATTCACCACTAGAGTACATCCTCATGCAAGCAGCAGCTCAGGGAATAAGTGTAAATTTTTCTTCTGGAGATAATGGAGATAATGTTGGTACTCAAACGAGCACACCATCAGTTGATTACCCTTCCTCCTCATCGTGGGCAACTGCAGTTGGCGGTACCAAAGTTCAATTAAATCCAAATGGTAGCTATAAATATGAAACTGGCTGGGCATGGCCGTGGGAAGATGTAGGGTCAACAGGAGGACTAAGTCAGTACTACACCGCACAAAGCTGGCAACAACAAGCGATTTCGACAGTGAATGCCACAGGATACGGTTTGGTTGGAAACAGACGAGCTGTCCCAGATATTAGCTTAGATGGAGATCCTTTTTCTGGATTTCCCGTTTACGATACAGCAGATGGCACAGCTTGGCGGCAAATTGGAGGTACAAGTTTAGCCTGCCCTCTTTATTCTTCGCTTATTGTAATTGCCAACCAGGCTAGAGCTGCTAGGCAAATGCCAACAGTAGGTCTAACAACACCATACCTATATAAAATGAGTTATTCTCAACACCAAGGATTAGCGCCTATTACCAATATTGTCGCACCTAAATATACTCAATCGAGTGTGCTTGGGGCAAATCCTGGCTGGAATGATATTACTGGACTTGGATCACCTTATGGTCCTACCTTCATTCAATATTTAGTTAATAATCGTTAGAATAATTGGAAATAAAATGAGCAAGTTAATGCAAGTATTATTCTTTGGCGCTGTGGTTGGACTAATCAGCGGATGTAATGGATCTTCTTCCAATAACAGCACCAACACAAATAATTGGAATCTGGTCGGGGGGAGTATCCCCGGTAGTAATATTATCCTAAACTCAATTGTTTATGGAAATGGACAAATATATACAGGTGGAAGCTTGGATGTAAATAACCCAGCCGTTTTTAACTTTGTAAATTCATGGCAAATTACAGGAGGTAATTACCTGCCAAATCCCAATGGTGCTACTGAACAAGTTAATTCAATTGCCATTGATGCTAATAAAACACTATATGCCGCAGTTAATGTTACGATGTCAGGTTCTCTTGGCTACCGTCCAACTGTGGGCTATCTGGCAAATAATGCCGGAGATAGTGGATCATGGCTCATTTTGGCAAATGAGAGTTCAGTACCAGACAATGGTGGAATAAATTCAATTGCCGTAAGCAATGGGATAGCTTATGCTGGTACTGGTGGCTATAATTTAAACAATAATTCATACTATGGGCACGTTTATAGTTGTGCCGGTGCACAGAGCCCGTGGCAAGAAATTGGCGGTGAAAGCGTGCCAAATGGAGGAGAAGTATATTCTGTAGCGCTATCCAATACAGGTTCAGTCTATGCTGGTACTGGTGGATATGACCTAACGAGCAATACTAGTTTTGGGAGTGTTTATGTAAGCATAAATAATGGCAATTGGCAACAAGTTGGTGGAGGTGTTACTCCAGATAATGGCGTTGTAACATCGTTAGCCATTTCATCTAACAATCAAGTTTATGCCGCGACTTCAAATGCAAATGTTTATTTAAGTACCGGCAACAGCTCGTGGAGTGTATTTGGCGGGGGAAGCCTACCCGATAATGGTTCAGTTACTTCAATTAATTTATCCACCAATGGATTAATTTATGCTGCTACCAATAACGGAAATATTTATGCTGCATCTATTAACCAACCATGGCAATTAGTAGGCGGCGGTGGAATGCCTGATGGTTGGTATGCCAACTCTATTACTACAGCTTCAGGAATAATTTACGCAGCAACTCAAGGCGGCAATGTTTATAGCACAAGTATTATTCAATAATATTATATGAATTATTTAACCAAAACAAGCTAATATAAAAAAATGCGGCTGTATTATAAAATACAACCGCATTTTTAGTATACACCTGAAACTACTCAGATTTATAAATTAATGTCATTCCAGTGCAATTAATCAACCAATGCTTCTGCATTTTTTTCAACATCTTTCACCATATTTTGAATAGATGATCTACGTTTATCTTCTTCAGTCATATCCAAAGTTAACGCAATTGTGTTTTCTAAATTAGTTACTGGAGTAGTTTTACTTGCATGATTTAGTGTTGTCATGATTATTCCTTCTATTAAAAAGTTAAATTAATTCAGGGCATAAGGTGTAATACAAACACCATTCAAAACCCCAAACGCACGCCATTCTAACACATAAGACCATTACATGCAAACTAATAACAAAAATAACACCCACCCACTTTGAATGATTACAAACTACATATCCTTAATTTCCTTGTAGCTATATACCTTATTCTCTAAATTATCTAAAGTTGGCTTCAAATCAATAGAGTAGCCATCAATCTGATTTATTTCTTGAACACCATCAATGTGCATATTTTTAGCTTTATATATTGGTTTGTTAATTGCTATATTTTTTGCTTCTGCAGCAGTTTTTGCGGCTATTAAAAATTGAGAATGAAGCTCGTACATACCAACCTCATAATCGTAATAGCCAACATGTATAATAAATAGTTTCATAAAGTTACCCTCTTTCAATCATCAAAAAATTATAATAAATTTGTTTTATTTTAATCTGCCTACTGTAGGTACTATGCTTCATATTTAATCATGAAAATTTAACCACAATACAACAAAAGCATAAACCAGAGATGATAACACACAATATTTAAACTTCACAGATCAATTAATCTTCATATACAGACTATTACAATAAATATAAGATACCACCATATTTTATAATAAATTCGAATATATAAATAATATACGTATTTAAATATTATTTACGAATAATATGATACATATTGAATTTATTCTCACGTATTATATTGCCCTATAGAAAATAACATTCAAAATATTCGATTATTTATTATTTTATAGAATTTAATAAAAATATATAAGGATAACATATTGCAAGCGAATAATTTAGCTATGATCCAAAAATTATATCAACAGCCTTTTTTAGAGTTAATCTACCAAGCAGCACAGGTACAAAAAGATAATTTTAAAAGTAACGATATTGAAATGTGTCAATTAATCAGTGTCAAAACTGGTGGCTGCCCTGAGGACTGTGCTTATTGTTCTCAAAGTAATCAAAGCGAGAGCGAGATTAAACTTAATCCATTGCTGCCAGTTAGCGAAGTTGAAGCAATTGCCAAGTCCGCCAAGGAGCGTGGGATTAAACGAATATGCATGGGTGCTGCTTATAAAAATCCAACCTCAGCCGCTATTGGGCGCAGCTGTGAATATATCGCCGCAATTAAAAAACACGGCTTAGAAACCTGTGCCACGCTAGGTAGCTTAACTGAAGCGCAAGCTCTGACTCTCAAACAAGCTGGGCTGGATTACTATAATCATAATATTGACACTTCGCCTGAATATTATTCTCAAGTCATTACCAGTCGCACCTTTAATGATCGTCTGGATACGATTAATCATGTTGGTGCAGCCGGGATTAAGGTCTGCTGCGGTGGAGTCCTTGGCATGGGGGAATCACAAGACGATCGGATTAGTTTTATTCATGCTCTGACAGTTCTCCCCTACGCACCAAGCTCGATTCCAATCAATATGCTGGTAAAAATCGCTGGGACTAAATTAGCCGAAGTAGCTGATTTGGACAAGTTTGAACTACTGCGTACGATTGCAACAACCCGGATTTTATTTCCAACTACACGAATCAGGCTCTCGGCAGGTCGCGATCAATTGAGTGAACTTGAGCAAGCATTATGTTTTTTAGCTGGAGCTAACTCAATTTTTTATGGTGATAAATTACTGACTGCACCAAATAATGCGCGCCATGCTGATTTAGAGTTACTGGCTAAATTAGGTAGTAATAATGCTCAGCTGGGATAAATTTATTCAAGAAAAAACGCAACAGCTTCCTAATTTGCGTACTTGGCGCGCTAAGTCTGAATATAACCAACGTTATTTACAATTAACCGAGCAAAAGCTGCTTAATTTTGTCAGCAATGACTATCTGGGTTTAAATGGCGACTCACGTTTAATTAAAGCATTACAGGATGGAGCGACACGTTATGGCAGTGCTAGTACTGGTGCACCATCTATGAGCGGTTATAGCCAAGAACATGCAAAGTTAAGTGCCAATCTAGCTGCTTGGTTAGGTTTTGCGGATTGTTTACTGTTTAATAGTGGTTATCAACTCAATGTAAGTTTATTTAGTGCATTAGCTGATAGCAACACTCATATTTGGTTTGCCAAAAATAGTCATGCTTCACATATTGATGGAATTTTACTTGCTAAAGCTAAATTCACTACTTTTACACCAGCTCAAATCTCTTCAATGGTTTATGCTATTGAAGCAGATCGCAATAAGTTGCATATAATCTTATGCGAAGGCAGCTTCAGCATGGATGGTAGCTGCAATTATCTGGCACAGTTACTAGAGTTAAAGCAAAAATTGCCGCAGCAGATTTTATTAATTATCGATGATGCACATGGGGTTGGCGCGCTGGGACAATCCGGTTATGGAACACTAGAACAACAAGGACTCGATCATCGTCAGGTAGATTTATATATTGGAACACTTGGTAAAGCTTTTGCCAGCCACGGTGGTTTTATTGTCGGCAATGCAGCACTCATTTATTATCTACGCCATAGCGTGCGCAGTCAGATTTTTAGTACCATGTTGCCACCTGCGCAAGCTGCGGTTAGTAATGCAGCATTAGCAATTATTCAAAGTGACGAAGGTATACAATTACGTGATAAATTAGCTCAAAATATTGCAACTTTTAAACAATTTGCACTTACTTCTGGGATAAATATTTATCAAGCAGAAGAAAATATCTCAGCTATCCAATTAGTTATGCTGAATGACCTTAGCCAATTAAATCTGCGGCACCAACACTTATTGGATAGACAAATTTTAGTCGGCAAAATCGCATATCCAACGGTTGCAAAAAATGCACCGAGACTCCGTATCTCACTAACTAGCACGCATACTTACGACGACATAGCTAAATTAGTGGCTACTCTGGCAGGAAAATATCATCAATGAGCACCGTAACTACCTTACTAATTGGCGGTTTCGTACTATCTGCTAAACCATTAGAATTTATCACCAGTCAACTTAAAAACTATCACTACATAGATGTTAATCAGCTGCCACCAGAGTTTACGCTTCAGTCTCAAGCACAAACTATTATCAGTCAATATCTCTGCGACAAACAAAAAATTCAAATTATCGCTTATTCTTGTGGCGGTTTATTGGCATTAACACTATTGCAATTAGCACCAGAGAATATTCACAAATTAGTCATGTTAAATTCAACCCCATGTTTTATGGCACAAGAGAATTGGCAGGGAATTAGCAACACTAATCTGCAACGTTTGCGCCAACGGCTGAAGAAACAACCACTAGTAGAATTTGCTAACTATTTTACTACTCTAGCGGCTTTTCCTGAGAGTATTGATAAAAAAGACGCACTGCAATGGCAAAATTTAGCCGCTAATCATGGCACGCTTATGATTTGGCTAGAATTAATTGAGCTAAGTGACTTGCGCCCGATTGCCGAAAAATTTGCAGCACGGATTGTATGGATTAATAGCGCGACTGACTCCCTAATTCCCAATCCAACACAAAATATACTCAATCAGATTCATCATCCTAGGTCGTTGATTTACTCCTCACCTACTAGGTGTAGGCTTCGTCATAAATCGCCTACTAGTATTTCCACACGCGTGTGTTCGAATCAGTTTGAGTATACCAATTGCAAAATAATTACTAATTCAACTCATTTACGGATGAATCCTGATTATCTGCAATGCATATTTGAAGTAATTTCCCATGAATAAGCTTAAGTTAGTCCAGCAAAATTTTGATCGCGCCGCGGCGAATTACCTTAAGCTTGCTAAACTGCAAAATACCACCGCACAAAAATTAGTCGCACAGATGAGCAATTACCTTAATTCTCCAGAGCAAATCATTCTTGATCTCGGTTCTGGAGCAGGAACATTTAATCATCAAGTAAGTACACCATCAAATTTGATTATTTCGCTGGATCTCAGTCGTGCCATGCTCAGGCAAAATCATCTGATGCCCGCAATAAATGCCGATGCAGCTTATCTTCCCCTAAAAGATAACTCGGTTGATCTGATTATTTCTAATTTAATGTTGCAATGGCCAGAAAATAAGCAAAAAGTATTTGGCGAAATTAACCGCATTCTCAAACCCAATGGTGTTTTAGTTTTCACAACCTTAATTAAGCCAAGTTTAAATCAGTTGATCGATAGTTTTGCTAATATTGATACTCAAAAACATACTTTAGATTTTTTGAGCAGCACAAAATATCAAGATTTGTTGGTTAATTCTGGTTTTATAATAAACAATCAACAGCCATGGTGTGAAACTTTTCATTTCAGCGATATTTTAAGCTTATTTCGGCATTTTGGTAAAAGTGGAACCTCACTACCCGCGGCACAACGCAATGGCTTAGGTGGTAAATCTACCATAAATAAACTAGAGCAAATTTATCCACGTGATAAGGATGGATTTGCTCTTAGTTATCATTATTTAATGGTAACTGCTCACCTTATGCAGTAATAGCTTCGTCACAAGGCTCCTCATGTACTTCTCATGTACACTACGTCGCCTTGTTCCTAACTCTTACAGCATATTGTGGCAGTTATGGGTAAGCATTTACATTTAATGGTAACTGCTAATAAAATGGAGTAATTAATGCATAAATTTCATATCATCGGAACCGATACCTCAAGCGGTAAAACGCATACTACGGTGCAACTCATGCAATATCTAATTCGGTCTCAGCACAAAGTCGCGGCACTTAAACCGATTGCCAGTGGAACTATGCCAAACAGCGCAATTAACGAAGATATCGCACAGCTACTGGCAGCTACTAACTATCAGCTTACGCCACAACAAATTAACCTAATTACCTTTACTCCACCAATTGCACCACACATTGCCGCAGAATTGGAAAATTATCGACTGGACGCAAATAGTGTCAATACATTTATCGAAAATACTCAGCTTGATGTTGATTATCTTTTTATCGAAGGCGTTGGCGGAGTTATGGTTCCGCTCAATCAAGATGAAACTTATTTGGATTTATTGCAACTCTCACCCTACCCAATTATTTTAGTTGTCGGAATGAAATTAGGTTGCCTCAATCATGCGCTATTAACTGCCGCGGTTCTTAAACAACGAGGACTAAAGTTCGTCGGGTGGATTGCCAATCAAATTGATCCACAGATGGAGTATTACTCACAAAATATTGATTATCTATCACAAGCACTAGATGCACCGCTGCTTGCTGAGATTCCTTATCAGCAAACTACACAAACTACTAAATTTTTTATGGAGCTCTTCCCATGCCTTTAATCCACACCTGGTTACCCGCAGCTACACCAGATAGCGAAAACCCATTACAAATCATTGCAGCAGAAGGTTCGTATCTCTATACTCGTGATGGTCAAAAGCTCTATGATGCCATTTCTAGTTGGTGGTGTAAGCCATTAGGACATCGCCATCCACTAATCAAAAAAAGTTTGGAAGCGCAGCTAAAAATATTTGAACATCATTTGCCCGCCAATGCCTATAACGCAACGATTGAACAGCTATCAACTCTGCTAGTTGGTATTTTCACCCAAATGGACAAGGTAATTTATGCCAGTGATGGCAGTAGTGCAATTGAAATTGCTATGAAATTAAGTTATGAAACACGGGTTTTGGAGGGTGAGGCTAAACGCTATAAATATCTCGCATTATCTGGAGCGTATCATGGTGAAACTATTTTTACGCTTGGTGTATGCGGTATCGCTAATTACACTCAGAATTATCAAGCATTAATTAGTCAAAATTTGTTTATTGAAGATATCGTTTACGTTGACTCACCAGAAGATCCAGCGTGGGATAACGCACAGTTTGATAGCGATAAATTGGAGCAATTCTTTAATCAACATGCTTCACAAATCACTGCACTACTTATTGAACCAATCGCTCAAGGTGCTGCTGGGCTTAAAATTATCAGCCGCGATTATTTATGCAAGTTAATTAATCTGGCGCGTGCTCATGGCATACATATTATCGCTGATGAAATCATGGTTGGCTTAGGTCGTTTAGGCTATTTTTCAGTAAGCAAGGAACTATTGGGAATCGAAGCAGATTTAGTCTGTTTTGCCAAACATTTAACCGCGGGTAGTATTCCGATGAGTAGTGTCGTAGTTAATCGTTCAATAAGCGATATTTATCGTAAGCACAAGCAAATTTTCCCGCACTCACATACCCATAGCTGCAATAGCTTGGCTGCTGCCGTGGCAGTTGATTATCTCAGTTTACTCCAAAACTCAAACATTCTCGCCAATGTTCGCGTAGCAGAAACAATTTTAATTGAATTTAATACTAAACTCAAACAACGCTTCACCTTCATAAGCAACGCACGAGCAATTGGTGCAATTGCAGCGTGGAAATTAAACTTACCACCTAAACAAATAAAACTAGTTGTATCACTTGCAAAAGATTTAGAAATACACTTACGCCCGATTGGCAATATAGTTTATTTACTGCCACCAATTTACAATATTTTAGAAGATTTAAAGTTATTGCTGCCTAAAATAGAGGCTCTGTATGAAAAACTACAGGAACTTCTCAAATAATAAAATTATCGTATTATTTATCCCTGTACCACATCGCTACTTTAGCTATATGGTACATCATTGTTGTACGCACATCAGTCGAAATGATGAACCACTACAGACCTCGGAGCTGTATGCAGCCCAAGAAGGTGTCGTCTCAAGGACAAAACCAACAGTCCCAGACTCGCTATTGCTAGAAGATGTCCATCCACTACAATTAGCTGCAGGCACGCCAGTCCGGGCAAGTCCAGTCCAAGCAGCAGCGAACACATGAACACTACCAGATTCATTCCCTACTGGGCTAATAAGACTATCATTCACCACGACTAGATTGTTTGTCGTAGCAGTAGCAATTTCTTCTCCTGCAAGATTTTTATAGATTGTACCAACCGTTGTAGAGTTATTACCATTTAGTAAAGCCTTAAAATTAGAATTAGCTAATTCATTTGGATAACTAAATATCTTAACATCCATATTGCAAAAATCATCAGCTTGACTAAAGCCTCCAAATGCACCATTTGTTGAACTTTCAGTTACAAAAATATATTTGACTACTGGTGCAGGTGTAGGTGCAGGAGTTGGCCATGAACCACTTGAAACACTCCCATCTATGCTCGATATTATCTCTGTCTTACCGTTATTGTAGCTTTGATTTATATTGAATAAAGCATTTGATACTGATGATGGATTGGTTAATGATACTGTATAGCTTGTCGAGCTTTCTGTTGGCACATTTACTTTTAAATCATTATTATTTTGTATTGCTTTTAATGACGATAGTGGCGACTCTTTTACTGTAGCAATTGAGGGATTACTGCTACTTGCCATATAGGAGGTTGCAGATAAACTGCCTAGATTTGCCACAACTTGTGTTTGAGTTGTATTTGCTGGGTTTAAGGCAATTGAAGATGGATAGTTATATAAAATAGCCTGATTACTTACAGTGCTTATTGTATTAATCGTTGCAGATGTTGAATTATTGCTTACCGTGCTATCTACTGATATTTCTGATATTCGCAATTTAAATGATAATGAATGAAGATCTGTAGGTGCTGGGATTAATATACTAAAACTATCACCTTGTTTAAGACTTACAAAGCCATTTCCAAGATTAGCACTTAGTACTTTCTGCGCGGCTAATGGTATGTTATTCTCATCAAGTAAAATTGCACTATTAAATACTCCAACTTTATTTGATAATACCGAACCAGTTATGACTAACATTACTGTATTATCATTTATCACGGGATAATAAAATAATTTGATTCCATTTATCCCGCTGGTCGTTGTCGTCGCTACTTGATTTATTCCAATTGGTGCTTTTGATAATTTCTTGGTAGCTGAAGAAAATATTTGTTTCAAATTATTCAAAATTGAAGCACTATTATTATTTGCGCCCAATACAAAGCTGCCACCATATGCTCCAGATTCCAGATTGAGTTTTAAGATACAGTTTCCCATTGATTCTATCATCGCACAACTTTCAGCACTCGCACTGTCAATACTAATCTTTGAAGCTCCACCGACTACCGAATTTAGACTATAAACAATATTATTTACGCTTCTGCTTTCATCGGTATTACTCACTACTACATAACCATTACCAGGCGTACTTTCAAAACTCGCCAATTCATATGGTTGGATAAACTGCAGCGAGGCTACACTACCAGAAATAGCTGTGTTGCTACCTCCACTACCGCTATTGCCCCCTCCGCCATTACAAGCTACTAAAGTAATGCTTAACAGAAGTAAGCATAAATGATTTAATTTTTTATTATTCATTTCATAATCTTTAGTTTAGGTTCAATTATCAAATCTGTCGACTCCAACTTTTGAGGTGGCATGAAAGGTTGAAATTAGATACATGTATTTCTACACGGGTTTTATCACCTAGGGGCTTAAAAATTTCCCCACTTTTTTACCTCCATGGTAACACTCTGAGTATACGGTATTATATCTTATTTACGCATATATCCAATTGTAGTTTTGGCAGGAAGATGAACGAACAATCTTACGTAGCACTCCCAAAAACTCGCCTAATCTCTAAAGTTTTTGATATAATCGCCGCAATAATAACCATCTTTGATAAATTTTGAATATATCGAATACATGAAATTTGCCATTTTTGAAGACTGCCTGAATCAATCTCAAACTACCAGCTACTATTTTAGTGACCCAAGAGCTGAAATCATCGCGCATAGTCAACATGAATTTGATATTGCGCTGGAGCAAATTGAGTGTTATCGGGCTCAAGGTTTTTATATTGCTGGTTATATTAGTTATCATGCAGCAAGTGCTATTTATTCCAAGCTAAAGCTAGCTACCAGCACTCAGCCACTTCTGCATTTTGTTGCATTTGCTCATGCTCAAAAATTTGCTGCACAGGATTTAATCCAATTACGACCAGAGCTTAGCCAAGATAATCCCCTGATTAAATTTAACTACCTCGAACTAGCTTCTGACTATGACGAATATCAGCAAAGATTTGAACAAGTACAACAACAACTACAATTGGGCAATACTTATCAATTAAATCTAACTGCACCGCTGAATATCTCTACGCAAGAATCAATTAATCCATTTAATCTGTATTACCAGCTAAGTCGCAGCCACCCAGTTCGCTATGCTGCATATTTGCCATTTGACCCAACAACGACTATTTCCATTTCTCCTGAGCTATTTTTTAAAAAAACTGATTCTACGATTAGCGTTCGTCCAATGAAAGGAACAATTCAGCGTGGAAATACGCCACAAGAAGATAAAATCAAGCGTAATTTTTTGAGTAGTGATGCCAAAAACCGTGCCGAGAATTTAATCATCGTCGATTTACTGCGCAATGACTTAGCCAAATTTTGCCAGACTAGCTCAGTTAAAGTACCAACTTTATTCGCTATTGAAGAATATCAGAGTTTATTTCAAATGACTAGTTCAATTGAAGGAACTATTGACAACGCAACAGATTTTGCAACAATCATCAAAGGGCTTTTCCCGTGTGGCTCAATTACTGGAGCTCCTAAGCTTCGTACCATGCAGTTGATTGAGCAAATTGAAAATTATCCACGCGATATTTATACTGGCGCGATTGGTTACATTTTACCAAATAACAATATGCAGTTTAACGTAGCAATTCGCACGCTTAGCTCGGAATCTACTTGTCCAAAGCAATTTAAGATGGGAGTTGGTGGCGGAATCACCGTTCAATCAAACGCGACAGAAGAGTGGCAAGAAATTATGACTAAGCTACGCTTTGTGCGTAAATTTTATCAGCCTGACTTTAATCTGATTGAATCATTCCTGATTAAAGATGGCATGATTATTAATCTGGAACAACACTTAGCCCGCCTAAAAAGCTCTGCTGATAAGCTAATTTTTAATTGTGATATAGACAAAATCAGAGCATCGATCCAAGAGTATATAAAATCAAATATTTCAACCGATCAGCGTTATAAATTACGTCTCGAATTAAATCATTGCGGTGAAGTAAAAATTGAACATACTCTGATTGCTGAAAATCCAGAGTTTTTAACCGTGATGCTCTCTCCAGTCGAAATAGATAGTCGCCATGACTTATTTTGTCATAAAAGCGATAGTACCATTACTCGCGGAGTTTATACTCAGCTTGATAGTGATTACAAATCGCAAGGAGTTGATGAATTGATTTTTATAAACCGTAATGGCATTATTACCGAAGCGCGTTATCATAATGTGATTATTGAATATCGTGGAGAATGGCTAACTTCGCCGATTAATCAAGGACTACTTGGCGGAATTTATCGTGCTAATTTACTGCGTGAGAAAAAAATCAGCGAACAACCAATTACTGAGCAAATGTTATATGAAGCTACGGCAGTTTATTTATGCAATGATGTACGTGGAATGATACGCTGTAATTTGATCCGTAATGGAGCTAACAATGCTCTTAATAATTGATCATTATGACTCGTTTAGTGAGATGATTGCAGATTATTGTCGCGCGATTGTGCCTGAATATTGCATGCTTAAAACCGATCAGATTAATAGTACAACATTAGCTGAAATTAAGCCTAGTCACATAATTATCGGACCAGGTCCTGGACATCCCAGCGATACCGAATTGATTGCTAGCAAAGAATTAATCAGACAAGCAATAAAGCAGAACATTCCTACCTTGGGAATTTGTTTGGGGCATCAATTAATTGCCGAAATATACGGCGCAAGAATAGTCACCGCTAAACAAATTTGTCATGGAATCATAAGTACAATTACTCACAATCAGAATAGTGCAATTTTTGATAAGCTGCCGTTAAGCTTTGAGGTGACTCGTTATCATTCATTGTTAATTGAAAATACATCAATCATAGGTAAAGAGATTCTGGTTAGTGCAGAAACAAATAATGGTGAAATTATGGCAATTCATCATCCAAAATTACCTATTTATGGTATACAATTTCACCCTGAATCCATTACTACTCAACAAGGTAGGAAACTATTAATAAATTTCTTAACGTTCTAAGAACCACAGAATACTAGAGCTGATTATTTATGTTTGTCAATAGTTATAAGATAAGTGTTCATAGTTTATGCCGTTCAAAAGAACGAAAAATTAGTAAATACAGCACTACAACCATTAAAGACAATGCCATCAACCAGAATGGATCAGATACCCCAATTTGTGTAGTGACAAAATGCCTGCTAAACTCAGCAACTAAAGGATAAAAAAAGGCAAAAATTAAACTCCCCACCAAAATACCTAGAGCACCAAAAATCCCATCAATTTTTCCCGTACCGATAACCCCACTGCAAGTACCTGGGCAATAACCAAGAGTACCCCAACCGATACCGAAAATAAGACCACCAATTATTGCATTTAGCCAATTAAATGCACCAAATGAAACGCTTATAAGACCAAATACACGAAGTACACTTAACGACACCAGAGAAGTGAGCTGAGCTGCCATATAAAATTTTAGCAACGTCATTTTTTTGAATATCATTGAGCCAACCTGCTCATCGTACTTTAACATCTTAGCAAAATATAAACAAACACCCATTATTATTCCGGTGAGTAACCCAGCAAGAGCCATCATCATTTAACTCCTCCTGCGATAAATAAACCAATTTACCATAACTCCACCAAGATAAAAAGCAATAAATGTAACAATTCCAGCAGCATCAAATTTTGCAAAAACCGAAATACCATAAAAGATACTACAGCCAGAAGCTAACATCGCTCCAATACTCATAACGACCCCACCACAAAACGCCATTACAAATCGAAGACGCTTACGCTGTTCACCAAATCGTAACTTAAATAACTCAGGAACTTCACTAGAAATCTTAAACTTGCCACTAGCAAGTGATGCAAAGAATGCCCCTAATAGTATACCTATAATAAAAAAAGTTTGAAATCCAAATAGTCCATGATAAGAAGCTCCTCCACTGTTCGCAGTAAAAAATGCTAACTTATTTAACTTATCCAGACCTATTATATGAAGTATGCCAGATGTCACTTTAGGATAAACAGAAACTGGCGCAAAATAGTTATTCCAGAGTGCAGCACTTACCGTTAATAAAATGCCTGCAAGACCACCCATAATATAAGATAGTTTATTTGACTTCATATTACCCTTATTAACTAATACTCATCAGTTATTAATACTGATTATATGATTGGATTAGTACGTCTTATGCGTAATATCTGCACTCAATTGCAACTGGAGTGCTGAGTCTAGCTTAAATCTACCGCCAAACTGAGAGCTGCTATGCCAAGTATCGTCATTGATAATTCCATGATTATTCATACAATCATGTTGCGCTTTAAGTACCACTGCTACATCCTCAGTTGCTAATAATTCCTGAAGCACCACAAACACTTGTTTAGTTAAACGCTCTTGCAGTTGTGGGCGTGCCGCAAAAAAATGTAAAATTTGGTTAAGTTTACCAAGACCAACCAAATAATCTTTAGGGATATAGGCAATTACCGCCCGCCCTTTGACTGCTACCAAATGGTGTTCACAACTGGTTTGAAATACTATATTACTGGCAATCAATGGCTCATGGTAGTTGAATTCATTGGGCATCATCGCAAAGGTGGGAAACCTATGATAATCTAAGCCCCAAAAACGTTCTTGTAGATAAAGATCAATTACACGTTTGGAAGTATTATAATTTTCGCCCCCACTTGTCGCAAAGCCGAGCAAATTTAATACTTCTGCAAATTTAGTCTTAATCAACTCTTGATACGCAGTATCCTGACACTTGGCAACTTTGCTAAAATCAACCTGATTTTCCAGATTTTGCTGAATCAGGAGCTGATTAGTCCTCATCCCTAGCTGATAATCGTATTCCTTCATTTTTATCCCTCTTTGGACTTATTTAACAAAATATTTTAACAAATAAGTTGACCCACTGATAATAATAAATTTCTTTTTCATTCGTTTGGCTGCTGCTAGCGCAGTTAATGGTGAATTATACACATGAATTTGCTCAAATTTACCATAGGCTAATTTTGCTAATTCCCGTGCAGGAGTTGCGCGAGGCTGATCAAAAAGATTACAAACCACCAAAGTAGTTGCCAGTTTAGCATAAAGTTCCAGCATCTTACCACGATCTTTATCACGTAAAACCGAAGCAATTACTACACAATCAGCAGGATTAATGAACTTTTCTAGAGACTGAACCAGAACTCTACAGCCATCAGCATTATGTGAAGCATCGGCAATAATTTGCGGATATTTTTGTAATAATTGCAAGCGCCCCGACCATTTGACCGTTTTGGCTGCAGCAAAAATCATTGTATCGCTAATGCCAATATCTTGCAATACTTCATAGGCAGCTAAAAAATTACGTGCCTGAAAATACCCGAATAAACCCAGCTCTACATATTTACTATACTCAAACTGATTCGAACACACGCGTGTGGAAATACTAGTAGGCGATTTATGACGAAGCCTACACATAGTAGGTGAGGAATAAATCAACGACCGAGGATGATGAATCGGGTTGAGTATATCATTTCCTTTGGAAGCAAACCATAAGCGCATAATAAAACGAGATGAGTCAAGTTCACTATGATAATTATATTTTTCCAGCACATTAACATAATTATTCGAGCGCGCACTAACTGCAGCAATTAATTCTGGCGTAGTATCAGCAATCACCGCCTTACCATGATGAATAATTCCAGCCTTGTGTCGTGCAATATCTGCCAAACTATTTCCTAACCACTGAGTATGCTCCAGCGCAATATTGGTAATAACACTATATTGGCTATCGACTACATTCGTTGCATCATCTAGACCACCAAGCCCAGTTTCCAGAACCAAATATTCAATTCCACAGCGAGCGAAATAAACAAACATAATCAGCGTCAGCATTTCAAAGGAACTAAGCACAATTGAGCTAGGTTTTAATAGTTCTTTAAGCTCCAGATATAAATTAGCGAGATCATTATCACTAATTTGCTGTTGATTTAGCAAGATGCACTCATTCAAGCAGTGAATATATGGGCTAGTGTACTTCCCTACCCGATAGCCTGCAGCCAATAAAGCAGCTTCAAGAAAGGCAGCCGTCGAACCCTTGCCATTAGTCCCAGCAATATGAATTACTTTATATTTATGCTGTGGTTCATCGCATAGTTGCAAGGCTTTTTTGATTGCATTGGCATTAAATTCAGTTTGCGGAGGGTTTAAGTTGGCTAGTTCATCAAGAATTTGCTGTTGATTCATTTGCTTGCTACTCCAAAATATCTACGTTCTAACTGGTTATTGGTTTTAGCTAATTTAAAATACTCACGATAATCATGCATACGAATATAGTCAACGCTCTGAGTCGCTAAAAAACTAGCCACCGTAGCACTTTCGCTATCTCGCCCCGCATATTCTGAAAGCGTCACTTTATCTAAAAAGCGTTTGCGTGAATGCCCGACTAGTAATTCGACATCCAAATTTTGCAAGCGTGAAATATTGCGTAACAAATACCATGATTGTGCCGTAGTTTTATTAAAACCAATCCCCGGATCACAGATTAATTGATTATGTGTAAATCCAAGACTAAGAAGTTGCTCAAGTTTGCTCTCTGCCCATTGCAAAATTTCAACACAAGGATCACAATTAGCATCTAGGACAATCTGCGGATTAGCGGGTATAGTCAAACTATGCATAAAAGCATAACTTTTACCAGCATCTTTAATTTGGCGTAAACAATCAGAATCCAGCTTACCAGAAACATCATTAACAATATCCAAATAAGGTAAAAAGTGCAGCAGCGTTTCTGCACGAAAGCTATCCAAGCTTAACTTAAATGAGTAACATGATTTGAGTTGATTTAAAACCACCAGTAATGGTTCTAGGCGTTTGATTTCTTGGGTAGAGTTTAGAGCTTTAGCTCCTGGACGAGTGGATTCTGCCCCCACATCAATAATACCAACTCCTGCAGCTAATGCTGGTTCTAACTCTTCAATTATTTTATCAATTTGCTGGTGATATTTACCACCATCAGAAAAAGAGTCTGGGGTTTGATTAATAATCAACATTAATTCAGATAGAGGTAAAAAAGAACGTTTTACTTCGACATCACCAATAAACAAGCTACAACCATTATGACTCGTTTGTGCCTTTTGCTCATAGTTAAGCCAATTTATATCTTGCACTAATTCACTATATGCCCACGACTGCAAAACTAGCTCAGGAATAGTGAGATTATTGCTCTCCAAGGGAGGTGTAAATTGTTCTTTATTTGGGATTGGCTGATGGGTTTGGATTAATAAGTAAAATTTATTTGTCAAAGAATAATAGCTTACATAGCTAAGCTCTAGCTTTATTTGGCGTAGTGTCGCTCTTAGTTCCTGAACTGAGTTAGTTGATAAGAGATACAAAAACATTACATTACTTGCTGCAGAATAAATTGTTGATTGGGTTGTAAATTAGCCAGTAATTCTTTGATGCTCAATTGTAGTTTGGGATGACGCCAATTCGGCTCAATCTCAGCCAGTGGTTGCAAAACAAAATCGCGCTCATGCATCCGTGGATGAGGAATCTGTAAAAACAATCCACGCACTATTTGATTCTCAAACAAGATTATATCTAAATCAATAATCCGCGGACCATTGGTAAATTGCTCTGATTTTCCCATGCGTTTTTCAATTTTTTTCAAAGCAATTAATAGCTCTTGCGGTTCAAGCGTGGTAACACCGCTAATACAAGTATTATAAAAATCATCTTGCTCGCTAAAACCCTGTGGTGAGCTTTTATAAAATGGTGCTACTTTTAT
Source organism: Burkholderiales bacterium (assembly GCA_035438765.1). Taxonomy (GTDB): domain Bacteria; phylum Pseudomonadota; class Gammaproteobacteria; order Burkholderiales; family UBA11063; genus Aquella. The sequence continues at coordinate 58,672 of DAORIZ010000003.1, read as the reverse complement.
CTCACTGACAATTTTACTTAAAAACTCAATAGCACTGATTAGCTGGTGCTGTGGATTATTGAGATTTGAGCCTAACGCCAAAGCTATTTTATATGCTCTGGCTTGGGAATACTCGACTTGAATCAAACAGTTCTCTGCTGTACATACATCGGGTTTACTTACATTGATCTTAATTTGCTTAACCTGTGAATAGCGCATAAATAATTCATCAACTAAATAATGCGCTAAACTCTCCAGCAATAAAAATTTACTAGCTTGCGTTAACTCACGGATTAATTGACATAGTTCGGCATAATTGACCGTGTGGATTAATTCATCTTGATAATTCCAGTTTCCTAGTTCTAGCTCTAAATTAATCACTAGTGGCTGTTTTTGGTTACGTTCATAATCATAACAACCGATTATCGCTTCAGTTTTTAATTCGTTAATTATTATCTTCATATTCCCACCGCGTAAAAATTTAATCTTATGCATCTACCACAAATAAATCTCGTGCCATTTTCGCCGAAGCTAATCCCAGCCAAGTCACAAACAGCCATAATTCCAATACATAAATAATTAATGCCCATGTACCAATTAATAATGCTACTAGTTTAGCCACTGCAATAGCTGCAAATAGTATCACAAATACTATTAGCAAAAATAACATACATGGAATAAAATTTACACCAAATGCACACAAACCATATGCCAAAGCATGAAAAGGTTTACCTTGATAAGTAATATTTGCTGGAATGGCAATTAACATAACGATCTGTAACAATGCTAATGTAGCTTCTAAAATATAACTAAGTACCGCTTGATATTCAGGTAACTGATACAATAAATAACTACAGCTTAATGAAACCAATAATACCAATAGCGCATAGACAATTACCAATCGCAGATTAGTGCCTTGCCAAAATTCACGAAAGATTACTTTAAATTGTAATTCTTCATGCCGACTCTGCTTGAACTCGGCAATAGCCAAGCACGATAAAAGTAGTGGGAAAATCAGGCTCAAGCATAATGATGCAATCGTTACGATCACAAAGTTACTTTGTAAAATACTACCAGCAAAAAGTCCTAATCCGAACAAGGATAAACAAGCCGCACTAAGCAAAAGCAAGCGCCACGGATTGAGCCACAAAGATGCTGCACCAGTAATAATCCAGCGTAAAAAATAACTGACTTTAACTCGCTGAACTATTAGCACCTGATTATTCTTCATTGGTAAATCCATCTTGATACAGTTTATAACTAAAAATCGCCGTCACACTGATAAACAGCAAAATAACAATTAACATTATCAGCGCCGCAAAGCTAAATATTACAATATTATTAATAGATACTGCTAAAAGCACACTCAGATAAAGAGGAATAACTAAAAATGGTAATAATAAGAATAATGCAAAAATCAGCACCACTAAATTTTTAAGCATAAATTTCCAACTAAGTACCAATGATTGCAAAACCTTTATTTCAGGATTAAAACTAGCAATAACCAGTGAGATTCCAAAAAATACATGACGAAAAATACTAACACCAACTAATAAATATAGTATTCGCGGATCACTCATAGTTGCTGGGTTCATTCCTGCAGTATTAACACCCCATGAATTCAACGTTTCACTGATTGCAGACATGGCAACTAAGTCAAATCCCATGCAGAAAAGCGCATAACTCAATATATTACGCTGACGAAAAAATTCACCTAAATTTAGTGCGACATCAAAATTTTCATTTTTAAAGATTTTATCGGCACTTGAATAAATTCGCGCTAATACAAATACTGCCAAAAAAGCACCAAAAAAAGGAAACAAGGAAAATAAAATATAAGCAATGGCAAAAGCTAAAAAGTGAATTGGTTTTTCACGAAAAGTTGCAAAACTTGCTTTTACCCATAACCACGCAATCCCCAGCGGCACAGAATTCTTAATACGTAACTCAGACATAGACTACCTTATAAACCACAATAATTAATCAAGTCGCTATTATAGCTTAAATTTATATATCGACACTTTCGAAATACCAACTGCGCTTTTTGCTAAATCAATCACACTAAATAACATCAATCATCAAACCTAATTGGCAAGCACTCAAAAACCACCAATTCTAGATAGCTATAGTGTATAATTTCTGCGGCTTTATCGCTAACAACAATAACAATTTATTAAATATACCAAGAAGAACATCTAGATTATCGTGACTTCCCACAACTGCAGCCATTTGGTGGAGAAAATGCCAATCAAAGTAATTGTGTTAATGTCTTTGCAATTATTGGCGATATATGGCCTATTGCCCCTGATAGTTTAAATAATCAGATCATGACGATGACCCAAACTCAAAAATGTAATCGTTTTGGCAATTTCTTTTATTGTGATAATTTAGCTAAATAAATCTATTCGATAATTAATTTAAGTTTGATGTGTTTTGTATAGAAACTTGACACATCATCATGCAGAGGAATATCTAAATGTCTCAACACTTTTCCGCATGCCATCATTCAAAGATAAAACAAATTTTTCCAGATATTTTCTTTGTGACAGGCAACAATATTACGCAGTATGAGGGTGTAACTTTACAACATAGTCGCAATATGATAATTGTTCGTAACCAAGGTAAACTTTCACTTATCAACACAGTTAGATTAACTGAAGAAGGTTTAGATGAGTTAACTTCTCTTGGCCAAATTGAAAATGTTATTAGAATAGGTAGCTTTCACGGGCGAGATGATGCTTTTTACCTTAATCAGTATCATGCAAAGTTATGGGCGTTAGCTGGAATGGAGCATGAAAACAATAGAAAAGCGGATTATAATCTAACTCTTGATGGATTAATGCCATTTAATAACTGTAAAATATTTACATTAGCTTCATCTAAATTCCCAGAAGCAATTTTACACATCAACCAGAACAATGGAATATTAGTAACTTGTGATAGCATAAAAAATTGGCGAGCAAGAGACGAATTTTTTAGTGATTCTACCGCAAAGCTTTATGAAAAGCAAAAACTCTTTGGCTATGCTACCGTTAATGAGATATGGATGCAAGCAACTCAGATTGATAAGTCAGAACTGTTAGGTTTAAAAGAACTTAATTTCTGTCATTTATTAAGTGCTCATGGTGAACCATTGTTGAATAATGCTCATGAACACGTAGTTAAAACTTTATCCACTCTATAAAAAACATATTAGTCTTAGCATTTCTCTTTCATTCTTGCTGGTGGTTTAGTCATAATTTTAGAAAAATCTAAAATAACCAAGTTCAGCTATTGAAATCTAATTCTCTATCACTATATAATGGTTAACATAATCGATACGCGAAGGAGAAAATTATGCGTTTTGAAAAATTAACTACTAAATTCCAAACGGCTCTGCAAGAAGCACAAAGTTTGGCGCTAGCTCATGATAATGCTTATATTGAACCACAACATTTACTATTAGCAATGCTCAATGAAGAAAACTCAACAATTGCCAGTGTATTGGCAAAAGTTGGCGTAAATATTAATCCGCTAAAGGCAGAGTTACAGACTAGTATCAATCGAATTGCCAAAGTAACAGGTACTGGCGGCGAAATTACCATTTCCCGTGACTTAAATAATTTACTCAATATAACTGAAAAAATTGCGGTTAAGCTGCAGGATAATTTTATTGCTTCCGAGTTATTTTTACTGGCTGCTCTTGAGGATAAAGGAGAACTGGGTAGAATCTTAAAACAATTCAATGTAAAAACAGCTGAAGTTAATAAAGTCATCATGGACATTCGTGGTGGACAAATGGTCGATAGCCAAGACTCGGAAGGACAACGCGAAGCGCTTAAAAAATACACAGTAGATCTAACTGAACGTGCACGAATTGGTAAACTTGATCCTGTTATTGGGCGAGATGATGAAATTCGTCGGGCGATTCAGGTTTTACAGCGTCGGACTAAAAATAACCCAGTTTTGATTGGTGAACCGGGGGTTGGTAAAACCGCGATTGTCGAAGGTTTGGCGCAACGAATTGTCAATGGTGAAGTTCCTGATGGGCTTAAAAATAAACGCTTGCTGGTTTTGGATTTGGCTTCATTATTGGCTGGAGCTAAATATCGTGGTGAATTTGAAGAGCGCCTCAAAGCAGTCTTGAATGAATTAGCTCAAGACGAAGGTCAAACCTTGATTTTTATTGATGAAATTCATACTTTAGTTGGCGCTGGTAAAGCAGAAGGTGCTATGGATGCTGGTAATATGCTTAAGCCTGCCCTTTCTCGTGGAGAATTGCACTGTATCGGCGCAACTACGTTGGATGAATATCGTAAATATATCGAAAAAGATCCAGCTTTAGAGCGTAGATTCCAAAAAGTATTGGTTGGCGAGCCAAGCGTTGAAGACACGATAGCAATTTTGCGCGGTTTACAGGAAAAATACGAAATCCATCATGGTGTGGAGATTACTGATCCAGCAATTGTTGCTGCCGCTGAATTATCACAACGCTATATTACAGATCGTTTTCTACCTGATAAAGCAATTGACCTGATTGATGAAGCAGCGTCTAAGATTAAAATGGAAATTGACTCCAAGCCCGAAGTTATGGATAAACTTGAACGCCGTTTGATTCAGCTCAAAATTGAGCGTGAAGCAGTGAAAAAAGAATCAGATGATGCAAGTAAAAAACGCCTAGAAATTATTGAAGAGGAAATCAATACCCTTGGCAAAGAATATGCAGATCTAGAAGAAATCTGGAATAATGAAAAAGCGATGATCCAAGGTGCGCAATCAATTAAAGATGAAATTGATAAGCTTAAATCGGAAATTGAAAACTATAAGCGCAAAGGTGATTGGCAAAAAGTTGCTGAGCTTGAGTACGGTAAGCTACCAGAATTAACTGCCAGACTTCACCAAGCGGAAAAAGGTGAGCATAAACATATGCAGCTGCTACGTACCGAAGTTGGTGCGGAAGAAATTGCCGAAGTTGTATCACGCGCGACTGGCATCCCAGTATCAAAAATGATGCAAGGTGAAAAAGATAAATTACTCCTTATGGAAGATAAACTCCATGAGAAAGTAATTGGACAAAATCAGGCAGTTGCTGCGATTGCTGATGCAATTCGTCGCTCACGCTCTGGTCTGTCTGATCCCAATCGCCCATATGGTTCATTTTTATTCTTAGGACCAACTGGGGTGGGTAAAACTGAACTATGTAAGGCTTTGGCTGGTTTCTTGTTTGACAGCGAAGATCATCTGATTCGGATTGATATGTCCGAGTACATGGAAAAACACAGTGTCTCACGCTTGGTGGGTGCCCCTCCAGGATATGTGGGTTATGAAGAAGGTGGTTATTTGACCGAGCAAGTTCGTCGCAAACCATATAGCGTGATTCTGTTAGATGAAGTTGAAAAAGCTCATCCAGATGTATTTAACATTTTATTACAGGTACTGGATGATGGACGTTTAACTGATGGTCAGGGACGCACAGTTGATTTTAGCAACACAGTAGTGGTAATGACTTCCAATATTGGTTCACAACAGATTCAAAGCATGAGTCACGAACCGTATGAAGTAATTAAAGCTACAGTTATGGAAGAGCTAAAAAATTACTTCCGTCCAGAATTTGTCAATCGGGTGGATGATGTAGTGGTATTCCATGGTCTAGATCAGGCACAAATCCGTCAGATTGCCAAGATTCAGCTTAAACGCTTAGAGTTACGTTTAGCTAAAATGGATCTTAATCTACAAGTTAGCAGTGATGCGTTAGATTTATTGTCTGAGGTTGGTTTTGATCCAGTGTATGGTGCGCGTCCGTTAAAACGTGCAATTCAACAATATATTGAGAATCCATTGGCTAAAGCCATTTTGGCTGGTAGTTATCTGCCAGAGCAAACTATCTTAGTTGAAACACAGGATAATAAAATCGTGTTTAACTAGTCACATAAGAAATACACCAAGTGTGAAATACCTTGGTGTATTTTTTACTTTAAGTCGTGAAAGATAATATCTGCCACTCTACTAATAAAGTAATGTGATAATTGATTGTTTCCTAATCACCAATGAAGCAACTTCTTGACTCGCAACATCTTTAAGCACTATTGGAATATCTTTCTCAAACGAATTTAAGACAACTACCACTACCTGCTCATCAGGAGTGATAAACGCAACTGATTCTAGTTTATTGGTAAATGAACTATGCGCAATTCTTTTCGAACCAGCTGGTACAAATTTACTAAGATGTCCGATGAAATAATACGATGGCTGAAAAATAATCCTTTGGTTAACTGCATCGCAAATAATCGGCGCACTACAGTAATTACCAACGTGATTAGGTCCACCTTGCGTATCAAGTAATAAATTCCAATCAATATAGCTTGATAAACCGTTGTTAAAATTACCGATTAAATCATGTGCGTACTTCTCACCAAATTCCCACGGTGAATTACTAACTTCAACCAGTTCATTACCACCACTATTGGTTGGTGCATCTTTGGATAACTCAACACAACCTTCGGTAAAAATTAATTCTTTATCAGGGAAAAACTCTTTACACAGCCGCAAATTATCAAAATGATCACCAGAATACCAATGGACACCAATACCATGAACCATCGCATAAACTTTAGGATCAGATAAAATTTGGCGTGGACGCTCAAAAGCTCGCTCTTTGTTATGATCCCAGATAATAATTTTAACTGCAGTTAGATTAGCCGCTACCAATGCCGGATAAAGGTGGTCGCGTATAAAAACTAGCTCTTCCTCCGCTGTATAAATGCATGATTCCCAAGTCTGCACCGCTTTAGGTTCATTTTGTACGCTGATGTACTCAATCATAAAACCTTCGGCTTGATATGCCTGCAAGTACTTAATCAAATATGTCGCATAATTTGCATAATGCTCTGGCAATAAGCGACCACCAGCCAATAAATGTTGGTTATCTTTCATCCATGCCGGAGGACTCCACGGAGATACCATTAATTTTATTGATTTACCAGCAAAATCATTACATTCATGGATAAACGGCAATAATTTCTCACGATCACGCTCAATCGAAAATTTAGCTAATTGCGTATCATCAGCAGTGGTATAACTATAATTGCCCAAGGAGAAATCACAACTTCCGATATGGGTGCGTCCAAGAGTATAACGTAAACCACTTTCACCAAAATAAGCCTCACGGATTTGCGCCCTAACATCTAGATTCATATTGAAATAATTGATTGCCGCTGATTCGGTAAATGCCCCACCAAAACCATTGATAGTTTGATATTCGATATCTTGATAAACCATTAATAAATTCATTTCAATTTCGCTAACATCATCAACAAATTCGACTTGCTCACGATGATGAAATGCTATGTTAGCAGCTTTACTAGTTTCAAATACTTGTACAAATTTCTTAGTCATGTTTAATCTCCAAAGCTAATTCTTTTGGTCCCTTTAATTTCATGGTGAGCGTAAATAAGAATGCGATAAAATAACAGCTAATTACCATTGGTAATACCCATGTAGCATGTCCAGCATCAATAATATGCCCATAAACATTTGAGAAAATAAATTGCGGCAAGGCAATAAATAAATTTAATAAGCCCATATATTCACCAAGTTTACTCTTTGGTACAACCATGGATAATACAGTGTACATGCAAATATTACCACCAATAAAGAATAATCCACAAGCCAGCGTCCAAGCATAAAGAATCCACGGTGAAGCACCTTCATGCAAGAAAAACACCAGATAAACATTGGCTAAGCACAGACCAATTGCTGAAAATGCAAAGATATGTTTGCGATTAAAAACATCAATTAGTTTAAAGGCCGTAAATCCAAATAGTAAACTAGCAGAAGATTCGAATACCGCAAAACGCCCTACCACGTGCTCGCTAAAGTGATAGTTTTTTACAAATAGCGAGGTTGCCATTTGCCCTGTTCCGGTACGCGCCGCAAAAAATAGAAACGTAATAATAAATAACTTCATTACTTCTTTGTTAGTTAAAAAATCAAATGACAAACGATATGGTTCTGACTTTGTGTAATTTTCTGGACGTTCTTTTAAGATTGTCGGCACTATCAGCACCGTTGACAATGCCATCAGCGCAGCCATTGCAAAAAAAGTCATTTCAGGATGTTGGGCATCCCACAAAAACCCAGCTAAACCGCCCATGCACAAACCACCAACGGTACTGGTAGTACGTGCCAGAGTATTGGAATAGCCCACCTGATCGGCATCAACAACTTCCATTACCATCGTATAGTATGCACATTGCGCAACATTAACCAAAGTACAAGTTACACCAGTCATAATTAAAAACATGGTAAAGCTATTAGCTAGTGGCCACAAGGTAACACTGAGCGCAGCCCCTACCATCCCAAAGACTAACCATGGGGAACGTTTACCCCATTTATGTTGAGTTTTATCACTTAAGACACCAACGATCACTTGGGTAAACACCCCGACAATTGCGGCCAATGAATAAATTTTGGCAATATCTGCAGCTGAATTAGTAAAAGTATAGCCAAAAAAGGCAACTACATTACCCAAAGAGCCCCACATCATTCCAATTCCAATATCTGGAATGGAAATTAAAATCGGATTCCACCGACGAATATTATATTTCATAGTAATCCCCCTAAAATTTTAGTTTTTTAATTCCAATTAATAGATGCTACTGTTTGCGATTCAATTTGGAACTGAAGTTTCTGATCCCCCCATTGTAAAACTACTGCTTGCATAACCGCACCACCATTCACCATCACAACTACAATCTGACCGTTAGGATTTTTTACAGCAGTCACCTCCAAGTCAGAATTAGTACTACTGGAAGCAATTCGTACCGCACCAGGTTGGATAAATTTACTCATATTACCAACGGCATAGTAGTCCTCGTTGTAACTTATTGCATTGTTGACTGTATTTACTGTAACCAATGCGCGACAATCGGTACAACCACCAACATATGGGCCATTATCTTGATCCAATGCAATGTTCCACTTCATTGAGCCATTACCCCAATTATTGACTACGCCAATAAATAGATTTTGCATATCCCAAACTAAATTATCACCAAATACTGGCGCCCAATCGCCACCACTACATTCAGTCATAAATATTTTTTTATTCGGAAATTGATTATGCGTAATACTCTGCGCATCAACATTACCACCATAGCAATGATATGCCGTACCAGTAACCACCGATTCTGCTGCTGGTGTTAAATTACTTAATACCTCTTGTGGATATTCTGGATGATCCCAGTTATGATCGTAATTTAAAACTTGGGTAGTTATTCCATTAGCAATAAATTCAGGAGTAAGATATTGATTAATAAAATTGCTTTGTTGCGTGGCTGACATATACATCCCGCCATAAGTATCTGGTGCAAAAAGCGGTTCATTTTGAATTGATAAATAGTCAACATTAATTCCATTAAGCTGATAGTTTTGTACTGCTTTAGTCAAAAACTGCGCATAAACCGCCATATCAGATTCTTGCAGCGATCCAACCTGCCCGTTATATGTTCCAAAGTAGTTTTGATTAGTTTTCATCCAAGCTGGCGCTGACCATGGTGTTACCATTATTTTTATTGTTGGATTAATTTGCTTAATCATTTTTAGCAGCGGAATAATGTAAGTAAGATCATGATAAATCGTAAAATTTTGCAATGTAATATCACTCATGCCTAAAGGCATATCATCATAGGTATAGTTATATAGCGAAAAATCAGATGCACTAATTGGTACACGAATCATTGACATTTGAATTCCACTCGCAGCAAAAAGTGTCTTTAAAGTATTGGTTCGCAAAGGTTCTGGCAATGAATATAATAAATAAGCGCTACTGTCGGTAATTGCTGCACCAAATCCTTCGATTTGTTGATATTTTACCGTGTCATCAATTAATACATTAGCTGATTCAGACAAATTTGATTGAAATGCTATACCACTTAGCTGCTGAAATTGAGCAGATTCATTTGTTGTATAAATCGCTAGATTATTTGTAGGAGTAACACTCTGTGATGACTGCCCACTTGAACATGCAGCTAGTAAGCTTACTCCAGCCATTAATAAAATAATATTCTTTTTATTCAATTTAATTCCCCTTGGTTAAACGTTTAACTTAATATGCGTGATAATAACATAAAACAGTAATTATTTCAATATGCAACTGCTTATAGCAGAAGACTTAGCCTAGGACAATGGTATACAACAAAATTATTACGTGTCAAAACAATACATGTTACAATTGGCGATAAATTTATACTAAAATCAATATAAAGGTTTTTAAACTATGCGGTACATAAATACAAACTTATTACAATGCTACTCTGACAAAATACAATCGTATATGCATAGTCTAGTACTAGTTTGTTTCGCACTGTGCCTTGCCGCTTGTAGTGGTGGTTCATCAAGCAATAGCTCAGTATCAATAAAATTGGGAACACTGGTAATTAAGCCGAATTTCTTATATTGCGTACAGCAACCGTAATATATGACGTCTGCCTCATGTTACAGCAGTTACAGATTTTAGAGTATGAGTATCTACGAATATAGGATTAACGTTTTAATTATTATAAAGAAAATATAAGCATTGAATATCAAAGAGTTAGCTGAAAAAGCTGGTGTATCTGTTGCCACTGTTTCATATGTCTTAAATGGTAAAAATAAAGTTAGTGTTGCTACCCGTAACAAAATTTTGGCATTAATTGAAAGCGAGGGCTACGAATTTAATAGTGCTGCTCGCGATCTCAAAAAACAAAGTAACAAAATCATTGTAATTTGCTTAGAAAGCCTCCATGGGTCTTTCTTCAATGAGTTGATAGATGGCATTGAGCAAGCGGCTATCAAATTAGGATATAATTTTATTGTAACAACCAGCTTCGGTGGCATTAAATCCAGTGCACATAAGATATTAAGTGAACGACGCGCAGATGGTGCAATCATTCTTGCTCCAATTCTGGAAAATGAGTTCTTATTAGCTACCGCGACTAAAAATACCCCGCTGGTTTTATTAGATAGAGAATTGGAACACCCAAATATTCGTAATATCTTATTGGACAATATTTCTGGAATTGAACAAGCAATTAATGAACTCGTCACAAAAAAAATTACTAAAATTGGCTATATTGGCGGTATTAAATCTCATTTTGATGCACAGCAACGCTTAACTGCATTTTATAATTCAATGGCAAAACATCGACTTACCATCAATGAATCTTGGGTTTTCACTGGGGAATTTGACCAACAGTCAGGTAAACGAGTAGCACTAAGTTTATTATCATCAAACCAAAGCGATTGGCCTCAAGCAATTATATGTGCCAATGATGAAATGGCAGTCGGACTTGAACAAACATTTTTAGCTCACCGGATTAAAATTCCTGAACAAATATCCATTATTGGTTTTGATGATATTTTAATTTCTCAATATGTAACACCATCCCTATCTACTATTTCCTATCTTAAACAAGAGTTAGGATACCTTGCTGTTGATTCATTGATCAGACTAATCCAAAAAAAAGAGGTAACTAACCTTAAAATTAAAACTTCATTTATCAAACGCAATAGCTCCATATAAAGTGCAATATACAGCCTGATTAATTTATGGCAACATTATGCTATAATCACATCTTAAAATATAATATACTTACATGAAAAATTTACCCTATGACATATCACGAATTATTTGCTACATTAGTTGGGTTAACTGCTTTTGCCAGCTACCTTAATGATCGCTACCTAAAACTACCAAAGACAATTGCGCTTACCATTATCAGTATCTTTATTGCTGTTGGGACATCATTAGTATCTAGTTCACTGCCTCACTATGTTGGACCTGTATATCAGTTAGTTAAAAGTGTGGACTTTAAAACTGCAGTGCTTGACGTAATGCTTGGCTATTTGCTATTTGCTAGTGGATTGCATGTAAACTCCATTGAATTGAAAAAAGAAATTACACCAGTTATTTATTTAGCAAGCCTCGGAGTAATAATCTCAACTTTTCTAACTGGCTATATGCTTTATTATGTTGCTGGGCTATTTGAAATACATTTCACATTAGGCGAATGTTTGATTTTTGGTGCATTAATTTCACCAACCGATGCAATTGCAGTTTTGGGTACATTTAAATCGATTAAAAATCCACCAATTCGGCTCAAAACCTTAATTACTGGCGAAGGTTTGTTTAATGATGCTGGTGCAATTTTAATGTTAGTAATTCTAAGTCAAGTCGTTTATGAAAATGTTCATCTAACAGTGGGACATGTCGCCGAGAGCCTGTTGGTCGAAACTGGTGGAGGTATCTTATGGGGAGTCCTAGTTGGAATGTTTACCAGTTGGTTTATTAAACGCTCTAGATCACCAGAGGTTGCTACCATGATTTCAATTGCTGCATCCAGTTGTGGTTATGTTATTGCTAATCACATTCATGTTTCAGGTGTAATTACCATGGTGGTTGCTGGACTAATTATTGGTGGTTATAGCAAAAAAGCTCACTTTTCAGAAGAGAGCACTTTGGTTCTGAATAATTTTTGGGAATTAATTGACGAGATTTTAAATGGATTCCTCTTTGTATTGATTGGTTTAGCGATGCTAAATATTCATGTTGATAACTCGGCAATCACAATTGGTTTAGTATGCATCATTATCGTTTTTGTTGCACGCTTATTAAGTATATTAGTACCTGACTTTATACTTGGACAAATTTTACGTCGCCGGGCAAGTTTTTCTTTAAGTAAAAGTACCTTATTAGCGTGGGGTGGAATTCGTGGTGGATTATCAATTGCTTTGGCACTTTCTATTGATGGATTTCCTGACGGTTTAGTTGCAATTACTTATGTGGTTGTATTAAGTTCCATCTTAATTCAAGGCGGAACATTTAAATGGGCAATTGGTAAATTAGCCAGAGAATAAAAAACATTAAATAATGAATATATTACTACGATTAAAGCATAGTATTGCACTGTGGCTGGAGAAAGTTGATCCCTACTATACACAACGAATCATCCTAAGAAAAGGATTGTTTCTAGCAGTATTGATGACAGCAATTAATTGGATTGCAAAACCTGATGTTTTTGGTGCTTATGCAGTTCCTGCAATGTTGCTTGCCGGATTTTATGAATTGCCCTCTTTAAATACCTACAAACAGAAAGACCAAGCATTGGTTTTTGGTTTTATTGTTAGTGGAATTGGTTGTGTAACATTCTATCTATTGTTTCCATTTAAATTCACATTATTATTTTTTGCATTGGCTCATTTTACAGCACTTTATTTTTTTAGTGATCGCTATTTTCCAAAGTTTAAGCCATTGGTTTTACAGACTATCGTAGTCAGTGCAATAAACATGACCATATTACCTGCTGCGAGTTTGCAAATTGCAATTGATATGTTTTTTTGTGTAATGCTTTCTCTTATGGTGACATTTATCGCCTTTAAGATTCATCCTAACTTATATGCTAAAGTCTGGCATCGAGCCTTCAGCTATTACCTTGCCGCAGTAGTTGAGGAAATCGGGCATGCAATCAATAAATTTGATACCCATACCTTTGCCACGGGTGCAGCACATTTAAACGTACTTCGCGCATATCGCCGTCTCCTTCCCCGTAAATTGTTATTAAATATCACTAAAACGACGGTGAATATCCGGAATATCCAATTTGCACTAAATCATATTTATCTAAAAGACAAAGATGAACAATTCTGGTACAATTTTCAAAAAGAAGTAAACACCTTTCGTTTAGCCGTTATTGCTAAAAATAGCTTAAACTTGCCGCTGACAAATAAATCTAAAACTGATTTCACACAAAACTATGTAACAGAGTCTCTTCAGAAATCTATTAATAACTGGAATAAAATATGCAAACAAGTTTAAAGAAAAAACTTGACTATGCTAGATTTGGACAAATTGCATTTGTGTTTATGGTTGGTCTGGCAATGTATTTGTTTACGACAATACCCCATAACTGGTGGATATTTTTGACCGTTATGATGATGAGCGCAGCAATTGAGCCGGGTCTAATTATTAAAAAATCGATAAACCGAGGCAAGGGAACATTATTAGGAATTTTACTATTTTTGCCATTAATTTATTTATTACACTTAAATTATCGGCTTATTCCTTTAGTTTTTATTTTACTAGGAATAGGAATTTCAATACCTAATTCTAAGCGTTACGACCTTAGTGTAATTTTTATGACCATGATGGTATTTACTATGACAGCATATACATTTACCACGCCGCTGCTTGAAGGACCTTTTGAAATGACTCTAAATCGTGGTATTTGTACCATGATCGGAATCATTATTTGTATCGCTGGAGATTACTTCCTCTTTGGTCGCTTTGATTATTCACGCAAAGTTTATTTTCTTTTGCAACATGAATTGTGTAATATGCTTGAGAAAAAAATTAACATGATCTGTAGCGCTCACGAGCAAAAATTAAATCGTTTTCTGATAGTAGAAAATTTACGTGATAGCTTTAACCAAGTTTATACTAATGTTGCAAATAGTGGCGAAAGTATTAAATTTAGTTTAACCAGCAGCGCGGAGACTAAGCGCAAAGTTAATGAGTTTAGCATAATCATCTGGCAGCTACGCAAGGTAGCATTTGGACTTTATTACGCAGAATGTATTCTACAAGACAGTAAAGCTTCTCAAGAACATCTAGAGCGCTTTAAACATTTAATGGATAAAGCGCGCCACAATTTTATCTCGCTTCGTGACAATTAAGACTTTTTTCAATCTTATTTATTATTTGAAATAGCGTCTGATGCCGCACTATTAGGCAAAGATTGTTGTTGATATTTTTGCAACTCAGTCAACGGTATTACTGCATTTAATGGTGGTGGAGTTACAACATTCATTGATTCAACATAATTACCAAATTGATATTTAACTACATAACCATTAGTAACTTGGCTCTCTGCATTTACAGTTTGGCAAACTCTTTTAGTGCTATTTTGCTGAATATATTTAGGATTTTTCTTACTATCAAACAGGTTATTAAAAAATGTTGCGTTTTTATTTTTAACTAGTTTGCTTGTTGTTTCATCATGGCACTCTTCATGAGGTATCAATACCGTACTCTCTATAGGAGTAACCGCAACAATCGTTACATTTTCTTCTACTGTGGTTGTTTTATGACCCAGATACGATTTAACCACAAAAACGATCGCAATCAATACAATAATAAACAATATTATTTTGAGCCACGAACGACGGCGCTTAGGAGGCTTAGAATACCTATTACTACCATCATCGTCATAGTTATCATTATCCATTTCATCACGTGATAATGGTTCATCATAATTACGTTTTTGGCGTGCGCGACGCGGATCTTGTTTCAATTTATACTTCCTCTAATTTAATTAAGCCAAAACCAGCCACAACAAAAAATAGCAATTATGATTAATGTTGGAGATAGTTCATTGAATTTACCAAGCAGCAATTTTAACAAAGTGTAGGATAAAATGCCAAAAATTGCACCAGCTGTGATTGAAAAACACAGTGGCATCATTATTACAGTGATTGCAATTGCAATAATATCTTCAAAATTTACTGATTTAATCTGACGAATATTACTTAACATAATTAAACCAACTACCATTAAAACCGGTGAAGTTGCCGCGCTGGGAATCACTCCAATCAATGGAGCTAAAAATATGAAAGGAATGCAAATCAGTGCCGTTATAAACGAAGCTAAACCAGTCCTGGCACCATTTTGAATTGCAGCTGAACTTTCAACAAAAATTACACTAGGGGATACTCCAAAAAATGAGGCCACAATCCCACCAATACTATCCGTTAACAGCGATTTCTTGAGATATGCACCCTTCTCTTGTTGTGAATTAAAATGTAGTTGCGCTAATAACCCCATCGTAGTTGAAGTTGCATCAAAAAAATTAACAATAAATAGTGATAAAATTGCTGGTAAAACGCTGAGTTTAAGCGCTGCAAATACATCAATTTGCATAAATAAACTAAAATCAGGCATCTGTACAAAAGTTTTAGGTAATGATTCTGGATATATCACTAAATAGATCAAAGAAATAATAATAATCGGAAGCAAAAACGCATATATTTTTCGCTTAATAAACAGAACGCTTGCCACAATAAATCCTAGACAGGTCAAAATAATTGGTAAATTAAAATGTCCAATTCCGACAATAGTATTCTCATTGGCGCTCACAATCCCAACATTTTTAATCCCAATAAAAAATAGAAAAAAACCTATTCCTGCACTTAATGCAATCTGTAAAATTTCAGGAATGGCATGAACAATTAACTGGCGGATTTTAGTCACTGAAAAAATAAAAAGCAATAAGCTTGAAAATAAAACTACTCCTAAGACAGTTGGAATACTTAATTTATCATGTAAAACCAAAGTATATGCAATGATTGCATTAATTCCCATTCCAGGAGCCAAGACAAACGGAAGTTTAATGACCAAGCTTGCAAATATCGTCATTACGACAATAATTGCAACTGTTGAGGTAATCGCGGCATTAAGAGGAAATCCTGCACCATTAGCATGCAAAATCAGTGGGTTAACCATGATGATATAGGCAATAGCCATGAAATTAATCAATCCACCCGTAATCTCTCGCTGTAAATCAATTGGTGTCTCCGGATGATAAGAAAATAACTTGGCTAACATGTTACACTCCCCTGCAAAAATTAATTATTAACTGTTCCAATCTCACTAATGGCTCGCCCGCTATGATCCCTTTAATTACTCCATCAATTTGCGCTAGTTCATCTAAATAAGATAATAGTAGCTGATACGATAGCCTTTGGTTTGCTTGATTAAAAGCTGCTATACTCTCACCCCAAATCCTTAAATCTCCGACTACCGTTCTAAAATCCGGGTTAGTACGTAATGCACCTTTAATCTTAATTAACTTACGTAAATCTTCACCAAATTGCCAAATTAATAAAATCGCATCTTCAGTTGATTGAACAGCTTGGACATATACTTTTCTCATCTCCGTGACATCGCCACGTAAGTAATGATTGGAGATGGCAAAAACAGAAAACTGCGAATTATCTAGAAGTAGAGTTTTCAACTCATCATAGCTAACAGGCGATTTTGTTTGAAATAACCAACTTAGGCGAATAACTTCCTGATGAAGCTGTGTCGGATTACTTTGATTCATTTCCAATAAAAGATCTAGCCCTGCATTATCCAGTTTTAATTTGAAAACGTCAAGCAAACTTAATGTCCACTGACGTAGCTCACCTTCACTAGCAGTAAGAAGTAAGCTATCGCCAGCTTCATTCCATTTTTTAAACCAACTACTGCCCTGATCTTTTTTGTCTAATTTATCACAGCTGATTATGAGATAATTGCTCTCATCTAATAGCGGTAATAAATTGATTAACTGTTGCTGCTGTTCTACTGTTGGCTTGGTTTTAAAACTAACCTCAATCCAATTTTTATCACCAAATAATGAATTACTACGAATAAGTTCTTCAATAGCAGTAAATTGAAAATAACGATCTGCGGCATAGCTGCTACGCAGATAATTATTACTTAGTTTTGCAAGACACTGCTCTCTTAAAAAATTAAGTATTACAGCTGACTCTTCTGGAGCACTAAGTAACACTCCAGAAGATTTAGTAAAAGCGGTTGTTAGAAAATTACTTAGATTCAGTAACATTTGGCGAAATCAATAAAGGATGAGAATAAACAATCCGACGAATAAGAGAATTAATTACATTTTGATGAACTTGATCCCAAGTAGTCTCCTCTTGTTGCTGAGCGGATAAAATCAAACTATTATTAAATGCCATAACCATTTGATTTTGTACCACAATATCATTACTAAGAGGTTCACCTTTTGGCGTATAAACTTGAGCAGTTACTTGATATGTCAACAAATAACTGGCAATTTGCCCTACACTGTTAAAATTATTTGCATCACGGCTCGTCTGCTCATTAGTAACAACTATAACCGCTTCAGCACTTTCCTTACTCTTAACTAGCATGGTTAAACTCTCTGCTTGTATCGTATGCTGCAAGGCAGAGCAAATAATCACGCTATCACATTGCAAATAAGTCTTTTTATATGGAAATTGAAAACTCCCATTTTCTCCCCGTAAATGAAAACCACAACCAACTAACGTAAGCATAATCATAATCAACACAATATTAACCCAATTTCGCACGATGCACCTCTTTGCTAAATTTTATTTTTAAAATTATTTATTCTTTTGCTTTCACCACACGAGTTCTTCGTACTGGAGCTTTTGCAGGTTTAGCTTCAGTCGTTGAATCTAAAACAACTCGCGGTGTGCGCTTACGTTTTACAGCTTGCGTCAAAACCGCCTCTGATTCAGCTCGTAAATTTGCAACTTGCTCAGTTAATTTACTCGCCAAGCTTTCTTTAAAAACTGCACGGCCTAATTTACTCATTAGAAAATCTTGTGCGGCAACGCGTTTACCAACAATCGCAACTTTATGATAATTCCCATCTGCATCCATTTGCCACGAATTCACATTATCTTGAATATAGAGTTTTAGACTTTCATCAATTACCCGACGTTTGATTCGAGAATTTAAAATCGGGATACAGGTTTCAACACGTTTAAAGAAATTGCGCTTCATCCAATCTGCTGAGGCAATAAATACATCCTCATTACCAGAGTCATAAAAATAAAACACCCGGTGATGCTCCAAAAAGCGTCCGACAACTGATTTGACCGTAATATTATCTGAAATCCCAGGCAACTGCGGACGCAAGGCACAAGATCCGCGAACAATAAGTGTAATTTTCACTCCCGCTTGTGAAGCACGATAAAGCGCACGAATAACCTGATTTTCAACCAATGAGTTCATCTTGGCAATTATCTCGGCTTTTTTACCTCCCAAAGCATTAAATGTTTCGCGCTCAATTGCCTTCATAATCATATCATGTAAGGTGAATGGAGATTGAAAGAGCACATTTAATACTCCAGCCTTACCCACCCCAGTAATCTGGCTAAATATATTATCAACATCACGTGCAATTTCCGCGTTAGTAGTTAGTAAGCCAAAATCAGTATAAATTTTAGCGGTAAACTGATGATAATTTCCTGTTCCTAAATGAACATAATGCTGTAGTTGATCTCCTTCCTGACGTATAATTGTTAACATTTTAGCGTGAACCTTGTAACCCATTACACCATAAACCACGTGCGCACCAGCATCTTCCAGCTGTCTTGCTAACTCAACGTTTGCTTCTTCATCAAAGCGTGCAAAAAGCTCAATTGAAGCCACAACCTGTTTACCAGCACGCGCTGCTTTAATTAGATTTTGGACTAGTTCAGAATCATTTCCAGTACGATAAACCGTCATTTTAACCGCCAAAACGTCAGGGTCTTCTGCTGCACGACGAGTAAGCTCAACTACTGGATCAAACGATTGATACGGAGTATGCAATAAAATATCACCCTTTGCCATCGCTTTAAAAATATCTGATTCTTCCTGAAGCTCTTTTGGTAACCCTGAATTATATGGCGTAAATTTTAAGCTATCGTCATCAACCATCGAAGCAATATCAGACAAACGAGAAAGATTTACCGGTCCATAAACACGGTATAAATCAGCACGGGTAATATTAAACTGTTTTAATAAAATATCAATAAATTTAGTGGCAGGCTCTCCATTGGAGATATCTAACTCCAAGCGAGAACACTCAGCATATTTACGATTATGTAATTCACGAGTTAAGGCATTGCGTAAGTTTTTTTGATCACTGTTAACGGTTAAATCAGCAGCACGAGTGACCCTAAATGGATAACAACCACGTACTGACATGCCATAAAAGAACTCATTAACATGTAGACTAATAATATCTTGTAATAAGACAAAAGTATTAGGAGCAGGAGCCAAATCTTCTGGTAAACGTATAACTCGCGACAAAATCCTAGGAGCTTCGACAATCGCGATTTTAGATTCACGACCAAATTGATCCTTACCGTCTAATTCAACCGCAAAATGCAGCCCTTTGTTTGGCACTCTAGGGAAAGGATGTGAAGGATCGATACCAATTGGGGTTAAAACTGGCTTTAACTCGTTAATAAAATAATTGTATGCCCAACGTTGTTGCTCTTTATTCCATTGTCTGGCATCTAATATGTAAATATCATATTTATTGAGTAATGGCAGAATTGTATTTTGATAAATCGAATAGATATCATTGTAGAGATTACTAACATCATGGCGAATTTTTTCCAAAGCCTCAGTAACCTTCAAACCATCTGGCAAAGTCTTATTTGGCTGTTCTTTTTCCCACTTTAATAAACGAGCAATTCTTACCTCAAACAACTCATCACAGTTCTTGGTAACAATGCACAAATAACGCAAACGTTCCAAAGCAGGAACATTTTCATCCAATACCTGAGCCAGTACTCGTCGGTAAAATTGGATAAGCCCTAGTTCACGGTTAATCATCACATCACGATCATTGAGAATATTAAGCGCCATTGCACAATCTCCAAAGCAATTTTTATAGCAAAGTCGTAAGATTTTATCATAAAACAAGTAACACTTTCTGGACTAAATCCGTTATAATTGCCGATTAATCTAAATTGCAAGGCACGAATATGTTTTATGTTGTGGAACGCTCTATCGTAGTAATTAAACCAAAACAACCATTTCTGGACTGGATTAACAATAACCTTGCCATCAGCAATGAAACGCTACTGGATCTTTCAAATATCAGAATTGATTGCAACTCTTACCTAATACCTGAAATTAACGAAATTGAAGATGGCGTTGCTTACGTTGATGAAGTATACGAAGCATTATTTCAACTAGAATTAGCCTCATGGTCTGAGGATCAAAATTTATGGCCACAAGAGTTAAGCCTAAAAATGTTCTGGGAATGGTTTGACATTGAAATTTCACCAACCCTAATTGATTTAACAGAAGATGACGACAGTTCAGACAATGAAACCGAAGAATTAGCTTCAGATACCATTCATTAACCTCGTAGCCCCTTAAAATGGATCAACGCTTAATCAGTTTAAAACTTACGGTATCTAAATTTATTTTAGCAACTATAGCGACATTCACTATCGCAGTATGTATCCTTAGTTCTCAGGCTAATGTTTCGCTTTGGTATCGTTTGTTGATTGTCAGCAGCGTCATTATTTGGGCGGCGTATAATGTGTTTACTTATTTTCATGAACGAATTACTCAGTGTGATCTATTAACTGATATCAATAGCACAATCAGTTGGCAACAGCAAATCACCAGCCTTATGGAAATTCAGCAACTAAATCATATTGCCGCTTATGCTATAGTAATTAGTATGAAAATTAATCAACAGATAAAAACCTTAATCGTCTTTTATGATGCTGTATCTCCAGCTGCATTTAAGCAACTTATGAGACAAATCAAATGGCGCAAGTAGATCAAAAGCATGCCCTAATTCAACATTTAATTAGCGCATCAAATTTTGCAGACACAAAACAGCATATACTTGAAACGATTGATATACTACAAATCAAGCCCAATTATCCAATAATTCTGGTTGGCGGAACAAATGGCAAAGGTTCAACTTGTGCATATTTAAGTACTATTTTAAACATTGCTGGTTATAAAGTCGGAACTTTTACTTCCCCACATGTTTTTGAATACAATGAGCGAATCGCAATTAACAACCAGCCAGTTAGTGACAGTGATTTAACTGAGGCATTAGAACAAGTAATTAATGCAACCTCGTACAATTTTGGTCTATTTAAAACTTTTACTTTGGCAAGTCACTTAATTTTTGCTAAACACAAAATTGAAATCGCCGTGGTTGAAGTTGGAATTGGTGGGCGTGACGACGTGACTAATTTATTTGAGCCTGATGTTTCAATAATTAGCACGGTTGCTATGGATCATTGTCAACTACTTGGCGCAGATATTGAAACTATTGGCTTACAAAAAGCCCATATCTATCGAGCAAAGAAACCAGCCTTGTTTGGAAGTAGTGAAATTCCACAATCAGTTATCAATTATGCAAAACAAATTAATGCTGATTTTATGCGTCTTAATCATGAATTTAGTTATAAAAAAAATGCACAGAGCTGGGATTTTAGCTGCCAAGAACAAAAACTATATAGTTTACCCTATCCAAGCTTACGTGGCGAAGAACAAGTGCAAAATGCAGCTCTAGCCTTGTCAGCTCTATATAAATTACGTGATAAATTTCCGCTCACCAGCGCTCAAATTAAAAATGGGTTGCTGCAAACCAAGCTTTTTGGACGCTTTCAAGTTCTACCAGGAACACCACAGATCGTCTTTGATACCGCGCACAATCCACAAGCAATTGAGTCACTACGCCAAAATATGTTAAAATTACACTTTGCTCGGCGTAATTTTGCAGTATTTGGTATTGCAGAGGATAAAGACTGGGCACAAATAATTACCAGCTGCAGTCAAGATTTTGATGCTTGGTATATTGCACCAATTAACTCGGAGCGTAGCGCCAAGATAGAACAACTGGTTCAAGAATTAATCCGCAATGGCGTAAACAGTAAAAACATAATTATCAATTCAGATATTGAATCCGCTACTGAACTGTGCTATCAGCAATTAAATAGTGAAGATAGAATGGTGTGCTTTGGTTCATTTTTAGTAGTCGAAAGTGCATATAAGGCAATCGAAAAGGTTAGAAAATAGATGCAACCCAAATATACTCATAATAAAAGTAACATAATTAAAATCACTGAAGATGCTAAGCGTAAATCACGTCATCGCTTAATCGGTAGCATTGTCCTACTCTTTTTTGCTTTGGTTGTTTTACTCAATGTGACCGCTAAAGTAAAACCTATTCCGATTAACCCTGAAGTAGTTGAGATAAAGAATGATGCATCTGCTACCCTTGCCAATGCCAACCATAATGCAAGTGCACCGCTTGCTACGATGACCAATGCTTCAGCACCAGTCACATCTTCGGCAACAATTGCAGCAATTAAACCTTCTGAATCAACACTAAATACAGCGACCACAGTTGCTGCAGCTCCTGCTAACTCAGGAAATGGCTTTAAAGCTGGTGTAGTAAGCACTGAAAATAAACATAGCTTACCACTACAAGGAACTATTTCGCAAACGCCACAAACAACTAAAAGCGTAGATTTAGCTCCTGAAAAACCTAAAGCAAAAGTTAAAAAAGCCGCGGTTAATCCTGCTGATATTTTAGATGCCATCGGAGATAGCCCAAGTAATGATGACACAGCTGCGGCACCGGCACCAGCGCCAAAAGTAAAAAATAATGCTACTAGCTCAACTGGTAAATCCAGTTATATCCAATTTGCAGCACTAAGTTCACAAGACAAGGCTCAAGCTCTACAACAAACTCTAGCTGCACATGGAATCAATGCAACAATTAAGCCGATTCAAACTGCTAAAGGAACTTTGTACCGCTTACGTGCCGGACCTTTTGATCGCAGCAGTGCGGAGCAAAAACTGCAAAGCATTAGTGGCGAAGGATACAGTGGAATAGTAACCGGAAATTAGGATGTTGTCATTACAATTATCTAATTATGATTTTGTCTTTGGCATTATCATCTTGATTTCTATGCTGCTAGCGATTTTTCGTGGCGGGGTTACAGAACTACTATCAATCAGTACTTGGTTCATTGCCTTATTCGTGGTGCGGAATTATTCCGAGCTTATTGAACGTTTTATTCCTAATGTAGTCAGCAATCCACTTTTACGCTCATTGCTTAGTTATCTATTAGCCTTCTTAGCGGTTGCCGTTGTAATTACAATAATAAAAATAATTTTTCATAAAATCATACATAGTGCCGGACTAGGTGGATTAAACTACGCCCTTGGTGCAGTTTTCGGAATTATTCGCGGACTTATTATCGGAGCATTACTTATCATAGTTATGGAAATGTTTAACTTTGATAAAACTCATAGTTGGCAAAAATCATGGCTTAGCCCAGTTTTAATTCCAACTGTTACGATGATTGTCAATGCAATCCCCGAACGTATCAAGAATATTAATCAGGAAATCGGACACGAAGCAGCAAACTATATTGCTCATGAATCATCAAATTTAGGAAAAAAATAATATGTGTGGAATCGTAGGCGTTGTAGCCAATTACCCGATCAATAAATTACTCTACAATGCGCTCAATGGCGTGCAACACCGTGGACAACAAGCGGCGGGAATGGCAACCATGGATGGTAATTTGATGTATTTACGCAAAGGGATTGGCTTAATTTCGCAAGTAATCGGGCAAGAAGATCTAAATTATTTGGTTGGAAATGCTGGAATCGGTCACGTTCGTTATCCAACGGCAGGTTCAGCAGATGATCCGGAACAGGCACATCCATTTTACGTAAATTCACCCTTTGGGATAATGCTGGCACACAATGGTAATCTAACCAATACTGAGCAATTACGCAATGAAGTGCTTAACCGCAACCATCGTCATGTGCGCACACGTTCTGATTCTGAAGTATTAACCAATGCATTTGCTCATGAATTACAAAAGCTAACTGTTGATAGTGAATTGAGTAATGACAAAATTTTTAAAGCAATCTATCAATTAAACAACCGCTTAGCTGGCGGTTATGCCGTAGTAAGCTTGATTGCTGATTATGGTTTAATTGGCTTTCGGGATCCGTTTGGTATCCGACCGCTGGTATTAGGTAAAAAAGAATCGTTAGATGGATTCACAACCTACATGCTGGCATCTGAGAGTTGTACACTAAACATTAATGGTTTTCAATTAATTCGAGATATTGAACCTGGCGAAGCCGTAATTATTACCCTTGATGGCAAAATTTTTTCCAAATCATGTCATGATAATCCAAGTCTGAATATTTGTATTTTTGAATACGCCTATTTAGCACGTTCAGATTCAATTATGGAACAAATTCCGATTCAATCAGCACGTCAAGCAATGGGGAAATATTTGGCAAAAACTATCCTGACTAAATTTCCACGCCTTGAAATTGATGTGGTAATTCCTGTACCGGATATTACCCGTGCAGTAGCAATTGCCACTGCTGAAGGACTTGGTAAGCCTTATCAGGAAGGATTTGTTAAAAATCATCTGATTGGTAATGATAAAGCTAGCCATGACTCAGAACAATTTCAAACCAGCGTGATTAACCGCCTAAGTCCGATTAGCCTCGAATTTAAAAATAAAAACGTGCTCTTAGTTGACACTTCCATTGTACGTGGCAACACTTCACGAGAGATCATTAAAATTGCGCGTAATGCAGGAGCAAAGCGAGTTTATCTTGCGTCCGCAGCTCCTAAGATTTGCTATTCGAGTGTTTATGGTGTTGATATGCCAGTTTATACCCAGCTAATTGGTCATGGTAAAAGCGATGAAGAAGTTGCGGTTGAAATTGGTGCTGATGCGGTGATTTATCAGGAATTAGCTGACTTTAAGCAATGTTTACACGAAATAAATCCTAAATTGGTTAACTTTGAAGCATCGTGTTTTGATGGTAACTATATCAGTGGAGATATAAATGAGGAATTTTTGCAAAGTCTAGCGAATGGAGTTAATCACTAGATGAAAATTCTGTTAGGCGGTACTTTTGATCCGGTGCATATTGGTCATATTGCGCTGGCACGTCATGTTAGTGATCATTTACAGGCAAAAGCTAGCCTAATGCCTTTAAATGGTGTCCCTGATTATAAAGCACCACCTATAGCGACACTAGAGCAACGGCTTGAGATGTTACAAATAATTTGTGATAAATACCCAAGCCAGCTTGATTTAGAATTAAGTGAAACTCATTTGAATGAGTATAGTCCGAGTTATTTCACACTCAAGCGTCTACGTGCTGCAATGCCTGAGAATGAGGTAATTTTTTTCATTGTTGGTGGTGATTCATTTATTAGCATTGACAGCTGGCATCATTGGCAAGAGTTATTTACGCTGAGCAATTTTATTGTTGCAATGCGCCCAGAATACGACCTAAATAAAATGTCACATGAGCTAAATACGCTAGTACAGCCCTTGATCGTAAACCAAATTGATGATTCTAAGCCTTATGGGCAAATAATTTTTACTGATTTTACACCAATTGAAGTATCATCAACAGCCATCAGGCAAGCTTGCCATAACAATGATAAGTTTTCACAGTGGCTAGAGTCAGAAATTTATCAATATATTATTCAACATAAGCTCTATAAAGGAATTTAAATGCTTACACCCGAACACATTAGTAAAATTGCAGTTAATGCATTGGAAGATATTAAAGGCGATAATATTACCGTAATTGATACGCAGGAATTATCTCCACTTTTTAGTAAAATGATTGTTTGTACCGGAAGCTCTAACCGTCAGGTAAAATCTTTAGCGAATAACGTAGTTGAAGAATTCAAAAAAAATGGCGTTGAAATTGTTGGTGTCGAAGGCGAAGCCGGTGGCGAATGGGTCTTGGTTGACTCAGGTGACGTGGTTGTTCATATCATGTTACCACAAGTACGCTCATATTACGATTTAGAAAGCCTTTGGAATGGACAACGCCCAGAATGAGCAACTGCAGCAAGAATTATTTAATGACACACCGCGTTGGATACCAAAGAGCAACGTGAAATCAACTCAAGACTCATTAGCTCACCACGGAATTGCCTTTGAAATCTTTGACCGTGGTATTGTCATTATCGGCAAAAGTGGCGTTGGTAAAAGCGAACTGGGATTAGAACTAATTGACCGTGGACACCGCCTGATTTGTGACGATCTGGTTGCTGGACAACTAACGGATAACCAAGTTATCCTAAGTGCACCACAAGAATTTGGACGTGGCTTTATTGAAGTACGTGGAATTGGTTTTATTGATTTAGCACGCTTTTATGGTAGTCATACCATCTGTACTAGCAAAGAATTGTTCTTGGTAATACAGTTAGTTGATAATGATATGCTCAATATTGTTAACCAAGATCGTTTACATCAGCTTATTGGTGAAATTGAAATCCTCGGCTTAAAATTTCCGCATTATAAATTACCAATTGGTGCAAACCGAAACTTACCCGTTTTGGTTGAATTAATTGTAAAATATGCTATTGAACGAACTAAAGGCTATGACTCTCATCAGGCTTTTATTGATCAACAATCTAATTTTATGCAACAAGGTAGTGAATAAGTGCAAATAATTTTAGTTAGTGGACTCTCTGGTGCTGGTAAATCAACCGCTTTAAGGATTTTAGAAGATAGTGGCTATTATTGTGTCGACAATTTGCCATTAACGATGCTTGAGCAATTAGCACAAATTTATCGCCAATATGGTTATGAGAAAATCGCAGTTGGTGTTGATACTCGTACCAGCCCGTTGCTTGATCAATTACCCAAATCACTCAAAGTTCTCAAGAATAATGGTGTTGATTTACGCGTTATTTTTCTGGATGCAAATAATAACTGCTTAGTTATGCGTTACTCTGAAACCAGACGTAAACATCCGCTAGCTGCTCCCGAACGAACTATTGAAGATTGTATTAATATTGAGCGTGATTTATTGGCGGATATTAGCCAAATTGCCCATCGCATTGACACGAGTAACCTCTCAGCCAATGCGCTACGTAAGTTTATCAAAGAATTTGTTGATGCTGATTTTAATCAACTGAACATTATCGTCCAATCATTTGGCTTTAAATACGGGCTACCAATTGATTCGGACTTTGTTTTTGATGTCCGTTGCCTGCCTAATCCGCATTATGATAAAACCATCCGCGATTTTAATGGTACAGAAACTCCGATAATTGAGTTTTTACGTAAAGAACCAGCAGTACAAAATATGTTAAATGATATTTACACCATGACTAGCAAATGGTTTGATGAATTTAGTCGTGATAATCGTAATTATTTGACTATTGCGATTGGTTGTACTGGTGGAAAACACCGCTCAGTTTATCTTGCCAGCGTACTTAGTGAGTTAATTAAGCGCAACTTTGCGTTTAATGTGATTACACGCCACCGTCAGTTGACTATTCAAGAGTTCAAATAAACTAAAAAAATCCAGATTACAATGATCTGGATTTTTTTATTTAATCTAATGCGGCTTTTATTTTTCGCACCTGATTGGTTAAATCAGCAAAAGTCGCAAAGCTAATTGTCTGCTTAGCATCCGAGATGGATTTATCTGGATCAGGATGCATTTCAACCAAGATCCCATGCGCTCCAGCAGCGACTGAAGCACGTGCCATTGGCAATACCAGCGAACGAACACCAGTTCCATGACTCGGATCAGCTATCACGGGCAAATGAGTTAACTGTTGCAACGCCGGAATTGCATTAAGATCCAAAGTATTACGGGTAAAAGTTTCAATCGTGCGAATCCCACGCTCACACAAAATTACATTTGGATTACCCGCAAGCATAATATACTCTGCTGCCATCAGTAACTCATGGTAAGTTGAAGCAAAACCACGTTTTAACAATACTGGAGTTTTTATTTTACCTAATTCAGTAAGCAGTGCGTAATTTTGCATATTGCGCGCACCAATTTGAATAACATCCAAATATTTCACCGCCTCAGGTAACTGACTGGCATCCATTACCTCAGAAACACTTAGCAAACCGTATTTAGCACTAATTTCAGCGATCAGTTGCAACCCAGGTACACCCATCCCCTGAAACTCATATGGTGAAGTACGCGGCTTATATGCCCCTCCCCGTAGCGCTTGAGCGCCATGTTCTTTAGCTACTTTAGCACAAGCTTCTAATTGTTCGCGCGATTCAATTGAACATGGTCCAGCAATAATAAATAAATCTTTACCACCGATTTCTACATCTTTGATCTTAATAATCGTATCACTCGGTTTAGTCTGACGGCTGGCAAGCTTAAAATTACTGGTTAAAGGATGAACTTTCGCCACATTAGGTAACTTAGCAAAATCTTCAGTTACCACCCATGAATCAATTCCACCGATCACTGCCAAAATATTGGCATCGCTTTCAACTACCCGAAACCCCATAGTTTCCAAACGTTCAATCAATGCCTGTTTGTCCAGATAATTGGTATTATTTTTTAATTCAAGCAACATGGTAGAGATCCTTAGTAAGCGCCGTTAATTGATCTGGAGTAATTTGATTCGCCAATTGTTTAACTAAATACGAACCAACCACGCAACCGTCAGCAAGCGCCAAAATTTGCTCAACCATAGCCGAATTAGCAATCCCAAATCCAACCGCAACAGGTAATTGACTAGCTTCACGAATCGCAGCAATTTGCGCTGGTAGATCAGATGGTAAACCATCGCGCGTTCCTGTTGTTCCCTTTTGGCAAGCATAATAAACAAAGCCTTGATCTAAACCAGTCAAAACGGTTTTCATCCGCGCTTTACTGGTTGAAGGAGCAATTACATTGATTGGTGCAAGCCCTAAGTATTTACAAACATAACGATAATTAGCTGATTCTTCATAAGGTAAATCAACAATCAGTACCCCATCAGCACCAGCTTGTTTAGCACGAGTTAAAAAGCCAGCTAAATCATCTTGAATCGGATTATAATAGGTAAATAAAATCATGGCAACTTCGCTTTTAGCACGAATTTTAGCTACAACTTCCAAACTACTTTCAACCGTAGTCTTAGCTGCCAGAGCACGTTCCATCGCTGCTTGAATCACTGGTCCATCAGCAACTGGGTCAGAATAAGGAATCCCAACCTCAAGTAAATTAACACCACCTTGAACCAGCGCTAAAAAATAAGCGGCACTTTGTTCTACTCCACCACCATCACCAGCGGTTAGATATGCAATTTTAGCTTTATTGGCAAAAGCATTTTTAATGCGCGACATGAATCAATCCTCTTTCTAGTAAACCCGGTAAGTCTTTATCACCGCGACCGGATAAATTAACTAATACTTTACAATCACTAGGTAAATCTTTGGCAATGCGAATCAAATACGCCAGCGCATGCGAAGATTCCAATGCTGGAATAATCCCTTCACTTGAAGTCAACAACTGAAAGGCGTGCAATGCTTCCTGATCTGATGCCACATCATAACTAGCCCGACCTGTTGCAAATAAATCCGAATGCTGTGGTCCAACCGCAGCATAATCTAAACCTGCTGATACCGAGTGAGTATCGGCAATTTGCCCATCTTCAGTTTGCAATACATAAGTCCGATTACCATGCAAGACACCTAAACGCCCAGACTGGAAACGCGCTGCATTTTCACCAACGCCCGTACCGTAACCACCAGCTTCAACCCCAACTAGCTTAATTTCCTCATCGGGAATAAACGCCTGAAAAACACCAATTGCATTCGAACCACCACCCACGCAGGCAATCACTAAATCTGGTTTGCCACCTCCAGTTTGCTCAGCAAATTGAGCTTTAGCTTCATTCCCAATCACCGACTGAAAACGTGCACAAATCTGTGGAAACGGATATGGACCTAATGCTGTTCCTAAACAATAATGGGTAGTTTCATAACTCGAAGCCCAATCACGTAAAGCTTCATTAACTGCATCTTTAAGCGTAGCGCTACCATCGGTTACTGGGATAACTTCCGCACCTAATAAGCGCATTTTTGCCACATTTGGTGCTTGACGCTCAACATCAACCTGCCCCATATAAACTTTGCATTCCAGACCAAGCATTGCACAAGCTGTTGCCGTAGCAACTCCATGTTGTCCAGCACCAGTTTCGGCAATAATTCTGGTTTTGCCCATTTTTTTGGCAAGCAGGCATTGTCCTAATGCATTATTGATTTTATGCGCGCCAGTATGCGTTAAATCTTCACGTTTTAGATAAACGTGCTTCAAACCAATCGCTTTACCAAAATTTTTGACATGAGTCAGCGCAGTTGGACGTCCAACATAGTTTTTGAGTAAACTAATGAACTCCGCCTGAAATTCATCGCCCAAAGCAATCTCATGATAAGCTTTGGTTAAATCATGTAGAGGTTCAATTAATAGCTCTGGTACATACATACCACCAAAAGCCCCGTAATAAGTTGGTTTTACCAATCCCAAAAATTCACGGATTTTGCCATAATCTTTTATACCACGAGTAATCTCCACGCCTGACGATAAATCCACTCCCGCCGGATTAGTCTCAGCAATTCGAGCCAGAACATTATCTTTATCCAAACCACCCGCAATAAAATAACGAAATGGAATTGTACTATCTGGTGTAATTTTTTCATAAAGAATAAAATCTTTTGCTGGATTTAACTCTGCAGGCAAAGCTTTGCCATCAGCAACATAAATTATTGGCTTATGGGTAAAATTAGCCACTGCTGCGCGTGGTGTATCACCGTGTAACTGAATAACATCCAGATTTAATTCCGCATCAATCGTCTGAATCTGTTCCAGACTTTCGTCAAAAAATACTCCAACTACTTGAGTGTCATAATCTTTGACTACCTCGCAAATTTGTTTGGCTGTCGCCAGATCAATTTGACGTGGAGAATGTTTGGTAAACAATAAACCAATATAATCCACTCCGCTAGCCGCAACTTTGCGTGCCATCTCTGGAGTGGTGATACCACAAATTTTAACTAACATATACTTAACCTATTTTCCATATTTACATTTTGCATAACTGCTCACCCTATGCAGTAATAGCGTTGTCACAAGGCTCCTCATGTACTTCTCATGTACACTACGTCGCCTTGTTCCTAACTCTTACAGCATATTGTGGCAGTTATAAGATTATAAGAGAGTAGTTACCATTTTGCTATAAAAGCAAAGACATCGCCTGTTCTATACTATTTTGCATCCAATAATGATAAATCTAAACGACCATCAACAATTGGAGGACACCATAAATAATTGGTATTCAATATTTTTGAAAAATTAAATACTCCATCAACTACACCATCTTCAGTACCCAACATACTAGTCATTTGCAAATTAAAGGCACGGAATGAATGTCCAAATGCCGAGAACATTAAACCACCGTTAAGTTCATCGTCAGACCACGGCATAGATTTTCTTAATAACTCTGCCTCGGGAGTAAAATTTTCTTTGGCTGCTTTTTTAACATGCGCAGAATCTGGTAAATTATCCAGTTGGTGCGAATCATCCATACTACGTCCAATACACGCTTCTTTACTTGCTTGACTATTACTATTTAGCCAATTAAAATCATGTGCCCATTGTTGCAACACCCAGAAACTGGAACCTGTCAATTCGCCATCGGCAACTATTGCAACTGGCTGCATTGCATCGCCTTGTGGGTTTTCAATTCCATCTTCAAAATCCGATAAATCAAAATTCTTACGATAAGCATATGATGATACGGTTTTATGTAATGCAAAAGCATCAGCTAGTAAATTTTTTAATTTAATTGCCTGATGAAATAGTTTACCTTTATCATCATTTTTTAGCCAAATTACCAGGTCACATCCAGCTTCATCACTCATCAAAGGTGAATTAAATTGGTACTGTTTATATTCTGTAACTTGTGGAAAATGTTGCATTACTTGATTACCAAAACCAGCTACAGCACTAGATCCATCAACTACTGTAGCTAATACTTTTAGTGAATCTACTAGTTTAGTCGCATTCGTCAGATTAAAGAACAAAAACATCTCTGATGATGCATTATCCTCAATAATTCCAGTTTGATATTTATTCATTTCATACCCTCATTTTTATATTTCGTTTACACCTTAACATTATAAATTTTTATCAATTTTATTCAAGCGTTCAAATTCTCGTTGTTCTAAACTAATAAAGCAATTTATCATGCTGGTATAAACCGATTCTGCAACAATAGATGGCAAATTATGTTCATCTGCCAATAATTTTACACGATTAATAACCTGTCTTACTCTAGCATCATCTGCAACATCTAAACTGTCACTTTTGAACTTTGCAGCAAGCTTTACACATTGATAACGATTTGCCAACAATTTAATAATTTCAGCATCAATGAGATTAATATTATCACGTATTTCAGTTAAACTAGATAAAGGTCTGGGCATTTATAATACTCCTGTGCCATATTATTAATAAATATGTTTATTGTCCAAAAAATTCGGCAGGACGTTCCAAACGCGATAATGCTTCACCAACCAAAACCCCGTCGTAACCCAGCTCAATTGCAGCCAAAGCTTGTTCACGCGTTTTAAGCCCAGATTCAGCAACTTTAACCCGAGCAGCGGGGATTAGCTTAATTAGCTCCGCAAATTGCGTTGGATGCATTGAGAAATCATTTAAATCACGTTGATTTACCCCGATTACATCCGCATCAGCTTTAAGCGCAATATCAAGTTCATTTGGATTATGCACTTCAACTAATACCTCGAGTCCAAAACTATGCGCAATCTTCGCCATTTCAAAAGTGTTTTCTTGTAAAATATGCACGATTAACAAAATTACATCCGCGCCATTGGCGGCAGCTTCAGCAATTTGGGGAGGAGTTAGCATAAAATCTTTACATAGCACTGGAACTGGCGTATCTTTAAGCCCCTCACTTACTCGACGTAAATCTTCCATTGAACCATTAAATCCAGCATCTGTCAAAACTGAAATCGCCGCAGCGCCAATTTCAACATAATGGCGCGCACGCTCCACTGGGTCACCAATATCGGCAATATGCCCAGCGGATGGTGATGCGCGTTTAATTTCGCTAATTACTGCAAATTCTTTGGCAAGTAATGCCGCTTTCATGCTCTTACGTTTTTGTGGTGCTTGATATTTACGATGCACAATTTGCTGTAATTTATTCAGCGAAATAATATTACCCTCGGCTAAACGCTGCTGTGCCTTTTTAACACCATCAATCAAACTTGCAGCTTTACCATAGACGTACAAAGCAGCACCAGCATTCAACGCCAGCGAATCACTGATACCAGTTTTTTCACGATCATTGAGTGTTTTAATCAGCATCTGTGCATTGTACATCCGATCACCACCAGCTAAATCGCTAAGTTCAGCTTGTGACAATCCTAATTCACGTAGATTTAGGGTAATGTCGCTAATCGATTCATCAGTAACTAATTTAGCTTGTAAAGTATCTAAGCAGCTAAGTTCATCTAGACCATTGCCATGAAAAACCAGCGATTTAGTAGTCCCAAGGCGGAATAAAGTTTCCGCAATCACAGGAACATATTTATCCTGATAAACGCCCAAAATAATATGCTCACGCCCTGCCGGATTAAGCAAAGGTCCCATTAAGTTAAAAATCGTTGGGGTTGCTAATTTTTTACGTACATCATTTAATTTGCGTAAAATCGGATAGAAATTAGGTGCAAAGCAAAAAGCAAAATTATGTTGATCAATAGTTTTGGCAATTTCACTATCGGTCAAATTTAAACTAAAGCCTAATTCAGCCAAAACATCTGCGGAGCCACATTTTGATGATACCGCGCGGTTACCATGTTTAACCACTGGCACGCCACAAGCAGCAGCAAGCAACGATCCACCAGTTGAAATATTTAAAGTACCAGCTTTATCACCACCAGTGCCAACGATATCTACAAAAGGCTTATCAAGCAAAAGACTCCGCCCGCTCTCAACCAATGCTTTATGAAAGCCTAATAATTCATCGGCAGTTTCACCTTTGGCATGTAGTAAAGTCAGAAATGAACCAGCTAGCACCGGATCAACATCCGCAAATAATGCCTTAGCTGCTAAATAACTATCTTCCAAGCTCAAATTTTGCCCAGCACTTAATTTAACAATACACTTATTTAGCATGACACAGCTCCACAAAATTATTCACGATTTGTTGTCCTTCAGGCGTTAATATTGATTCTGGGTGAAATTGCACGCCATAAATCGGATATTGACGATGACTTAACGCCATAATATTACCGTCACTATCTTCTGCTTCTATTTTTAGCTCATTAGGAAAATTATTCTTTTTAACTACCAGTGAATGATAACGCGCTGCCGTGAATGGTAGATGAACATTTTTAAATAATGTCCCACGATTATGAAAAATCAAACTAGGTTTACCATGCATAACCTGATCTGCCAGATCAACTACACCACCAAAAGCCACACCCATCGCCTGATGACCTAAACATACCCCAAAAATCGGATATTTATGCCCCAGTTGCTGAATAACTTCAACACAGATTCCTGCTTGTTTCGGATGACCTGGTCCTGGTGATAACACAATCCCTTGTAAATTATCTAATTGCTCAATTTCAGAAAGTGTGATTGCATCGTTACGTACTACCTGTACTTCAGCACCAGCAATAACCAATGCTTGATAGAGATTATAAGTAAAACTATCATAATTATCAATTAGTAAAATCATAATCCACCTCCCATTGCCAATTCGATACTTGCCATTGCCCCACGTGCTTTGAGATAGGTTTCTTCGACTTCTTTTTCTGGCACTGAATCATAAACAATTCCTGCACCAACCCGTAATTCAATTTGTTTATTTTGAATAAACATCGTGCGAATTGCAATTGCTGCAGTTAAACTTCCAGTTTCATCCAGCATCAGCACCGCTCCGCCGTATAAACCACGCCGCGTCATTTCCAGCTCATCAATAATTCCCATGGCGCGAATCTTCGGTGCTCCAGATAGTGTTCCGGCTGGCAAAACTGATTTTAGAACATCAAATTGATTATATTTAGGATCAATTTGCCCTACCACATGGGATACAATATGACTCACATGAGAGTAAGTTTTAACATTTTTAAATTTAGTCACAGTAACCGTACCAGCTTTGGCAACTGCTCCAACATCATTACGCGCCAGATCAACCAGCATAATATGCTCAGCTGTTTCTTTCGGATCAGCCAAGAGCAGGTTAATATCATCGCCTTTTTTACAAGTTCCGGCAATTGGTACCGTTTCAATCACACCATCTTTTACCCCTACCAGTAATTCTGGAGATGCACCTGCAATCGCAAACTCTTCTTCTTCAAACAAATATAAGTAAGGTGTTGGATTTAATTTGCGTAGCGCGCGATAGAGTGCAAAAGGAGGAATATCCAAGTCTGCAATAAACGTTCGTGATAATACCACCTGAAAAATGTCACCCTGACGGATGTATTCTTTGGCACGAATTACTTTCTGCATATACTCTTCATCACTCACATCTGACACTAGCTCAACCTTAGCTTGTTTTACGAATGTCGGAGCAGAAGTTATCGTGAATAATTTTTGCACGATTTCATCAATTTCAGCATCGCTACCTTCATGATTGATGATTAATTTTTGTGCCTGATGATCAAAACAAATAACAGTTTTATATAATCTAAAGAAAAAATCTGGCACGGCTTTAGGTGGATGACGGTCTGGCAAGCGCTCCTTAACTCTTACCCCATCATAGGTAATGAAACCAAAAGCTTTACGGTCATGGGTAAACTCGGGTAATAAACTATATGGGTCAACCTGATGGCTGGTAGTCGTACCGTCATAGTCAATCGTAACATCACAAGCAGTAGCGCGGAGTGTTGCCAGTGGATTAATCCCGATAAAAGAATATTTACCATATCCTTCATCGTAAGCTGATTCCATCATTGCTGCCCCAACACCACCAATCGTGGTATAGGCTAAAATCGGTGTTAAACTGTCATATGCCAGTTGTCTAACCCGCGGGTTTATTTGGCTAAATTTTTGTTGTAAATCTGAATTATTGAATAGACTCATTGTGTGGATTCCTTAAAGTGCGAAAATTATAACATATACTGCACGAGTACATCTAGCTGCAAAAGCTTTGTAATGCAGCTAATTAGATAACTTTAATTAGCTTCGCCACAATAAGGAATATAGATGATATAAAAACATTTTGACCTCGGTAAATTTTGTCATGACGTAATGATACATCATTACATTAACTTTGTCAAATAAAATTCCTCAGCTTACAAATTCAAGAGTAAATAATTATCAAGAAAAACTATATAAGGTCATTGCAAAAATAAATCCTGTAGTCAATAAAATAAACAATGATTTAAATATCAAATTATCTCCATATCTAATTGGTTTTAAATCTGTTTTTGCAAACAAAAATGCATTAACCGGAATCATAATTACGACAATATACATTAAAAGATAAATATATTCGATATACATAATCTCAGAAGTTAGTTTATTACGTAGACTGACATGGGTAAATACAATCGTAAACAAAACTCCGCTACAAGAGCTAATTATTGAAGAAAGCTTAAATTCAATAAATTTGTTCTTATGCTTACTTATCGTTAACAGTACCATAAACAAAATTAAAATAATCACGACTGGTGGCGTAATGGTTGTAATTATCGCATCACCAATAGTTGAATTTATAATCATATTAAAAGTTAACGCAGGTAAATGTACTGTAGCATAACTATCAACTTCATCAATCATTCGTGAATCGTCATTGGTAAAGGTAAAGAAGCTTCCCTTAATCAACCATCCTGGTACAATAATATTAGGACTGACTCCATAATTAGCATTAATATCGCTTAATCCATTGTAGTAACTGAAATTAGGTGTAAAAATTACTTGTTGACTACTATTTAGTGGACTAATCGAAAGCCAAATCTTGCCATGATTAAACGGAAAATCTTTATAATCAAAATTTTCACGAATCTTTGTTTGAAACGACCAAATTAATAAATGTGAATTATTAGTATAACTATCGGAAATTAGTTTAATTTGACTATCAAATGCATTATTAAATTTAATTCCATACTGTATTCCTGACTCTATTGGATAGCTCTGCATGATAGTGCCAGTTAATTGCAGATTATACGAGGTAAGAAATTCGGCAGTATCAACCATGATAGCGGTAGGAATTTGAGTAATCTCACCAAGATTTTTTAAGCTTGCTTCTTTTTGATATTTTTTTATAGCAGTTTGCAAGATATGATCAGAAGTTATTGTTTGGGAGGCATCAACAAAATATAGGTTCCGCGAAACATTCCAAGTATAAACCGTTGCAGTTAAAAAACATAGCGAAACAAACGCCGTTGCTACCCAATATAATTTATACTGACTCCTAGCTCTCATTTGCCTGATAATAAGCATCAAACCTAGACAAATAATAATCAAAGTTATACTGGCAATTTTGATCATCAAATCAGAATTATCTGTCGTTCGACTTAATAACTCCAAGTCTTGCGGACTAAACTTGGCAAGAATCAACCACGGAACATTTTTTAAATGCTGATAAATTGCATAAGTTTCAATATCGTGATGGTTTACTACATTATGACATAATGATAAACATGGCTTAGCTTTGTTATAATTAAATATTTGCCGATCAATTAAACTATCATTATCATTGCTTTGAGTTAAACTAGCTCGTGTCACAATTTTTTCTGAATTGGTACTATAAACATAATAACCATCGTCAGAAATAACAGTTGTAAATTTTTCCCCAATATTTTTAGCAATTAGATTAACCAAGCTTTTCAAGTCAATATCTAAGACTATCAGACCTTCAGCTTGATGCGTTTCTGAATTATAAAAAGTTGTAATATAGCTAATTACATATTGTTTTAAATTTTTATCATAATAAGGTCTGCTCCAACGCTTCGGGTGTTGCTTTGATTTAGCTAACCAGCGAACTTCATCATCACGGGTCTTATTATATCTCTTATTAACCAAATAATAATTTTGTAATTCCCAATACAAGCGATGATGCTTAATATTTTCACCCTGATCAAAAAAGATAACACCAACCCCTAAGATGCTACTATAGTTAATCTTTAAATCATGATTGATTATTTGTCCCAAATCTCTAGCCTTAATCTCATGATTAGAAATTTGATTAGCATAACCGTTCATATGTTGTGTAATATTACCAATTTTTTGATCTAGCGATGAGCTAGTAATAACAAGTAATTCACTCTGTTGCTTTTTGATCTGCAACATATCATTATCACGGAAATGTTTAAGCTCGACCAATGAATAAATTAAACCAAAAATACTTATCACTAGCAGTATACTAATGATCAAATATAACGGAAGTTTGGTTTTATTAATATTAATTTATCAGACTCCAATAAATTCATTTAATTTTAAGAATAATCATTATTATAACGCCTCACCAAAGTTAAGCACCATAAAAAAATAGCCACGAATTTAATTGTAACATTTGTACTCAATCAAATTAATGGCTATGATTATCTCAAGAATCAACTCAAATAGCTAGATTATCAAAAATCACCAACGCTATTAAATTGAATAAAATTAATCTTTCTTGCGACCTTCAAAAGGGTTGTCGCTATTTTTATATTCAATTCGTAACGGTGTTCCAGTTAGTTCAAATACTTTACGGAAAGAGCGCTCTAAATACTTAGTATACGCTTGTTGCACAGACTGTAAACTATTACCATGAATAATAACAATCGGCGGATTAGAACCACCCTGATGGGCATAACGCATTTTCGGACGGAAGTTCCCCTTATGCGTTGGCGGTTGACGGTTAACTGCTTCTTTTAACACACGAGTTAATTTCGGTGTTGCTAATTTAATAAATGCAGAATGATAGGCGGCATCAATCGAATTTAATAATTCGCTAATTCCTTTTTTGTATAATGCTGAAATATAGGTATATTTTGCAAAATCCAAGAAGTGTAATTTGGTCTTTAAATCATCTTTGATCGTAGTTCTTTGTTCGTCATTCAAATGATCCCATTTATTAACTGCTACTACAATTGATTTACCAGCTTCAAGTGCATAGCCAACAATAGTTGCGTCCTGTTCAGCGA
The DNA here is from genome assembly GCA_035438765.1 of Burkholderiales bacterium. Taxonomy (GTDB): domain Bacteria; phylum Pseudomonadota; class Gammaproteobacteria; order Burkholderiales; family UBA11063; genus Aquella. Next base: position 19,165 of record DAORIZ010000003.1, on the reverse strand, counting down.
TATCCAAATGAGCATCCAGCACCAATACCACTACATGAGCTTCACTAATCGCCTGAATTGCTTTGAGAACTGAGAATTTTTCTAGCTTATCAGTAACCCGTCCTTTACGGCGAATCCCAGCAGTATCAATAATAGTGTATTTTTGCTCAGCGCGTTCGAAATCAATATAAATACTATCGCGAGTAGTACCTGCTTCATCAAAAGCAATCACGCGTTCTTCACCAAGGATAGTGTTTACTAGCGTTGATTTACCAACATTGGGACGACCAACTACTGCAAAAGTAATTTTCTCATCATGCTCTTCTTCTTCGGCAGTATTTTTAAAGCCACGCAGGACATCGTCAATTAGTTTATGAACGCCATCACCATGAGTTGCTGATAGCGGATACATTTTTTCCAAGCCAAGCTCATAGAAATCACTAATCGCAACGATTTTATCCACTCCTTCAACTTTGTTGATTGCCACAAAAATTGGCTTATCTAAGGTGCGAAGTTTATTGGCAATCAATTTATCTTGAGGTGTTAAGCCATTTCGTCCATCAACCATAAAAATCACAGCATCAGATTCAAAAATAGCTTGTTCGGCTTGGCGAAGCATTTCATACATCACGCCACTGTCAATCAATGGTTCAAAACCACCAGTATCAACCAAGATATAGGGTTTATGCCCGATACGTCCAACACCATAGTGACGATCGCGGGTTAATCCAGAAAAATCTGCAACCAGCGCATCACGTGAGCGGGTTAGACGATTAAATAACGTTGATTTGCCGACGTTGGGTCTGCCAACTAAAGCAATTGTAGGCTTCATATATTTCCTTAATAATTCTTAATTAGCGCAACATACCCACCAGCAGATTGATATACCACACCATTGTCGCGCACCATCGGATAAGATACTCCACCACTTAATGAAGTGCTGATTCGCGCCATTTCCTGACCGTCATTACGATTAAACATATGAACATAGCCGTCATTATCGACAACTAACACGCCATTGCCCAAAAGAGCCGGAATACTCATGCTACGATATTGCATTGTTTTATTTTGCCAGATTTGTGCACCAGTCGCTTTGTCAAAAGCATAAATCACACCATCTTGTGACACTGCATAGACATTCTGCTCGTCTATCACTAAACCTTGCGCGGTACTAAATTTCTTTTGCCAGATAACATTACTTGAAATTGCATCTAAACAGGCAATTTTGCCATTATAACTAGCAACACACATTATCTTATTATCTAAAACTGGTCGCATACCAATATCAGTGATTTTATCTAGATCGGTTGCCCCTTCAGGTATAGCAATGTAGTTTTCCCAAATCGGCGTTCCAGTATGTAAATTCAATAAGGCTAATTTACCGCCTGGTAGTCCAATTGCAACTACTTCGTTACCGATTACTTGAAATGTATTTTGCACTCTGAGCGTCAAAGGTGGAATTGGTTTTTGATAACTCCAAACCGGAGTTCCATCATTAATATTAAATGCCAAAACTTCGGCATCATTAGTACGTACAATTACGATATCGCTAGTTGCTTGTGGCGCCTCAATAGATACCGTCGGCAACTGTGCTTGCCAACGAATTTTGCCAGTACCTTTATCAATTGCTAACAAATAAGCATCTTTGGTCGTTACAAAAACAACTCCACCTGAAACACCAGTTCCGCTTGATAGATCACGACTAACGTGAAATTCGTTAATAATACTGCCATCGGTTGGATCTAATTTATAGATATAGCCATCATTATCCGCAGTAAAAATTGCATTATCAAATAAGGTCGGAACAAAGCTGCCTGCAGCACATAATTTGAGCGAACTTTGTACCCAGCCTGATTTTAAAGTTGCGCTATTTTGAATCTTAGGCATTGGTTCAGGCTGCGGTGAATTATCCGTTGAGCATGAAATTAAACCAGTAGCAATAATGCTACTGGTTATGATGAGAATAAATTTCTTCATCAAGAGACTATCCCCCAATTATATCGAGCTTCATTTGAATAGCTTGTTGTGTCGATGGATCATTAGCTGCTTTTTGCAAACCTTCTTTATAAGCGTCACGGGCTTTATTTAAATCACCCATTGCAATATACATATCACCACGACCTTCATAAAACAAGCCATCAAAAGATAAATCATGTTTAACTTTTAGCATTTCACGTGCTTTATCAAATTTTTTCTGGTCAATATAGACACTAGCTAAACGTAAAGCCGCCAAGCTTTGCAAAGATTTGTCACTAGCCTTATCTTTAGTCCAAAGTAAGTACTTTTCAGCCTGAGCATAATTTTTCTTTGTAAAAGATAATTTTGCTGCTTGCATTGCAGACATCGCAGCAACTTCAGTACTCGGTAAATCAGCAATTAATTGATTCGTAATTTTATATACTTCTGCATCCTGACCATTGTTTAATGCAGTAATTACTCCTGCATAAATTTGCGCCGCCTTAGCTGATTGTTTAGTATTATACCAATTGTAGCCCGTACTACCAATATATCCTAAAATAAGAAGTATTACTACTGCAGCAATATACTTGCCCCAGTCTTTCCAGAAGTATTTTACTGTTGCGATTTGTTCTTGTTCATTTAAATCAAAATGAGCCATTTCATTACCTATTTATTAATTGTTTAACTTTATCAATGACATTCCCTAACTCAATTACTTCCTGAGTTTTGAGCGCCATTGATTTTACCACAACTTGCTGCTGCTTCACCTCGTTTTCGCCAATCACCAAAGTTAAGGCACTACCAGAATTGTCTGCACGTTTGAATTGGGCTTTAAAACTACCGCCTCCAAAATTTTGAATTACGCTAAATCCATGGCTGCGAAGTTGAGCGGCTAATTTAAATCCTAAAGCGGTAGTTCCATCACCATCACTAACAATGTAGATGTCATTTACTGGTTTTTGCGGTAATTTACCTTGCGCTTCCAAACTCAGCAATAAGCGTTCTAATCCGATTGCAAACCCAATAGCATAATTATCTTTACCACCAAGTTCCGCTAAGAGTGGATCATAGCGTCCACCACCACAAACAGTTGACTGAGAACCCAAATCACTGCTCACCCATTCAAATACTGATAAATTGTAATAATCCAAACCACGAACTAAGCGTGGATTTTCAATGTAATTAATATTCAAAGCGTCAAGACCAGCCTTCCAATCATTATAATGGCTAAGTGAATCTTCACCAAGATAGTCAATCAGACGTGGTGCGCTAGTTACTAATTCTTGCATTGCTGGGTTTTTAGTATCTAGAATTCGTAATGGATTGGTATAAAGACGACGTTTCGCCTCTTCATCCAGTATTTCTTGATGTTGTTCAAAATAATTAATTAATGCTTGACGATGCGCCAAACGTTCTTCTTTATTACCCAAGCAATTAATATGTAACTCTACACCATCAAGTCCGAGAATTTGCCATAGATGACTAAGCATAAGAATGATTTCACAATCAATATCCGGACCAGCAAAACCGAGTGCCTCAACACCTAATTGATGAAATTGACGATAGCGTCCTTTTTGCGGACGCTCATGACGGAACATAGGCCCGATATACCATAGTTTCTGTGTAGCATTATAAAGTAAGCTATGCTCAACTACCGCACGAATAACCCCAGCCGTACCTTCTGGGCGCAAAGTAAGTTTATCACCATTCAGGCTATCAACAAAACTATACATCTCTTTTTCAACAATATCAGTTACTTCACCGATTGAACGAGTAAAAAGCTGCGTTGACTCAAGGATAGGAGTCCGCATATTATTATAACCATATTGTGCTAACCATGCATTTAATTTGCCCTCCAACCATAACCATTGGTATGAATTAGTTGGAAGAATATCATTCATCCCTTTAACACCGGATAATTTTTCTGCCATGTTTTACTCTCTTATAAGACCAAATATACTAAAATAAAAAATAAAATTGAAAATGTTGCTAATACTGAAAACATTGTTACATCAAATGATTTAGCTGTTTCATAACCATCCTCATCTGCAAATTTAATTGAACGTAAAGTGGTAAAAAATGAGCTAATAATCACAATTGCGGTAAAAACGGAAATCAAATCAATTACACTAAACGCGCTGATGGGTTTAACACTTGCATTTATTTGAAAAATATTACTTGCAAGAGCAAAAACCGCACCACTAATCAGACCAAAACGCTCTAAATATGGCCCGCGTTTACGAGTGTTTAACAGCAATGAACAAATTGCCAACCCAAGAGACAATAATATATATTGAATATTTTTGAGATAATTTAATATATTCTGATGATCATAGATCAAGTATACCCGACTGAACTGGTTAAAATAACTAGTATTACTTTCCGCAAAATTAATCGGATAACTTTCAATCTGATTAACATAGCCAGTTTTTACCAAGGCATAATCACCAATTTCTGGGCTGTAATTTTGAAAATCCGTCACCTGAATATAGTAGTCGCTATCCATATCCGCAGCCGCAATCCGTACAGCAATCAATTGTATATCAGTCGGATACAGCGGTATTAAATAATATGGTTCAATCTGGACTCGTGTCAGATATAAGGCATCAAGGCTACCATCTGGGTTATGGTGCTGTTTTACTAATTTAGTATTATTTGCAACTGCATTGACTACTTCAAAATTAGGATCATTAGTAAATTGCTGCGGTTTATAGTGTAGTGTTATCCCCAGATAAAGCATCAGTTGCTTTTCTTTAAGATTAATATCACCAATACTAATTAACATAACCCGAGCATGAACTGGTTTTTTATTTAAAATACCCAAAGAATCAGTAGTAAGCCCCACATGGCTTTGCGTTATTTTTTCCTGAATATACGTTTCTTCACTACGTTTTTCCTGCATCATCAGCAAGATAAGACCACCAATAACAACTAACATAAATAAACAAGCCAACAACGCTGAGTATAAAATCTTACGACGATGCTCTATCGATGCTTGTTTATAATACGCACGATATTGGGGGTGAAAAATCAGCATTTTTAGCTATATCTAGCCTTGATATAATCATCAACAATCACTTGAAACTCTTCAGCAATCCGATCACCCTTCAACGTCATTCTTTTTTCACCATCAATAAATACTGGGGCAACAGGAGATTCATCACGTCCAGGCAAGCTAATTCCTATATTAGCAAGCTTTGATTCACCAGGACCATTTACTACACACCCCATTACAGCTACCTTTAATCCTTCAACACCAGGATAAAGTGTTTTCCACACAGGCATTTGCTCACGAAGGTAAGTTTGAATTTTATCAGCTAGCTTTTGAAAATAATCACTGGAAGTGCGACCACAACCTGGACAAGATGTTACTTCAGGAACAAAAGCACGTAAGCCTAGTGATTGCAAGATCTCTTGCGCAACAATAACTTCCTGCGTTCTACTTTCATTTGGCTTTGGTGTTAGCGAAACGCGAATTGTATCGCCAATTCCTTCTTGCAGAATGATTGATAAGGCTGCCGTTGATGCCACAATTCCTTTAGCACCCATACCAGCTTCAGTAAGACCTAGATGAAGCGGAAATTGACATTTTGAAGCTAAATCACGATACACTAAAACCAAATCTTGAACATGACTAACTTTACAAGAAAGAAGGATTTGATTTTCAGGTAACCCTAACTCAATTGCTTTTTCTGCGCTTTGTAATGCAGAATCAACTAAAGCACGACGCATTACCTCTTCCAAAGTTAACGGAACACTCAAACGAGCATTTGCATCCAACATTTGCGCCAAAAGCTCTTGATCTAATGAGCCCCAGTTTACTCCAATTCGAATTGGTTTATTATGTTCAATTGCACTATTTATCATATAGGCAAATTGCTCATCTCGTTTGCTACCTTTACCAACATTACCAGGGTTAATTCGGTATTTATCGAGATATTTAGCACAATCGCTCTCAGCTAATATTTTATGTCCATTGTAATGAAAATCACCCACGATTGGTACATTAATATTCATATCTGCTAAACGTTGTTTGATTTCACGGATTTTATTTCCTGCTTCTACAGTATTGACAGTAACCCGTACTATCTCCGAACCTGCGCGCACTAAATCCGCAATTTGAATAGCGCTACCAAGAGCATCTTCAGTATCGGTATTAGTCATTGATTGAACAACTACTGGATAATTACTACCAACCCAAATATTACCAACCTTGCAATTAAAAGTCTTTCTACGTGCTAACATATCATACTCCTTGTCATTTATTGAGGATCTAAATACAGTTTCATACCACTTAAAATCCCACGTGAACCAATATTATTTATTTTTTGTAACGTTGCTACTGGAACCGAATATTTGCGGCTGATGCTATAAAGCGTATCACCAGGGTTAACTATTATCGAACGACGTGAGACACTCTGGTTCACAGCTGAAGAAGAACCAGAAATATTTGCTGAACTAGAGACAGCTGATGCAGAAACAACAACGTTAGAATTGCTTGAAGTTGTAGCTGGCACCACACTCTGCGGCGCAGCAGAAGCCTGATTAACGACAGGTGCTGATTTAGAGGGGGCGCTAGCAGATGCATTAACTTTACGAGAAATTTTAACTGCCTCTGAAGGAGACTCAAACAATGTTATTGACTGAGCTACATTATCAGGAAGTATTACACTGGTTGCTTCAGGTAAAGCTTTCTTACGTGAAGGAAGTGGTGCTCCAGATGCATCATATTGCAGCAGATATTGTTGCGCTTCTTTGGTATCACCGTAATTTTTAATTAATAATTGACCTAGCGTTTTTCGGTAACTATTGTACTCGCGATATTTAGTGGTGCTCACGCCTTGATCAATCATTGCCTGCAATATTTGAATATGCAACCACATTGTCTCGGGTGTTTGTGAACTGCTATAACGATTCAGATAATAATTTGCTAATTGATAATTCTGATGATTAAATTGAAGTCTGGATAATGCAATATAAGTATCTTGCGGAGGTGACTTATAATTAAGCGCTGCCAAATAGTCCCGATTAGCAGATTCAAAACTATCTTGTTTGGCATAACAATTGCCGCGACTATAGTAACCAATTTCTGGTGTATAGTATAATGGATTATCTAATGCTTGGCTAAAATTATATAATGCTTCGGAATAACGTTTTTGATCACAAAGAAATACTGCATAGTTAACATTATCTTCTGAATATTTGCTATCAAGCCACAACGCTTTTTTAAAATCCTGCTCAGCCTTATCATATTGCCCAAGCTGTTGATAAATCATTGCACGTATCATATAAGCCTTGGGATTATCATCTTTTGTATTTACTGCCAAATTTGCCCGTTCCAAAGCAACCTGTGGCGCATTATGCTGTTGATATTCAATAGCCAGATCAATATATGTATCAGATAATTTATTTTTATCAATTACCGTGCTTTGTACCGAACCATCACTATTAATAGTCCTAGTGACACAGGCACTTAGCAGCAAAATACTACTAACAGTTACAGCTAATTTCACCCACATATCAGACCTCATATAATGGAATGTAATTTTTCCATTTCTCCTGGCGTTTAGTTTTATCTTGAACTCGACCTACCAATTGACCACAAGCAGCATCAATATCATCACCACGAGTTTTGCGAACGGTGGCAATATATCCTGCATTTTGCAATATTTTCTGAAATTTTAATATCTGTTCCCAACTTGAAGACTCAAAACCAGAATTAGGAAAAGGGTTAAATGGAATCAAATTAAACTTACACTCAATCCCACGCATTAATTTGGTTAATTCACGAGCGTGTTCAATATGATCATTCACATCTTTAAGCATTACGTATTCAAAAGTAATATAATTTTTTGGCGACTTATCTAAATAACGCTGACAAGCAGCAAGTAGTTGTGAAATTGGATATTTTTTATTAAGCGGGATGATTTCATCACGCACTTCATCATTTGATGCATGTAAACTTATTGCTAGCGCGACTGGGCAATCGTCAGCCAATGTATCAATTTTTGGCACTACCCCACTAGTTGACAGCGTTAGCTTGCGTTTAGATAAATTATAGGCATTATCATCCAACATAATTTTCATCGCATCAATTACATTATCATAATTAACTAATGGCTCGCCCATCCCCATCATTACCACATTGGTAATTAATTTCTCACCCTTAGGATCTTTACCTAGGCGTTTATTCGCCCACCATAGCTGTCCAACTATCTCACCACTACTTAGATTACGGTTAAACCCTTGTCTAGCAGTTGAGCAAAACTGACATTCTAAAGCACAACCAACCTGAGACGAAACACAAAGTGTTCCGCGACCATCCTCAGGAATAAAAACTGCTTCGATTTTATTTCCGCCGCTGACTTCTAGCGCCCACTTACGAGTTCCATCAGCAGAAATTTGTTCTGAAACCAGTGCTGGAGCTTCAATAATAGCAACTTCCTCAAGCTTGGCACGTAAGGTTTTTGCTATATCCGTCATTTCAGCAAATGACTCAGCACCATAAATATGCAGCCAGCGAAAAACCTGTCGTGCACGAAATTTTTTCTCTCCAATTTCCAGAAAGAATTCTTCCAGTTTAGCTAAGGTATAATTAAGTAAATTAACTTTCATTCTATTCCATTTTGCAAGCAAACACTAATTTCAGATCAAATCTAAGATTCAAAGCATAATCTATATACTCAAAGTATACACGAACAGATTGGAAATACTGGTGGGCGACAAGTGACGAAGTCTACACCCAATTCAGGTAAGGAACTTGACAACGACCCAGTATGATTAATCTGTTTTAGTATATTAGCGAGTACGTGGGCAAAGCTCGGTTACAGGGAAAAAATATGCAATTTCAATTGCTGCATTTTCAGCACTGTCAGAGCCATGAACCGCATTTTCATCAATAGATTCAGCAAAATCAGCACGAATCGTACCAGCATCCGCTTTTTTAGGATCAGTAGCACCCATGATTTCACGGTTTTTAAGTATAGCATTTTCGCCTTCTAATACTTGAATCATTACGGGACCTGATGTCATAAATGAAACTAAATCTTTAAAGAAAGGACGCTCTGAATGAACTGCGTAAAATCCTTCAGCTTCTTTTTGTGATAAATGCTTCATTTTAGCAGCAACAACTTTTAACCCTGCTTGTTCAAAACGAGCATAAATTTGACCGATAACATTTTTAGCCACTGCATCTGGTTTAATAATTGAAATAGTTCTTTCTAAAGCCATGATAATTCCTTCATCTAGTAATTAATATATTTAATAAGGCAAGGATTATACTATATCAGACTGATTTAAGTTCATTAAAATTCTGCTAAATTAGCTCTTACACAATGCTCATAAGCACTAAAATAAATCTATTAAACCTTACACCTTGTCCTTCATAAAAATAAAAGCAGCTATACAATATAGCTGCTTTTATCATTTTAAATCAATATTTATTTGATATTATAAAATGCATTTAGTCCAGGAAAAACAGCGTTTTCACCAAGCATTTCTTCGATACGAAGCAGTTGATTGTACTTAGCAATCCGATCCGAACGAGATAAAGAACCAGTTTTAATCTGACCACAATTTAAACCAACTGCTAAATCAGCAATTACTGAATCTTCGGTTTCACCAGAACGATGTGACATCACTGTTGTATAATTAGCTGATTTAGCCATTTCAACAGCTTCAATTGTTTCAGTTAAGGTACCAATTTGATTAACTTTCACCAATAAAGAATTAGCAATTCCATCAGCAATTCCTTTTGCCAAAATTTTTGGATTAGTTACAAATAAGTCATCTCCAACGACTTGGATTTTAGCACCTAAACGATCTGTTAAAATTTTCCAACCTGCATTATCTTGCTCAGCCATACCATCTTCGATTGAAATAATTGGATATTTATTCGCTAAATTTTCAAGGTAGTCAACCATTTGTTCTGAGCTCAAATGTAAACCTTCTGCTGCCAAGACATATTTGCCATCTTTGTAAAATTCTGAGGCCGCGCAATCCATTGCCAACATCACATCTTTACCAGCAACATAACCAGCAGCTGAAATTGCTTCCAAAATAATCGTAATCGCTTCTTCATTAGTATTTAAGCTTGGTGCAAAACCACCTTCATCACCTACCGAAGTTGGATAACCACGTGAGTTACAGATTTTTTTTAGTGCCTGAAAGACTTCTGAACCACAACGTAAAGCTTCTTTAAAAGATGGTAAACCAACAGGCATAATCATAAATTCTTGGATATCAAGATTATTATTTGCATGTTCACCGCCGTTTACGACATTCATCATTGGAACAGGTAATATTTTTTTGCCAGCACCACCCACATATTTATAGAGAGGAATACCTAACTCATCGGCAGCAGCACGCGCAACTGCAATAGATACTGCCAAAGTAGCATTAGCACCTAAATTTGACTTATATTCAGTACCATCTAAAGCGATCAATAGATTATCAATTGCGGTTTGATCCAATGCATCCAAGCCTAGCACCGCTTCAGTAATTGGACCATTAATATTTTCAATTGCTTTCAAAACACCTTTACCGTTGTAGCGGGCTTTATCACCATCACGCAACTCTAATGCTTCACGAGAACCAGTTGACGCACCACTAGGCACTGCTGCGCGCCCAAAAGCACCTGATTCTAAAACCACATCAACTTCAACCGTTGGAAAACCACGTGAATCAAGAATTTCACGAGCAATAATATCAACAATAGCAGACATATAATTTCCTTTTAAATAATTAACAACTAAAACAATTAATATTTTTTAACTAGCTGGTCAATCGCCATAATCTCAGTTAAAAAATCCTCAATCTGATACATCGGGAACGAGTTCGGACCGTCTGATTTGGCTTCATCCGGACGAGGATGAGTTTCCATAAACATGCCACTAATTCCAACTGCTACCGCAGCCCGCGCCAATACCGGTACAAATTCGCGACGACCACCAGAGCTATTTCCTTGCCCACCCGGTAACTGCACCGAATGAGTAGCATCAAAGACTACCGGGCAATTAGTTTCACGCATAACCACTAATGAAGTCATATCCGAAATCAGATTATTATAACCAAAACTAACTCCACGCTCACACGCCATAATTAGTCCATGCCCATCAACGCTCAAAGCTTTATCAGTAACATTCTTCATATCCCATGGCGCAAGAAACTGACCTTTTTTAACATTGATCGGTTTACCCGTTTTGGCTACCGCTTTAATGAAATCCGTTTGGCGACATAAAAATGCTGGAGTTTGCAAAATATCAACAACCGAGGCAACTTGATCAATTTGTTCGACATCATGAATATCAGTTACCAGCGGCAAACCAAGTTGACGTTTAACTTCTGACATAATCCGCAAACCTTCGTCAATCCCAGGACCACGAAAGGTAGTACCTGAGCTGCGATTAGCTTTATCAAAGCTTGATTTATAGATAAAATTAATCCCTAGTTTACTAGTAACTTCTTTTAAATAACCTGCGGTATCAATCGCTAACTGTTCGGATTCAATCACACAAGGACCAGCCATTAAAAATAGTGGCTGATTCAGACCGACTTCAAAATCTAATAACTTCCATGAATTTTGTTGCATAAATATCTCTTTAAAATTAGATAAGGTTAAACCGAAGCCAAATCTGCCTTACGTTTACGATACAGTAACGCAGCATTAACAAAAGCACTAAATAACGGATGCCCATGACGAGGATTAGAAGTAAACTCGGGATGGAATTGACAACCAAAGAACCACGAATGATTAGGTAATTCAACAGTTTCTACTAATTTCTCACGCCCAAGCGAAGTGCCACTAATCACCAAGCCCGCATTAACCAAATTACCAATTAAGCTGTTATTAACTTCATAACGATGACGGTGACGCTCATGTATTTTATTGGCACCATAGACATTTGCCGCCAAACTTCCAGCGACCAACTCACAATCCTGTGCCCCCAAACGCATCGTACCACCTAAGTCAGTATTTTCATCACGGGTTTCTACACTACCGCTTTTATCTTCCCACTCTTCAATCATACCAATTACAGGATAAGAGCTAGTTTGGCTAAATTCAGTCGAGTTAGCATCAGCATAACCACACACATTTCGTGCGTATTCTACTACTGCTAATTGCATACCTAAACAAATCCCTAAAAATGGAATATTATTCTTACGCGCATATTCAATTGCTTTAATTTTACCCTCAACACCACGATTACCAAAGCCACCAGGTACTAAGATTGCATCAACATTTTGCAATGATGACAGATCACCACTAGACAAGGTTTCTGCGTCAATATAGTTAATATTCACGCGTGATTTAGTATGGATGCCAGCGTGAATCAACGCTTCATTCAACGATTTATAAGACTCGGTTAAATCAACATATTTCCCAACCATCGCAATTTCAACTAATTGTAATGGATTTTCCAAATTATTAACAATCTTATCCCACAAGGTGAAATCGGCAGCTGGCGCATTAATCTGCATTTTTTCACAAATAATGTCATCAATTTCTTGATTGTGTAACATCCGTGGAACTTTGTAAATACTATTTGAATCATAACAACCAATTACCGCACGCTCATCCACATTACAGAATAAAGCAATTTTTTGTTTTTCTTCAAGCGGTAGCTCGCGATCCATCCGGCAAATTAAAATATCTGGTTGAATCCCGATTTGCAACATATCTTTAACGGAGTGTTGCGTCGGCTTAGTTTTAAGTTCGCCGGCACTAGCAATATACGGCACCAAAGTCAGATGCATAAATAAGGTATTGGCGCGCCCTAAATTCTGGCGCATTTGGCGAATTGCTTCCAAAAATGGCTGTGATTCAATATCACCGACCGTACCACCAATTTCAATCATGGCAACATCATAACCCGCAGCGCCTTCAATAATCCGTTCTTTAATTTCATTGGTAATATGCGGAATTACCTGTACTGTTTTACCCAAATATTCACCGCGACGTTCTTTACGAATTACTGATTCATAAATTTTACCCGAAGTAAAATTATTCTTTTTAGTCATATGTGCCGAAATAAAGCGCTCATAATGCCCCAAATCCAAATCAGTTTCCGCCCCATCTTCAGTTACAAAAACTTCACCGTGTTGCATCGGGCTCATCGTACCTGGGTCAACATTTAGATATGGATCAAGTTTGAGCATGGTAACTTTCAAACCACGCGATTCTAAAATTGAAGCCGTTGAAGCTGCGGCAATACCCTTACCTAAAGATGACACTACCCCACCGGTAATAAAAATATACTTAGTCACGCTAATATTTCTTTCTTTAATTAAAAAACGAGGTGACTATTTGCCCCTCGTTGTAACTATTTACGCTTGTTCAATATTCTCATAAGCACCACCGCAACCATCTACGTGGGCGTGATAGCATTTTAAACCTGTCTGGAAGTTCTCATCTGATTCCAACAAACTCTTTACACAAATCTCAGTTGCAAGAATTTTAGGCATAAAAAATAATCCATCAAACAGTGTTTTTAATGGCGGTATTATAACATAAACAACCGCGGTTTGCTCTTTTTAGACTGAATAAATCAAGCTTTAAACTGGATATTATACAAGCTAGCATAAACCCCATTTTTAGCTAATAACTCGTCATGGCGACCTGTTTCGGCAATTTTACCTTGTTCCATCACGACAATCTTATCAGCGTGCTGTATCGTCGACAAACGGTGTGCAATCACCAAAGTAGTACGATTTGCCATCAAGCGATCCAATGCTTCCTGTACTAGTTTTTCAGATTGATTATCTAAAGCCGACGTCGCTTCATCAAGTACCAAAATCGGTGCATTTTTCAAAATCGCACGTGCAATTGCCAGACGTTGTTTTTGCCCACCTGATAAACGTGTACCATTTTCACCTATCTGGGTTGCAAACCCTTGCGGTAATTGTTCAATAAACTCTAGAGCATTGGCAAGTCGCGCGGCATTATGCACTTCTTCTTCACTAAAGCGACTGTTGCTACCATAGGAAATATTATTGTATACGCTGTCATTAAACAATACTACTTCCTGACTAACCAGTGCAATTTGATCACGTAATGATTGCAGGCTCAAACTATTTAACTCTACCCCATCAAGTTTAATCAATCCAGACTGTGGAATATAAAAGCGCGGGATTAAGTTTGCCAAAGTAGTTTTACCACTACCTGAGCTTCCCACCAAAGCTACTGTTTCACCAGCTTTGATTTCTAAATTAATATCATCCAGCACATTTCTTTCCGAGCTAGGATATTTAAAAACTAGGTTATTAATTTGAATATCACCAGTAACTTTACTAACTTTATGCTCACCATTGTCAACTTCTTCACGTTCATCAAGGAAACTAAACACTGATTCTGCAGAAGCTAAACCACGTTGTAATGACTGCGTAACATTGGTAATTCGTTTCATTGGTTGCATAATCATAATCATGGCAGTAATAAATGACACGAAATCACCCGCAGTAAAACCATTAGCCCGTGAACGAGTTGAAGCAAAGTATAGAATCAAAGATAATGCCACAGCTACCAAAAACTGGCTCACACCTGAATTTAGCGAAGAAGTACCTGATTGACGAACATTATTGTCTTTAATCGCGCGAACGCTTTCGGCAAAACGTGAAGTTTCATAATTTAGACCATCAAGCAATTTAACAATTTTTTGCCCTTGCACCGCTTCGGTAACTACCTGTGTCATTGCACCGTATTGTTCTTGATTATTTTTATTCAAACGACGCAAACGTTTAGATAAAACACGAACCAAAACTAAGACAAAAGGTAAGGTAAAGAAGCAAAATAAAGTTAATTGCCAGTTGGTATAAAACAACAAAGCCAGTAAACCGATAATCGTTAAACCATCTTTTACCGTTACCGTAATAATATTAAATCCAGCTTCAGTAATTTGTGTCACATCATAGACAATCCGCGAAATCATTCGTCCTGAATTATTATCGTCATAATACTGCACTGGCATGCGTAAGAGTTTTTGGAACATTTGCGTACGCATTTTTTCAACGATAGTGCCTGAGAGCCACGTTGAAGTAGTTTCATTGACATAAGCAGCAATCGCACGAATCAAAAATATCCCCATTACCGCCAATGGAGTTGCCCACATTGCGGTGCGATCTTGATCAGTAAAACCCTTATCAATCAAAGGCTTCATCAATCTGGCAAAAGCAGGTTCAGTTGCTGCAGCCACTGCCATCGCTATTAGTGAAATCGTAAATTTCTTCCAATAGCCGGTCATATAAGTAGAAAAAATTCGTTTGTATAATTGGTACGAGTCGCCCAATTTAACCTTTGCCATACAAGCCCCAATGCATAAAATTGTATAAAGTTCAAAATTATAGCATAATATATTGTCTTGAGGCTTGAGAGCTCTTTATTAAATAATCTTTATAGACATAAACACGATGTGGCAAAAAAAACTTAAGACACTAAAAAAGCAACTTCTGGCAACACCTAACGTTGCTAAGCTAACCCCAAAAGCACCAGATGTAAAACCGCTGAGCTTTGGCGAGTATTGCCAATCACTACAGATTACACCGCTTAAAACGGATATTGAAATTTACCAAAGCACAAAACCTAACGCAAAGCCACGTATAAATTTAGAACATACCGCGTCAACTACATCTCATGACTTTGAGTTTTTTGATGAGCAGGATTCGGTAAATGAGTTTTTTCGTCATGGGCAAAAAAATTTACCCAAGGAGCTACGTAGCGGCAAACTGAGCATACGTGCTAGTTTAGATTTGCATAGTTATAGCAAAGCTCATGCATTAGAATTACTCGAGCGCTTTATTGATCAACAAGCACCCGGATCATGTATTAAGATAATTCATGGACAAGGAACTAATTCTGCTTACAATCAGGCAATCTTGCTTGGCGTAGTTCGTAAATACCTGAGTCATATGCCTCAGATATTGGCTTATAGTTATGGCACACCAGCCCAAGGCGGCAATGGTGTGACGTTAGTTAAGTTGGGGAATTAGATTAATAGCTAATTACATTAATCAATGTTTCATTTCTGCTTACGGATAGTATTTGACTCAGATTTTTTTAAGATTTTGATAAAGTTATTTCTTTGTTCGGTATAGATGGCATCCCAATTTGACTTAGATGCTATCTGAACACCATTACTAGAAAAGGCTTTGATTCCGTGCACACATATCCACTGTGGTGATAACTGGTTTGGATGTTTACTATCTAAGCGTACAACGTGTTTACCAATAAAATAACGCTTTTTGCTACTAATTGTTTGAGTAGTATAAACCATAGCATTGGGTGCAAGCTTTCCTATAAGCATAAAGACTCCGTCTCCTGCACTAGCATCATTGCAACGCTCAATATCCTCAACCAAGCGCAGTCGTGCAAATAAATAATAAAATGCAGCCTGGTCTAAATGACTATTTTGATATTTTTGCTCTGATAACCAAAAGATATATGGAGGCTTCATACTTGTAACATTTGATTCTATGTATTGTGCAAGATTTTGTTTATCTTGAACGCTTAACTTTGGCAATACATTAATAGCCGCTGAATCCTTGTGCTGGTTAATTAATGTTATTATGCTTTGCTCAGAAGCTGATTCAGTCGCTGTGCTATTAGTTTTTTTCAACATCTCCAAGTTAGATTCTTTATCCATTATTTGTGGATTATCTAAATTGCTTATTACCAATCTAGAAATTTGAATGTACTCCGATTCAAGCCCTTTAGCGTTCGGAAAATTTAATCCATGCGGAGCATCACCGCGGTATCTAAAACGACCATCAATTGAATTGGCTTCTGGATCTTTAAAATCTTTTACTCCACCATAATACCCAGTAAATTGCTCAATAAACTCAAGTTTTGCAATATCGGATTCAGATAAATTAGTTCCTCGTTTCCCTGTATCAGGGCGGTTTTCGCCAGTGAGTAATGTAGATGCCAAAGTGTCTTTCACTGTTGAAGTTGCAGCCCATAATTGAACGATTTCATCAATCTTATGTTGTTTGTCCGTATATGATTTATTCATGTACTCAATTACAGAACGTTTTAAAGCTGGAGATAATACCATCGCTTCACGCAAATCACGAACATTGCCTGCACCTGACAGATTAGGTAGATTAGACACGCTTTCAATATTTATTGCTTGAGAAAAAACTCGAAAAATTGGAGAATAAATTAACCTAATTGAATTAGTCATTGATAAACGACCATCATCATAACTAAAATTGGCAAAACCAGTTTCCTTATTACCTCCTGACAATTCAACATTATTAACAATAAGCGGTGTTGTTGCCAGAGATTTGATACCTAGCTCATCAAGAGTTTTTAACTTACCACTACCTTTTAGACCGTTACCACCGACCCAAACTCGTAACTTATGGTAAATTGGACTAGATCTATTTATTTCACTCTCAGAACCGTTTAATTCAGACAACGACTGATATGCAGTTTGAATCATCTCTCCATTATTAAGTACCCCACTGGCTCCAACAATAATAAACTCACCATTAGATGATTCAAACATTAATATTCCAGCACTACTTTCGACCCATCCAGTACTCCCATTTATGCCATTGTTAAACTTATCATAATATGCATCACTATTTTTTACGCCAACTGTTTTAATAGCGTGTTCATTGAGACTTAGCGCAATAGCATTAGTATAATAATTAAATTGTGGATCAATTTTTACATGCTGCTCAGACTCGTTACGCAGATCAAGCCATTTAGAGGTAGTATTGGTAGTTTTTAAGCTTAAAATACTAGGCTTGAAGTATTGAATCAATTTAATTGCTAACGTTCCTAGAATGCAAAAACTAATTATTGTTGCAAGAATTTTCTTTTTTCGAGCTGATGATGCTGAATTATTAGTAACATTGGTTTCTTTAACATATATACTTTGTTGATTATACCCTTTATATATGGATACAGCATCAACACTCATCTGGTAAATACTGAGATCATAATTTAGCAAGACAACTTGCCAATACATAAAGAAACTAAAATATAAAATACCACTAATAACTATCACGGCTTTTGATGGCAACAACAAAAAACATAGTAAAAAGAGAATAGATACTACATAGGATATCGCTATCGGCATAATTAACGTAAGAGCAATATTTGTTTTTACTATTTTTGAAGCATCAATCAATGCTTGTTTTGGCGTAATTTCATTAAGAATTATACCAATTACCGCAAACTCGGAAATCGTAACAATAACGTAGAATGCTAAACTACAGACTATGTTTGAAGATTTGGATACATTGGGAGCAAAGATAGCACACAAAACAACAATAACTAAAAACAGCAAACAAGATAATACAAAGTACACATTAATTCTGGCTAGTGACATTGGAGGAGATAATCCTCGCCATAAGTCTTTTATCTTAGGAGCTTCATGATTTCTGATCCGCCAAATAAAATTTATTTTGCTATAAAACACACGAGCAAAGAGCGTTGCGGATAGATACACCACAGCAATCAAAGAAATAATGCCTAGGATAATGATAAGCCATTTAGGTAATATTGGAGATAAAATTGCAAATAATAAAGCTACTACCCCATAGCATATGCCAATCAGCGCGACAAAACTCAAATCAAAGAGGATGATTTTTAAAGCAGATTTTTTGCTCAAACTAAGAGCATTACGCATTACAGCTTTAAATTGAGAAAATGGAACTTTGTTTATTTGCACTTAAGGTATCCAAAGAAATTAATTCTAGCGTTCATGAAAATATTTTTGATCAATACGTATATTATATTGCACCTATTTAATTAAACCGTAACGTAACATCTTAATTTGTGAATTAAAGTTTATGGGTAAGGTAATCGCTAATGTTATAACTATAATCGGAAGATAAATAAATCCAACGGCATTACCCTCTGCCGGTCCCCAAAACATAAAAAGAAATAGTCCGCCACCAGGCACAAGGCTAATGTTATTAGCTAAAAACGCGTCAAACCATCTGCAAATTTTTATTTTCCCAAAATAATAGATATATAAGAAAAAGTATAACACATATCTAACAATAGAAAGTAATATGCAAATTAAAATAAACATCACATGATCTACTTGATAAATATTTGTTTCCACATAAGTACTATAATGATCTTGGCAATAAAAAAATGAAATCATTAAAAATAAAGGATTTGCTATTGAAATTATTACACCCAAAAGAACTCTATTTATTATCTTACTACATGACAGAAATTAACTTTTTGCATTTTACCTCCATCGGTAAGTAA
>DAORIZ010000002.1:0-139583 GCA_035438765.1 Burkholderiales bacterium | reverse complement strand
CATGAAGTATAACTTATATTATTAAGAATTGTCAGATTAAATCCAAACTAATACAGTTTAATTTTACGTGGCATTGATGATAAATATGCTGGTAAATTTCGTGACACTATGGTGGGTGTTCGTTTGAGCGATGGTAGTATTCGTAATTTTACCGATCCATTACAGCTTGATGCTGCTATGCAAGAATTTATTACTAACTTAAGTAATAATCACGAACATCCAATAATCAAAGCAGCGCTTGCTCATTATGAATTTGTAACTATTCATCCATTTATTGATGGCAATGGTCGTACCGCGCGCTTATTGATGAATCTTATCTTGCTACAAAATGGCTATCCAACTGCAATTATCCGTGTCGCCAATCGAGCTAATTATATCCTTGCTTTGGAAACAGCGCAAAATGATAATCAGTTGGAAAAGTTTTACCAAGTCATTTGCCAAGCTGTTGATGAGAGTATTGATAGCTATTTGCTGATGCTTGAACAAGAGATAATTTAACTGAAAATATATTTAGTAATGAGAAGTTTTGTACTGATGATTATAAAGATCATTAATGATTAGCAAGATTTAATGCTTGTTTAAGTTAAGTATTACAGAAATTTCACGCAAGCTATTAACAAATAAAAGTTAATTTACGAAATGAAGCGAAGCATTCGATTTTAACTGGTAAGAATGGTAGTGGTAAAACTTCGGTATTCGAACAAATACGAGGATTCTTATCTGATGTCGAGAATAGTAGCTATACGAAACGCTTCTAGATTTAGTTTGAATCTCGCATATGTTATAATTTACGGCTCTGTATAGTGGTGTCAAAATAACCATTTGAAACTAAATAATATATTTATATAAAGGAAATAAATGAAGTCAACTGAACTCTTGCGTGCGATTTATAATGATAAAGAAGTACTTAAAAAAATACGTAAATCGATAGACGAATATGCCATTAATCAAAAATCAATGGATCAACTCAAATCAGATTCAAAAGAAATTGAAAAATATGTTAAAGAAACATACCAATTAACTCCAACTATGTTCAAGAAACTTGTTAAAGCAACGCTTACTGTAAACGATAATGTCGATGAAATCATTGATGAAATGCAATTAATCCGCGATATTGCTAAAGAACAGTAAAAAGATAAAGAATTGTGAAATTTAGATGTACTTTTGTTTAAATTTCTATTTCAAGAGGCTAGATTAATGTTTAAGAGGTGGGGTTATCACTTATAACAATAAGATTAGTATTGTGATGCCGGTTTATCAGACCAATGAAATTTATTTACGAGAAGCTATAGAGAGTGTACTTGGGCAGACTTATTCAAATTTTGAATTTTTAATTGTAAACGATAGTCCGAATGATAATTCAAGGTTAGGGCATATTGCTGCAAGCTATAATGATAATAGAATTGTCTGGTTGCAAAATAGGGTAAACAGTGGTATCGCTATTGCTTCAAATATTGGAATAGACCACGCGCAAGGTTCTTTTGTTGCGATGATGGATCATGATGACATTTGCATCCCAACGAGACTTGAGCAACAATTGAGGTTTTTGATAGATAACCCTGACTTTGGTTTTGTTGGCGGGCAAGCAGAGGCATTTTATCCAGATGGATCAAATGTAAGTTTAGATTATCCTATTTCATCAACAAAGGAAGAGTTAAAACAGAGTTTTTTTAATGGAGTGCCATTCCTAAATCCTAGCGTTATGTTTCGTACTTCAGCACTAAATACACTGAGATACGCATCACACTATAAAATATGTACTGATTATGATCTATTTGCCAGATTAGTTTTTGTACAAAATATTATGGCGACTAATTTACCAAACGTTATTCTGCGTTATCGTTTTCATAATGCTAATACCTCATTTAACCAATATCTACTTGCTGAACAAGAAACAAATGAAATTCAGCATTGGATTTTGCAACATGAAGCGATGCTAAGTAAGTAGTTTATGTAATCAGTGTAAAATAGTGTAAAATTACTACCTTTGATGCTATAAAAATAAGGTTAGACTACAAAAATCAATTAGAAACAATCAGATTTTGCTCGTCTAGTCCTAAACAAAAATATTTACCTATAATAAAAAGGAACCAATATGAAAGAAAAAGCAGTCGATCTTCGTCCAGGTTGGATTATTCAGTATGAAGGTCGTCAATTTGCCGTATTAAGTACACGTACAGTTAAATCAGGTACAGGTGGCGGTGCATTTATACAAACAGAAATGAGAAATATTCAGACAGGGTCAAAGGCTCAAACAGCGTTTAGATCTACTGATTCAATTGAACGTTTGTCAACAGAAGAGTTGGAGTGTACTTTCTTGTATAAAGAAGGTGAAAACTACGTATTCATGAATATGGAAGATTACAGTCAAATTACAGTAACACCTGATACAATTGGTGATGATGTTGTCTTTTTATCTGATGGCATTAACGTTAGACTTAAATTAGTTGATGGAAGCGTTCTTGCTGTAGAATTTCCAACAACAATCGTTTGTACTGTTGTTGAAACAGATCCACAAATTAAAGGTGCTACAGCAACAGCTATGGACAAACCAGCGATACTGGATATTGGTATTCGTGTGGTTGTACCTTCTTTTGTTAATCTTGGCGAAAAAATTGTTCTAAAAACTGCAACCAGGGAATATTCAGAGCGTTATAAAGAAGCAAAATAACTCTTTAGTTGAGGATGTCTAAATCTCTCAATGGTAAAATTATTTTCTGCTACAACGTAGTCTAAGACAAATTTATTAGCTCAAATATCTAAAGAGATAATTGAGCTAATATTCATTTAAATTTATATTATTTCATAATGTAATATTATCTTATTAATCTTCATTAGTCGTTAAAAAATCAATAGTAAACTGTTCAAATTTGAGCTAAAATTATCTAAATAACAAATTCACTATTATAACAATAATAGTGAATTTTATCTGAATTTGAGATATTTCTGCTGTGAACATTATTCAACAAATAACTACGATTGAAATTGGATAAATTGTTGCATATTAGATTTGATATGTTATAATTATGACCGTAACTTGGCATAGTACTGATCCTTGTCGTTTAAGGTAAAGTAGATTATTATTGAGTGGTTAGCTCGTTAATAATCCGTTGCGAGTTTTGTAATTCTCGTGTGGTAGATACTATAAAAATCCGCCACATCGCAGAATATAATAAAGTTTCCTATTGAGGATATTTTATATTCTACTATAGCTTGAATTCTTTTGTCAAGCTCATTTCTTTATTTCTGCTTGGTTTAACTAAAATACTGTATTCACATGATAAACTTTTAAGTTTAAGGTTTAATCATGATTCCATCTATTCAAAAATCCTTTTCAATTACTAGTCAAGATCCAGACGCTGCTCAACTAATACTATGGTTAAATGAGCATAATCACTGTAGAAATACTTACGATTCATATCATGTTGTGATTTATAGGTTTTATCTGTGGATGAGGACTAACAACTTAAATCTGAAAGTTCTTTCAAGAGCTGATATTCTTGAATATATTGATTTTTTAATTGCTCCTGATCCTAGCTGGTGTGGAGAACGTCATCATTTCTCAAGCTCCTGTTGGCGACCATTCTATAAACCACTAACCATACCAAACGCCATCAGAAACTACAACATCATACGCCTTGCATTTAAATATCTCTACAACAACAATTACTTACTAAAATCACCAATAACCTGCAAACTACGTCTTAATTTTCCTACACAGTCCACAAATTATAAGCTTTTATCAAAAAAACAGTTGTTACTAATTAATACATATGTAGAAAATATGCCACAGGAAACATTCCTTCAAAAATTTAGATATGAAACAATTAGATGGATATTTGCCCTGCTCTATTATACTGGTTGCAGGCGAAGTGAAATTAGTAACGCAGTAATGTCTGATATTAAGTATAGTCGAACTGGTTGGTGGCTAAACGTCATTGGTAAAGGCGATAAACCTGGCCGTGTTCCTATTCCTGATGCCTTGTTTAGAGCGTTATTAAGGTATAGAAGATTCCTTGGATTATCAGATTATCCTGGACAACATGATGTAAGAATAGCATTGATTGTGCGTTCGATATGCAATTATTCTAAAGTAAGTGATGAATTTATATATAGAACAGTAAAATCTGTTTGTACTGGACTTTCTGTTGAGTTAAAAATGAGTGATCCTGTTAATTCAGCCATTTTTTCAAAGGTAACACCTCATTGGCTGAGGCATACATCAGCAACTCATCAAGTTGATGCGGGAATTGACCTGAGAGTTGTACAACAAAATTTAAGACATTCCTCAATATCAACCACAATGCACTATCAGCACACCTCAAATGACCATCGCTTCGAAGAAACCAACATAAAATTTAGTACCAGGAACTAGTCTAGCTTTATTTTTTACATTTTGTACATAAATCTGTGGATAACTTATCTAAATTTTGGGGTATTCCACAGATTTGTAGTAGGTATTTCCCATTAGTTTAATGGTATAACATGCTAGAAATAAGGGTATCTCCCAAAATAAACTGCAAAATATCTAAATAGAACAGATTCCAATACTGCCCCATACAACACACTATTTCATACTCTACAAAGTACAACACCCTTTGGTTGTTGATAACCACCCTAGCCTTGGTGACAAGCACCAAGGAATAAAAGTTATGGCCAGGGCGGCCATAGTATATCCAACTTGCTGTAAATACCAGATTATCTGTTTGTAGAGATAATAAATTACCTACGGTGCATCAGTATAAGGGGTTCGACGAGCTCACCCCTTAGAAACCCCATAAATTTATGCTTTACCTACAAGCCTTCAAATTCTAAGACTTGTATTCTCAGATGTTCTGGGTAATTAAGACACGATAAGCGCGCCATTTTTCTAGACTGAACCGCGATAATAAAACTTTCTTATTGTTGATTTATGGTTTGCAGATGTTTCAGTTGGTGTTGGAATAACGATAGGAGGTTTATATTTAATGATAAGTATTTGTATACTTCTTTAAGTACTCTGGGTTGGTATAACATTAATTATATTGTGGATATATTAACAGTTGAAGTTTATCCATGTCAATATATTAAGATTAAGATACTTGAATTATATGCGATAATTTCAAGTATCTCTAGAAAGGAAGCTTATAGGGTTGGTTCGCTTGGAGCGGATGAGACATTACTTGGTTTTACTAATTTTTCAAATAACTGCTTACCCGCATCAGTTTGCGTAAAGGCGCTTAACATCCCGGCAATGTTGGTACCACTTTTAGGGGTAAACATCTCTATGAGTTTATTCATTCCTCCTTGCACATCACCTATAATTGCTACCATCGCAGCAAGAATTAATCCACAAATATTAAGAAAATTAAAATGTTCCATAAGACTTCCTTTCAGTTAAATTACGATAAAATTTATAACAATACCTAGATTAGAAAACTATTCAACTATTTCTATGGTGATTTTTGGTGCATTTGGTAGTTTCTTTTTACTAACGATCTTAATTTCCGGACCATCCTTTGTGACTTTCTGCAGTTTGAGTTTTTCCTTTGGTGCTGAATTAAGAGTTTTTGTGGCAATTTCACTAGAGCTTTGTTCTTTCGATATACTAGTCTGAAGATTGCTGACATTGTTATTCCATCCTAAATAGGTAATAAAGTTAAATAATGCTTCTGTTGACTCCAATGCAGCTTGGACTTTTGGGAATAAAATACATCCTAACCTCTTTCTGAATTTTTTATGTTTAATTACGATCGATGCTCTAATTTTTTTGTCAATCATCGCATGAAGCTCAAATAATGTTATTACTTCATCACGTTTTTTTGTTACAAAGTTATATCGTTGCTTGTTTAATATAAATGATGACATGTATGCAGACGTGTCCGTTAAAAATGAAATTGCGGTCTTGAGGCATTTTCTGTTTACATCTGGATATAAGCTAAAGATAAAGTCTTTGGTGTTTTTGCTCCAAGGCATACACTTTCTATCAACAAACATAGGATACTCAGATTTAATTTTACGGGTCAACTGTCCAGGGTGAATTTGATCCATTGTTATATTATCCATTATATGCTTCTCCAAAAAATTATCGTATAAAAAACTCAACAAACGACGAATTTATAATTCTCTCTGAAGGAAATACAAAAACATGCGCATAAAATTCTTTCTTTGACCAATCGAAGAAAATTGGACTAGGACAGTCTGCACAATAAAACATACCTGTTGACTCTTGAGAATATTGTGCTGCAGTCTGGTTTCTGTTATGTATAAACTCGATTGCGGGTACAGTACATTTTAAATTGCTACAAGTTGCATATTTATCTTTAACAAAACCAGTATATATATCCATCGCAGAACTGTTTTTTTCCATATTGCTGTGCGAAAAATCCATGATTATGTATTTAACTCTTGGCGGGTAGATTTTCATTTGAGTAATTTCAACATAATAAGTAGCAGCTGGAAATATAAATATAAGCACCCAACACAACATATTGATGTAGAATTTGAAACTAACTGTACGCTTTATAGTCCTATAAATCATATGAATAATAACCCATGCAATTACACCAGCGCTTAAAGCAAAGACCACGTAATGCCAAATTAATATGTCATATGTTTGTATATCTGATGATATAAAATTCTGTAATTGTGACTTCATAAATATTCATCCTCTACAGTAATAATAATGTAATTGTTGCAATCAAGAGTATAATAACCCATAAAACAATAGCTAAAACCTGACTTTTCTTTAATATATACATATAAATATAATCTGCCACAATACTCAAAATACAAAATATAAGTATAGTCATACTACTTATAATCTTTTGTCAAAATCACTTGATCTAAAACGATGTGAACGTTTTTCATTGGCATAGTCATAATTATTGAGCTATTTTCTTGTATCGGTGATATATCTAAATCCACAGTTGTTCCATGCCTTGGGTATACACGAAATTTAACAACATGAAAACCGCAAATAAGTTCATCATTACATGTTACAAAATCTTCAGAAGCCAAATCAGGAAACTGTTTTTTATTAAAAATAACAGTGTTAACATTTTTATCCGCACCGTTAATCGCTCTGTACATTGCTAATGGAGATACGGCGTAATACAATATTGGAGCACCAACAACTATCATACTACATAAGTAAGCTAATATTATCTTTTTGATGCTTAATTTATTGGTTGCATGCTCTTTAAAAAGTAAGCTTATGAACAGCCATAGATTCACTATTCCAAAGCATAAAATAACAAAGTTTGAGCGGTATATCAGCATTTCAAAGCTTTTGGAATATAGCAATACGTAGTAGACATATGCAATACATGGTAAATTCCACAGCATTACTTTATTAACTAATTTATTTAGTTCTTTCATGCTTATTTCCCGTTTGCCATATTTTCAATTAATTGCTCACGAGCTTTTTTAACTTTATTAATTTCCTCGTTTTGCTGTTTATCATATAACATTTGTTGCAATGAAAGATAACCGCTCACAAATTCAGAAGCACTCAAATTATAACCTTGCTTCTTTAAGCGAATATCTAATGCTGCACAAGCATTCTGTTGAGAAGATGAAATGCATTGATCACCTTTATTAAACCTAACCCAACCAGAACATCCATTGATTAATCCCCCATTATCGAATTCGTCATAGCATCGAACATCACCAAATATATCGCTGTGGTATGTAAGAGAAAGATTCCGTGTTGCCGCTATTAGTGCTAAATTAAGATTAACTGAATCATTAAGAGCATGATTAATTTCAACATTATAATATTTTTTTTCCATAGTACAACCAAGAAAGGTTGAAATAATACAGAACAAAATTATAAGAATTTTCTTTTTCATTCATTACTCCATTAGACCACAAGTACTAGCTAAAAATAATTGAATTTTGTCCTCTTGGTTCATTTATTCCTCCATCTTATTATTTATTTTATAAACATCTACCAATTATCATTCGAAGTACTACTGTCAAAGGATGTCTCTCCACCGCCTCCCCAGGATTGATCACCAGAAGTATCCCAGCTCTTGGTGCCTGTATCATCACTCCAGCTAGAAGTGTCTGATGATGAATCAAACATTAACGAACTACTATTTTCGTTATCATTGCTATAATTGTTAACTATTGTAGTATTTTCATTCATGATATTAGTTTCATGATGATGGTTTGATAGCATATTTCCAATAAAAACACCAGTTAGTAAATCTGAAGATCCATTATTAGATTCCCGAATCACTGTTGACTGTTGAGCAGATAGTGAATTATGCTCAGGAGTAGTTCTCCTGATATTTGAAATTCGTGTAACTGAGCTAGGTCTTTTAATATTATTTATTGAATTTGGTATAGGCTTTCTCAACTCTTCGAATGGAGAAATACTATCAGTATATTTTGGAGTAACAAGTATTGGCATTCGTTTAGGAAAGTCAGCTTTATGTGATGTAGTAGATTTCCACATATCTTCATCCTCTAACTCAAACTCTGGACCTAAATCGCTTTCGATTTTCCTCGGTTTCTTGATCACGGGTGCTAATATTAACGCACCTAGAGCAAGCCCTAAACTTGCACCGATAATTAACCAGATTATATTCAGTGAGTCAGATTTTTTTGTTTTAGGCTTGGCAACTTGTACTGAAGCAGATGCAGTAACAGCAGACAATTTCACACTACTGCGATTAAGCATATCGTTGAACATTTCCGGCTTTTTCGTAAAATTTAGGTTTGGATCCAGTTTTCGAGCCGCCATAAACTCGACATTGGCTTTAACTATTTTATTTTCATTAAAATAGGCTTGACCAAGAAAATAATGTGCTTTAGCCGATTTCGGATGTTCTTGTACTGCTTCTTTAGACATTTGCTCAACTTGAGCAAGATTACCTTGCTGCATTGCTTTTTCAATTTGCGCAATTGTCGGAGAAGTAGCATCAACGCAAAACGGGAAAAGAATCAGTAATAAATATTTTTTCATGATATTGATCCTATTTCAAGCAAGAATATTCGTTTTGATTTCACGGTACGATTTGACATAGGTTTTTAATTCGGTTAGTGAGATATGACTTGCCTCATGAATCGTGCAAATTAGATCTAACGTCTGTTGACGGTAATCGCTCTTATCTTCTGCAAGCTGTCGATATAACTGATTTAGAAAGAATAATAACTCGCCCGACTTCCGCTTGATTAACGCCTCTTGATTGGCATTAAATGACTTAGTATAAGACGATTCAATAACTACAGCAATTATCACCATCGCAACAAGAGTACCAATTAGTGGGAATACAAAATAGCAAGCACTTCCCAAAAAACTGAGAATAGATTGCCAGTAGTGAGTTTCAGGCTCTTTTGGGCAATCATCAATAATACTTGATTCTCCAGATGCCATATTGAACATTGATGGAGAATAAAATAGCGCGATTGAAAACATAAGCCCTATAACCAACAACTGTGGCGCTTGCATTGCTATCCCAGTAATTATAAGTGGTAATCCAACTATAACTGCTATCCATTTACTGAGAGATATTAGGTTTGTTACCTCGTTACAACTGATAGCAAATGAATTAACCGAGAAAATATAAAATCCCGCGGTGTAAATGATTTTCTTTAGCTTATCCATAATAAACTCCTTGTTTTGATAATCTAAGATTTAGCGCTTCGCAAGCATTTTCTGACTATCTGAGATGCATTCTTTACAAAATAATAACAAATAACGCGTGTGTTGATAGAGTGCAGCAACCTTGCTAGCTACTACACTGGTTTATCCAAAATTATGTGCTAGGATTTTGAACCCGACTCCGGCGAGCCGCTAAGCGGTCATTTATGTTACCAACTTTCTGCTCTTTCTCAAAATCCAACCGCGCTTGCCCGTTTGGACCATTATCCAACCGATCTTGAGCTTCTTGCGATAATAATTTACGGTCAGTAGCTTCACCAATTTCTTGCAACTCAGATGCGATTGAACCAGGCGCAGATCCTAACGAATCTTCAACCGCTTCTCGTGCATTAAAGATTTTTTGTTTGGCACTAATTTCTTTAACTTTCAATTGAGCTTTGTTTCGATTATCAAGTAATCGTGAATAAGCCTTAGTTAACTCTTCAAGTTTTGGATTATTAGCATTGATCTGTTCTTGATAGATTTGATTTGTACTTTCTAACTCCATGATTGATGATTCATAATCGGCAGCAAGGCTGTCTTTTCCAGCTGCTATAGCTGCATCTGCTAGTTCATTCAAACGAGCAATTTCTGTATCATTATCATTACGACGCTTTTGCATCAAGTTAATTTCAGCTTCAAAATTACCGATTGCCGCACGAACTTCTTTAATTTTTACGTTATAGTCACGTAATGTTTGTTCTGTGACTACTTCAATATTCCCACCTTCAAGTCTATCCATTACAGAGTTAGCTTTACCAGTTAATAAACGAGTTAAACGAGATAGAATTCCCATGATTACTTCCTTTTTAAAAGATTAAGTATAAATTTTAAAAACTTCCAACAAAAATACAACAATAGCAAATAAAGTGCTTTAAATACTATGTGCAACAAGACTCCTAATATAATAAACAAAATAATAAATGAAAGAATTTTGAAAATCACTTTACCCTCGCATGTTTAATAGTATTTTATTCTCTTTCTGCTCTTTTTTCTATTAAATAAATAGTCAGCCCAAGAATTACAGAAACTGACATCCCTGAAATTGCTATGATATTTTCAATCTCTAAATGAAAAAGGCAGATTGAGAGACCAAAAATTAATATAGGGACTCCCATCCAAGGATCCCAAACCGTTCCTAAAAATGCTAAAAACAGACCTAAAATCACATACCAAGTATCATAAAACAAACTCATTATAACTACCTCCAAAAACCTGATTCAAATATAATACTGACCTTTCTATTAGGTTCAACACTTAATATGGACTGAGGCTTTTGAATGCTTTGACTACTAGTAGATTGTTTTAATAAAGCGCCTTGTGTTAATTCAATTTTGCTTTTTACTCCAGTTTTAGCATCTTCTCCAACAACATAACCCATTACTGGTTTATCAAAAACCACTCCATTCGTAATGCAACTTAGCGTTGATAGATTAATCATAATACGTTCGGAACTGATGTTTGCACGTGCGATACCAATCGCATGGCATCCATCTAAAGATGTATTTGAAATACCATTTGGCAATTCAATTTTACCTTTAACTACAATTAAAACTGGTGCAGACTCCGATGCAGATACTGATGCGCCAGTTGCTAAAACTGCTTGAGTGACACTCATGGCTGGAATGTATTTCTGTTGAGCAACTGTTGAACACCCAGTCAAAATTACGCATCCACAGAGCATTATATTTTTCATTACACGGATATTTTTGTTCATATAAAAGACCTTCTAAATTTTTATGTATTAGAAAATAGCTTGTTCTTTGCAAGCTCAGGATGTTTCATCTTTTTCAAAATTATTGGCATAATTTGTTCTGCGACAGTAATTTTTGGAATTTTTATTCCTCTAAGTTCTGGGAGGGTTTCTGGCATGTCATAAAACTTTCCAGCCATTGAAGCTTTAAATTGTTTATCAGTTTGCAATTGAATATTAATTTCATTTGCCATAAACTTTCTTAAATCGTGGTAATCTTTTCTAACTCGTTTGAAAGCAATTAATTTTGTTAAACTTGCATAAATTTGATTAAGTTTATAGGTGTCAGTTGTTTTTAAGTACTTTTTAAACTCACTCTTTATTTTATTTATGTAATCAATATCAAGCCCATAAGTCCATTGCTCTTGTTTTGCTGCTACTTCAATATTTTCACTATTCTTATTGAATTTATAATTTTTATTATTTTGTCGAAGTAATACATACTGATTTATTTTTATTCTCTGTGAAGATAAAATTGCATTTTTTGGCTTCAATGTTTTGAAAAAATTGTGGTTCATAGATCCGTTATTACCTGGACGTGCCAATAGGAAAAAATAAATCAACTCTCCGCCGGGGTAAAATAATTTACATGATATTGTGACTTGATTAAGTTTATGTCTCCTTACCCTATCATTCGAATTTTCACAAATATTGTAATCATGTTCCAATCGTCCCAAGACATTTTCAAGCTTGGAATATTCAAAACTATTTTCAAAGTAATATATCCAACCATCGCTAACTTGCTTCATGATTGCTTTAGAGAAACCAACTAAACTAGTTATCAATTCAATTTTTGTTAAATCAGCTTTATGGATATATTTGCTCATTATTTATTCCGTTTTTAATTCATAAGTTTACTTTATATAAAAATTAAAAACGTATGCGCATTTGCATATATTTTGCATTTTGTAGTAAATTATATAAAAAATTTGATTTCATATAAAAACCATGAAATTACGCTAAAAACCTTGTTTTTTTAGGTATGTCTGAAAATGCGAAATAAATTTTGCGCGCAAAATTGATTTCGTGTATATAAAGGTTCCTATGCGGGCGGAAGCCCACTAATATCAAAATTATTTTTTCACAAAGACCGGCTTAGGTTTTGTGATAAAATAATCTTTGATGATTTTGAAGCTGCGACTGAAAGTTGTGGCGGATCCTATAAACTGATTGCCAATCAGTTAATTAATTTTGTAATAGCAAAGTTGGGTCGACTAAACCAACTAGCTGTGAACTCGTTTCAATTTAATTTGTTTGATGTTCGCAGCTAGAAAGGATAATAGCGAACTCAACTCTTCTTGATTCTGGATACCAACCAGTACTTATAAAACTTAATGACTCAAACCTTGGCAACTAGATGGAACCGCCAATTCTATTCTAGTTGCAAATTCTCCAGGCAACACAGACCACCAATCTGTAGTTGTTCTTTAAGCCGAAGCGCAGTACCGTGAAGAATGGTTCGCTGCGCTACGAGTGGGGCTAGGGTTTCATCACCCTATCTATCCACATCCAAAAAACAATCAATGTACTCTGGAGTACAGGTTGGATGACCGTGAGCCGGCAGGTAGAGTAATCTACTGGCTACACATGGGCTAAGCACAGTTTTCTGTGCCTCTGGTTGATGTAGCTTAGTATTGTAGGTAAAGGGCGCGAGCCACGACCTAAATCAATAACAATACGAGCCTGTTACAACTGAAGTGGTGATAAAGGACAACCATGTAGGGAAACCCTAAAGGACGTTCTGTGAGCTGGCAAGCTTACTAATCCACCTCCTAATGTAGAGCAATCTATATGACGGAGCCACACATTCAAGGCTGCTGAGGCGTTCCGAAAGGACGCAGGGATATGAGATGGTCGAAAGGCTGTTGGATTATCTGGTACCAGCAAAAAACCGTGCAGAGTCGCGGAATAATGTTGGATCGCTGGACATAGTTTAAGAATGTACAGGGGAGTATTTGACTCTCTATGTGGGAAGATGCAGATGTGTCCGTGCCGCTAAGGCGAAACTTGAGACGATTACCAAGCTGATATGGGGGTGACTTTCCAGGAACCTTATAACCCACATATCGGTGCTTTAACAAGCACAAGGTGAACTAATCGCAAGACGGCAAACATAGCATTCAAAGTAGTTGTAGCTATGCGGGGAAACTCTAAAGACCTGAGTAACGCGAAGTGGTAGGATTGCTGTAGAGTAATTCGTTAATCGCGTGAAACTTGGCATCGTAAGATGTCATACTGGTCCAAGAGTGGGAGACTCGATGAGTAGGTTCTGATACAGCAGATTATTTTTTCTTGGGTGGTACCAAGGATTAGGTCGGAAACAGATAGCAATATGGTGGCACCAAGCCATGTTGTGAACGAAAGTCGGGGGTGGAACTGTTATTGTCTGTAAGTTTATTTGCCAATTTGGTTTATAAATTTATAGCAAGAAGCAGTACGAGAATCGCGGGCAACCGTGATTTGGAGAATGGTTTTTGAGTCATTAAGTTGGCAGTTGTTTAGTCGCAACTGTTTCACTTTCAAAAAATCTCCATCAATTTTAGTTTGATGGCTCAGGATATAATCGAATCCAATTTCCATTTTATTATGGCAAATAATGATATGCTTTGGCAGCATGTCACTAGGATAGTTGTATCTATTGAGTTGTTAAACTACTCTTATTGTGTACTCACCGTGTGGAATGCTTCATGTACCCGCGGTGGGTACATGGCATTCCTTTTTCAGGAAAGTTCAAACGGTAGTTTTTACACAAAACAAATAAGCTCAACTTTATCATGTGCTGGAACTTGATTTATGTCAAGCTTTGCTTGGTTTAAGTTTTGTCAGCAGGCAAGATAAAGTACATCTGTAAAGGTGTGATGAGTATATCTAGTACGTACAATCTAAGGCTTTTATTGTTACTTCTGCAAGTAATGATAATCGTACAGTTGTAAAAACATAAAAATGCTTCTTCGCGGCATTTTGTCTCGTATAATAGATGAGTGATCATTGATGTATATAGAGGAAAGTAGTGCATTATGCAAATAATGCCTATTGTAGCGCACGTCACCCGCAGTATTTACACTGCACACACTGACGTGTGTCTACGGAATTTAGCTGAGATTTAGAATCTCACATCAAGAAGAAAGCTAATTCTATTGGCTTTCTTAACTTGTGAATCTATGATTCACGTTTGGGCCGGGTTGAAAAACATCCGGGTAATCTGTAAACCATTTATTGGTTTACTTTAACAAACTAAAGGACGCCACGTGCGTCCTTTTTCTTACTTAGCCAATTAATTTAAATGACTAGATTGAAAGCATCAATAATATTTTTTGGTATTTCTGTAGGTCTACCAGTTTTAAGATCTACATATACCCATAGGGTTTCTGCAGTAACAACTATTGCATTATCGTGTTCTCTAATTATTCTATATGCCCTAGTTGATTTCTTTGCATGCATATTCTTTATCCACGTTTCTACAATTAGCTTCTCACCAAGATATGCTGGTGCTAGATAATCAACTTCATGTCTGCGCACTACAAAGCATGCTCCGCTAGCAAGATATTTTTTTAATGTCAGCCCACATGCACTTGAATGAGCCCCTGCTGATTGAATTAGCCATTTAATGTAAATTTCATTATTAACATGCTTTAATGCGTCAATGTGGTCATTATTTACCGTAATAGAATACTTAAATTTATGCGTCATGTATTAGTTCCAATAATTTTAGTTGTAAGGTACAAAATGCTTTATGTTATTGTCAATAGCTCATTAATTTCAGTGGTGTAGTGCTGTGACATTGAATGTCGTTGCAT
This sequence comes from Burkholderiales bacterium, assembly GCA_035438765.1. GTDB lineage: Bacteria > Pseudomonadota > Gammaproteobacteria > Burkholderiales > UBA11063 > Aquella. The sequence goes on along the minus strand of DAORIZ010000002.1, from coordinate 124,402 downwards.
TTGCCAGTCATTGGATAGGTTGGCTGAGGCAAGCTGAATTGCAGATTTACCAAACTTCTTCTTTATTATCTCAAGGCTTGGCAGTAGGTTATCATGTTGAATATTGATTTTATCAAATAAATCACATGTTTCATCTTCATTGCTGATCAAGTCATTAACGATAATACCAGCTTTCTTGAATAGCATCCCAGGTTTGTAAATATTATCTAATCCCCTGTCAAGATACTTAGTCATGTGCCTGAAGCTATCAAGTGCTGCTGGAAACACCACATTTACTGAATTACAGAGATAGTTATCTTTGAAGCGATTAGTATGTGCAAATATCGTCATATTGCGTGCGAATAATCCTTGTTTCCTTAGCTTAGCGCTGATTTGTTCTGCATGGTAAGTTAAAGCCGAAAGCAAAGCATCGCGGTCGCTGATTGCCCTACCGAAGCTGCGTGATGACACAATTTGTTTATTTGGTTCCTGGTGATCTTCAAGCTCAATGCATGGAGTACCGTTTAGTTCGTAAATAATACGCTCAACGTTAACTGAAAATAGTTTACTTAATTGTTTGGGATTAGCTATTTTTAGATCATAGACTGTTTTAACTCCCATTAGTTTTAATTGTTCGGCTAGTTTACGCCCAATACCCCAGACATCTGATACATCAGTGATTTGCATAGCTTTAGCTACTCTGACTTCGCCTAGCTCTGCTAAATTGCACACACCATTCAAAAATTTATGTTTTTTGGCAAGGTGATTAGCAAATTTAGCTAAGACTTTAGTAGGCGCTATACCAACACAAACAGGCAATCCAGTCCATTGCTTCACGGTTTGCTTGATTTTTTGCGCATGGCTAGTTAAATTAGGTATACCAGTTAAATCAAGAAAGTTTTCGTCAATGCTGTAAACTTCTTGCCTTACGCCAAACTGTCTGACGGTTTCCTGGAATCGTCTTGACATATCTGCGTATAGAGTATAATTGCTGCTAAATACTTGGATCTTATGTTTATTGATTAAATGGGCAATCTCAAAGTATGGCTGCGCCATCTTTATCCCAAGCGCTTTAATTTCTGCGCTTCTGGCGATTACACAGCCATCATTATTAGATAAGACGACAACAGGCTTATTCTCTAAACTAGGTTGAAATACACGCTCACAACTTACATAGAAGTTATTAACGTCAACTAAAGAGATCATATTGGTTGAATCCCTTAAGAGGTCTTACGTTTTTAACGTCATAATTAATCGGTTGTTGGCTATCTTTTAAAAATTGGTAAGCTTCTTTTGCTGGTAATTGCTGATGGTTTAGCCAGGTGTTGGCCTTCTCTAGTGTTAAGAACACTGGCTGCCTATCGTGTCCAATTTCACGGATGAATGGAATTGGTTCGTCAGTTAAAATTGCAAAACTATCAATTACCTCGCCACTAGTCATATCTGTCCAACAATTCCATACTCCGGCAGCATATAAAATTTGCGGCTCTTCGCTCGAACTAAACTTAACGATATTTCCTGCATGTCTGCCCTCACGGCAAGACTCAAAGAATCCAGTTAGTGGGACAATGCAGCGCTGGCTTCTAAATGGTTGTTTCCAAGTTGGAGTATCATAGATTAGCTCTAATTGATTATTTCCTGTCGCGGGTCTATCTAGGCGTGCATTATAAGTTGTGAATTTGGGTTTAGAGGTTTTACTCCAGTGAGGAATAAGCGAATAAGACATTAGCTTTAAAGTATTTTGTTCATGCTGCCGTAGAATAACCGGAGCAGAACTGTACGGGTAAATATGGTTATCCCAAGTTATTTCTGGAGATAAGTTATTAAGCTTAGCCTCGGCAGGAATCTTATTGACGGGAACAACCATTTCATATTGTGAGCACATGGTAATAGGCTTCTGAATTATGTTTTATGGATTATGAAACTTACTACGCCCCAAATGTTAAGTTCTTGCTCATCGCGTAACAGTATTTCTGAGTACTCAGGATTGGCTGGTATAAGCTTAACCAAGCCATCCTTAGTGTATAGCGTTTTTACAGTAAATTCGCCATCAATGACGGCAATCACTATTTTACCATGACACGGATCGATAGATTTATCGACAACCAATATATCGCCATCAAAAATATTAGCATCTATCATGCTATTACCTTTAACCCGGACATAAAATGTCGCAGTTGGATTACTGACAACCAAATCATTAATATCTAGAGCTTCATCTTCATAGCCTGCAGCAGGACTTGGAAATCCGGCTTGGATGGTTGATCCCGCAACAGGCAAGTATATACGTTTGTTAGTTAGTTCAAATATTTGGTGCTTAGTCATTATAATAATATCTATTACTTTAAAGAATTTTTCTGTACTAAACGCCACAATTAACATAAATCAATGCAAGACCCAAAATAACACCTATCAAAATTACAGTGTTTTTTCGAGCTGTAAGCCTATCAATTCCATCATAATAATAATTCATTCGGCGATTGTACTCATTCATGCTATACATAACTTCGTTACAATTATCTCGGTATTTAGTTATATCACGTTCTAGATTACTTTTGTTGAGTTCATATACCGCAATAACTCGATTACTGAAGTTAATATCCCTAACACTTAAGTACAATAATACCAAAATTGCTACTGATATGTAAGTTTTTATCATAATAACCTCCTAAGTTAACACATTCATTATCCAAATAAATGAATTTAACGAGTACAGGTTTTTCACTTAAATAGAAACTTTTGTAGGTTAAATTTCCATTATTCATCTAGATGCCAATATTGTAGCTGATTATTCTGCCATTCGTTGGTTATTTAATTGAGGCCTTACGCAAAAAATTGAACGACCATTGGGTTTATCCAAACCAAAATTCAGCATCATTCATAGAGCCAACTATCTTTGGATTTGATTCTGGCACAATTGTGTATTGCCAGAATTAAATCCAGCGGCAATATAGGTGGTAAATTTTGTGTGCGTGAAAAGGGTTGTTTTATGGTATTAAAACCATGAAATAACCCTTAGCAAATAAAATTTATTGACAAAAGTCTGGCACATGGGTATGTGACTGGATTTTTGTCAAAGCCTGAAATATTGCCAACTATTAAATGGTTCAATGGATGGTGATTTGAATTTTGCCTATTCTGCACGGGTGGGTGGGTAAAATGGTCGTAAGTTGATTGCTGCCCGCGTTAGCGGGCGCGAGCAACTTCTAATCATCTAAATTATCAAAGCTTACGTTTCTAAAGTATCGGGCAATCTCGACAACGTCCTTATTGCAGATAAGTGAGATATATTCATAGAATGATTGATTATTATAAATCTGGTAGCTGTTATCTAGTAATGTGAAAGTGCATCGCCCATAAACCATAACATCATTGATAATTTGATTGACTTCATTAGCGCTAAGAACAGACAGGCGTTCCATAATTTGCTGCCAAGTTCCTGCCGTTATTGCTTTTGAGTTTTTAAGCAAGTAGATTTTTTCATTATCTGTTCTTGCTAATTGTGCAAATTTAATTTTTCCCATGTTGTAATACTCCTAAAAATAGCCGTATTGAGTTTATCTCGACGGCTAGACAGTAAAAAATAAATTATTTGATGATTAATGATTACCAATTATTAAATATTTGTAATAATTTGTTATAAAAATTAATAGCTTGCGCTTCATCAATAAATTTGAGTGACATAACGGATTTTTCAGCGCCAGAACCCAACTCTACTAAAAATCTTTGCCATTCTGGTCTACCACCACAAAATACGGCGGTATTTAAAAATGTTATTGTCTTGTTGCAGTTATTAAATGCAACTTCAACGGTAACATCATACTGCAAGACTGTTGCCATTTCATGATTTTCTATATTTACCATGTTTATAAGACTCCTAAAAATTTTTCTGTTAGATATTTATTACAGTAGTAATTAGTACTTTCCTGATTTAACCTCATTTATTAATGCCTCAATAAAATCCTCAAGTTTGTTTCGCTTAGTTAAACTTAAATGTTCTGTAAAAATTGAATAATCAAATTCTGCATGATATTTAAAGTCCTTATCTGGGGTTGAAAACACAACATTTAGAGTACAACTCCCATAGTCACAATCAAATTTAAAATATTTGACTATGCCATTTTGTCCTCTCCGACTTCTAGGGTCACTTCCATCATAAAAAGGAATTTTCACCTCAACATCACATAAAATATATAAAATGTTTGGTGTTTTATATATTTTCAAGCCTGTACTAGTTAACTCAGCTAAATAAGTAGTAATATCATTTATTAACATCTTGATACCTCATAAAAAATAGCCGCATTGATATAATCTCTGCGGCTGGATAGCAAAATTGCTTGGTTAGTTAATTTGTAAAATTGTTTTAATTGAATCAAGCCGTTGAAATAGGTTATTAAACCGTGTAGCCCACTGCCCTAGCTCATTACTAATGCAAACTACTTCAGTTAGCAATAGGTTTATATCCCTAACAACTTGTGGTGCATCTTGATTTACGGGTTTGCTTGTTGCCTCAGTTGCAATAATATTTTGATAATTGCTGATAGTTGCCTCGGTAAACTCACAACATTTGAGGTAGTTTAAGGTTTTAAACTTATCTTGAACTTCACAGGTTGGTACATATCGGTTATAAGCCTTAACCCATTTTAGCTTGAGTTTGCCAATGATGCGTTTTGGATTATTGAGCCAGTAAGCATTTACCTGCTCGCTTGCATCGCCTTGGTTATACGTTGTTGTTTGGGTGATGTCATGGATTTTATTTCCTGTCTTACGAATAAATAAAATATCAACCGTTATCGTCGCTTGGTCGAATAAGTTTTCTGGTAAGCGTAAAACATCAATAACAACGCTTTCATTATCTATTATGTGCCTGGTGTTGCTGCGTGGTATGTCCATATAAAACGATGGTAGTACAAACGCCAAGATACCATCATCTTTCAGTAATCGCATACATTTAGCCGTAAAATAATGGTGGATTGTATAGCCGTTTAAGTCCGGCATAAAATCATCAGTCATTTTTTCATCGCTATAGGGCGGATTGCCGATAATCAAGTCGTATTTTTTAGCGCCAAAGTCAATATTTTGTAAGCCATCATTTATAACTTCAATGTCTGGGTAGATGTTTTTTACTAGCTTGCTGGTTAAGATGTCGTACTCAACACCAGTAATCTGGCTATTTTGCCTGATTGATTCTGGCATATATTCAAAAAATGCACCATTGCCACATGATGGCTCTAATATCTCGCCTCCGGTAAAGTTACAAACTTGCTCTAAATAACGGTACATAAAGCTAATCACTTCCTTTGGTGTATAGTATGCGCTTTTGGTACTTTGACGTAAATTCTCCAAAACGTCTTTTTCTCTTTCAGTACCAAAGTTGGCGCGAATAGCTCGCATTATTTGTCCGTACAGTTGTTTATCCCAAAAGCAGTTACGTAAGCCGCCAAAGCCTTTATATTTCTTTAAAATTTCTGGCTTAGGGTTTGACTTTGCTAGTTCTTCGAGTACCTTAACATTAGCAATAAATTGCTCTAATTTGTGAAGTGGTAAGGTTTGATTGTTATTTGAGTTATTTTTATGTTCCATGTTTTGCTATCCTAGTAAAAAAAACCACTCAATGAGTGGCTAATGTATTTAGTAAAATTTAGAATTTATCCTGTAATAGTTTGCTGGCAATCTTTTGCAAGTGCTTTATTTCATCGGTAAAATAACGCAGTAAGCAGTCAGGGCTTTGATTGTTATTAATCCGATATACAAGCCCACTTGGGATTGAGTGATTAAAGTTTTTATATAAAATATTCCAGTTATTCGTAGCTTTATCAAAAACATAGACTCTCGAATAACATTGTGCCTCATAACTATCACTATTAAGCACTAACCTGATTAAATGATTTGTTCCTTGAATGATTTTTTGAACAAATACATTTTGCCTACCTTTGCTGATTTCTTGTAAAATTACTGTCATGATAAACACCGCCTATTTAAAATAAAGTTTACAGTTATTAGTTTGTTCAAAATATTCAATGAATAAGTCCCAAGCCTTAGATATATGCTTACCACTTTGCAAATTGGTATTAATTGGACTAGCAAATACCTTACCGTTATATGCAAAGCATTCCATAAAATCAAACTCAGTATTTTCAATATAGCCCAGCTCACACAATTCATTAAAAGCTTCGCTACAAAAGCCACTGCTAGAATAATCTGGCTTAAAATCTAACGGCAACCCAGCTTGTGTTAAAAAAATCTCCCAGTCCTCAGCCGTATTAGCCAACTCATGAACAATCGAAAACTGACGACTAAATACTTGCCAATCTGTCCTCATTGATTTCACGCCTCCATTAAGACGTGGAAAGTATAAAAGTAAATCTTGATACATGATTTATTACCCCCCAAAAAAAATATTATTAATCTCTGTTAAATACTTCGTTCACAAGCCCTTAACTAACTCACGGTACAATTAGTGGTTCTCCACGTCCGCCGTAAGTAGTCAGCTATTAATTTGCTTGTTACTTGTAAATCCTGCTTGTTAAATATCTGGTGCTTTGGTTTGCAGAGGTCTTTTTTACCCCCCATGCCAATACGACGCCACCACTTGAACCCCCAGAGTCTGCCAATTTATTTTGATATTTATTTTGCTCAGCAAAAAAAATTCAAAAAAAATTTGCGGATTAGCAATCCTTAAGCTGCAGATACACTCAAAAAATAATGAGCCAGGCGGTACAATCAAATGACCGCTTGTCGAATGTTCCGAGATTGATTAGTGTGTTAAATTGTGCGCATTTTTAGCATGGTTAAAGAAAAACCACGGTAAATTTAAAGACCGTGGTTTTTATCAATGACAAAAAAGCAAGCATAATTTATAGCCAGGCGACTGGCTAAACACTTCAATGTCGGTAAGCTAAACAAAGTATCTGCAGGTTTAGGATTGCTTAGGGTGAAAGTGGTGGCAGAATATTGGCATGGGGTTGAGAGTTGGCGTTAGCTGGCAATGAGCCGCCTCGATGGGGGTGAAATTGCCTCATTTTGCTGCTGGCTTCGGGCGTGGCGGCGCAGCGGGGGCAGCAAAATGATGGTGTATTTTCTGTTATTAATAGCGTTGATTAATTGTTGGAATATATTTATTAAGCAAATAGCTCTTGTTGATTTGGGTGACATGCAAGACTGTGTACTTCAATGTCTATTAAAGCAGTAAGATGATTATCTAATGTTGTATTAGTTGTGGGCTTACGAGAAAGTACTTCCTTAATTGTTTGTGGTCGTAAATGAAATAAATCAGGGTGGATTAAATCACTGTAAGTATAGCCACGTTGACGTTTTTTTGTCTCAATATCAAATAACGCAAGTAGAGCGCTTTCTTTACTTGGATGAACTTTAGTAATAGTCCGGCCATGATGGGTAATTGTACTGCCAAAAGAAGTGACTAAGCACCAAGACTCAAGCAGATCCTGAGTTGCGTACAATAAATAGTAGCGGTGTTTTTGACTGTTTTCCATATAAATCATGTGTAATTTCTCATTTACTATTCATTTTTAAAATCAATACGTTCAGATAGCAATTTGCCAGCACGAAAATAAACAACATGGCGTTCGCCAGCATCAAAGGTTACACCGTGACGTGGATTTCGGACCTTGCCACTTCGAGCTTTTAACGAGAAAGCACCAAATCCACGTATTTCTATTCTGCGACCAGAGCTTAAGGCTTGTGCCATGCTTAGGAATAGTTTATCTGTGAGTTTTTTAACCTGACTATAGGCTAATTTTTGATTGGTTTGTGCTAATGCTTGAATGATATCTGATTTGTTCATATAAACCTCATTTGGATCTAAGTTTAGTTAATTTATTAATCGTAGATTAATTTTAGGTGATGATTTTTAACTCTTCAAGGATTTTAATTGATGCATCATGGTATTGCTTCATCCCAGCCACTGTTTCAGGTTTGACATATTGAAATGCTACAAAATCATAAATCCCTAAGCTAGGATGGAAATTACGGTATATCTCAGCATCAAGATAAGCCTGGTACATGGCAATATAAACGTAAGCTTTATGACTAGTATTCAACTCTTTGCCTAAGGCATCAATGAAACTAAATAACTTAGCTAATTGATCAGGCTGAATCTTATAAGAGTCACGAGACATGATCAACTCAATTAATTCACGAATAATTAAGGCTTTAGCCGTACTACTTCCAAGCTGCCTATGAAACTGTGTCATGATAAAGGTCGCGTAGTGTAGCATAATAAAACCCTCTAAAATTTGCTCAGCGCATAGTTCAAGAGAATTTGATTGCAGTAACCTTTTTAGCTGAAGTATTGGTCCATATAAGGCTTGAAATTCAGTAGGTACTTGGTTTTGTTTAGTTCTTGCCATTACTTGTAAGATAATACTATAATTGACGCTCACCAGTTAATATTGCTTCAGATTCACTTATTGTAAATCCAGATTTCTGTAATACCTCAGCCAGTGCTTCTTGTTCTTGTTTTTCCATTGGGCTATTTGGAACACAAAAACTTATGCTATCAATTTTTTTAGTTTTACAGATATCAACAAATTGCAATAAGCTACTAGCTCCAACATTAATACCATGTTGTTCTGTGCTCATTACAAATTCATTGATTACTACTCTATTTACTGTGTAATCATAAACTCCAGTGAGAATAAGATTCCCATTGCTATCAAAACTTTGGATTTGGTTATCTTGATTAAAAATTGTTTGATCTAACATTCTACGAACTCCATGTTACTTATTAAAAGTGATAGTAGCAGCGCTAATTTTCTTAGGTTCTGGACTACTTGTTGTATCTTGCTCTTCCGGTTGAGTTTGTGAACTATGTGCAGGTGTTGATTCAATGGAGTCAAAACCAATTAATTGTGCCAACACCTGATTTCTAAGGTTCACATCTGAAATGACTTTTTCAACGCATAAATTAATGAATTTGGACTTAGTCCCTTTTGGAAGCTTGTCAATTATAATTTGCATTGCATCACTAGGATATATCTGCATCCGGTTATTATTGTTCATATGAGTTAACACCCCTTACATCACTATATTCATATGGTTTATTCACAAATGTCATGTTGGCATTCATTTGAGCATCTTCAAGGAAATATGCTCCACCGCCAGCAAAAATATTCTTATTCGCTTTTCTCAGATAATCCTGAACATCAGGTAAACTATAAAAGAATGTATCAAAGTAGTTTACCTTAATTTCGTTAATTTCATCAACTAAAGGAATAGTTTTACCTGAAATTGTAATACTTTTTTCCAAGAAAATTTGCTTTACTTCTTGCTCGTTAAAGTGGATTTTAAATTTATGTTCTAAATTTTGCCGGAGTGATTTTACCATTTCATTTACACCATTGGGGTTCGCTGTTGAATATACAACTTGACCGCCAGAGATTGCACAAAAGTCAATAGTATTAAACCCAATATTAGTTACAGTATAAATATCATTTACATCTGCGTTATTATTGGCTAAGTAATCAATAAAAGATGCAAACCCTTGGGCAATAACCTCAACCTCACATTTAAGCACTTGATTATTCACGTTAATAGTTGAGAGTGCCCTAGCAAACTCATCTTTATGCTCATAATTCATGATAGATAAGCAGGTTTTAATCTTGATTGGTTTAGTTAGATCGAGTTGAGCATCATTAATTGCTTTAAATGCGATTAGTGGCGCAAATTTCTCAATAAACGAATAATCGCGAGTTGCTAGTGCCCCCATTTCAGCAATTGTATTACCAACGTACCACTTACTACCATTAAATAAGTATTCATCTTTATTTAAGCTAATATCGCCACCCTTAACATCAAATTTTAGTGCAGATGCGTCAGCTCGCTTAATTGCCGTAGAAAATTTCCCGAAGCGATTTTCAGTAAACCACTTACAATCTCCAAAACCTGGATCAATAGAAATTATCTGTATGTCATTCATGTCTTGAATTAAAGTATTTTGATTATTCATAGTTAAACTCCTAATAATGTATTAAAATGTATATAAGCGTTGTGTTATGTAATAATACATTATACCACAAATCATTTACTACAGTACATAATGTTTTATAATATTTATAAGCATTTTATAGTGTTTTTATTTTTCAGGCTAATTTTATAGATTTACCAATATATTACAGTATACTACCGCTGCAATAAATAGTTAGACTCTTGGTATAACTAAAGTAATTAAAACATTATGTAGCATTATTAAACATTAATCATTAAGTGTAATATTGTATTATATAATGTTTATAAACATTATATACATCACAAAACCTCTTTGAGCTATTTTAACAAAAATATTAAGCTATCCAAAACCATCCAAAAAATTATTGTTACCGGCGCGCCGGAATCTGTCCATGCTTGTGGAGTAGTGTTAATAAACTTGTGCGTCAGCTTGTGGGCATAGGCGGTGGGTAACTCAGGGAGTTATCCACGGGCTTGTCCAGCAGGCTGCCCACAGTTTATTAATACGGTTTGCGTGAGCAAAAATCCACAAATAATGGGCAGAGCATACCAAGTCTATACTTTACTTGAGCGTAAATATGTGCAATTGCGCACATTAAAAATTGTACACTCTTCGATACAATCATTTTATTTGATTGGTCATAACTTTATGAATAACTTTACTATATTAATTCCTTGCTATAACGAAGCAAGGACAATAGGTACACTATTAAATCAACTTATCAAGCTTTACCCCGAAATTCCAGTGGTCGTCATTGATAATAATTCTACGGATAGCTCACTAAGCATTATTCAAAGTTTTAAGGTTGCAGTTGTTCAAGAAATAACTTTGGGCAAAGCTCGCGCAGTACGTGCTGGACTTACGGTTGTTCAGACTCCATATGTAATATTGTTGGATGCGGATCTCGAATATGATGCTGAATATATTTCAGTCCTTATGTCTAATGTAGTTGTGTATGGAATGTACGTTGGAGTACGCCCTAAAAAACTTATGCTTTGGAGCTCAAGATTGGCAAACTCTATCATCAGATTAATCCTTTGGGTACGATTTAAGCAAAATGTTAATGACTGCCTGAGTGGATTACGAATTGTTCCAACTGAAATTCTCCGCATGTCAACTTCTCACGGATTTGAACTTGAAACTGAGCTCAATAAGCTTTGCCTTAAACACGAACTAGATATCCATTCTATTTCTGTTAGATATACCCCACGAATAATTGGTAAAAAAATTAAACCACGTGATATGTTAAAACTAATAGGAATGGCTTTATCATGAATAAAACTATCAAAGATGATACATTTTGGCTTTTGGTTCTATACTTAGTAATGGTATTTCTAGTATTTTTCCTAAATTTACCATTACCACAGGATGATTTACTTCGAGACATTGTTGCTGGTGATTATCGCTATAACTATGCTAATTTATATATTCATGCTCCTCTAATGGCCAAGTACAATCAATACATATTGTTTGACATTATATTGCATTGGCTAAACGTTATTGGTTCCAGAGTGATAACTGCTCACTTTGTACAGTTTATCTGCATGATAGGATTTGTTATACCTGTATTAATGATTGTCTTGAAGATATTAGATACTCACAAGCACAAATATATACTTACTACATTACTCATGATGGGTATTTTTGCCCATCCCCTCAAAAGTGTAAAATCTTGAGGCTTATTCTGGTAGTTTGATTGCATTTGATGCTATTTGTAATTTTTCTTTAATCATATCATTTCTTAATTCTATTTCCGTATCTGATACCTCATCTAGCAAAAAATACATTTCACTTACCCATAATGCAAGATCATGATTAGCTTCAACATAAGGTCGTAATAATTTATTATAATGGTCAAATGCAATAGAATGATTGCCTCCTAAACGTTTTAATTCCACGGCTAAGAGATATGCCCCAATAATTGCTTGACTTGTACCCTGCCCAGCCAGCGGTGCGGCGCAATATCCTGCATCACCAATAAGAGCTACTCTACCTTCTGTCCATGATGTCATATGTATTTGTTTGGCACTGTCAAAATAAAAGTCATCGCTATCATCCATTAATTTAAGTAAGTTATTGACTTCCCAACCCATATTCATGAATTTGCTTCTCAACAAGGTTTTTTGCTCCATTTGATCTCGTACATCGTTCATTTTTTCGTCACAACTAAATGAGAATGCGACAATTGCTTTATCAATATACCTATCATTAAATGATGTAACAGAAATTAGTTTGTTATCTGACTCAAAATCTATTTCAGATCTACTTAAATTAAGATAATTTGGAATACTAAAAACTCCTATATAAGTGTTGAGGTCAACTGAAGCAAATTGTTCTGTGGTAAAAGCCATTTCTCTAGTAGATGAATACAGCCCATCAGCACCAATAACTAAATCATAATATTCAGTTTTACCACTCTTTAAGGTAATTTCAACATATTTTTCATGTTGTTTAATTTGAGTAATAGTTTGACCAAAATGACATGGAATATCTTTAATAGAGTCCATCAATATCCATAATAAATCACCGCGAACAATTTCGACATCATCACCATGATTAAAGCCAGATTCTTCTCCGTGTGATTCTTTTATAATTTTATTATCTGCACCCACATGGTAGCTATTCTCTAGCTGAGTACGCATCTCAAATATGCTTTCATAGATATCCATCTTTTTAATTATATCTACGGCTGGACTGCGAATATCTACAGCATGACCACCTGTTCTTAAGAAATCACTTTTTTCAATCAGAACTGGTAAGAATCCAAACTTCTTTAACCAGTAGCAAACAGTTAAACCAGCAACACCTGCACCAACTACCAATATTTTTTTCATATTAAAGTCATCTTTTGTAATTAGTTAAATTTTATTCAATTCCTGTACACAACGATCTCACAGAGTTTTTAGATAACATCTGCTTATATGTTTCTGTTTGTTTAATTTCGTTCACACAAAATTTAATGAAATTAATAGTTTCACTTTTTAAGAGTAATTTTTTACCGTACTCCCAATGTGCAGCATGTTCAATTAGATTACTCCATGGCAAACCAAATTCCTTTTTAACCCACTCAGCAGAAGTCTTTTTTGTGCCAGTAACTCCATGTAAGACAGTATATAGAATTCTGCATAGGTTCATAACAATATAGGATTGATAATGACTATTGTCTAGCCATTCTGTGTCTTTTATTTTTGGTTCCCACTCCTGAAATAAATCTTGTATACACGCTCTTTGCACTTCGATGAGATCAATAGGTTTAATTAATTTCTTGAATTCTGGTCCTATAAGAGAAATACCATGTTGATATAACAAATAATTATTTATAATCCATTCATTTCCATATGGAGCTTCTTCATAAAAAATTGCACCGCCATAATATGGCCGAGGTTCTTTAGGTGGTAAAATATTTTTAAACATATTAATTGGTGTATATGAGCATTCTAATCTATCTTTCCATTTTTTAGATAAATCCTCAATCTGTAAATGTAGTTGTTTTATTAATTTAGTTTCAGAATTATTGAGTGGTTGAGCTAAGACTGTGATTAAATCAATATCACTACTATTCGGGTTAAAATCACCATAAGATAAAGAACCACATAAATATAAGCCAATCAAATTATTACCTAAAATGCCTTGAATGCTATTTGCCATGAAAGATAGAATTTCATTGATATCATTGTACGGAGTCATATCTTTTACCTTAGACAGAAAAAACAAAGTTCGTAATAACGTCCGTTATTAAAGACTATTTTTAAAACTGAAAATATTGTGTATTATACCTCAAAATCAGTTTATAATACTAGTATTCTATTTCAAAGTTCTGTAATAATATTTTTACTGATTAAAACGAACATTTACAAGGTGTATCTATGAAAATTGGCTATGCAAGAATATCAACTAAAGACCAGAATTTAGATTTACAAACCGATGCCCTAAAACAAGATGGTTGCGAAAAAATTTATGCTGAGGTAATGAGTGGTACTAAAGCCGACAGACCAAAATTACAGGAATTAGTTAATAATTTGCGACCTGGAGATATTGTTGTGATTTGGAAACTAGACCGTCTTGGTAGGTCTTTAAAACATTTGGTAGAATTAGTCAACAAGTTTATTCAACAAGACGTTGGACTCAGGAGCTTACATGACCACATTGATACCACCACACCACAAGGTAGATTAATATTTAACATTTTTGCATCATTAGCTGAATTTGAGCGTGATTTAATTCAGGAAAGAACTACTGCTGGATTGGCTGCTGCACGTGCTAGGGGTAGGCTGGGTGGCAAACCAAAAGGATTGTCACAGAAAAATGAATCTATTGCATGTGCTGCTGAAACCCTGTACAAAGAAGGCAAATTAACAGTTAGTCAGATTATTAGCCAATTGGGAATTGCCAGATCCACATTTTATAACTATCTTCGTCACCGTAATGTTATTATTGGATCATACATAAAAAAATAAATGACTACAAAACGTTTAACAATTCTAAATAATGCGGAAATTAAATTTTATTACGAACCGAAAAACTTTGACTCGGATGAGCAACAACATTACCTCACGTTGGATAACCATGAGGAAAATATAGTTAATGGTATCGGCTCAACAGCGAGCAAAGTATACTTCATTTTACTTCTTGGTTATTTCAAAGCCAGTAGACAGTTATTTAATTTAGAAACAATCAAAAATATCAGTGCTAATTTTCAGTTTGTAAAGTCTAAGTATTTTCCATCATATAAGAAAAAAATCAAATTAAACATTAGCCGCCCAACCAGACTTGAATTAGAATATAAAATCTTAAAGCTATTTGATTATAAAGCATGTGATTTAAGCATTAAGAAACAAATTGAAGCATTTGTGGCTGAGATGGTCAGTATTGATAATGACCCAGTATTCATTTTTAAAGAAGTGGTTCGATATTTACATAAAAATAGAGTTATCCTCCCTGGTTATACGGTTTTGCAGGATATTATTGGTAGGGCAATTACTGCTGAAGAAAAAAGATTAACACTGCTCTTAAATAAACTGGTCAACCAAGATATACATAAAAAGCTAGAGAAATTGCTTGAAGCTAATAATAGTTTACATGAAATTACCTATTTGAAACGTGAGTTGAAGTCATTTGGTTATAAGGAAATGCAAGCTGAAATAGTAAAACTTAGACAAATCCAAGATTTATATTATGTATCCAAAGAATTTTTACCACAGCTGAACATCTCTAATTCCAGCATTAAATATTATGCATCATTGGTTGATTACTACAATGTTTATAAGCTTAAACGAATGAATAAGAGTAAAGCATTAATTTATTTGATATGTTTTATTCACTATCGATTTAAAAAAATGAATGACAACCTAATTGACTGTTTTATTCATTATGTTGATTGGTATTTGCATGAAGCTGATAAGTATGCTAAAACATTTGTTGCACAACAACAAATCATCCAAACTGCTCAATTTAAGAAAGCAGCATCGATATTTGAAATGTTCTATAATAATCAATATGATGAATTTGCATTTAGTAAAATCAAGGATATTGCTTATAAAATATTACCATTTGATGAATTTAAAGCGTTTACTGAATATTTAAATGATCAGAAATTTGACCTTACAGCCTTAGAATGGAGCTATTATGTACAGATAGCAGGCAGAATCAAGAAAAACTTACGACCATTGTTGCTAAGTCTAGATTTTAAAGGTAATAATAATTCGGCTAATCTCATGCAATCTTATGATTTTGTAAAACAAAAGCTAACAACTTATAGAACATTAATGAAAGTAAAACCTAGCGAATTCCCAGTAACAGCTATCGCAAAATCAATATATTCATATTTATGTGATGAGGTCAGCAACACAAAAGTTATAAATTGCGATAAGTATGAGTTCTGGTTGTATCAACAATTAAGCAACAATTGTGGTGCTGGACATATATTTGTTAATGATAGCAACAAATATAGAAACTTTGATGACGACCTTGTTGATGATGCTTGTTGGCAAGATAAAGAAAATATTATCAAGAATCTTGGCTATAAAAAACTCATTGCGCCACTGTCTGAAACATTAGATGAATTAGAAAAAGAGCTTGAATACTGGATTGAGCGAGTGAATACTCGTTTTGATGCTGGTGAAAACCCACATATAAAACTATCAGGTAAAAAGTTAGGAAATACGTGGAGTTTGCCATATGCTAAGCTTGATGAGCCCGACAATCATTATGTTTTTAACGATTTGCCGAGGATTGCTATTGCTGATATCATTATTGAGAATAATAAACATTGTTCTCTTTTGGAATGTTTTACACCGCTGGTTAATCGTTATAATAAATCAGAGTTACAAACAAGCAGTCTTTTAGCCAGCATAATTGCAATGGGTACGTTCATCGGTCTTGGGGAAATGGGTAAAATATCTGATATAAGCTATAATTCGCTAGCATCTACCACACATAGTAGAATAAGACTAGAAACATTGCGGGCTGCTAATGATAAAGTTAGTAATGAGATTGCGAAGCTCCCGATTAGTAAGCATCATAATATTCTTGAAGAATTTATACATGCCAGTGCTGATGGAACAAAAATTGAAACTATCCTCGACACTTTTAATTCAAGATGTTCACCAAAATACTTTGGCGTTAATAAAGGAGTGTCAGCATTGACACTGGTAGTAAATCATATTGCGGCAAATGTTAAATTACTTGGTGCTCATGAGTATGAAGGTAACTTCATATTTGACCTACTGTTTAACAACACCTCAGACATTGATCCAGATATTCTATCCACTGATACACATGGAACTAATGCTGTAAATTTCATTATTTTATACTTTTTTGATTATATTTTTGCACCAAGATATAAGGATACTGCTGGTAAAATTGATGGGCATATTTATGGCTTTAAATCAAAAGAAGAATACAGCAAATATAAGATAAAGCCAACCAAGAAAGTAAATAAACAGCTTATTTTGGATGAAGAAGATAACATCAAAAAAATTATGGTGTCGTTAGCCACCAAAGGAACCACTCAAGGCGTAATAATTAGTAAGTTAAGTTCACATAAACGTAGAAATCGAACGAAAGCTGCATTATGTGAATTAGACAATATTATTCGCAGTATTCATATTTTACGTTATATTGATGACATTACTTATCGTCAAAACATTCAAAAAGCTCTAAACCGTGGTGAGTCATATAACAAACTTCGTCGAGCAATATCCTATGCGAATGAGGGTAAACTAAATGTGCATTCTGAAATGTCTCAACAAATTTACAATGAATGTACTAGATTTATAGCCAACAATATTATTTTATACAATGCAAGATTGTTATCAAGTTTATTGATAAAATTGGAAAAGGCTGGCAAAACTAATGAAGTAGAACAACTCAAGCGTATCTCACCAATTGCTTGGGCACATATTAATATTTATGGACGTTATGAGTTTAACAAAGAATTTTTAAATATGGAGTTTAATGAACTTATCAAGTTGATGAGCCTTGATAATATTGAGGTTGAAGAGAATTAGTTTCAAAATTTTACACTTTTGAGGGGTTGGGTCAAAACACCCCTGTATAATAACGATCGTTATTAATTATACATTAACAGATGATATGAAGCATAAACCTAATGAGCATTTAGAAATATTAACTCAAGCTGAACGCGCTGCTTATTATGAAACCCCAGATTTCAATGAAGAACAGCATTACGAGTATCTTACCTTAACTCAAAAGGAGCTGGATATAGTAATGAGCCGTGGCTCATGGAGTGCCCGGGTTTATTGCTGTTTGCAACTGGCGTATTTTAAAGCAGTAACCCTATTCTTTAAGGTTGCCTGGAATGATGTGAGCAATAAAACTGTTTCATTTATTTTGGAGCAATACTTTTATGACCAAAAAATTAAGCTAAGTAAAATCACAGATTACGAATATTACACTCAATGTACAGCCATAGCTGAATTATATGGTTTTCGAATGTGGGAATCTCAGTTTAGTGACCCTTTGCTGAATAAAGCTAATGAATTGGTAAAGCTTAACGTTAATCAGCAATTTATTGCTTTGGAGCTATTAACATACCTCAAACAGCAAAAAATTATTCGCCCACAATATACAACGCTTCAAGAAGTTGTAATTACAGCAATTAACTCCGAGAAATTCAGAATTAGTAATTTACTTATTCATCAAATTACTTCAGAGGAAAGTAAGTTAATTCTGGCACTAGTAAGCAATGAGAGCACACTTAGTGAATTAGCTGCAATAAAGCAGGATGCTAAAGATTTTAAACCACGCATGATGCTGCAGGAATGCAGGAAGTTAAATATAATGCACCCGATTTACCTGATTGCTAAAAGAATACTACCACAGTTATCTATTTCAAAAAACAATATCAATAATTATGGCACATTCATCCATTATTATTCAGCCTATGACTTGCGTCAACATATAAAAGTCGAGCAAAGCTATCTATATATCTTATGCTATATACATCACCGCTTCCAACAGATAATTGATAATTTAATCATTGCTTTTGGTTATCATCAGCGCCATGCTCAGGGTAAAGTAGGTGAAATAAATAAGCAGGCAATTGCGGCTAATGCAATTGAACAAAATGCAAGTATGAACTATATGAAGCAATTGGTTAAATTTTATGTGGATGAAAGCCTTTCGGATGAGTTGAGTTTTGGAGATGTGCGTCAAAAGGCGTTTGACATTTTAGATAAGCAGGCAATTCTCAAATACATCACTGAGAGCTCATCCGCCGTGGAGGCTATAGTTTATTGGGAAAGTGTAGATAAAGTAGCAACCTATCTAAAATCCAACCTTCGCTGTTTGATTCAAAACCTCGATTTCTCCAGCGCCAAAGGTGAACTGTTAGAAGCAATTAACTGGCTTAAGTACCTAAAGATCAAACATAATATTACTGATTTTCCAAATTTGCCATCGCGATTACTACCTTATTTAACCAAGAAAGTCAATGACCAGACAGTCCTTATCCTGAACCGTTACGAATATTGGGTATACCGTAAAATACAGGATTCAATAATCTCTGGGAACACTTATTTTAGAGATTCTTTGCTATATCGCAATTTAAGCGACGAACTGGTAACAAAAGATAAGAAGGATGCTATTTGGCAAAAACTCACAGCTGAAACAGCTAAAAAGCCCATATCTAAACAACTTGATGAACTGCTAGCTAAATCTAACCAACTATGGAAGAAATTTCATAGGCTATATCGTCAGGGCAAGCTAAAACACCTATATTATGACGAAAAAACCAAAAAACTGCATCTAAAACGCTCAGCCTTACCCAAACAAGACCAAATTGAACACTCACTCTATGAGCATTTCCCCTTTCAGGATATTGTAAATGTCATAAAGACGGTGCATAAAGAATGCAGATTTCTCGACAGTTTTAGTCATATCCAGCCTCGCTATGTAAAGTCAGAAGCTAATCTTGATCATTTGATAGCGTCTATCCTGGCTCAGGGAATGAATAGCGGCAACGCGAATATGGCAAATATCGCTAATATCCCGTATAATACTTTGCAGGACACTTACCTTGCCCGCCTTAGGTTAGCAACATTAATTGCAGCTAATGATATGATTAGTAATAGTATTGCTCAAATGTCAATTTTTCCACATTATTCATTCGAGTTTGGAATGCTACATGGAGCAGTTGATGGGCAGAAGTTTAACATGGCCACTCCAACTATTAAAGCCCGACACGGCAAGAAATATTTTGGCAAAGGTAAAGGTGTAGTAGCATATTCAATGTTATGTAACCACGTCCCGCTACAAACATATTTGTTAGGCTCAAATGACCATGAAAGCTATTTTGCTTTTGATATTTGGTATAACAACTCCAGTGAAATTAATCCACAAATTTTAACTGGGGACATGCATATTCTGAATAAAGCAAACTCAGTTATAATGTATTGGTTTGATGGTGAATTATATCCACGATTCACCAATATTGATAACCAGCTTCAGCACGTATATTGTGAGAAGTGGCTTGATAAATACGATAATTACGATATTAAACCACGTGGGGAAATCAATCGTGAGTTAATTTTATCTGAGTCTGAAAACCTGGAACGAATAATCGCAACCTTAGGTAGCGGAGAAGTTAGCCAGGCTTCTCTAATCAAAAAACTCTGTACCTACAAGCAGGAACACAAAACCCGGGAAGCACTATACGAATTGGACAAGCTGGTTCGGAGTAACCAAATATTACAATATCTGCTGGATCCAAACATTATAAGTACCACGCATCGTTCACAAAATCGGTTGGAATCTTATCATCAATTGAGGTCAGGTATAGCTCAAGCTTACGGCAAAAAGCATTTGATTGGCAAAACTGATTGGGCATTAGAAATAAGCAATCAATGTGGCCGATTAATAGCCAATGTAATAATCCATTACAACTCAATGATTTTATCCAAGTTATATGACAGGTACAAAGCAGAAAATAATCAGAAAGCTTTAAAAATGCTTAAAAAGATATCCCCAATAGCCTGGCAGCATATTCATTTTCAGGGAAGATTAGTGTTTTCTGATAGTACGGTAATTAATTTGGATGAGATTGTTAAAAGTATTGAATTGGATATAAGGTAGTGATGGCAATGCTTTCATGCAAATTTCAAAAAAATCTGCGGTTTGGGAATGGCACCCCTATAGAACACAACAATAGCCTACTTTCAAATGGGACTGGCTGGCAACTAAAATTCTGGGTTATCTTGCTAACTTTAGTTTTTGGATTTATGACAGGTTGGGGTGTAAATTGGTATTTTAAAATTCCTGCACAATTAACGGACAATTACAAACTGCAATATCAGGCAAACAAAGCTACAGGGTACTTGAAATATATTAATTCTAGCTGCAAAACCAAACAAGCCTATGCTAAATGGAGTAATCAATCAATAGACTGCGATACTCAAATTTGGTCTTTAGAGTAGCGATATAAGCGGGGCAGGAGCCGATAGGCGACGTAATGAAGCGATAGCGGAATGGGGAGGGGGTGCAACCCCCTATCAACCAACCTTTAGATAAGAAAAATCTTGATACGCGGGATAGTTTTAGAAAAACAACTGCTATTCGCGCCCTAATTACCGACCTAATCGCATTTTTAAGCCGATAGCTGCATTTTTTAGCACCGTTACATACAAAGATAGCAAATTAAGATTTTGTGAGCGTAGCGAGCTATTTTTAGTTGCGCAAAGCGCATCGATCTGAGTGGTGCTCAATGCACCCGAAAAATCAACATATTGGATTAAGGTTTGATTAATTGTAAAAATCAATAAAACCACTGTTGTAAAAAAATAGTGTTGATTTTTACTGATTATTTAAAGGATTAAATAAAGGATTAGGGTTAGCTGTAAACACTGCAAATATGGCGTTTATAGGTTTTTTGGTCGCTGATAGTACGGTAGTATGGTCGCTGATAGTACGGTAGTTGGTCGCTGATAGTACGGTAGTTGGTCGCTGATAGTACGGTAGTTGGTCGCTAAAATCTACTAAACAATTCTAATTGTTTTTTAGTCTTCCCATTTGGATATACTAGAAGATAATTGTTTTTAGTTATTTCACATTCCCATTTTGACTTTATATCAACAGCCAAGTGAGCTTTTTTTACTTGAGCTAAAGCTATTTTTAACTTATATTTGAAGTCTTTTGGCGAATTATCACTTCTGCAAAGCTTTTGTAGAAAATCAATGGTAAATGGTAAAGGTTGATTGTGTGTTTCATAAAAATTATACAACCATCTAGCTAACTGATTATCTCCTAACAAGTGCCGAATGTCTGCGCTTATTAAAGTATAGTCTCCATCGGTAAATAAAGGAGCTAGCTTTTTATTATATCTTATAACAAGCTTACCATCTCCATCGTTATCAATATATACATCATCTAATAAGCTACCAAAATATTCTTTGTTATCGGCTTTAATGCTTACCTTACCAAATGCCAATCTTTTTGCCCTAGTTGTTAAACGCTCATAATTACTTTTGGCATCTGTTAATCTCATCTGTTGACATAGATCATAAAGAGTAATTCTTAATTCTGTATCAACCTGCCTATTTTTAGCTAGATACATAAGCGTATCCCACAGCTCTAAATCATTTTGATCCATTTCAGAACCACTAAATGAAACTTTGTATTGCGACATGGTGAAAATAGGTTGATTCTCTACTAAACTCCTACGTCCTTTACGAACCATGCCAAATAAAGCACCACGCAAAAAGCAATTTGGAATTGCACGCCTATCTTCAAAAATTTCAGGTAAAAGTTGCTGCATAGCTGTACCAAGCAGCTTTGCTTCTTCTTCTGCTTTCTGAAGCTTTTCTTTTGTTATAAGATGTTGCTTAGCTTTTTCAAAATATTCTTTATTTATAACTGTTTTCTGTGTCATTAAGACTATACCTAGAAAAATAATACTACCACTAAATTTTATCTGAATAAGGAAGCTGTTTTATAAAATTCTCCATAAATCCCCAGTCAGGTGCACCATCTTTTACAGGGAATTTTATAATTAACTCTTTACAATCTCCTAGTCTTATCTGGCGTCCATAAGTCCATTTTTTTGATTCTAACTTAATTAACGTTGTTATGAAAATACCAGTATACTTATTTAGGAAGTTTCCTTTAGGCTTAAGTACAGTTACATCTGAAGTAGCTAAAAACTTACTTCCTTGATAATATGTAGTAACCCCAACCTTTCCAATTGTTATACAATTTTCTGGAAACTCTGGTTCTTGGTTTATGAAATTCATTACACCATTATTTGTATCACTAGTTGAAATATAAGGAACAGAACCTGATTCATAGTCTAATTTGTTTATGTATTTCCCAGCAAACATTTCAAAGAAATCTATTAGTTCAAACTCTTGCCAATTAAAAGTATCTAGTTCCAAATTCCTATGTAGTACATTTGTTTTTATGGCTTTATAATAATTCTCAAAATCTACCTTATAAACCCATTCAGGTATCTCATCTGGTAACTCAATATCTTTTAGAGTTTTATTTGCAGCTCTTCCATAACTATAACGATAGTTGTTAGCATTTATAACATAGCAATAAAATAACTTTTCAACTAAATTTAGTTCTAATTTTGGAGTTAAAACATATAAATCTCGACCACTATAATAAGGTTCATGTTGCACAAAAGTAGAAAGAACACTGCCACTAGCGGCACAAGATATAGTACCTGCTGCATGAGGAATTATGCCATCAATTAATGATACTCTTGCTACAACTCCATTATTTTCGCTAGTTCTCGATACAAAATTAACACTATTACTAACTGATGACGTTTCGTTACAATTGACTAATTCTAAGTTTACACCGTAAACAACATCAAAAATATCTATTACTTTCATGATGAGATTCCATTTTTTACTAAATAAGCAAAATAATCTTTTATTGTTTTCTCAAAATCTTCTTGTGTCAACTTATTGTAATCGGTTTGCATATATGCTTCACATAGCCATTCATCATTATGCTTAACAGCTTGTTTAGCTGTTATACCAACTTTTTCTTCCGAATTTAAATACAGAGATAGCCACTCTGCTTTAATGGATTCCCACTTACTAAAAGCATCTACCCTTCCAAGCTTTTTACGTTTCACGAACCCATCATCTTTATAGTAGCCAAAGAATGTTTTTATTGCACTATTGTGTGGCTTATGAGCTTCCCAAACCATAACACAAACATTTGTACCTGTCGGATAGAATACATCATCAGGCATAGAAAAAACTGCTTTTAAAGTGTGATTTTCGAATAATCTTCTTCGTTCTTCTTTGAATTTTGTACCAATAGCGCAGGACATAGGTACAACTACTACAGCTTTACCACCTTTATTAATAACAGATAATAATTGCTCAACAAACTCTAGTTCGCTTTTATCTCTTTGTGAATATGGAGGATTTAACAGTCCAATATCTAATTTTTTATTACTTAAGGTTTTTAATTCTTCTATAACATTCTTATTAAAACAGTCACCATGTATGATGTTTGACTTTCCATCTTTCCTAACAATCATGTTTGCAATAGCTAGAACATATAAATCTTGATCTAGTTCAATTCCATACAAATGGTGCTGTCTAATCTCTTTTTTCTTCTCTGGCGTCTGTGCTTCTTTGAACATTTTATTCATAGCAGTAACTAGAAATGAGCCGCTACCACAACATATATCTACAACTCTGCTATTTTGATTAACCTCTGCCAACTCACTCATAAACTCCGTTAAATGTTGCGGTGTTAGGACAATTCCTAAACCACTACCATCACCACCACTATACTTCACAAATTCATGATAGAAAACACCTAATGCATCAAGTGAATAGTCAGCATTATTCATCATTGGTTTGATTTTCATTTCTAATTGTTCAATATACCAACGAATAGAGCCATCTCTGTCTAATGGCATATCTCGTAGTTTAGGATTATTTCCTATTTGTGTAAATGACTTTTTAATATTTTCTAAATTCACCTTTTTAACATCACTATTATCAAGCACATCTACTATTGCAGAATTTAGTTGTGTAATAATGGCTTTAAAAGTAGGTAAATTAATATAACTGTTTACAAAGTCATGATTTTCTAATGCTATCAGTATGCCCGCAATAAAAATAGGTTTCTGTTTTTCTGTTAATTTAATTTCTCTTAATTTATCGTGAAAGTCTAACGCAGTTGCCCTAATTTCATCTAATGAATATGCTTTAGTTATCTTTTCACCTTTTATGGCTCTTAGGTAATTAATTGGGGTCAAGAAGATGTTATGTAACTTTTGTTGGAGTTGTGGCTTTTCTTGACCTCTAGTCCAGTAAAAAACATCTAGCTGGGTTTTCTTTTCATCTGTTCCACTTATACCAATGGCTATAACATTATAATCATCTTTTAAAAACTTAGCGTAATATAGAGCACCATCAACTGCACATTTCCTTGGCTTGTTATAGACCTCTTTAGTTTCATGTTGCGCAGTCTTATTCTTGCATTCAATAATTAAGGTTGTGTTTATATCTTCTTTAAATGTAATAATAAATTCAGGTTTTGCATTACCATTCCCACCCAATGAGTAATCATTTAATTCGCAGCTCACTGGCTTTCCACCAGCTTTTTTTAAAGCAGTTTCTATCTTTGAAATACCCGTAACACTTCCTTGAGGATAAACATGACCAAAGTCATTTTCTCCAAGATTAAACCCCATCAGTGCTTTGGTTAATTCTTCTGTGTATTGTTCTATTTTACTCACAACTATTCCTTTTGGAGTTATTAAAATAATCCTAAAAATTTTTTTCGCTTAATGGCTTTGTTTTCTAGTAAATTATTCTGTTGTTGCCTTAATTCATCAATTTGTTTCTGAAGCCATTCTTCCCTACTTTTAGCTTCAATTTCCCTCTGTTTATATTCTAGTAGTTGCTGTTCTAATAATTCAATAATCTTTGTACTATCTGGTATATTTTTAATGTCTTCAACTGTTCTTATTTGTTCTTTAGTACTATTCTCTACCTGTATATTACCAAACACTCTTATTAATTCAGAAATTTCTATTAATTTTTTATCATCTTCAACTTGTACACTAATTAAGCCTTTATTTATATACTTGTTATAAAAGTGAGAACGACTAACACCAGCCATGCGGATAGCTTCTGAGATTGATACTTTAGCCATGTATTCACCTGTTCTTAATTGTTTTCAATTTGTTTATACTTTGAATTTTATCATTTTAATTACTGAATCTTAACTTTTTGTGGCTATACTCTATCTACTTATCCCCCAGCCTCTATCAATTTCGTGCTCAATTTCATGTTTTTTCTGCTGCTTTGGCTCATCTAAATTAAGGTCTGGTGCATTTGAAATATCTAAATCAGGAATATTGTCTAGGTCTAAATCTACCGCTTTTTCAATTTCAATGTCTAATCGTTTACTGTCTAACATTTCTTGATGTTCTGGTTTGTCCAAGCTAATCTTAGCATAGCGTGGATCATTCGCTATAATATCAATAGTAGCCTTAATAAACTCATCATTCCCGTTAATATTTAGCTTATTGCCAAACTGGCTAACCGCAACATCTAAGGCTAATTTTATGTTCTCATCGCTTTGTTTATTAATGTTGATATGGGTTTTATGTACGTCTATATCACCATTGCGACTAGTCCAATACTCATAATCACCAACTGTCTGTTTAGTAAAAAACTCTTTGTGTTCTCTGGCAATATCAAATAATTTATACCTACTTTGCGCGGTTATAAAGTTGTCTGATGGTATTTTTAACCGTGCAATTTCTTCCTGTTCATTAGCTTTTAGTTCTGCTTGTCGCTTTTCCTCGGCTTGCTTTGCCTGCTCTTGTCGCAATAATTCTAGGCGCATTAATTCCTGTTGTCTAGCCAATTCTAGTTGTTGTTTTAGCTGTTCATCAATCCGCTGCTGTCGTTCAATATCTTGTTTTTGTAGCTCTAACCGTTCCAACTCTGCCCGTTCTCGGGCCAGGTTATTGCCATCACTATAAATCTGCCGTTCTAACTGTACGACATTATCAATGGTTCGATTATGATTGCCTAACTCTGTTTCTATGCCTTGCCGTTCGAGGGCTACCGCTTCTTTTCCCAAGTGTTTTTTTACTGTTTCCCTATCTTCTTTGCGAGCACAACTAACAGATAAATCAAGCCCTGCCATTGCGAGGTGTTTATTCTGGAGAATTTCCCAATCTTTGCGGATCTCCTTAATCTGTTCCTGCGTTACTGGCACGTTATTTTTCTGGCATTTAGTATTGTTCCACTCTATAGCGGTGCGTTCGCCCAGTTGTTTAGTCTCAGGGTTAAACTCTCTGGTAGTCGTTAAAATATGAGCGTGAATATTACCGTTTCCATCTTTCTCATTGTGAATAGCCCAATCAGCAATATTGTTAAATTTGGTTGTCAATTCTGTGGCAAATTCTCGCACCAGTTCTATATTTTGCTCAGTACTTAGTTCTTTTGGCAATGCAATAACATACTCTCTTGCCGTTCGGCTATCCTTGCGGTTTTCAGCAAGTTCAGCATTGTTCCAAATCTCGGAACGCTCTTTTTTATCTAGCGTTAAATCCTTATAGGTGATTTCTGAGTGAACCAAGTCTTTGGACATTTTAGCACTGTTATATTTGTGAATTTCACCAGTCCGCAAGTCTGTGATTTTATCGCGGCAATTATATGCAATTTTAGCCGTAGCACTATGTCCACTATTTCGGCTAACTGTTTTTATTTGCATTGTATAAATTGCCATTTTGTTGTTTTCCTAATTTGTTAATTTTGCAAAGAGTAACGCACTGCTTTGCGTAGCAAGGCGTAAAGTGCGCTCTTATCTCATACTTCGATTAAGAGTACTACTAGCGCCATCTTAAATCTAAGCACAATTATACCAGAATATATGGCGCGATATTGTATAATTACTCTTTGAATCAATAACATAATGTGGAGTAAGCAACATGATTGATAATAGCCAAGACATTAATCAGAAAATAGAAACAAAGAAGCTAACCGTTAAACAACTAGAATTGCAACTTAAACGTTTAGAACAACAACAATTGAAAGCTAAAGAAAAATTAGCTAAACAAATTGAACGAGAAAAAGAAAAGGAGCAAAAAAGCCAAGCTCGTAAACTTCGTAATAAAAAAATCTATGATTGGGGTGGTCTAGTACCTTTGGTTTTTGGCGCAGATGAGTTTGATAAAATTGCAGATAACAATGAACTTAAAAATGCGCTTATTGGTTTACTGATTAAAGCTAAACAAGAATTAACTACTAATGGCTTTGGTTTAACTACTGATAATAAGCAAAATTGGCTAGAGTTCTACAAAAACCAAGGCAAGAAATTTTTAGATGAGCGCTCTAATGGATGATCAAACCTTAATCAAAGCATTTCTAAAAAAGCAAAAAGAAATCCAAGACGATTTTTTAGCAAAGTTAAATCAGTACAAAGCACCAGTTGACACGACAGAACTAAAAAGACTGGTTGATGAATACAAAACGGCGGTTTATGGTGCAGCAAGCATAAAACCCAAACTAGACACCTCAACGATAGACCAAACTATCAAACAAGCCGTAACTAGCGCAATAAGCTCGGCGAGCTTATCTAGCCTCACGGATGAAGTTAAAACCCAAACCAGAGCTATAGGGGGTGCCATTCCCAAACCGCAGATTTTTTTGAAATTTGCAGCTATCCATTGCTATTAATAGACTTATTAAGCAAGTCATGTGTTAAATTTGATTCAAAATATAATCGCCATTAATTACTAATGATTGCATTTATATTATTTGTTGCACTGCTTGTAGTAGGAAATGTAGCACTACTCCAGGTTCCGCTTCCTGTGGAAGAATACCTTAGTATTCCGCCTTTCCCAACTGCAGCAAAAACACCATTATACGCAACAGAGAGTAGATCATTTGTTGTTGATGAAGTAGCAGCACTCCAAGATATACCAAATGCAGAAAATAGAATAGTTCCCGCATTACCAACTATAGCACATCCAACATTATTGCCACAGTCAATTGAATTTAGATTTTGAGTAGTACCAGAAGTAATTGATTGCCAATTAATTCCATTGGTAGAACTAAAAATTGTTCCCGTATT
Organism: Burkholderiales bacterium; assembly: GCA_035438765.1. Lineage (GTDB taxonomy): Bacteria > Pseudomonadota > Gammaproteobacteria > Burkholderiales > UBA11063 > Aquella. The sequence continues at coordinate 95,874 of DAORIZ010000002.1, read as the reverse complement.
ACCTACGGCTATATAACTGCCATTATAATAAGCTATACTATTTAGGCTTGTGGTTGCTAAAGAAGTGGTTACGATTGACCAAGTTGTATAATCACTGCTAGAAAGTATGGTTCCACTACTTGCTGCTCCATTCCCACCTACTATAATACATGTTTCATTATTACAGGTTATTTCCTGTAAATTATTACTTGTTCCAGATGATAATTGTGACCAATTAGTCCCATCAGTTGATTTTAAAATCGTCCCACTATTTCCTACCGCGAAACACAAATTCTGTGCCGCACAATAAATATGATTTAATATATTGGAAGTTGGATTAGTTTGCTGTATCCAACTAGTACCATTACTTGAAGAGTAAATGTTTCCCTGATTGTCTACCGCAAGATAAGTTGAGCCATTTTTTGTGATACTTTGTAATCCAGGAGTGGTCCAGCTTGTAGCATTATTTGATTTCAGAATAGTGCTTACACCTGTCACCCAAATATTGCTACCATCATAATATGCACCAGTTAAATTTGGTACTGTGGCTTGTCCAGTTGTTAGTACTGTTTGCGCTGTCCAGGTTCCAGTTGGGGTCGTCGTCGTTAAATTTACTCCGCTATTACCAACTGATAAATAAGTTCCACTACTAATATTATTAGCATAGATAATACGATTAAGTTGAGTTGCATTGGTTGAGCGTTGCGTATATGTTCCAGTTGGGGTAGTTGTTGTATATATGTTTCCATTAGCTAAGGTTAAAACATAGGTGCTTCCTTGAAATAATGCGCTGGTAACTTTACTATTTGCTGGTCTAGTTGTGGTATTAGCCACCCACGCTGTACCTACTGTAGAAATAGGCTCAGTACTGCTCCATCCTACAGAATTCCAAGTTGTCAAATTATTAGTAGCGGCATTAAGGACTACAGGGGTAAAATTATTGTTTGCTGCTTTAGCCTGACCTGATGAAGTTGCTGCCCAGGTTGAACCATTCGTTGAAGTGGCTAGCCCTGTATTATTGGCGGTAGTATTTGCAATTGCAGCAACATATGCGGCATTAGCCCCATTATTAAAATAAAATAAATCATTAACTGCCACTGCTTGAGCTGGAGTAAATAAAGCTGTCCAACTACTATTTAGATTATTTGTTCGCATAACACAACCTCTACCAGTTGTAGTGCAGGTTGAAGCAAACGCAGTGCTAACGGTACCACAGGTATAATAATATGTTCCATCATAGGCAATGGAGCATGTGCTAGCATTTAACGCAGCAGTACCACCTAATGGGCTAGTTTGCCAAAATAATCCATTTAAAGTACTATATTTAATAGGACCATTACTCATACTCATTACGTAAGTGCCATTATTAACTAATAGACTATTCCCGCTAATTGCTGTTGTTGTAAACGGACTATTTATATCAGCCGTCCAGGTTCCTGCTGCTCCAGCAGGGGAGGTAATAACCATCCCAAAATCTCCTACAGCTTTAAAAATAGCTCCGCTTACTGCTGAATAAGATATTATTAGACTTGAGTTAGAGTAAGTTTGCAGTTGACCAGACTGATTGTAATAATCTCCTTTTACAATAAATGTAACAGTTCCACTTTGTGCACTGGTTGGATTATAACTTAACACCATATTACAACTGCCGCCGCTTGCTATGCTTTGCCCATTACTACATGTACTACCATTAACAAAAGAGCTCATTGCTGAATTTACTGCATTTATATTATTGAATTGTAAATTTTGAAGAGTGGCATTTCCTGTATTTTGTACATTTACCGTCAAATAGACATTTCCCTGATTAATTGCAACGTTGGTAAAGCCACCATTGGGAGTTAAAGTAAGTAATGGCGATGGAGCTGTACCAATATAAGAAACATTTAGTGGTAATAATTGAGTACCGCTCGAATTAGTGTAGCTAATAATTGTTGAGGACTGACCACTAGTAGAGTTTGAGCTATTAACCTGAAAAGTACAGGATTGTGAAACATTTAAATTGCTACCGCAAGTATTATTTTGAATTTGGATGGGTGTTACCCCTGAAATTTTAAGAGACGTAGCTGGTGCATTACCATTATTTAAAAGAGTTATAGAAACTGGATTACTGCCATTTGCTGGATTAATTACCGGATTTATTGCGGATGAGATAATATTGGCACTGGTGTTGTTAGTTAATGTTACAGTACTCGTATAAGAAATTATTGATTTTAGTTCATGATTATTGTATGCATTTATAGTAACTAGCCTATTCTCATCAGAAACACTCATAGCAGGTATTACTATTGTACATATATTATGTGAACTTGTGTTTGGTTGAGAACAAATTACTGCTAGGTCTGAATTGCCAAGTTTTGCTTCTATCTTGGAATAAGACTTACTTAATAAAACAGGAATGCTTAATGCTGATACTGTGCTTACCCAATTATTTTGGTTTGAAATAATCATTCCATCATTTTGGGGTAAGTTATTACTAAAATTGACAATTTGCCTAAGATTTATTTTATGATGGTTTGATATCTCATAAATGACATCAATTTGATAACCAGTTTGTTGGTTCGCAAATATTTTAATATAACATATCTGATTTGGTAATATAACATTACAAGAGGTTATATCCAAATATTTACTAGTAGTTAAAGCTATAGCATTTTGAGTAACACTAACTGAAGAAAAAAATACTGTTTGATTACTATTGTTTTGAATTGGTAGTAGTGCATAATCATTCGAATATGAAGAATATGGAATTATACTTATATGTCCAATAGTTACTGACCCAACAAATGGTTTCTGATTCTGATTACTTGTTTGTCCTATGTTACATGAAGATAAGATAAAAACACATATTATTACAAGTAAGTTTTTTAATTCATTCATTCATTCATTCATGGAGATAGTTTTAGATGTCTAAAAACTATCTCCACTTACTACACTTTAATTTAAAGTAAAGCTAGCTTGTTGCACTATGCTATTAGTTGAACTAGGTGATGCTACCCCAGCAGGTGTCACATAGTAACTAAAATAATTAGTTCCTGTAGGAAAGTTTGCCGGATTAGTAATTGATATCGTACAAGTTCCACTTGCAATAGTACAAGTCCCACTATTACCAATTGTAAATCCATTTAATTGACCACTAGGTATAGTAATAACAGTTCCGTTTGGTGTGCCGGTAAAGGTAAAGTTATTAGTTCCACCTGCACTCGCTGTAGTCCAGCTAGGGGTTGAAGTAGTAACTGTTGCAAATAGACTAGTGGTTACGTAAATACTATTACTATTTCCATAGTGCCCAGACCAGGTTGGAAATTGGTTGGTATTTAGTCCGGTATTTGTATCTTTATAACTAAACCCAGGAATATTAAATCCAAGCCCAGTTCCAGATAAAGCATATGGGTTATATAAACCATTTGGGTTTACAGCATAGAAGGTAACAGCACATGTGCTACTTGTATTAAGAGTAGTCGTAGTTGCACCAGTTCCACAAGTATTACCCGTGGATGACTCAGCATAGCCTACCGGTAAATTATTAAGAGCAACATTAAAGCTTTCAGCATTAGCTGTGCCACTATTACTATAGGTTACTACCACGCCTAATTGACCTCCAGTAGCAGAAGTGTTAGTATATAGGTATGGACTACCAGAAGTCCCACTACCGCTACCTGTACCAGTTACTGCTATATTGGAAATTGTTACATATGCTGCTGGAGAACTATTAAATACCAAATTGGCAAAAGCAAATACGTCATTTGTATAATTACCATTTGGTTTATAGCCAATATTAATTTGACTCTCAACATTGGTCATAGTAGTTGTGGTTGTACCATATCGAGTATTAATTGTACATGATTCATTTACATTTAGTGTTTGGCTTAAAGTACATGTGCCAGTACCAAGATTAGTAAATGCAGTTACCCCTGGAGCTACTGAAATCACATTTAATGTAGTTGATTGAAGACCTGCATTAACAACATTGAATGTTTGGGTTGCTGTATCTTGTCCATCTGCACGAATTGCAAATGAAACATAATTAGGAGTTACATATAAAAATGCATCGCCAGTAATTGAACTATATGCCAAACCAAGCGTAGTAGCGGCATATGTTTTCGGGTTACCACTTTGATCTTGCCACGTACCAGCCGCATTAATATTTAGTGTTCCGCTTCCCACAGATGTAGGTGAATACTGTAATACTAGGGTACATGATTCACCAGCACCTAAAGACTGAGTTCCTGATGTATTGCACGACCCGCCTGTCCAACTAAAGAATGCGTTTTGTAAGTTTGGATTAGTGAATCTAATATTATTTAAAGTTACACTACCTGTATTATTAACGACAATATTATAAAATTGTGTGGTATTTATTGGTACATTATTTAAATTACCCTGCCCAGAAGTTAGACTAAGTCCTGGACTAGAAGTTGAAGATATATAAACAACGTTAAATACTAATAACCCAGTTGTATTTCCACTGGTTGCGCCATTGTTGTAAGAAATATTTACTGTCGATTGCCCACTAGTACTTGAATTAACATTTACATTAAATGTACAAGATGCACCAACGGCTAGACTTGAACATCCATTGCTAGCAATTGTTACAGGAGTAACACCATTAACTGAAATGCCTGTAATGGTTGCAGTTCCATTATTTAATAAGGTAACCGTTTGTGGAGAGCTCCCGTTTGATGGATTAACTACAACATTTATTGCAGAAGTAACTAGATTACCAGTTAAATTCTGTGATACCGTAATTGGAACACCAAAAAGATATGAAGTAGCACCTTTTAGTGATGCATTTAATGATTTTAACTGAGATTTATTAGCCGTCGATTGTGAAACAACTAATGGTTCACCGCTAACTGTTACTCCTCCGGCAACTACAGGATTAGTTCCGGTATTGGAAATCTTAACATAAAGATTACAAAGTGCTCCTATAGTATAGCTATTGCCTGGACAACTTATTGTTGGCGCAAAAGCTGGATTTGAATTGTTACTACTTGCACTTAAGTTTGCAAAGTTTTTAGTCAATTGAAACGGAATAGTTATTGTTGTACTGCCACCTGGCTCGTTATAAACATTATTGTTTAACGTTGAATATCTTACGCCTGTATCAGTAACTGGAACAGTATCAGAAAAGCTTACTATATTAGTTGCTAAATATGTTTTACCAGAAGAAGCATCCAAATACTCCATGCTTACAACGTATTGGGCTTGACCAACATTATCAGGAGGGCTTACATTTATACTACAAGCGCCACGGGGAGAAATACTTCCACATTGGCTAACATCAACAGGACTTCCTGCTGTATTAGCAGTTTGCGGTGAATTTGTAACGCCATTTGCCGTAACTGTATAAGTTGCTTTAGTTAAAACCACCTTATCACTCAAATTATTGGTAACAGTAATTGTTGATTTGCCAGATGATCCCTGACCTAGTGGAATAGTAGAAATATTTCCCATATTTATAGAAGTAGCATATGTACTTGGAACAGGTGGGTTTGCCCCTCCTCCGGAAGAGCCTCCACTGCTTCCGCCACAGGAAATAATCCCTGAAGAAATAATAGAAAGAAATATATATTTAAATTTTTTCACAATTACTACCCCATTATAAAATTACAGACATAAATCACCGTTTAATTATAACTTATCTGTTTAGCAGCTAACTGTATTTTAAACATATTATACATTATTTAACCTATAATCAGACACTGACTGTTTCATATTACAACACTTGATTAATACTAGTTAACCCTTAATAAAAATAAATCCAATCCACAAAATGCTAAATAATATACAAATAGATATCAAAGGATGACCCAGCCACTCCCAAATATAATAAGCAACTTAACAGGCAGTACAAAACAACAGTACTCCTTTAAAGCCTCGATTAATTATCGCAGGAAAACTAAAAATACCTAGGACTAAAGATCCGACAATAACAAGAATAACATTTAAAGATGAGCTCATGGTATTTATTTCTTACTTAAAGTAAATGATTTTATTTGAATTTTCACTGCAACTCATATGGTAAAGTAAGTAGTGCCTATTTTTCTAATCTGTTTAACGTATTATTATGTTTCGTTTTCTAATATACTCATTTAACCCTATGTGATTTGAGTAACCTAAAAAATTAGCTATTTTTCTGACGGATAATCCTAGGGTTAATAGCTCCTTGATTTTTGGAAGATCTTTATCAAATTTACTTTTTTGAATCGTACCTTTAGGTTTGCCTAGCTGAATACCTTGAGACTTTTTATTTGCCAAAGCTTCTTTTGTTCTTAAACTAATTAAATCCCTTTCAAGTTCAGCAAATAAAGAGAATAGAGCGGTAATGATTTTCGAATTCATGTCGTGCTGCTTCAGGTCGAGGCTTTGTTTAATCGCTATAACCCGAACTTGTTTCTTAATTAACGCATTAACTAGACCAATGATTTCAGCTGTGCTTCGACCTAGCCGGCTTAATTCAGTAACAATAAGAGTATCTGCATCACTTAAAGTTGATACCATCTCATCAATACGCCTATCCTTGCTGGTTTTCCTGCTCGAAATAGTAATTTCAATAAAATCATTAATCTCAAGATGATTTTTGCGTGCATACTCCAGAATTTCTAGTTTTTGATTATTTAAATCTTGTTTATCTGTAGAAGCACGCAGATAAGCGATAATTTTAGCCATTTTTAGTCACTGTTAAGTATTAACCTATAATTTGATATAAAATTATACAATCTCACATATAGATAAGAATTGTATCACATCAACAAACCAGCTGTAGGGTATTTTTGCCCATCCCCTCAAAAGTGTAAAATCTTGAGGCTTATTCTGGTAGTTTGATTGCATTTGATGCTATTTGTAATTTTTCTTTAATCATATCATTTCTTAATTCTATTTCCGTATCTGATACCTCATCTAGCAAAAAATACATTTCACTTACCCATAATGCAAGATCATGATTAGCTTCAACATAAGGTCGTAATAATTTATTATAATGGTCAAATGCAATAGAATGATTGCCTCCTAAACGTTTTAATTCCACGGCTAAGAGATATGCCCCAATAATTGCTTGACTTGTACCCTGCCCAGCCAGCGGTGCGGCGCAATATCCTGCATCACCAATAAGAGCTACTCTACCTTCTGTCCATGATGTCATATGTATTTGTTTGGCACTGTCAAAATAAAAGTCATCGCTATCATCCATTAATTTAAGTAAGTTATTGACTTCCCAACCCATATTCATGAATTTGCTTCTCAACAAGGTTTTTTGCTCCATTTGATCTCGTACATCGTTCATTTTTTCGTCACAACTAAATGAGAATGCGACAATTGCTTTATCAATATACCTATCATTAAATGATGTAACAGAAATTAGTTTGTTATCTGACTCAAAATCTATTTCAGATCTACTTAAATTAAGATAATTTGGAATACTAAAAACTCCTATATAAGTGTTGAGGTCAACTGAAGCAAATTGTTCTGTGGTAAAAGCCATTTCTCTAGTAGATGAATACAGCCCATCAGCACCAATAACTAAATCATAATATTCAGTTTTACCACTCTTTAAGGTAATTTCAACATATTTTTCATGTTGTTTAATTTGAGTAATAGTTTGACCAAAATGACATGGAATATCTTTAATAGAGTCCATCAATATCCATAATAAATCACCGCGAACAATTTCGACATCATCACCATGATTAAAGCCAGATTCTTCTCCGTGTGATTCTTTTATAATTTTATTATCTGCACCCACATGGTAGCTATTCTCTAGCTGAGTACGCATCTCAAATATGCTTTCATAGATATCCATCTTTTTAATTATATCTACGGCTGGACTGCGAATATCTACAGCATGACCACCTGTTCTTAAGAAATCACTTTTTTCAATCAGAACTGGTAAGAATCCAAACTTCTTTAACCAGTAGCAAACAGTTAAACCAGCAACACCTGCACCAACTACCAATATTTTTTTCATATTAAAGTCATCTTTTGTAATTAGTTAAATTTTATTCAATTCCTGTACACAACGATCTCACAGAGTTTTTAGATAACATCTGCTTATATGTTTCTGTTTGTTTAATTTCGTTCACACAAAATTTAATGAAATTAATAGTTTCACTTTTTAAGAGTAATTTTTTACCGTACTCCCAATGTGCAGCATGTTCAATTAGATTACTCCATGGCAAACCAAATTCCTTTTTAACCCACTCAGCAGAAGTCTTTTTTGTGCCAGTAACTCCATGTAAGACAGTATATAGAATTCTGCATAGGTTCATAACAATATAGGATTGATAATGACTATTGTCTAGCCATTCTGTGTCTTTTATTTTTGGTTCCCACTCCTGAAATAAATCTTGTATACACGCTCTTTGCACTTCGATGAGATCAATAGGTTTAATTAATTTCTTGAATTCTGGTCCTATAAGAGAAATACCATGTTGATATAACAAATAATTATTTATAATCCATTCATTTCCATATGGAGCTTCTTCATAAAAAATTGCACCGCCATAATATGGCCGAGGTTCTTTAGGTGGTAAAATATTTTTAAACATATTAATTGGTGTATATGAGCATTCTAATCTATCTTTCCATTTTTTAGATAAATCCTCAATCTGTAAATGTAGTTGTTTTATTAATTTAGTTTCAGAATTATTGAGTGGTTGAGCTAAGACTGTGATTAAATCAATATCACTACTATTCGGGTTAAAATCACCATAAGATAAAGAACCACATAAATATAAGCCAATCAAATTATTACCTAAAATGCCTTGAATGCTATTTGCCATGAAAGATAGAATTTCATTGATATCATTGTACGGAGTCATATCTTTTACCTTAGACAGAAAAAACAAAGTTCGTAATAACGTCCGTTATTAAAGACTATTTTTAAAACTGAAAATATTGTGTATTATACCTCAAAATCAGTTTATAATACTAGTATTCTATTTCAAAGTTCTGTAATAATATTTTTACTGATTAAAACGAACATTTACAAGGTGTATCTATGAAAATTGGCTATGCAAGAATATCAACTAAAGACCAGAATTTAGATTTACAAACCGATGCCCTAAAACAAGATGGTTGCGAAAAAATTTATGCTGAGGTAATGAGTGGTACTAAAGCCGACAGACCAAAATTACAGGAATTAGTTAATAATTTGCGACCTGGAGATATTGTTGTGATTTGGAAACTAGACCGTCTTGGTAGGTCTTTAAAACATTTGGTAGAATTAGTCAACAAGTTTATTCAACAAGACGTTGGACTCAGGAGCTTACATGACCACATTGATACCACCACACCACAAGGTAGATTAATATTTAACATTTTTGCATCATTAGCTGAATTTGAGCGTGATTTAATTCAGGAAAGAACTACTGCTGGATTGGCTGCTGCACGTGCTAGGGGTAGGCTGGGTGGCAAACCAAAAGGATTGTCACAGAAAAATGAATCTATTGCATGTGCTGCTGAAACCCTGTACAAAGAAGGCAAATTAACAGTTAGTCAGATTATTAGCCAATTGGGAATTGCCAGATCCACATTTTATAACTATCTTCGTCACCGTAATGTTATTATTGGATCATACATAAAAAAATAAATGACTACAAAACGTTTAACAATTCTAAATAATGCGGAAATTAAATTTTATTACGAACCGAAAAACTTTGACTCGGATGAGCAACAACATTACCTCACGTTGGATAACCATGAGGAAAATATAGTTAATGGTATCGGCTCAACAGCGAGCAAAGTATACTTCATTTTACTTCTTGGTTATTTCAAAGCCAGTAGACAGTTATTTAATTTAGAAACAATCAAAAATATCAGTGCTAATTTTCAGTTTGTAAAGTCTAAGTATTTTCCATCATATAAGAAAAAAATCAAATTAAACATTAGCCGCCCAACCAGACTTGAATTAGAATATAAAATCTTAAAGCTATTTGATTATAAAGCATGTGATTTAAGCATTAAGAAACAAATTGAAGCATTTGTGGCTGAGATGGTCAGTATTGATAATGACCCAGTATTCATTTTTAAAGAAGTGGTTCGATATTTACATAAAAATAGAGTTATCCTCCCTGGTTATACGGTTTTGCAGGATATTATTGGTAGGGCAATTACTGCTGAAGAAAAAAGATTAACACTGCTCTTAAATAAACTGGTCAACCAAGATATACATAAAAAGCTAGAGAAATTGCTTGAAGCTAATAATAGTTTACATGAAATTACCTATTTGAAACGTGAGTTGAAGTCATTTGGTTATAAGGAAATGCAAGCTGAAATAGTAAAACTTAGACAAATCCAAGATTTATATTATGTATCCAAAGAATTTTTACCACAGCTGAACATCTCTAATTCCAGCATTAAATATTATGCATCATTGGTTGATTACTACAATGTTTATAAGCTTAAACGAATGAATAAGAGTAAAGCATTAATTTATTTGATATGTTTTATTCACTATCGATTTAAAAAAATGAATGACAACCTAATTGACTGTTTTATTCATTATGTTGATTGGTATTTGCATGAAGCTGATAAGTATGCTAAAACATTTGTTGCACAACAACAAATCATCCAAACTGCTCAATTTAAGAAAGCAGCATCGATATTTGAAATGTTCTATAATAATCAATATGATGAATTTGCATTTAGTAAAATCAAGGATATTGCTTATAAAATATTACCATTTGATGAATTTAAAGCGTTTACTGAATATTTAAATGATCAGAAATTTGACCTTACAGCCTTAGAATGGAGCTATTATGTACAGATAGCAGGCAGAATCAAGAAAAACTTACGACCATTGTTGCTAAGTCTAGATTTTAAAGGTAATAATAATTCGGCTAATCTCATGCAATCTTATGATTTTGTAAAACAAAAGCTAACAACTTATAGAACATTAATGAAAGTAAAACCTAGCGAATTCCCAGTAACAGCTATCGCAAAATCAATATATTCATATTTATGTGATGAGGTCAGCAACACAAAAGTTATAAATTGCGATAAGTATGAGTTCTGGTTGTATCAACAATTAAGCAACAATTGTGGTGCTGGACATATATTTGTTAATGATAGCAACAAATATAGAAACTTTGATGACGACCTTGTTGATGATGCTTGTTGGCAAGATAAAGAAAATATTATCAAGAATCTTGGCTATAAAAAACTCATTGCGCCACTGTCTGAAACATTAGATGAATTAGAAAAAGAGCTTGAATACTGGATTGAGCGAGTGAATACTCGTTTTGATGCTGGTGAAAACCCACATATAAAACTATCAGGTAAAAAGTTAGGAAATACGTGGAGTTTGCCATATGCTAAGCTTGATGAGCCCGACAATCATTATGTTTTTAACGATTTGCCGAGGATTGCTATTGCTGATATCATTATTGAGAATAATAAACATTGTTCTCTTTTGGAATGTTTTACACCGCTGGTTAATCGTTATAATAAATCAGAGTTACAAACAAGCAGTCTTTTAGCCAGCATAATTGCAATGGGTACGTTCATCGGTCTTGGGGAAATGGGTAAAATATCTGATATAAGCTATAATTCGCTAGCATCTACCACACATAGTAGAATAAGACTAGAAACATTGCGGGCTGCTAATGATAAAGTTAGTAATGAGATTGCGAAGCTCCCGATTAGTAAGCATCATAATATTCTTGAAGAATTTATACATGCCAGTGCTGATGGAACAAAAATTGAAACTATCCTCGACACTTTTAATTCAAGATGTTCACCAAAATACTTTGGCGTTAATAAAGGAGTGTCAGCATTGACACTGGTAGTAAATCATATTGCGGCAAATGTTAAATTACTTGGTGCTCATGAGTATGAAGGTAACTTCATATTTGACCTACTGTTTAACAACACCTCAGACATTGATCCAGATATTCTATCCACTGATACACATGGAACTAATGCTGTAAATTTCATTATTTTATACTTTTTTGATTATATTTTTGCACCAAGATATAAGGATACTGCTGGTAAAATTGATGGGCATATTTATGGCTTTAAATCAAAAGAAGAATACAGCAAATATAAGATAAAGCCAACCAAGAAAGTAAATAAACAGCTTATTTTGGATGAAGAAGATAACATCAAAAAAATTATGGTGTCGTTAGCCACCAAAGGAACCACTCAAGGCGTAATAATTAGTAAGTTAAGTTCACATAAACGTAGAAATCGAACGAAAGCTGCATTATGTGAATTAGACAATATTATTCGCAGTATTCATATTTTACGTTATATTGATGACATTACTTATCGTCAAAACATTCAAAAAGCTCTAAACCGTGGTGAGTCATATAACAAACTTCGTCGAGCAATATCCTATGCGAATGAGGGTAAACTAAATGTGCATTCTGAAATGTCTCAACAAATTTACAATGAATGTACTAGATTTATAGCCAACAATATTATTTTATACAATGCAAGATTGTTATCAAGTTTATTGATAAAATTGGAAAAGGCTGGCAAAACTAATGAAGTAGAACAACTCAAGCGTATCTCACCAATTGCTTGGGCACATATTAATATTTATGGACGTTATGAGTTTAACAAAGAATTTTTAAATATGGAGTTTAATGAACTTATCAAGTTGATGAGCCTTGATAATATTGAGGTTGAAGAGAATTAGTTTCAAAATTTTACACTTTTGAGGGGTTGGGTCAAAACACCCATGATGCTATTATTAAATAATTTTGCGATGTTACGCTTAATTCTAGCTCGGCCAGAAATGATATTTACTTGTTGGGTGCTTTGGGGGTTAGCTTTTAAATCAAGTACGCAGTTCAAAATATTATGGTTTTCCTTAGGAATGTTATTAATACCATGTTATTGGCTAAGCTTTTTTTATATACCTGCAGTATTTGCGATATTCAATCGTCCAAAAGCTAAAATATTACTTAGTCTTTCCTATTTTATTATCTCTGTTTGCTTTTGGCAATCATACTCTCATGGCTTATGGCTTAGTAGTGTTTTAGATTTACCTGTTTTAAATCATAATCGCCTGGCAACAATTGGTGAAAATAAAACAATCCTGATAATGCTATTATCTCCTGTAACTAGTATTGCAGCAATTATCTATCTTTTTTTACATAACAACAAACTTAAAGATGTAATTGGCTATATGCATAATCTGAATGTTAATGTGATCCACAGAGCTAAGCTTATACCAATAATCAAATCACTATACGCTATCCTTACCAGCAACTCATTATTGACAACTACAAGCGTATTATTTGGATATTTCATCTTATTCAATATGATTCGTTATGCCGCAATTCTGAGTGCGTTGTTTGTGATTATTATTTCATACTCAATTGCTAAGGTTAGATTAAGGATATCGCCAATTCATAAATACATTGTACTATGTTTATGCATCTATCTACCTCTCGGAGTAGAAAACTATAAGCTTATTCCAAAATTTGTTCTACCTAAAAACTCTATTGTATTAGGTACATCACAATCAAATTATTATGTTCCATTTTATAGCCCCAATCTGAAGATAGCTCCAGCTATGGAAATTGGAGCTAATGAACAAGGCGTGCAACAAATTATGAAATCTATTGAGGTTGAAGGTAGCGTTTCTTGTACTGAATTAAAGAAATATCATTTCGAATTTCTTGTGGAAAGAAGTTTAACGACTATTTCACCATGCTTACAAATCTATCAGATTCAGAAAGGATGGCGAGCATGGAAAGTTATCTACTAATAGTATTGCTGCTTTCATTTAGATTTGATGGTACATATTCCTGGCGCTGGCCATAAACAGAACGATAAATTGAATATTCGCACCAGGCTGTAGTTTTTTCACCCCAATTTAAAACGTGCTGAGCTGCGCTGTAATCCCATCGTGCCGCAACATCGCTTACTAATGCAAAGCTTGTATAAGTTGGATGACAAGCACGGTACACCTTGGTAGAAGGCGTATCGCCTAAATAAATATAAAAAGCCCATAAACCTAATATGCCTAACGGTATAAACCATTTCATTGTTGGAGTTCCTTATGTTAAAACAATTAAATAATATTCAAATCGGCGGCAATAAAGACACAATATGCATCACATTGATATTCTTGCCTCTTATTACATTAATGCCGATATTTTATAGTACTTGGCTACATATTTCGTCTGCGCTTTTGTCTATTTTTGGAGTAATTGGCTTATCCACAAGGATACTGGATGCATATCGAAAAGAGCATTTATTAGATACCAGCACAAAATTTAAATCATCAGAAGTAACTAATGAGTTTGAACTAAACAAAGCATATTTGGTTGGATATACATCTGATTTAGCACTTCCAATTGGTCTCTATCGCGAAATTATGATGCGCCATATTATGATAGTTGGTCAGTCTGGTACCGGTAAATCAGTTCTGATTAGAAACTTACTCTTTCAGCATGCTTTAACTGGTGGAGGATTAATGCATATTGACGGTAAAAATGCCAAAGACGATTTTATCAAGTTTTTAAGTTTAATGCGTAGTATTGGTCGCGGCGATGATGTATTGGTTGTTAACGTTGACGATCCACAATTATCAAATACGTATAATCCAATTCTTTATGGAGATCCGGATGAGGTTGCCACTAGAATTATTTCACTAATTCCATTTTCAGAAAATAGTCCAGGCTCAGACCACTATCGTTCTGAAGCAACAGTTGCATTGACAATTTTTGTAGCCGCGTTACAAAAAGCTGGTCTAGCATACTCGATGATTGATCTTGCATTATTACTAATGTCAGATAAGGCTATTATTGAATTAGACACAAGACTTACTAATCTTGATGATTATGCAGAAGAAACTATTAACTTTAAAACTTTAATTAGCAAATTTGTCCGTAAAGGTAAAATTGATACGTTGGCATTAAAACAGATGTTTGGAGGTGTTGGAGGTCGTATTTTTATGCTTGGAACGAATAACTTTGGACAAATCACTAATAGCTATAACCCCGAAATTAAGCTATTTGATGTAATTACACAAAATAAAATCCTATGGATCATGCTACCAACATTAGGTAAAACTGAAGCGGCCAATGCGTTTGGTAAGATTTTAGTATCTGATCTACGTACTGCAGTTTCCTGGGTTCTAAAACTTCCTGAGAATAAAAAACCAAACCCATTATTTCTCGCATCAATGGATGAGGCAGGATCCTACGTCAATGATAATTGGGGGCGATTGTTTGAACAAGCTCGCTCTGCCAGAATAGTAATGATGCCTGCAGTTCAAACAGACTCTAATTACAAAAAAATAAGTCCAGAACTACTGTCTATAGTTGAAGGTAATACCTGGAGTAAAATTTATTTGAAAGTTGGCGATCTTGATACTGCAGAACGGGTGGTCAAAAACCTCGGTAAAACAAAAGCTATCAAATATACTCTAACACGAACTGAAAACTCAAGCGAAAGTAAACAAAATCTCCAAGTAGCACCAAATGCTAATATCGGTGATGGTGCTGGTCAATCATATGGTTATCAACAAATTGACGAAGATATAATCACTGCTCCTCAACTTGAAGCTATCGGAATTGGAGAATGTATTCTGACCATTGGAGGCAGAGAAATTTATCACTTACAAATGGCTATGATTGAAGCCGAATCTCAGACTGAGTATACCATCAACCGTTTTTGCCTTGATACACCCGAAACGGGCATAAGCCTTAAACTCAATTATAAAAAATATATTGATATTGTTGAACTTAAGAAAGAAATTTCCATTACTGATGAAAATAATGGCTTAGCGCTACTTGATACAGAGGAAGAAAAAGAACAAAAAGCGAAAGAGAAAGCTTTAATTAAATCAAGGTTTACAAGATTCTTAGACTTATTAATAAAGTAAATTTTTACAGTAACTGGTTTAATAATAATACGTTAAACTTTAATTTGATTTATGATATTTTCTTCATGATTATATTAGAGTTAACAGATGCAAAATATTCCAGCTCTCGAAAATGATGAAATTATTAAAGATATTCCTGGATATGAAGGGATTTACGCTATTACCTCTTCTGGTCGAGTTTGGAGCTATCCTAAAACGTGGGAAACATGTAGAGGGGTAAAAGGACACAACGGAAAATGGTTAGTGCCAAGCCTTTCAAAATATGGAGCTTTAGTGGTAAGCCTTGCAATTAACGCTCAAACAAAGTATTATAGCTTGGCAAAATTGGTAGCATTAACATATATACCAAACGCTGATAATTTGAAAATAGTTGCTCATATTGATAAAAACCAATTAAATAATCATATTAGTAATCTAAAATGGACCACTAAATCTGCTCAAATTAAAGATGATATTTATAATCATAGTAAAACTCATGGGCAGCGACCAAAAAGAATTCAGGCTTCAACTGGAGAATCGTTTAATTGCATGAGAGATGCTGCAATCTGGTGTGGTTTAACAGCTCATACAGTCATTATGCGGCATCTAAATAAAAACTTTGTTCGAGGTAAGTACCTATATAAATCTGCTGGCAAACATCCAGTTACTAAAGAACCGTTGACTTGGGAATATATTGATTAAAATACTATAGTCCTGCATCTAATTACCTTACTTGGTTACTACTACTAATTTATTGCATGGGTTAATAATGATTGCTGATGAGACGTCAGTTGTGGGTGATTATATTGGATTAGGTAGTCATTAATTTGCTTAATTAATAGCTCCGGATTTACGCTATTACCTACTCGTGATTGACGAATAAATATAAGATTACGCCAAGTCGGTATCGTAGTTATCTCATAAATTCTGGCCGATAATACATTATCTTTATTTTGTTGTGCTTGCTGTTGTTGAATTTTATTTAAGTCAATTTTGCTAGTCGCATTAGCTAGTGCTTGTTGTGCAATGGACTGTTGCTTAATACTAATATCATCTGCATTACACGAGATGCTATAACTCAGCAATACAAGCAAGAAACTACCTTTAATCAACTTTGAAATACCTTTTTTCTCGTACATCATTTATTCTATTCGCCGCAATTGAAGCAATTGCTGGATTCTTGCTGTGTAATCGAATGTAATCTAGCATGGCAATAATTGAAACCTCACCTGATATTTTGCTAAAATCCCCTGGCGAGTTACATCCATCCTTGACTGGATTTGTAGGCAATTTTGAGACTACCAATGCAGGAACATGTTTGACATCATACTTTTCATATGCTGGTGGGTCTATCAAAATAGTCAAATCAGGAAACACCTCTCTAAGTTTACGAATATACGCCGATGTATCCTTGTACGAGTTATTAATAAACCCACGAAGTACAATCGGCACTCCATATTTTACAGCTTGCTTTGCATATGAAATAACAACATCCTTATCAAGACTAGTAAAGCTTAAATAAAGCGATACGTCTGTATTGTTTGGGTTTTGGCTAATTTGCTGTTGACTTTGTTTTAATAAGTCATTGATATTGATTTGATTAGGTACTAAATCACCGCTCGAAATATTTGGCATATTACTAGCTGTGACCTTAGTTTTAGCTAAATTACTTACGTTAATCTTTTGTGCTGATTCCATATTAATTTGAGCTATACTCGCCTTGTTTTTAGTAGCTAAATTGCCAAAGTTATTACTAATTAAGCTAATCTGACTTTCGTTTTTTGCTTGAACAGCTGATAAACTAGTACTTGTATTTGCTGCATAGCATTGAGCACCAGCAAATACAAAAGCTAACAATATGGTTTTATTTGGCATTATACAACTTTCTTCTAAAATATATAACTAGTTTGGTATCGTTATTCCACTGCAGCAATCACGACGTTGATATATTTGATAACTAAAATCTTCGCCCATAGTGGGAAATGAGTGACCTGGTGCCCAACCTGCAGTTGTTCTACCAAATGGCGAGCAACATTTACCTCCAGAGAGCGGATCTACAAAATTAACTGGATATATCATACTGTACTTGTATTCAGTCTTATTCATAATTGGTTGTGGGATTATTGGTGCAAAGACAGCCAGCGGGCCAGCAGTTGAATACTCTAGAAGTTCACGATGATTTTTATGCAACAATCGCTGCATAGTTAATACGCTATCATCAATAGGATTACTTCCGGGTAAGTTTCCATCGAGAGGGAACATTGAACCTTGACATCCAGCACTCCAATAGACATAACCACTAGATATATTCCAAGCACCAGGTAAATTATTAACACAATCTAATGCGGTCGTAATTGCAGTTGCAGGGTTAGCGTATAAAATGGCGTCTGGGTTTAAGAAAAAGGTTAAATTATCATTATTCCAAAGTGGATCCAATTCAGTCAAATAAGCAATATCAAAATTTGCTGCTTGCGTACACGCCATATCAATAGGTACTTCTAATATAAACAATAGTGGATTAATATAAGTATGTGCTTGATAGAAGTTATTTAATTTAACGCCTTCAGGCATAGTTTCACCCTGACGTTTATACAGAGATGCTACACCCGCGCTTAAATCGACTCCACCCAATCCAACCATGCAGTAAGGGGTTCTAGTTACATCAACGATTTTATTTGGATCATAGAAGTCCATCCCTACACCAATTTTAAAACCCATGACAGTTTGTCCAGCGCATACTGCAGGTGCTGTGAATGCTCCAGCTGGTTGCTCACCTCTAAGATTATCAATTTTCATACCCATGATATAAAATGGAAACATACATGACCAGCAAACATCTGTTATAGGGTTGGCAAATTTACCGACACACGCTGCATTTACCTGTCCGGACATAAAACCAAAGCCTAACATTGCAATTATTGTCTTACATAATTTATTCTTCATAAATTTTCTTTCTTGAGGGATTAAAGCGTTTAAATAAGATGATATTGATGACTATTAACAAACTAACTATACCAGCCATTGAAATTCCAACTAGCATTCTTATCCGTGACCTGAATTTTTGGTCATCGATCTCCATTTGAAAAGTTTGCTTATTATAGCTGGCAATCTGAGCGCTAAGTTCACTTTCTTTAGCGCTGGTCTTATTTTTTACTTCCGTTGCAACATTCAGTTTTAATTGAGTAAGTTGACTAGTTAGTTGTTTATTCTCAAGGATAAGTTGATCTCTTTCCATCTTACATTTCACTTCATTGGCCGGATCTATTTTAGAACAGCCAACCACTAAACTTAAAAGAATACAAATTAAGAGCTTATTCAAATCTTTACCTCCTCAATCCTCAATTTAGTTGGTTGTATATTATCTTGATAGATAATAGTTGGAACATGGCGAATTCCAAACTTCTTGGTTAAGGTAGCACCTTGATCATAAAAGAACAGTTTATGCTCTTGTTTTAATAGTGCCCTGAAGTTATTGGTCGCAGTAAGCACAATGCTGGTTCTAAATGTAGAACGCTTACTTTCAGCTAGAGCGTAGCTAACCTGCTCAGGATCTCGTCCATCAATAAAAATTAACTCATTATTAAATGGCAGATAAGTTGTTGGATTAATGATTTGCCCCTTTTTAGCGAGCGTTTTCTTAGTATATGGATCTACGATATCTTGATTTATTCTTATTGAAGGATCATAATATCGTACATTACTTTCAATAGTTGGACCAATACCCGCAATTGCCGGTGGATGGTCTATTTGCTGCTCGGTACGAGCGACAGCTTGTTGTCTTAGTTTCTCCCAAGAACCATCAGCTACCATTGAACTTGCTTTTTGTTTTATGTATTCAAGCAAACTCTGCTCACCAATTGGATAGGTTTTACCTATTGCACCAAGATCCTCAGCTTGAATGCAGATTGGAATAATTAATACCAATAATAACCTTTTAATTTTCATCAATAACTCCAATTTTCTTTTGCTCGAGTTTAGGGTAGATTTTTTCGTGAGTACGAGTTAAGTTATACAGATAAATACGAAAGGCGTATATTACGTATTTAAATAGCCACCAAATCATTTTAAGCAATAGCAAGGCAATCGCTTCAATTACGTACTTAAAAAATGGATGAATAACATATTTGGTAATTGTATGAGTAATGTGTTTTACTACGCTACCAACGCCAGGAATAATTAACGCTATTAAATATACCAAAATAATTATTATTACAGTAATAATTGCTGTATTAAAGTTAATATCAATGCCAGGAAATAAATCATGCATAACATTGCTGCTTTCTTACTAATAACATCAACTCTTCTATATCCCAAATACTTGGCGAGCTAAATTTATTCATAAAAGACATATAAGAATATCGAGGAGTTAAAAACCGATATAAGGCTTTTAATGAGCCATATTGAATGATTAATTGTTTAAGATACACATCTTTACTGAAGTACCAGCGGGAATACAGTTCACAATATGTATCAAACAATGAAACTATTTTTTCTCGATACAACTCCGGTGATGTAATCAAGCTATACCGATTAGCAATACCTGCTTTAGCCATTAACTCGGCAGTATTTAGACCTATAACTTCAACAAGTTCATCAATCGTGAAATCACCAAGTAGTATTTTTTGCCGATAGTCATTAAGTTCTCTAAGTTTTTGTGTCTTTATGAATCCCAACTGCGTAACTTGCGAACGTTGGTGTTTTGCCTCTACCGCTGATTCTTCAACATCAATAATCTTATCTACAATATGATCAATATTAATTTCATCACTACTAAATTTTGACTGCATTTTTTTTGCTAATTGCATAATTTGAAAGGTGAAAACTCTGCCATTGAACGCGTTATCACCAATTAATACTTTTCTAAATGAATCATTCTCGAATATAAATAAGATCAACTCAGAATGTAAGTCCTGATCATTTACATTGAATTTACGCGATACCATTTTGCACATATGGAGGCAGTATTCGTTATTATAAATAAACTCGCTAATCTTGGAATAGTCAGGTTCTTGACAAATATAGCTCTGAAGCTCTAATACAAATTTATGATAATTACTTAGGTTCACGATAATCACCACTATGCCAATCTTCAATAATTGCTTGCTTACTCCAATGCTTATTAACTTGTTCTCGTTGGGTGCCATTTTTACTAAATTTATCTGTTAGTTGCCCAGAGCTAACTTTGGGTACGGGTTTATGGTTAGCACGAGTTTGACGTTTTGGACGTTCTATTGGAATTTCACTTATTAATTTTGCTCCAACCTCTGGCTCAATGGCAACAACAGCAGGATCTTCGACCGTTAATTCATTAGATGATTCTTCAATTATTACGTTAGTATCAATTTTTCTGTTGGTAAATCTAGACTGGTAATACTCGCTTGAGTCAACAGTGTTATGTGCCAAAATCAAGAGATCAATAAGGAATTCTCCAAGGATTGATTTACTTTGCAGCTTGTCTCCAACTATTTGCTTTGGTAGTAATGAGCTGCCATCAAAATAATTTAGTGCAAATAATAATACGTATTGATAATCTTCAGGTATAGTCCAGCCTATTTTCATGCGAGATACAATATTTTTTGATTGTTTACAAAATAAGTCAGCATATTTTATTTGATCACCATCATACTCAATAGATTCAAGCTTGCCAATATCGTGAGATACTCCGAGGACTGGTAATAATGGCACATTTTTGAGAGTATCAATCATCTCTAAATACGTATTAACACTTGATGGAGCACTAGTTCCAAACAAGGCTTTAATTATCTCGTTACTTGGTAGATTAATTAACTTGCATAATTCCTCACTGACTTTAATACTATGCGCATACAAACTCACGCAATTATTCTGAGAGGCTGGCAAATTTAAGTTATATTTGAGTACTCCGGCAATTTTACGAAAAAGTCCTACATATTCAGGGTATTTGTCTTTGTTGATCTCAATCCAAGTTGACAAATTAGGAGGTAAATCACTTGATTTCCAGACTGTTTCTGATTTATGTTGAATGCCTTCAGGTAATATACCTTGAGTAGTTTTATAGCGCCCGTTACTTTTTTTTGTATATAGACGATCTGTTTTAACTTTTCGGAAGTAAGTTATTATTGACACTGTTAAAAAAAATCCTAGTCCTAAATTACCTAAAATTAATAATCCAGCACTTTCGGCTGCAGGTAAAAAAGAACTAATCTGGTACTTACCTAAAAATGCCCAGCCAAGTACACATAAATAGCCACATAAATAGAGTGTCAACGTTGAACTAATAATTGAATTACGTTTAATCATAAAAGCTCCAGCATTTACTCCAGTTAATATTTTGATTAAGTATTGGGTTACGTCCAGTTAAATACAGCTTATCACTATTACAAACAATAAATCTGCGCTCACTTAAACTATCTATTAGAGATTTATTTTGAATTACCAATTGTGAAATACCTGGGCTATTCCAAATTATCCGAGCCTGTAGTAGCTCATCGCGACCACAAGTTAGCAAAATTTCATCCTCAAGTGCTGGAGGAATGTGTCCTCTTAGCGGAGTTATTGCACTCAGGCAATGTAAGTACAGCTCATATTGCAGTCGAATCTGAATCAAATGATGATGGATTCCTAGAACACTGCAACACTCTTTAATTGAAACACCCCCAGTACTACTACATTCCTCAAAAAACCACTTTAATCCAGCATATTGTTTTTTATTATTGGATAAAGATGCTCTTAATTTTTGGCGGATGATTGAAATTATTTGATACTCACTACTAGAAAAATCATTGTCGTCATGAACTACGCCAATGCACTGAAGATGAGCTTCCATATTAAATGGCATTCATTTATTCCGCAGGATCTTCGGTCTTAATTAAGTCATGTAACCACAATGGTTTACCTAAGAAATACTCATTAATACTTGATTGATCCATGAATCTGATTTTATCAGCAAAAATGTAAGTTACAATATGATTTTTTCCATCTTCATCAACAACATGCTTTGATTTAAGTTGACTGTGAAAGGCTAATGGTGAATATTTACCATGATTACGCATCTTCTTAACTTGTTGGTATTGCACTGTACAACGTTGACCATAAATACGTACTGGAATAAGCATATCTTTACCAACACGCAATCCTAACAATAAACAATCAGGTTTAATTTCACCTTTAGGGTTGGTAGCAAATACCAATGACTCCATAAATCCAGCAATAATTACAGTATTCAAGGCTTTACCGCTAGGCTTGTCTAAACCAAACTCAGTATATGGGTTAAATAACTCTGTACTTTGCGTTTTATTTTTAGTGTAATTGTCAATACTAGGTAATTCGTCTAATGATGGTTTTTCAACAAAAAGAGGTTTCAATACTACTGAATTTAAACCGCAAACCTCTTTAGATGCAATCCGTGCATAAAGCTTGATACCGCTACCCTCTTTAAAAGTCGCGGATAAATAATCATTTGCATCAAGCTCAATTAAAAATAAATGTGTTGCATAATTTGATTGCCGAATGTAAAAGCTTTTACGATCTTCACTTAAATTAAATATATATCCAGTTAGCCAACAACAGTTTTTTAAGTTATTCAAAAATCTAAATCTTTTATTTCCTGCATCTTCTTTATTTAACATAATTAACCCTCATTTTAATTCTATTAACGATAGATGTATTCTAGGTTATTCAATAAATAAATTCGTATGCGCAATTGCATATATTTTAAATATTTCTTTATTTGCAAAAAATAAAATACATATACTAAGTGTTATGTAATATTTAATCCCAAGGACTGCATTAGTGGTCCTTAGGGATCTCTATGCAGTTCCTTCATTTTGAAGGACTTTGTCATGAAAAACATTCAAGAAAACAAACAATTATTTCAAAATCTATTCAAAGACGTGTTGAGTAATCCAGGACAACTGGCGGATTACTATTACTACTTTCATGCTTATAGTTTTGGAAATATGGCTTTACTAAAGTCCCAAGGTGTGAATTCACCAGTTGCGACTTTTAAACAATGGGGAAAAGTCAATCGACGAGTAAACAAAGGTGCAGAAGCTAAGTATATCCTAGTCCCGGTAAGCTTTAAATCTTACAGAGACACACCAGATAGCGAAGAAATGGAAGAGTTTACGTTTACTAGATTCTTTCTTAAAAAATGCATATTTGAACTTAATGATACCAATGGAGATGAGTTCTATACTCCAGAAGTATTATTTCCTGAGTTTGATAAAGCCAAATTACTTACGGGTCTTGGAATATCTGAAATTTTGTTTTCAAAGCAAAAATCATTAAATTCTCAAGGTTATGCTAATCCTAACCGCAATGAGATTGCGATTAATCCTATCGCAAAATATCCAACAAAGACAATTCTCCATGAGATTGCACATTGCTTACTTCATAAACGTGACGAAGGTGGTTTAACAATACATGGTATTGAGATCCCTCGTGACTTACGCGAAGTTGAGGCAGAGTCGACTGCATATCTGGTCGGTTGTTTTTTAGGCCTTTTTGATGAACAGTGCAAATACTATTCTCGAGGATATATCCAAAATTGTATTTTAACCTCAGAAATTCCTGAAAGGTCTGTACAGCGCATTTTTGGTGCGGTAGACAAGATTATAAAGGCTCTATCTAAATCGGCTGAAACTAACCAAGTTGCAGCATAATTTTAAACCAAAGGTGGCTATTGTTCGCCTTTGGTGAACATGCGCTACCCATTTTTATGAGGTAATCATGAAATTTAAGAAAATCAAGTTAAATCAAAAACAACTTGATAAAATGGCAGATCAACTTAGGCTACTTTCTTGGGCACAGAGTGCAATTTTTACTCAGTTGCATGTTGAATCAATCTATGCTAAAATTGCCTTAACAGTAATGTTTTGGTGTGTTATTCAGAGTTTTGCTTTGTTTCTTGAAAGGAATCAATCATGAGTGGTGAAGCAATAATCTTTACTCTATTCTTGGTCTTTGTATGCATGGTCGCTTATTGGGCTGGCACTCACCGTGAAATAGATGAAAAGACTTCTGATTCTAAACATTAGAAGTAAATCTGCGGAGTTGTCTACTCTTCATTTAAACAAAATTTAAAGCACCTTAACTGGTGCTTTTTCTGCATTATGATTTCGAGAGTTTGTTTTTATACCTAAATTGATAATAAAACAAGTTCCATAACTGATTTAAAATTCCAATGTAAATTTACTTATTGGTTAAAGAAGCTATGTTCATGATTAGAGTAATCAAAAAAACTACCACTCACAGAAGCTTCTGGAGTCGCTGGTTGACTTTGAGGTGTATCACCAATCAATGTAACTATTATTTGACCAGTTGAGTATGTGTAATAAGGATTTAGTGCATTCATTTCAATTGCTACAGATGATTGTTCTGCAATGTCAGCTCGTACTTCATTGGCGAGGAAGTACATAGCGCCAGCATAGTTAATTACAATTTTTGACGGAGAATTTTGTTGAACACCTTGTAAAATAGCACTGGATTGAACATTAACATTTAGATTATTAACTAAATACTGAGAAATTACCTGATCATCAGCTAAGCAAAAACCAGCCAATGAAATCATTGTAACTATTAGGTGTTTATTCAAAATATTCATCCTTTAAAGTCAAATTATAGCCCATTTCTAATGCATGTAAATTGAGCGGTATAATTACCTGGAATAGCAGGAAAGGTTACATTTGACGCTATTGTATAATTAATTGAAATTGTTGGGAGTGTTAACTATTTTGTGTAAATTTTTCACGCCTCAAATTCTACCTTCAAATTTTATTAGAAAATATGCCATTGCTTGATTCCAGTTTTGAATCGGCATTGTCCACTTTTTGGTGATATATTCAATCGCTAGGTATAGTGTTTTAAACACCGCATCATCGCTCGGAAAAGAACGCTTGTTTTTGGTTACTTTTCTGAGCTGGCTGTTTAATGATTCGATAGCATTGGTCGTATAAATCACCCTACGAATTTCCGCTGGATACTGAAAAAATATCGCTAAATTATCCCAATTATTATACCAAGATTTGGTTATATATGGGTATTGGGAATCCCATTTTTTAGCAAAATCTTCAAGTGCTTCTAGAGCTACTTCTTCGGTTGATGCCTTATAAATTGGCTTTAAATCAGCTACTAGAGCTTTGCGGTCTTTGTACGATACAAACTTCAAGCTGTTACGAATCTGGTGAACAATGCATAACTGGTGTTCTGTTTTGGGATAAACTGCAGATATTGCTTCAGTCATGCCTGTCAAATTATCAGTACATGCAATCAGCATGTCTTGTACGCCTCGATTTTTTAGCTCGGTCAGGTTTGACAACCAAAACTTAGCCCCCTCGTTTTCACTGAGCCAGATTCCAAGTACATCTTTTTTGCCTTCTGTATCAATGCCCAATGCAACATATACAGCTTTATTAATAATATGCTTATCTTGTTTTACTTTAACTACCAGACAATCGAAGAATACAATCGGATACACTGATTCTAATGCTCGTTTGCGCCAGATTTCAACTTCGTCCATAACCTCATCAGTAATCTTGCTAATGAGTGCGGTGCTAATTTCTGCACCGCCATAAAGCTCAGACAACTGGGTTTTAATGTCATTAACGCTCATGCCTTTAGCGTATAACGAGATAATCTTCTCATTTAGACCGGGTATTCGTGTTTGTCCTTTGGGTAACAACAATGGTTCAAATTTCCCATCTCGGTCTCGAGGTATTGATAAATCAACCACACCATTATCAGTTAACAGCTCTTTTTTACTGCTACCATTGCGCCCGTTGGATGCTGTACTACGTTCGTACTTCTCATAACCAAGAAGATTAGTCATCTCAGCTTGCAAAGCACGCTCAACCAACGACTTGGTTAGCTTCTTAAGTAATCCATCTTGGTCAAATAAGGTTTTAAGATCTGCACCTGACTCGACGATTAAATCCATAGCCTTAGCAAGCATTTCTTCTTGGGTTAACTGTTTGTTCATTTCTACTCCTGCTACAAACATTTATTATAACAGTGAATAAAATTTACACAATTATTTTAACACCCTCAAATTGTTACACTTTCCCCTATATTTACATTAGGATTTGACGATCCAAAACTAGTTACCAAAACTCCATTAGTAAATGTATTTTTAAGATTACCACCTTGTATCTCTATTAAATTCTGTGGTACATCTAAGAACATTTGGCTAGCCCTAAATACATAGCGATTATAGCTCCAATAATAAGCTGGATCATACGATGATATATCTACGAATGATGGATAAGTAGCAGTTGTACCATCTTTGGTGACCTCAACCATTCCTTTATAACCAGAAACAAACGAAGTAACTGAAATTGGAAAACCAACACAATTAGGAATAATAACAGGTGTTGGTGTCGGCGAAGGTGTAACACTACCACTCCCAGAACTTCCTCCGCCACTACCACAAGCGGTAATTCCTAAGATTGCCATTATTTCAAATATTCTATTTTTCATAATACCTCCAAAGTTAAAATTACAAATATTCTATAAATTGTTAAAATGAACAATTTCTTTAGTCCATTGATAACGGATTAAACCTAATTTAAAAACAATCAAAATAGAAAACTAATTTTTGATTTTTTCAAGCATTTTCATATTTAACATTTCTTGCAGCATATCTTCTGTAGAAAAAAACCTTACAACGCTGTTAGGGGTAATCCAATCCTGAAGTATCAAATTTGTTTGATTCTCAATCATCATGACAATTGGATCAAAATCTTCTATATTTATTTTGTACTCCTCCTCAGAATAAAGAGGTTCAAGTTTATGCATAAATCCGCGTAAATACCCTAATTTAGTTCTAGTTATTTGCTCACTGGTTAAGTCACTTAATTTCCCAAAATCTTGTTCAATCGCATTTCGCACTCGGCGCCCCAAATGACAATAATTTATGCTAGTCTTTGTAGTTAATAGATTAATTACTTTAAAGCAACTATGCAGCAAATATTCATCTTGCTCAAACTCTAATTTACTAATACTATTGAATTTTTTGATCAATATTTTTAAACAGATAATTAATTCATCATTTTTCACTTATTATTCCTTATTCAGTAATTTTTGTAAGCTTATAACTACGCGAAATTGTAGATGGAGCCACCCCAAACATTTTGGCAATCTGTGCAAATGATAATTTCTCAACATCACGAAGCCTGATAATTTCAAGAGCTTTATCTGAAGTTATCTGTTTTGCTTTACGTAATTCAAGCTGTCGCAACTCTTCCACCCATCTGAGTCGAGATGCTTCATTTTCTGCTTCAATCTGTTGGTCTGTTAATTTAATAACTTCAGCTCCCATACTCCATATTAATGCAGAAATTATTGGAGAATAGTTGTCTATCCCATATTGATATAACCTGATTCTGCAAGAGTTGAATGGCATTTTGTTTGATATTATTTCATCAAATTCCATGCATAAATATGCCCTACCATAAATACAATCGCCACTCATTGATACATTATTAAGTACAAAGTGCTTGCCAGGTGTAAATAGCTCATGATAAGCTGATTGACAATTTTGCCAATCGCCACTATGATTTATCTGAATAGGAATTGTTATATTAATTGAAGAATACTCTTCCGCATCCCATTCATTTTTATATCTAGTATCTAAATCCATTTTACGGAATACATGATTTGTTTTAATACAAATTTCATCATTACATAGTATAGAATCGACAATGACAAAGTCTAAACATTTAATTTTTCTATTAATAAATCTATGATTTTCAGTAAATGTTTCACTTTTTAAAATCACGGGTGAACAAAAGTCATAATTAGGTAATTTCATTCTTACATCCCACCTTTACTGGCATCGCTATCTGCCACAACTGAGGTGTTATAATTGCCATGGTAAGTTAGATCATCTGGAGTCGATAAATATTTCAAACATAATTCATCAAAAGATTCATTCTTTTCTACCTGAATCCTTTTATCACCATCACTCCCCCAATAAACTACACATTTGTTTCCCACATTATTAAAGCGGTCTTGTTCCATTTCTATAGTCATTAATCGAGGTAACTCTATCCCTCGCAATTGTAACTCTCGAATAAATGGTTCAAGTATTACTCCAAAGCGGTTCATCACCACCTTGATCAATTACAAGAAAAAAACCTTGAAGCGGTCGATCCCACCCCATAAATACTTCAGTATTTTTACCTTCATGGACAAGCATATAGTGGTATTGCGACATCTAACTGTTTCCTACTAAAATGATTATTTACGTCCTAACTTTTTTTG
Organism: Burkholderiales bacterium; assembly: GCA_035438765.1. GTDB lineage: Bacteria > Pseudomonadota > Gammaproteobacteria > Burkholderiales > UBA11063 > Aquella. The sequence goes on along the minus strand of DAORIZ010000002.1, from coordinate 66,839 downwards.
ATAAAATTCACATGAATTGTTTACACTTCCACATGATAAAGGTAGCTCATTTAATTGATTTTCCGTTAATCCATTATAATTTTTAGTACCATTAATCAATGAAGCCCGCCTTGCGGGGCTGGTACAATCATATTCTACTTTTATTGTATTATCAATCACTGCAAGATTAGAATGACTAAAACTGCACTGAGCACAAATAATTTCTTGGTTTTGGCGGTTTTTCATCGGGATCCATTTCCTTATTTTTAATAATTAGCTTTTAATGGCTGTGCTTCATTCCAAAGCTGGCTCCACTCTTTGTCATAAGTCTGTGCAATTTGCGGCACATTCCAGAGTAAAAGAACATTTTCAGCATTTTTATCGGCGGCAGCAGCACTATAATTAAATGAGCCAGTCTCAAGGTTAACACCATCAATCACCATAAATTTATGGTGAAAAATTGGATAATTACCATCTAGCTTTACTGGTATACCATTATTGGCCAAATAAGTTACTGCACTATACTTTCCTGAATTACTTTTATCATCCGCAATAACTTTGACATCTACACCACGCTTCTTAGCTGACAGAAGCGCTTCAGAAATAGGCTTTGACGTAAAGCTATATGCAGCTACATGGATTGAAGTTTTGGCACTACTGATACTTTTGATAACAAGTGGTAGGCTACCTTGATTTGGGCTAAATCCTATATCGAAGCTTGCACCTTGATTAATTGGCGTAGATGCGAAAACAGTTATACAAGTTGAACTTAATGTAATTAAGATAATCTTACGTATCATTTTTTATTTTCCATATTTTGTTTAAAAATTTTATAGTCTTCTTCCTTCGAATTGAAAGCAGCTTCTGAATAATAAATCCTCAAGATTCGCAATGTATATTTTTGATTATCACCAAGGTATTCATTAAGTAATCTCACATAATGTGAATTATTTAATCGCTAAACTCCATGGATGTTGACAACAAAATCTGAGTATTTTGAATTTTCAAGAAGATTTACAATTTGGTTACTTTTTAAATATTTGTCAACAAGAATTTTTCTTGCTTTTTTACGTATTAAATACGGTACGATAGTAACCATGCAAAATAAACCAATAAATAATATATTAAAAGCTATATCTATAATATCCATTTTGTTACTTTCTGCATTTATAATGAGTGCATACATTAATGAACAACAAAGTTTTGAGAGCCATTAAACACAACCTCAACAAATTCTCTTGTAAGAGGTTTTAGTGCACAGTTCCAATCGTTATAATCTAAATCGTTAATTGGTTTTTGATTTATTTCCATAATTTGATCTACCGTTACTCCTTCATCTTTCCGTTTCATAAGATAATTTAAAATCCTTAGTTCTATATCGTAAAACACATAAGCAATAACATTCATGGTACCACCGTACCACTCATCTAAATCTATGTAATCTTCTCTCATAACCGGACTACATTCATTCATGAAGTCCTCGCTACTTGGGTTAGCTCGATGCCAAACTTCATCTAAAAGATACTTTCTAATTGCTAATCTACCATAGTCATCCTCACCTAATATTCTAAAATTATATTGCTTAACAATTGGTTCAAAGTCAGCAAATACATGCACTAATGGGGTATATGCGACTAATGGGTCAAATCCACCACCCATTGTTTTTTGCATAACCAGTCTAAGCTCTCCATGTATGTCGTCATCATATTTATTAAAAAATACGGTTGTTGCATTCGTCAATATATCAATTGGCTTACGTGTTCCTTTGGTTTCATTAATTATGCTTGCAGTTTGTGCAGCAACGTCATCTAATGAAAATATTTTTGATTTAGGTTTATTCACATTGTTTCTTTCATAAAATTAAAATTTAATTGATGGGTTGATTATTAAATCCTGCTTATAGTCGTAACTAAATAATGTCAGGCTTTCCTATCTATCTCTTTTTCATATCATCAGAAAGTAACTTAGCTACTTTATCAACCTCTTTCTTGATATGATTCTCAACATTGGTGCTTAAATCCAGTAAGTATCCGGCCTGGTCTGCCTGTTTAGTGACTTCGCTAATTTTTTCAAAAAGCTCAGTGCTTACTTGAAGTTTAAGTTCTTTTTTTGTGGTTTTTCTGATTAACATTTTGAATTTCCTTAAAAAAATTAATTAGTTGTAAGAGTTTTGGCAATACATTTTAAAAAGCTACTTTGATTATTACATTGACTAATCAGCAAAAAACCCGCTTCTTGCCTTGAGTTATCAATCTTTCGTAATTGAACATCATTCAAATAACTATAAATACTTAACTGATATCTTTTTACTTTACAACCGCTACAAACAGGTAATAAGTTCCCTAAGTAATTATTTGCTATTATTGGCAAATCTCTACGATTCTTACGACTAGCTCTTTTATTTAACTTACGAGAGTGTTTTAAATGCTGCAACGGCACAATGTAATCTATATCATTAGCTTTAACCACACGACAATAAACACATGTTGAACCGTATAAATCAGTAAGTCTAGCTAATTTTTGTTCTAAATTCATGCTTTAAAATGTATAATAATTTTGGTTTTGCAAATTAGTATCTTTGGATTTTTGTTGATTTACACCATTTGAAATCCTATTTTTTTGATTATTATTTGTAGCACTATCGGTATTAAATCCGCTTGTGTTGACACCTTTATTCGCCTCAGCAAAAAACTCTGTAAAATCAATTTTACTAAAATCAATTTTTTGCATTTCACTTATAGATATGCCACGTTCACACATAGCTTGGAAGGTATTTTGCGTTGCAATACCAGTGTTACTTGGGTTACATAAACCACTAGATAAATCATCAACGGAACAAAGCTCTATTCCACGAAATTGAGCAACTAAATTACTAACTGCATTTAAGCTAGGACGTCCACCAACATGCTGTTCAAATGCGGCCTTAGTTATAATCTTAGAAATAGTTGATGCAAAGCAACAGTTTGCATTTCCTTTAAAAATTATATTATTACCGCCAGTTATTCCTCCACAATCTTGACCGCCACGACCGCCTAAAGTTTGACCATAGCAATACGAATCTAGATCCTTACAATAATCTGGACAAATTCCTATCCCACATGCAGCGCAAGCTACTCCATAAAAGCTTTTACATGTTGAATAGTTAGATGCTCCTCCTACACAAGCTGTAGAAGCCCCCCAGAATGTAGTCTGATAAGTACAATCTTGATAATTCCAGCGATTCTTATCGCCATAGGTGTACAATATCCATTGAGTAGTTTCAGGACCAGGTACCCCACCATACTCGAATAAACAATGATGCTTACCAACGTTAATCATTTTTGACTGATCTTCAGCAGAACATTGCTGAAAAAATGCACTACTAAAATCTAAAACATCGCTAACCATTTTTGCAGCATCCTGAACCACTTTCATTGTCCCACTGTTTTGTGCAGTACTTCCCTGCTCAGTTTTATTACCCCCAGTATTCCAATGCGTTTGGTTATTGGCAGCATTTGGATCATCTGGAGAAATAATGCTTTCAGTCTGTGAAATAGCATTTAATTGATAATTTGCTATTTGCTGATTTTTAGTTGCCCAAGCATCATTATTTCCTGTTAAATTTTGGCCTGCTTGATCAAATTGCTTAGAAGATGATGCAAAACTATAAACATACTGATTTCCTGCTCGTATTCCTCCGGCATCTTTGTTACCAGTAAGGCTTGAATTAAGTTGACCTTTATCGCTCCATACATCAATATTTCTTTGGGGTAAATTTTGATTTGAATTTAATATATTGACTTGCAATTTATTACTACTAGCTCCATATTCCTTTGCAATTCGATCGCAACTGGTTGCAGTTACACCTATTTTACAGTTAGCTCCATCCCAAACATTAAAACTATCTTTATAAGTGATAAATTTACCCTGAAAAAAATAGCATTCACAATTAAGATTTACCCCTTTACTTGGATCATTGGGATCAGCCATCATGCACTTTTGTCCAGTTGTGCGGTCATAGCAGTTTTTCATAGTGCCCATTTCATTTGCTACTTCAAGTGCACTCATTGCAGCACCAAAATCAGTATCTTGAGTTGGATCTGCCTTATAACAAGTTGTTTGCGTGCCACTAGTATCTGGTTTACAAATTTCATTACCACAAGCAATCATCGAATACTCGGTTGATTGACCACCACCAGAACATACTGCAGTTTTATTCCAGCTAACACATTTTCCACTAGCATCTGTTTCAGTACACTGGTTTTTGCTTTGATCTATAATACAACCATTCTTTATGTAATCCTGGCAAGTATCTATTGTCGGGCAATTATAAGCTTTATCATACTTCCAACAGCTCACACCAGCCTGCGCTAAAGTAAATGGGACACCATTAAAATATTTAACTGCAGAATTATCAATGCAGGTTTGGCTTGTTTCATTGCAACTGGCCGCAAAACTATAATGCGTTAACAAACTCAGAATGGCTAAATTAATTTTACTCATTGATCTTGTACACAAAATAATTGATGACAGCTTTTTGATTGCTAATGTTATGATAAGTATAGCTAATTTTAAGAGCAACTGGAGTCAATACATAGGCACCCCAGTCAGTTAAAAAATCTCTAGTTTGAAATACTTTGGCCGAGTCATAAATTCCCAAGACTGTTGGATTTTTGCCGTTAGAATAACGTTTAAATAAATACACCTGTGCAAAGCAATTTGACATATTTGCAAATGTAAACGGAAATATTGATAATGGCTGGTTTGAATGTATTAAGTATTTATCATTAGATACAGCACAAGCATCACTATTATTAGTAAATTGTGATATTCCAGTAATCATGATATCGTTAGGATATTGGTTATATACCTTTAACTGAATATTGTTATTTGCAAAAATAGCTTCAACTTTTATGTCGTTGCTAAATTTAGTTGCACTCTCAACCTGATCTGCATTTAAGTAACAATTTGTTGCCAAAAGAAAAACTAATACCGCTGATTTATTCATATTATAATACCTTTAACTATTACAATTATCTTTCCAAATTACATTATCAATTACTTTACAAGAATATTGAGCTAGTTGCCCTTGCGATTTTGTACATACCCAATCCTTACCAGCACATCCAAGACCATAACAGTTATAGCTTCCACCTCCAGATGGATCATTACCATTTTTAGTTACCCCATCGCATTGAGCTGACCCACCGATCTTACCACAGGTGCCTGGATAAGTATACGTTCCACCACTGCTGCAACTAGCACGACCCCAGTTTGTACATCCGTAAGCGATGCTGTACTCCCATGTTACACACGATGGTGCTATATATGGTGCGGTTTGTTGGCAAAGTGAATTATTTATATAGTTATTACATCCACCGTTAGTTGGATCACACTGATATGTTGCAGTATGAAACTTAATATCATCAACCCATTTATTACATGTATAATTTCTTTCACCAGTAATTGAGCATGAATTAGTTTGTTTTTGACCGCTACCAGCTTTATATGTAATAGTGGTACATTTATTACCATTCTGGCACATCGCTTGATTAGGATCTTTTTGACACATTTTACAAACTGTATCTTGAGGATTTCTAGCACAATAATCGGTAATATTCACGTCTTGCTTGATTTTTTTATTAATAAGATCACTGGCCACACCAACTGTATCGACAATACCTTCTTGTGCTTTCCTAGTTAATGGATCGTTATAGAAATTAAATGAATCGCAGTCAGGAGTGTTTTTACCAGCACACTGTTGTGCTTTATTTTTACCTGACTGGTTCATACCATCAATGTTCTTATAATTTTGCCCCAATGTATTAGTAATCGAGTTCTGAGTATTTTGAGCATCAAATACACGAGTACTACCTACCGCACTCTCAATACTGTTATTATTAATGTTAGAAGCAGAATAAGACTGATTGTTTTTACTATAATTAATCGCGTCATCAAAGCAACTTGTTGTACCGTTACAGGCTGCATATGAAGTGTTAATAAGAAAAAGCAAATAGCTACTAATTAGCCATAATTTCTTGAATTGCATTTTCACCCTCAAAATAATTAACGCCATTAACAATAAATGTTGGTGTGCTCGTTACGTTATACTTAATGGCTAAGTCAACTGCATACTGAACCTGAACTCGCACTTTGGCGCTACTTGCTAATGCATAAAATGCTTTATTGTTAAATTCACATTTAGTGAGTGTATATGCTAGGGCTTCTTTAGAATATACTGGCAAACCATAAGTAAATACTGCATCGTAATAATATTTTCTAAATTGCCATTGCTTACCTAAGGATACTGCTGCGAAATAAGCATTAATTACAGCTACTTCATTAATATCAGTTTGATCATAAAGTGGTATTGGTACAAATTTAACCTGTTTATTTTGAGAAAAACTTTGTACTTGAGGCTCTGCGTTGTAACAGTGAATACAACTAAATGAGAACACCTCTGCTAATTCTAGTGCAAATAACTTTGTGGCCATAATAACAACAATAAAAAATTTAACTCGCAAAGAAGGTATAGTTAACTTCAAGACTCTCATTTTTTGGCTCATAAACATTGGATTTAATATCTTTGATTAATGTTGGTATATTACAAATATTTAAATCTACAAAATTGTTATCAAATAACATTTGTAAGATTTTTAGTAAACTATCAAATAACCGTATATTTTTAAACGAGATTGACTCAACATCTTTACCATCAAATATTAGTAAATTAAAGAAATCCCCTGCTTTATTATGGCGAATATTAATTATTTGTTCTATCCTTGTTGGTTTGTCAATGATCTTAATCTTAATATTCATTTATTGATCCTATAGCTATGATTGGTTTTATCATCAGATTTTAACCAATGTACTAAATAAAATCGTATGCGCAATTGCATATATTTACGGCGAAGTAAAGTATAGTCTTGATATGCTCTGCCCATTATTTGTGGATTTTTGCTCACGCAAACCGTATTAATAAACTGTGGGCAGCCTGCTGGACAAGCCCGTGGATAACTCCCTGAGTTACCCACCGCCTATGCCCACAAGCTGACGCACAAGTTTATTAACACTACTCCACAAGCATGGACAGATTCCGGCGCGCCGGTAACAATATTTTTTTGTGTGGTTTTTAGGGCAAAGGTAATTTAAAATTTGAATATAAAGCAGGGCTAGAAATGAGAAAAGCACCGCGAGGGGTGCTTTAGAAGTTTGTTAAAATTGTGGAATATCATCAGATTCCGCAGATTGCGAAGCAAATTCTTCCGGATTAAAATCCGGTTCAGCAGCTTCTTCAAGTTCTTTCGAAGGAAGAACTGTAATGTTATAAGCATTCAATACTAATTGAGACTGAGGTTTACCCTCTTTATCAATATAAGCTTGAGCACTAATAACGCCTTCAAATTTAAGTAACTTTTTTCTGTCACAAGCACCAAGCACGGATGATTTCAAAGTTTCGTCTTTAACGTAAACTTGAACCCATTTTGCAGGATATTTGTAATTACCTTCATCATCTCGTGGTCCGGAATTAGCTGCTACTTTGAAACAAAGATTACCTTTGATTTCTTTAGGAGCCATCTTGTCATCTTTACCAGAATTAACAAAAGCGAAAACAGTAGTTAATAAATTATATGAATTTTTCATGATAGTGTCCTTAAAAAAAGGAACACTGATACACCCACTATGGGCATATACAATGTTCCATAGTGAGTGATTAAAATATTACATAACATATACAATATGTATATTACGTTTTTAAAGTAAAGAATTTTTTAAAAAATTCTTCCTTTATTTAGATTTTTTGCTTGTTTTGAAATAACCTTTAATGCGATTAATTACTTCATCGCTGTAATGCTGATCTTTCAATTCGTCATATGGTGCTTTCGCCACATGCCAGATTGTATGAGCAATTACAACAATTACTAACAAAAGCACATACCACATAAACATTTTATTTTTTCCTTACTAAATAGACGCCAGCACTAGCCGCCATCCATGTTATTCCTGAAGCAATTGTAACATGAAGAGGGTTTGTAAATCCGAAGAATCTACTTACACCACCAACAAGGCACGTTGCTGCAGAAATTGTTCTAATATCGGTTAAAAAATCAATCCGCGTATCTGAATCCATGAACCATGAATACAGGATTTTAAGCCACTTCATAATTACACCTGCTTAGATGTAACATTTAATTGCTTAGATTTACGGACTGAATGTTTTTTGATATGATTAAATATTTGCTTTGACTTATTAACAAACGAAATTACCATCATGCTGAACATGATAACAATCAAAATGTTTAATAATATAGCCAAAGCTGCACCCTCAATATCACCGCGACTGGCTGGACTTAATACTAAATCAGCTTGTCCTGGAGTTATATAAAAGCTCATATGTTGTACCTCATAAAAATGAGGTGAGTTTCTTCGCCAGAGGCGAATAATTCACCTCTGGTTAGTTAAATAATGTTTTAAGAGTCTAAGTTAGATATTAATTCCTCTAACTCAGTTTCATACTCTTCTAATTTTTCTTGACATTCGTCAAACTCAAATCTTCCAGGACCAAAACAACCTAATTCTCGGATTGATTCAATTTTATGTTTCAATTCGTTAATTCTTTCTTTAGCTACAAAATTTGATACAGAAGCCTTGATGTTTTCCATATGTTGTACCTCGTATAAAAATGAGGTGAGTTTTTTCGCCAGAGGCGAATAATTCACCTCTGGTTAAAAAATTAAATTGCGTTACCTATAAGTTCTATAATTTTATCGCCACAACTATGCCCAAAATAAATTTTAAATATAAGTTTTTTACGGCATAAAATATCTAACGATCGAATAGCTTCATCATTAGGTGTAGTAGCTTTACTTCTTTGGATTAGACTAAGTTCATTTCTGAATTTACTCATAGAACACCAACCACGTTCAAAATAAATTGAACTTAATTCACTCGTAGTTAATATTCTGATTTCATCTTGTGATTTATAGCTCTTAAATATTTTGTTAAAATATTCAGGGCTATACTCACCTTCAGATGCAGCCTCATCCGCTTTACTCGCACGGCAAAACTCACCGAACCAGTTATTTGTTAGATCTTCAATTGTTTGCTCGTTATGAGAAATAACCATGTTTGCATAATCCAATTGCTTAGATTTTTCATCAGCTAATTTAGATTTCTTAAGCACCAATTTACATTCTTCTAAGTTTTCTAGGCTCAACCGTTGACATTCACGCAGAAGTATATCTTCGCGCTCTTGAAAACAAAGTTGGTGCAGCTGAAGATTTTCAATTGTTTGCTCACGTTCAACGAGGTCTTGCAGAAGTTTTTTAATTGTCTGCTCAAGTTCAACGTGTTGAGAAAAAAAGCTTAAAAAATATTTGATAAGTTGTTTCATTATTAAAGTCCTTCAAGAATGAAGAACTGCATGACAAGTCCCTAAGGACTGTCAAAACAGTCCATCGGGTTTAAGTTACATAATATACTATATGTATTTGAAAGATTTACAATAAAGAAATTTTAAAAAATAAGTTTCAATTTATGAGTGTCAAATGTCAGTGCATTAGATAGCCGTTATGTATTGCGGGCTTGATATTATTGAGATGTTTAGAATATTTTAGTTTATCCACAGATTATGTGAATTACAAAATAATATAAAATATTTTTGCGCTGTATCATTGTTTATTGTCGACTTATGGTAATATTTTGTTTTAATTTTTTTAAGTATTTGATAAGGATTGTAATATGCGTAATAAGGTGATTTTATCTTGGAGTGGCGGTAAAGATAGTGCGTTAGCACTTTATAAATTGATGAATAATCCAGAATATGAGATAGTTGGTTTGCTGACTATCACATTTAACCATAAAGACAATCAAGATTATGTTGCTATGCATATGATTCACATTGATTTAATAAAACAACAGGCTCTGAAATTAGGCATAGAATTATTCATTATCGAGTACGAAGATAACGTTTCTTATGAGTGTAAGATGCGAGATTTTCTAACATGGTGCGTTTCTCAAAATGTGAAGAATATTGCATTTGGAGACATCCATTTAATTGATCTCAGGAAAAAAAGAGAAGAGAAACTTAAACAGCTAGGAATTAATGCAGTATTTCCGCTATGGGGAATTAGTGGAACATGTATTATTCATCAATTTTTTAGCTTTGGATTTAAAGGTATTATCGTTAACGTTGATACAGACTTTATGAATATTGAGATGCTTGGAACAGATCTGAACATTGGAATACTTGAACAAAATGTTAAAATGGATCCATGTGGAGAGCTGGGAGAATACCATACTCTCGTATATGATGGACCCATATTTACATCTCAAATTAATTATACATTACAAAAGATAATTAGTTTGGATCAAGGAAATCGCTTTTTCTCTATAGCATCTATAGCGAAAAAGATCAATTAATTATAGTCACATATGTAATGAATATGATAAGTTTGCTGATTTATTATTAATGGTATCTCTTTATCATGTGTAAAGCCAAAATTAGTATCAATTAAACAATTTTGCTTATCTACGGTTTCACATTGTCTTTGTTCAACACCATTAAATGATACAAAACCTGCATAACCACCTGTAAGTACCATCTGGCTTTCAATATAACAATACACTGAAGGATTTATAACTTCTGCATCAGAATGTATTTCTTGTGTAACTGGTTTTCTTGCATCACTAATTGTACCATTACTCATAAAACTATCTTGATCAAAAGAGTAATATGAATTTAGTTTTTTATTCCTTACTTTTGAAACATCAATCTTCATTACTTTATAAGGGTTAGATTCATTAAGAATCTGCTCTTCATCTTCATATCCTCCAGCATTAGATATCATTATTCCATTGCCGCTAGAATCTGCAGAAAATATACTGACCCAGTCATTTGATCTTGTTTCGATAAAGTTACTCAAATATGATAATGGAAAGCTTTCACTGAAATCTAAATGACTAGGAACAAGTACGATATCAGCGCCAATTTTGGATAGAGTCATAGTGGCTTCTGGAATTAGAATATCTTTGGAGTTAACAATCCCAATACGAGCATTTTTTATGTCCATAATTGCTGAATCTACTAGTGAAACATTATTTGTGATAACATCAAATAATTTATAACCGATTACACCATTGTTATTTATTAGAGCAAGAGATTTCTCTATGTTATTATCTATCACAGACGTCACAAGAATTTCAATATTATTAGACTTCATAAACGTTTTTACTCTACTCCATGACTGAGTGTTAAACCAATCTGTATTATAATCAATTGTTTTTTCCACACCAAACGACGGGATTAATAGAATATTAGCTTTTGTTGATAGCTTGCTGTAGTAATTCTCGATTAAATTAATATTAGTTGAATAGTCTAATGTTGGATTGAATGTTATTACACCAACATTATTAATATTTGGGGGCGGTAAATCTTTCGGAGTTATATAATTGTCAGTCCATGATTGATAGTAAGGGTTCAACATTTTAACAAAATTATCTGAATTATATTTCTGTATAGGAGTAGAACTGTGCTCGTAATCTAAATCATAAAACAATACTTTATTGCCAATGTTTTTGTCTTGATCTGGTCTATATTTAAACAGTATTTTACCATTCGGATCAAAGAGGCTGTTTGCTAAGTCTGCAATCGCCGTAACATTAGTCGAATCATCGCTATTTTCACCATCGTTTCCGATGATGTTGTAGTTTTCTCAAAATCTTTGGATAACCTACGACTAAAATTTAACCAGCCAAATGTCCGTTCCACAATCCATCGCTTTGGTAGTATTTTGAAACCAGTATCGCAACGTTTAATTATTGCTAAAGTCCATTGAAACATGCAGCATGTCCAATCCACTAATTTACCAGTATAACCACCGTCAGCAAATATCTTTACAATACTTGTGAATTGAAATGAGAGTCGCAATAATACCGCTCTAGCGCCTACACGATCTTGAATTGACGCCGAATGGACTACAATTGCCAATAGCAATCCCATAGTATCTACCGCTATATGCCTTTTTCTACCTTTGGTCTTCTTACCTGCATCAAAGCCTCGTTGCTTGCCTGATTGCACTGTTTTTACCGATTGACTATCTATTATCGCAACTGTTGGACTAATTTTTTTTCCCTGCGCTTACCCGTACTTGGTCTCGCAAACTATCATGGAGTTTATCCCACGCTCCGTTGAGCTTCCAATCTCGATAGAAGTCATAAACGGTATGCCAGTTGGGAAAGTCTGAAGGCAGAAATCTCCATTGACAACCAGTTTTAATGACGTAAAGAATCGCATTTACCACCTCTCTTGTCTTTATTTCTCTGGGGCGCCCCATTTTTCCTTGTTTGACAAATGGTTCAACTAGGATCCATTCTTTATCTGTTAAGTTGCTTGCGTAGTTTGTCATAATATGCATAAACGTTGTTAATCTAATCAGATTTTAACTCAACTTAGACTTAGCAAACAAGCTCAAAGATAGCAGAATTTCCATCGTTCATATCATATTCATAAGGAGGATCATATCGAGTATCAATTTCTTTACCCCAACGGTTAGAAACAATAAGTGATACTCCATTTTCTTTTGCTCTTGTTGACCATAAGTTTAATTGATAATCTCCACCCCACCAATTTGCAGGTGTAATAACAATATCTGCTCCATTTAGTTTTAAAATTCTGACCCAATCCATTAAATACGTATCGGAACATATGACAACCCCTATTTTGCCGTACGGAGTACTAATGATAGTAAATGGTAAATTTCCTTTATCATTATAAACGGAATTCCCTCTCTTTCTTATAATTTTTATACTGCCACTTGGTTCTATTATTGCTGCAGAGTCATATGATTTGTTATCTTCGCCAATTTCTGCAAAACCGACAATTACATATGCATTATTTTTTATTGCGATATTTTTTATTTTGTTAAATTTATCATAAGGATATTTAATTCCAATACCATTTATTGATTGTTGTTTTGTAATTGCATATCCTGTTGTAGAGTTTTCCGGGGTAACTATTATTTTTGCGCCATTGTTTGCCGCAAAATTAATGTATGATTCTAGCATTGTTAAGTTATCATCTAAAGTGCCTAAATGTGGTGATACTTCTAACATACCAACTTTAACATTATTCGCTGATGATGATTGGATTGATTGTTTTACAACGTTATTTTCAGTTTCACCGTTATGACACGCAGTAATTAGACCACAGAGAAACAATGTAGGTATAATTTTTTTCATATATTTTATCTTTATTATAAATTTATAGTATACTGAAAATATTGGTTATTAATTTCCAGTAATTTAATAATGATTAAACAATAACGGAAATACCATTAATGATAAAATACGGTTATTAACCGTCTATTATCTACAATAAAAACATCTTCATTACTTTCATCTTTTTTGCCAATAAAAAATAAACGTACTTTTTTTGGATTTGTAAACTGCGGTAAATTTTTAATGTTTTTATCTGGATTGGCTTCTTTCCATAATTGTTTATACTTAATAAAGTCTGCTATTACATGCTCAATAGCATCATCTATTTCCCAGAGTAGAGATGTTAATTGTTTATCTGTCCAGCTATCACAATTTACTTTAATTATTTTTCCTGAGTTAAATGTATTGAAAACTAATTTATTTCTAATTTCGTTTAAATTACTTTCATAATTCTTCAATATTCCATCTCTTAAATTATTCCATTTTATTAAATCATACAGAACTTTATCAACAGAATTATCATTTCCTTTTCGTAATGTTCTAAAGCATTCAATATATGTTTCACCGGAAATATTTGGAATTGATAAAGATAACGTAGCCCTATGCTCTGGATAACTAAGGTATGTTTGACATATTGGCCTGAGAGAAGAAGTAGAATACATCCTTTGGATTATTTTTACTCTTTTTTTAAGTGGCGTATCGATGTTTTTTTTGAGATGGCGAGGACTAACTAATATTAATTTATTTGGCACTCTGAAAGGAAACTCTTGGTCACCATCTGTATTTGTTAATTTTTTATTTCTTTTATTCTTGTTATTTTTATGATAATCACAATCTAGATCATGATCATCACCGCTTGGGAAAGTCCTAAAATAAGGAATTTTTTTGTTACTAGGATCATATGATGCTGGTAATTGACTAACATAACACTCTGGACAAAAAAAAGATAAACTCTTTATTTCGTTAACATCCATTTCCGTTAATTCAATACCACATACTATTTCATCTAGATTTTCACAATATGCTATATCCATTATTTGTAACCTTCAGAAAATAACTCAACAAGTTGATAATATCACCACCATATTAACTATGTTTGATTATTTTAACATGTAAATAAATAAAAGTGGTTTAATTTTCAACTACTTTTACACCACTTTTTCCACATTAATGAATGAGATAGATAGATTGATTGAGTAAACTAAGTAATTTTGCTTTTTTGATTTTCAGTTAATTGAGTATGTTTATACTGTACCAAATAGGCATCAAGCTGATCAATCACCGCTTGAACATTCACACCGTTTGGTGTTCTTGAACTGCGAATAGACGATAAGCTAGGCCAGACATCATAGACTCGCGCAGCAAAAGCATTATCCATGGTTTATTTTTTTGTCTGGTTACGCCCCTACAAAAAAATAGACAACCACCATCATCAACCGTCTAGTGTAAGAAATAAGTTGTTGTTACAAATAGCCAGATAAATAATATTTTTCTTTGTAAATATATTGAATCCATAACAAACGCTTAAGCAGGTTTATATCATATATGATATAATATGGTTGTAATTATATTATAAAATTTAATAATAAATGGATTGACAAATGATTAATAAAAATACTTCTGGCGTATCTAGTAATTCTTTTATTGATGTTGGTTTGACGAATCCTGAAGAATCATTAATTAAAGCACAAATAACACTTAAAATTGAGCAAGAAATAAAAAATCGTAAGCTCACTCAAGTTGAAGCTGCAAAATTGTTGGGAATACCCCAATCGCGTGTTTCTCATATTTTAAATGGACGTTTTGATAAGATATCAGAGAGCAAATTAATGCATTGCCTCAATAGACTTGGTTTTAATGTAAAAATCCAGATAGAAGGAAAGCAACTTAATCATACTGGTCAAACAACAGTTGCCGTTGTATAATTGTTATGTCAAATAGCGCACACATGTTCTTTTAAAGGTAATAAAACAATGAGAACTACAGCTAATTTATATGAAAAAGATTTTTTTGCTTGGACGCAAGAGCAAGCAAAGTATATTAAAGACAGAGCTTTTGAAAAGTTAGATTTAACACATTTATTTGAAGAGATCGAAAGCATGGGAGCAAAAGAAAAAAGCGAACTTAAAAACCGTATGGCTCAACTTATGATGCATCTTTTGAAATGGAAATACCAACCAGCAAGACAATGCAGAAGCTGGCAAAATACTATCTATGATCAACGTGAAGAGCTACAAGACTTATTATCGGATAATCCCAGCTTAAATTCTAAGATTGATGAATATTTTGTTAAGTCTTATAAAAAAGCCGTGCGTGAAGCGGCTAGTGAAACAGGGCTTGATGAAAGTGTATTCCCTGTTAATTGCGAATGGTCTGTAGAGCAGATTTTAACTGATGATTTTTACCCAAACTAGGACGTGAACAAACTTTTATAATAATATTCCATGAAAACCATAAACAACGTGATGATTAAGACTGGAAGTACGGAAGATTTTTTTAATAAAATTCGTTCTATTGCAAAAAACTTGGATGAAGGTATAACTCCAAAATTATCTTATCATACCATTATGTTTGAAGATCCAACTGAAATGCTTAGTTTTATTAATGAGCGCAATATTGAACTTGACGCAACTATTTAACCTACTTAATACAAGAGGTATATTATGTTTAACACTAGAAAAGAACCAGGACGCGGTCACATTACCTTTACCATGATTAATGCTCTAGTTATTATCTTTGCATTTAGCTATAAATTCCCAACTACAAGCGGTAGCTATTATTTTGGACAGGTATTTGTGTACGGGTTTGTAACATTAATGTTACTACATTTGCTCTTATGCAGATATAGTAAACTAAACAGTGTTATGATTATTGCTAACCTGATGATGGATGCAGTAATATTTGCCTTATCATTTGAGCATCTAGATGCTGGAATTAAGATATCACAAACATGGTTGTTTATTTTTCCATTTGTACTGCCCATTTACTCTTGGATTGTTCATTCTTTGTTTAATCGTAAATATTATTATGATGATTGCAAAAGGATTTTTCTGGCGCAACAAGCAGGAGGATGGAGCGTTGGTAGTGTGCGATATGATTTTATAGATAAGCCAGGTAAATGTTATTTCTAAAAGCTTGGTTGAATAATAGCGAGTACAAATAATGTTAAAAAAATATCTTCTTAATACTTTTTTTATAATTATAAGCCCCAGAATATTTTCTGATCAATGTTATGTTTACGTAAAATTTAATCATGTAGAAAGTGGTTATACTGTTACTCATGCGAGTAATAGTTTAATAGACTCTTCAAATGTTCTTTCTTTTAATGTCTCCTCTAATGGAAAAGTTGATGATGAACTATCATTGCCGAATCAAAATAATAAAGATTGCTTTCCTAGAGATTACTCTGTTAATCCATGCAAAGATTTAGGTAAAATCTGCTACGGGATAGACTATGATAAAGCAAAATTAAATTGCAATAATATATTTTCTAGTGGAGATTTTACCCCTAAAAATTCGAATGCAAGGGGCAATATTTTGTTAGCTCAAAAGTCGGGATATTTATCTGATGACAACGTAAAGAATGCCATTATAAACTGTAAAAATAGTTACGAGAATGAACTCAAAGAAAAGCAAATTCAGCAAAAACTTAGAGAAGAAAATGCCAAACGACTAAAAGAAGAAGACATAAAACGATATAATAAATATGTCACTAATGAAAAAATATATGAAGAAAAATTTAGACAAAACATTAAACAAGGTACACAAACAAATTGTGGCACTGTAATCGAAAATAAAGGTATCATGTATTTTGTTCAAACAGGTAGTGATGCTGGTGCAATTTGGATAAAGAAAAATTATTTAAATCCGTTAAAAGATGTTGATGGAAATTATATTCAATGTTCAGACGATAATAGGCTATATAAAAATTCAAACGGTTCTTGGGTTTTACAAGCAAGATAAGCGGCAAACACAGCTTATCTTATTTAGTGAATTTATCTCGTAAACTTTGTTTCATTGATGTAGCTTCTTTCTTAGTCGGAACGTAGTCATTGTACCAATTACTTTGATTTATCGCGGCATTTGCTTGGTTCTGATTTACATTAATTTCGGCTTCTAATTTAGCTCTTTTATGTTCATCAATGACTCCATCAGCTTTACTTGCTGTATCAGCGCCATATCCGGGGCTTGAATGTGATCCAGAATATACCTCTTGTTTAATATTGCCTTGAATTTCTTGTTTACTTATTGCCGATGGTGCGCTTAATCCTGAATTAAAATCTCCACCAGACTTAGCTAATACACCAGCTTCATAAGATTTACTAAATTCAGCTTGATAAGCTGGATTTCTTAATGCCTCATCAGTAATATTATTAACTCCACCTACTTTACCTGCAACGAATTCGGCGTAAGCTTGACTGCGGTTTTCTTGCATAGAGAATGTTTCAGACTGTGATTTTGTTAATGAATCTTGTAAACTTTGGGCATGGCTATAATCTTGTTTCCATGCTTTTAATTCACTGGACATATTACTCCATTTTTCTGCATCTGCTGCATTAGTTGCTTTACTAGCAGCTTGATCAGAGTATTTTATCGCATCGTTATACTTAGTTTCGAGACTATCTTTATCAGATATTTTACTAGACTGTTCTACTCCTTGAATTGCACTTCCTGAAACTGAGTTAGCAACACCTTTAATAAAACTCCCTGCTGTTGACAAGAAACCTTTTACTGCAGCTTGTGCTTTAGTTTCAAATGGATTTGGAGCAGAAGCAGTAGTTGTTTCCGGTGCTTTACCACCACCTGAACCACCACCCAATTTAAGCCCTGACCCAACCGATACTTTTTTCTCACCACCATATGTTTGTCCAGTTGATCCACCAGTGGTTGCAGAATGATCTCGTCCAGTTGATTCACCGTCAATTGATGCAGCAGTGGTTTTATCAGAACTGGATCCTGAACTTAGAAGATTTCCAATTTGATTTGTGTGTGAGGTCATCTTAGAATAAGTTTCAGTAAGCTGATTTTGTAATCTAGCTTGCGTTTCTGAAGTTGATGATGGTGTTACCTGTAAGTTACTTGCATTTTGGTTAAAGTAGCTCTTATCTCCAATTGTAGTTGCAGTACCAGCAGATGTGATATTTCGTTGAGTTTCTAGCCCGGAGGTACTTTCACCTGCAGTGTTACTATTTTTAACACTTACACGATTTATATCCATATTCCCTAAAGCTTCTTGCTTACCGGCTGATTCGGCGGTATTATTGACCGCACCGGTAAATCCACCAATTGCACTCATAACAGCCATACCAGCCCGTTGCAAGAACATCCAGGATAAGACTGGTACTAATGTTGAAAGGTAGCCTGCTGTTGCTACTACCCCACCATTAATATCGCCAATTTGATAAAAATTACTCATGGTAAAACCTGAATACTCCATAGCCAATGCCTGGCTTTGATCTTTAGCATAAACTGCAATAATTGAATTCAAGATTGCATAAAGTATTGGCCAGGTTTGTAACCAGAATAATATCTTGATATATTCCATTACAACAGCAAAACCAACAGGTAATAAAAATAAGAAACAAAGTAGTGGCCATATTGCATAAACTAAGCTTTCTGCCACTATATGAAGCCAAACTAATGAAACGGAAGCAAACTGACTTCCTTGTCGCCAGGCGCTTACTTGTTGGTATTGAGCTTGTGCTTGAGTTAATGAATCTGCTAATGCTGCATCGCCATACTGTACCGCCATAGATTGTGCTGTTGCTTGAATGGCATTAATCATCATTGCCTGTTTTAGACTATTGGCCGAAGCATCTGTTGCTTGCTTTATAAATGCATTATCTAATCCATTAACAACTTGCCAATTTGCGATACCTGCAGCTTTTAAAACTCGATCTCCGCTAGTACCAAAACTAGTTTTGAGTTTATCTCTTAGTTCTAAACAGGTGTAAGTACTTCCACCAACATAGACATAACGATTTTGTAGGTAATTAGTATTCAATGCATCTATTGCTGCATTATAATTTGTTGTTGTAAAAAGTTGATCTTTCGTTATTCCACTAAATTTTGAGTTAATTGGACCAACTGCAGGTATTAAGCATTCTGCAATGAATGGGCGTACTGTTTCCATACTGCTATTATCAAAACGAGCTATTTTAGGTAATGAATTATAATAACTGGATCCAAAGGCTATACCATTACCACTATATGACTCAACTGGATTCATTCCACCGCCAAGAACATTCTCATATAAGTTAGTTAATCCATAACCCATTGATGAAGTAAACCAGCCAAAAACGCTCAATGCCCAAGGTGCATTGGTCACTACAAAGGTTTTCTTATTCGTTAAATCTTCAATGCGCAGATCTGTTTTAGGTACTATAAGTACTAACCAAATCATCGCGAACCTTAAAAACCAAGACCAATCGAGTGATCCAGGAGAACCATCTCGACCTCTTGATGCAAAACTTGATAAAGATATCCAAATAACACCTAATAATCCAGCTATTCTCCCAAGCCAGATCATTTCGTTATGTTTATTAAAATCAAATAAAATTGATAGCGATTCAAAAATACTGTTAAGATAATCACCAGCACCAAATGAGTAAATTATAGGTTGAAATGCCATGTTAATTATTCCTAAAATTAGTTGAGGTATAAACAAGCTCCTGTTGCAAAGTTGGAGATACATTTTTAAGTATTTGAGTTCTAATAATGTTTAAACTTTGTAATACTTCCATTGGATCATATTTATTTTCTTGCTGATCTTTTGTTAACTGTTTACTAATTTCGCCTTTTGCGTTTACAACACCATCATTAATTTGTTTAAGTAGTGCCAATTGTTGTGCATCGGAACTACTATCTAGTGCAGCTATTTGAGTGTTAATAGAGCTTGATATATCATCAAAAATATTATAATAGATTTTGTGGACTGTATAATCCATGTATTTCTCGACCAAAGGATAAGTAAAGTCATCCATCCCAGCATCGACCCCAGCCTGCATTAGTTGAAATATCGGAGCGTCTGCAAGACTCAATATGGTTAAGTCAGAATCTGTGATTTGACCAGTATTACTAGTTAGTGAAGTATGTATTTTTTCAATTTTAGTATAAATTAATTTCTGTAGACTTGCCACTGATTTAGCATCAGATACTTTGTAACTATCAGTTGCTTCATTAAAGCAAACATTTTTTGCTCTAAAGTTATCTTTATCCCAAGTAAAATCACAGTTAAATACTTTCCAATTTGAATCTGCAGCTTGTGTTTCGGCATTAGCAATTTTAAACGCTAGTAAATTAGCGATAGGAAATGAACGTTTAACTGCCACTGGAAGTGCTTGAGCTTTAGTATTATCAGTATTCTTATCGATTGGATTTATATATACATCGCCAACGGTGCTTAGTACTAAGTTACCTAAATCCACCTGTATTTCACTTGCTCGTCCGGCACTCACAAAATAGTTGGCCAATATGTTCTGCAATATTCCACCTTGTAACGCAATTTGTGGTGCTAGTGCTTTTTTAGCTTCCTGAGAATCTCCTGAGTTAGAACCAATCATATCTTTCCATTGTTTCATTCCTTGATCTGCAGATTGACACGTAGATTGCACAGTATTTTCATCAGACAATCCACCATTAAACCGCGCTGCATTTTGACATAAACCCATAGATTTATTAAGTCCACCAGCTAACATGCTTGATGCCTGACAAGAATTTTTGAGCACACCTAACCATTTATTTGCTTGATCTATCCAGGATTTAACATTTCCACTAAGTGACGCTGATACAATTTCTATTGCTTCAGTAAACAATAAAGCTTTAGCATTCTGGCCAATAGCCTTTAAAGCCTCAACAATTTGATCACCGCTAATAAAAGAGAATGCCCCCATATTAAAGTCAATATTTCCACAACCACCTTTGAGACTTGGTGGTGTTATATATCCCAACGTTAAGTCAACGTTTGCTCCACGCTGATAGTAACCACCACCAGTAAAGCCATTAGTTGTTAAGGTTGCACGTTCAATTTTACTATTACTCTGCAAAGAATTATAGTAATCTGTCAACGCACTACCAACATCAGCTTGTGCTGCATTTAAGCTTAGACTTAGCATTAATAAAATGGTTAATTTATTAAACATTAGAAATCTCCAAGTTTCTTGCTGTATAACCTGCAAATACGATTATTTATTTGATCTAGTGGAATATAACCATAACCTAAAATTTGACTTTGGCCGGTCTTAACATTAAACATTACAGTCACTGGTTTACCATCATTTTGAACCTTTAAATTTTTAGATATTCCATTGTCATTACCAAAAGGAAGTTCACCAAGATTATTTGGTGCAACGCCATCAAAACCAACAACCATAGAACTGATATTGTAATTTCGATTTACCTGTTGCATTACTTTTACCTGAGCCTCACAATATTTACAGTTTTTAGAAGTAAATAAATACATGCCATAGGTGTCACCAGATTTTCTGATAAGATCGGCCGAACAATTGTTTAATTCTCTTCGATTCATCTCTAAACCTTCACCGCCAGTTGGGTTATTTGCAGCATAGGAATCTGGCCGAGTCCATTCGTTACGCATTTCCTGATCAGTTAGTACGCCACTCATGTCATATATCCTTGTTTTAAGCTGCTGATAATTCCAAACATTCTCTGGTGTTGGATAAAGGATTGCTAACGCGCTTGCTTGTTTTAGCTGCTGCTGGAGC
Source organism: Burkholderiales bacterium (assembly GCA_035438765.1). Taxonomy (GTDB): domain Bacteria; phylum Pseudomonadota; class Gammaproteobacteria; order Burkholderiales; family UBA11063; genus Aquella. The sequence goes on along the minus strand of DAORIZ010000002.1, from coordinate 44,940 downwards.
AGTTCGAGCTCAGCTTGCGCTTTTTCTCCTGGAGTTTGCATTGTTGTTGGGTTAGTACTCTTAGGCACACTTTCAATTTCTACACTTTCTACGGGGTGTGACTCATAAAAGAACCACCCCTTATCATGAATTGTTGTAAATGGTGCAGCGCTACAGGTTCCCAACATTGCCACTAAAATAATGGCTTGGCTGATGCTAAAATTCGATGATCTTTTTCGCATATTAATCCTATATCAGTATAACGACTATCATAACTATACAATGCTGGAGTCCAGGCAAAATAGCACCCAACTTTAATTGTTTGAGGCTCAATTGCATGCAATACATGCCCTTTACCAGTTTTGGGCCAGATATGTCCCATTACCTTATTGTTAATATAAATTCCTGTACCCTTAATACTAACCACATCACCAGCTACCCCAGCAATTGATTTAATCAATGGAGTACTCTCTCCATTTGTGAGCATTTTGTCATTCGGTGCTAAAAACATAAAATAATCACCAACTTTAAAATTAGTAGTTTTATTCTTATCTACCCACCAGAATCGTTCAGGTAAAGAAGAGGTAACATTGACTTTGATGCTATATCCTTTATTTAACAATGAATATACAAAGTAACTTTCTAGCTGCCAGAAAAGCAAAAATCCAACAATAGAGCAAATTAAAATCTTTTTTTGATAACTATTTAAGTTCTTTAATTTCATTTCTCACCACTTCCGTATAATCAGGAACGTCTTTATCATAAGCCAAGGCTTGCTTTTGAATAAGTACCAGGTTGTTTTTCATCGCCACCATTGCTATTGCTTGTTCTACTTTTGCAGCTCCTAGCTTGATATTATCTGCAGCAATCATAGTTTGCTTATCTGGATTCAAACCATTCATTTGTTGAAAAGTAGAAACAGTCAAATCCTTCATTAATGATTGAACATCTACGCAAGCAATATGTTTATTGATTTTTTTCTCAATGACAGTGAGATATAGAGTCATTACAATCACTGAACAAAGGATGCTAAATACTATTGAATTAAGCAACTGACGATTATTGTCAATTATTTGCATAAATCGATTAGATTTAGGTTTTTCATTTTGGACTATAGTTTCATTATTTGTCATGTTAATTCCTCAAATTAAGTAATATATTATCTAAATGAACGCTTGGTGTTACAACGTGTATAATCAAGTAAATAAGCAATTTCACGAAATTTATCTCTGGGTCTCTGCGCTGGTTGTCTATATGTACTACTATAATTTAGAACACGGCTATCATCGGAAATTTTTACATTCTTTTGATCCTGATGCCTTGAAACAGTTGATTTGGATAGTTTCCTTTTATTTTTATAGCTTTTAGGTGTTTTCGTTTTATTTTTTTTCATAGCATACTCCATTGTTTTTAATTAATACTTATGCAGCTTCTAATCCTTTGTACTCAAGCGCTTTGTTTATCGCTTCATGGGTTGGATAACCTTGAGCTTTAAAATTCTCAACTAATTGGAATTCTTGCGGATCAGTGGTATAGACTAAATTTGAGTATGGATCTACTATCAAGCGAACAGGTGTACCAACCCCATTGCCTTTGATGAATACATCCGAATAAACTCCCTTATTTGTTCTAACAGTTTTAATCAATTCTAGTTGCCAATCTGAAAGTGAGAGTTTTTTATCCTCTTTTAGTTGATCAATGGACTCTTCTTTCTGTTTCAACATAATTTGCCACTCTGAATTAGTTAAACAAGCTCTAGTGCCTTCATTAGCGTAGTAATCATTTATTTGTTGCACTATTGTGATAAATGAACCGTAATATTTACGAGCTTTTCTGTATCCTGCCTCAATAAACTCCTGGCTACGTGATCCACCTTTGAATAATTGCCATGCTTCATCAATGCCACAAATCTTTAGTTGATTACGGTCACCTAAGTACATTTCTTGACCTATTCTGACCATTAATAAAGAAAGAATAACTCCACGTAAATCTGGTTTGAAGTTAAGCTCATCTAACTCTAACACAACAAATTGGTTATTAAAATCAACATTTGACTTACCATTAAAATATCGACTATAAATTCCTGTATTTGAGTATGGTTGCAGTTGAATTCCTAAGTTACGGACTAGAACTTCATCATGAGCCATTAAACGCTCATAAACATCATGAAAACAAGCATCCCGTCCTTTGGTATACCAGACTTCATTTACCGCAATTCCAACATACATCGTCTCAAGATTGGTTAATGGAGTTGGCGAAATTGCTTCACATACCAAATCTCGTATCATTCGAAGATCGTCTTGCACGTCCTCAGAGTCACCATAAATATTTGAGAAAGGATTTAAACAAACATTCTCAACATCTTTACCAAATGATATAAATTGGCCACCTAATACTTCACACAGTTTGAGGTATGAACGCCCTACGTCAATCATAAAAACCTTCGCACCAAGACCAAGGTATGAAATAATTAAATCATTCATAAAATAGGATTTACCAGAACCAGAGTCGGCTGCAATTGCTACGTTATAATTACCATTAGAATTAAAAATATCAAAATTTAGTAACTGTCCACGTCTTCCTAATAGCATCATACCTTTACCCATGCTATTACCTGACCACTCACCAATTATTGGTAAAATATTTACAATATTCCAGTTTGGTAACAAACGAATCAGACCAAGCTTTTGATTGATGGTGAACATTTCATTATCAAATTGCATAGGCAGACAACTTAAAAATACTGGATATTCAATAAATGAAGTAGGAACTACATTCCAACCTTTAGAGCGAAATACATCTATTAAATCTTGTTCTGCATAGTTGGAATATCCGAGTTCTGAAAAACTAAAAAATGCCTGGTTAAAATAGCATAGACCTTGGCCATCAGAAAGTGTTTTATTTACTTCTTTCCAATCTTTTGCTTTATCAGCAAAATCCGGTACCCATTTCGCCATCGGAGATTCAGCATTTTGAATTGCCCTTGTTGATTTTGCATTGATTTTTGTTTTTAATGAGCTGTTATCTGGAAACCAAATATTAGTGCAGTATAAAAACTGTGATGACACTTGGGTGCTATCATTTAGGATATCGCCGATTAAATCCATTGCTTGAGCCAAAGCAGCTTGTTCTGGATATGATTTGACTGTGTAACCACGAACTATTGTATTATTAAATGCACAACCATCTTTATCAATAAGAGTTCGCGTTGCGGGTCCTGTTACTTGATGTTTAATTTCAGTATATTTGTTATACTTGTAATTAATATCTCTGAATCCATTTTTACGATTAAATATTTCATCTGTGAAATCCAGTAACATATCTGGATTCATTTGTGTAGTGTCAATATTTAAATTATTCAATGTAGATATGAAGGATTTCTTGAAAATATTAATTTCATTCTTTTGATAATTATCAAGTTCTCCGTCAAAAGTAACACTTATGATCATTCTATAATCGCGGAGCATTATTTTTTCATTTTCAAATAGAGATTTGTTAATCCCATTCATGTAATGCTTAATTCTATTTTTTGCGATCTCGCGACATACTGGATTTGCGGCATCTTGACGTTTGTTATACCAGGTATCAAATCTGCTTTTCAATTCTTTAGAGGAATAAAGCATGAATGACATTGTTGCTCCTTTTGGCCAGCGTAATGCAAAAAGCCCCATAATTCGATTTGCTAACTGCTCACTAGCACCATTAATCGGAGTTGCATACATACAAAAACCATAGGATTTATCATTTTGAAATATCCCTGTTTTAGTGTCGTAGTCTTTATAATTTAGATACTGCCCAATATAGAACTGTGTATTAAGTTCCAAATAATCTTTGTTAATTTTATTGGCTTCAGGTTTCTTTTTACTTAAATTAGTCATTATTGCTTGCAGTGACTGCTTCGACTGCTTTAACTTTGGCTTTACTTTTTTTATAGTGGTATTAAGATTCATGATAATGCTCCAATTGGTAGCAACTCAGCAAGTTTACTTACCGGGTATTTCTGATTTATAGAACTATGTTGTAGTGCTTCAGCAACTGACTGATCAAATTGAAGTGGTAATGAGTTGATAAACTGCTGGAGGGGTGAAAGACGATTTTGGTAAATTAACTAATTATGTTTATACCTAAAATAATCTTGAAAATCATTAATTAATACTTGTCCTTGGTTATTCGTATCAATCACGGTTAAGGTTGTACTGAAACTATAAATTTTAGTGGCAGTTTTGTCTTTACTTTTATCCAGCTTTATATTTACTGAGTAATAGTAATCGAGTTCAAGATCATTAAAATCCTCTAAGATTGTAATAAAAGGATTTTTATATGCTTCAGTAGCTGAAACATTAGGATATTGTTTAGTGTAATAAACATAATGATTAATTCCATGAATAGTTAAAATACTTTCATTATCAATAAAGTTATTAGTATTTTCAATTATCTGCTCAAAAATATATTCACTATTCCTATATGGTTTGTCATCATAACCTGCAATCACTTGATTATAAAAACTAAGGATCGACTTAGGATTTATTATTTTGCATTGTAATGATTTACTTTTAAAAAATTTGATGATTTTATCGCGAATTGAAGCTAATAAATTATGGTTTACACGCTGTTGCTTATCCAGTTTAGTAATAACAGTGAATAAAACGGATGATTTATTTGCACTTTTATAATTGACGAAAAAATTTAAATATGTTTCTTCCGGATAACTAATGTTTAGAAGCATTGTTAATTCATTTGCAATTAATGTAGTAATTTCTAACTCTAAAACAAAGCCAAAATTGCTATTCTGATAAAAAAAATCATTTTTATGGTTATACATCTGCGCTTTGATTACTTGTTTCAAGGGATATTTTCGTAAAAATTTTTGAGCGAGTTCAACGGAAGGAGGCGTTTCATTACGTAATAAAAAATCCTCTGGGGTTTTGGAAGAGTTAATCAATCTGTCCAACCCCTTGAGCTTGCGTTTAAGCGCGACAATCCATTCTTGATGCATTTTAGTTATTACCTGAAGTATTTATACTATTAATCGCAGCAGTATTTTTTTCAGCAATAGCTTGTGAAGAGAATGGGGTTACGTTACTACCATTTGAAGGGCTACCAATTGCTGAAATTAGATTTTGATTACTTACTGCGGGAACAGATTCTTTAGCCGGACCAAATGGTTGATAACTGATATTTTGAACTTGACCTGCAGGTATAGTATTCGCGTAATAATTTTGATCTGAACTTAAACTCATACTTTTATATTTCCAGCTACCACGCTCAATAACAGCATATACATATTGTTGATCATGGTATAAATGCATATCATCTTCATATGGTAGAATCCATACACGCATAGTTTTAGGTGTAGAACGCAGTGCATCACCAGCTTGCGGGATTTGCGAAAAAGTGTGCTGCAGGTTATATGCGGCAACTAGATTTTGATTACTGGAGCTATCATCATGACGAGAAGTGCCACCACTACTGCTACCATCAATGGATTGTCCACGCGGTAAATCAGTAGGCTGCACAGTATCTTTTAATGAATTTTGATATGCAGTCGTTACACTAGCGCAATGCCCTGCACCTTGGCTATTACATGGATTATCTAAGCCAGAACATCCTGCTAATCCTAATATACTCACATTGAGTAATAAAAGCTTCCTCATTTACTTGGTCTCCATAAATTTTTGAATAGCTGGTACATTAAATCCTCCAATTACCTGATTAGTATCGGTAATAATATAAGGTGTTGAATTAATACCATTATTACGAGTAAATTCAGCAATTGATGTTAATTGCTTATCCACTTTGGATTGACAGCTAGCGCTTCCTGCAGCTAATTCTTGGCGATTAACCATGATATCAAATAAAGCCTTACTTGGATTATTAGAGCATAGAATTTGTTTGGTATGTGGTACTGCATTCGGATGCATTGATAACGGCATAAATAAGTAATAAATCGTTAACTTATCTTGATTTGCTTGAAGATAAGCTTCCAATTGTTGGCAATATGGGCAATCTGGATCTATAACAACTAGCATTTGCTTTTTACCTTTACCCACTTTAAGTGCTAAATCAAGAGGTAACGACTTAAAATCAAAGCGCTTAGTATTTGCTTGTTCAATATGATTTTGGGTTTCATCTTGCATGTTTTTAATATTAACAATATGCCCAACAATAATCTCGCTTTCATTGTCTAAGCCCAGATAAAAAGCATTATCTCCTGCCAATACTTCATACATACCAGGATATGGTGCATAATTAATTTTAGTGATTTTAGTATTCGGTAACATGGCACGTACCTGTGATTCAATCGAAGCTGGAACATCTGCAAAAGCTGAACAAGTTCCAATAATTAATAAAGCTGCAAGAATTTTCTTCATGGTTTTATCTTTCAAAATATTCTAATTAATACTAATTGGTAGTTGTTTAATACCATCAAAACTATTATTTACATTTACAGGGAATTCAATGCCCTGAGTGAAGACAATCGACACATTGCGTTGATCATTAATTTCAATTACTGGGAAGGTTTTTTCGGCCATATTTATATAATATTGACTTAATTGCTGAAATCCAGAAGAAACTCCAGTGGCACCCGCGTACCCTAAGGATTGACTAGGTGTAACGATTTGGGTTGGTCCAATTGGCGTTTGTTGCAAAGTAGTTGCTGTTTGAGCAAATGCTTGTGCCAATCCACCAACAGTACCAGATAGTAATGCTAACGCAACCTTGGATCCAGCTTTAGATACCAGATTACCGCGTAAGCCAGCTTTACCATCTTCACCAACGATATACCCCTCTACTTTCTGATCAATAACATCACCGTTTTTCATAACACATGACATTTTTTCAGTTCTGAAGTAAGCTCGTTCAGAAGCAACATCACCATATCCCGCGGCCAGCACAAAGCAGCCTTTGACTTTGGTGCGCATTGAATTAGGTAATTGAGCTTGATCAGTAATGTTTAGAAGAATAGGAAATGGGTTATCTTGGGCTGTGCCGCCACAAGGAGCATCAATAGATGTAATTAATTTGGCTTTTACAAATGAAGTTGGTAAATAAGTTTTCATACTCTTAACGCTGACTTTATTTGAATTTCCAGAACTTGACTTATCTGTTGCAGACTCATCTATTTTCGGTGTTAAATCAACTGTTACAATACCTGGACCTTCAGAAGCAGTATCAACTGCTTCGCCTCCATCTGGCAAACCTACTGGTTTACCGTTTTTAGATGGTAATCCCAAACTATCAGATAAATTCCCTATGGGTGCAGGTGGTGTTTTGCGAATGTCCTCCAACTGAGCATTAATCTTAGTAAATTGTTGATTAATTTGCATATTTAGATTAGATATATTATTACTTTCAGTAACTTGCAAAGCCTGAAATTTACTTTGTAAATCATTAATTTGATCTTTAGTATCTTTTATTTCTTGCCGAGTAGTTTGTAAATAAATCTCTTGATCAGAAATATTATCGGAAACTGTTGCATCAACATTTAATGGTTTAGGCTTTTGTTGATCTTGAACTTGTGGTTGTTTACTGTTGGTACTTGCAAAGATCAAAATAGTAAAGACTACTACACCAACTATTCCACCGACCAATATCCAGTTTTGCTTTTTCTTGGAATCACCAGAACTATATTGATTACTCATCTTGCTTAGCTCCAACTACAAAGACTTTAGTAACTTCACCTGTTTGTAACACTGGCTTCTCAATTGATATAGCTACAGTATTAGGTTTCCAGAACTGATTTTCAACTAAAGTTATTTCTTTACTTGACTTGTTTCTGAGAATAAATACAGAGCCTAAGAACATATCATTACCATAGGTCTTATACAATTCAAAATCAACTTCTTTCCAAAGTTTGATTGGCATATTTTGTTCACTAACTACGTAACTATCTTCGCTTTTACGGTCAAGGTACATATCTTCAATAATGGTAACAACCTGATTAGTAAAGTCAGTACTTCCATTTAATTTATAGCTACCTACGGGCTTAATTAAAATAGTTTCACTTGGTACAGACTGCATTCTTAGTCGCAAATTGAAACTATTTCCTGTCTCGTCTATTAAAAATAAGCTAATCATCGAACCACTAATAGTTTGTGCATGAAGTTGACCTATTTTTGTTGTTGTAATAACTGGACGATTTTCTTTCAGTGGGTAAACAAAAATTTGACCAGTAGCATCATCAGTATCAACTTTTAATTGATTGCTTGCTAATTTTACTTTCTTAATCTTGCCGCCAATTATTGAGATTCTACTTACATCATGATCTGAAATTATTGCGTCAATTTCAGCATTGTTGCTAACTTGAAACTCCTGCACGGCATAGACACTATTGACACAAAATCCTAAAATCAAAGTGCATAATATATTTAGCTTCATTTGATAAATTCTCCCCATGGATTTGCTGATTGAACTTCACCATATTCAGTTATGTATAATTTACCATTAATGATTTGATAACCAATTCGGTACATTTTTTCTACAGAAGAAGTTAATTTGTCTCCAACAAGAGTATCCAACTGTCCTGTAATAACAACTTTATTTGATGCAGCATCAACTCTAAAGCCCTTGATGTAAAACATTGTAACTAACTGATTACGCTTTACTCTCTGAGCTTGTTGATCTAATGCTGATTTAAGTTCTGCTTGCTGTGCTGGATTAACGTAATTAAGAAATAGCTTGTTCTGATAATCAATGTTTGAAGGGCTGATATTATTTGCAAGTAACACAAAATAGGTTGACATTTCCTGTAGATATTTTGGATCTGCATCACTACTGTCAATCCAGAAAGTTTCTCTTGTTACAGGCGGAGTAATGATTGTTCGTTCACGACTCAAATTTTTATATGCAACAGAAACTGTTAGTAAATTAGTAATTACTAATATAAAAAGAAGAACATCTCGACTACGCACTCCTCTTTTAACCTTAATTAACTCATCATTATGTATGTCTTTTTCCATAGTATTATCCTGAAATTTCTCTGATATATGATTCGGGAATTCGTTTGAATTTTATTCCTATAACCCAATAGGTAAAATGAATAAGAAATCCCTTTAATTTGCCGCTTTTAATTTTTGCATACTGATATGTAATAAAAAAAGACAGTAACAAAAATACAATAAAAAGACTAAAACTCTTAAATAATATTCCTGGGAAACAAATTACTGCACACACTATAATTTCATCCATATCCCACCAAAGAGCCTTTGGTGGATCATCCAAATGTTTGGGTATATAATAACTTTTATTTGACATAATCCACCTCAGAATTAAATAACTACAATTAATGAAGAGTTGACAATACCAGTGGCCATATCTGGACCAAAAGCAATCAATAATGCGAAAATAACACCGCCGACTGCAAACATTGGCGATTGCTTGGAAATTGAGATAACTAAACCCACAATAAATGCAACTGCAGCTAATAATACACCTAGTTTTCCATGAATTACAGAATCTAGCCAACCATAACCATTAGCAAAAGCCGCATCATTTGTTCCTGCTCCATTACTATTACTAGCTATAGTTGCTGACATATAGATCAACGTTAAAAACATAAGTAATATTAAAGCACGATGTTGAATAATGAAATCTTGAAGCTTTGCAAGCCTAAAACTATTCATGATTTTTCCTTTATAAAATATTAGTTAAAATAGAAGCCTGCCTTTTCAACCGCCAACAAAAGTAATGCTCCCCAAATTCCAATTATTGATATCAAAGCGTAAATTCTTGTTGATTTACTATCAATTTTTCGGAGTAATTTAGGTCCTTCATAAAAACTAATTGCCAACATTGCCGTTGAGAAGATCATAATAAACGTCCATCCTGGATGCATATTTTTTCCTTATAAAATGTTAAATTTATTTTATCTTATTAATCACAATTCTAATTTCTGCCCTCCTATTAGCAAAACGTCCCTTACGGGTTTTGTTGCTGGCAATGTAACAACACAATGGCTTAGCCTCGGTAGTAATGTTTGCCGGCACAAAGTTATATTTACGAATCAAGAAGTTTTTAACTACTTGAGCCCTTGCTAAAGCTAACTTCATGTTAGCATTAGATTTTTTACGTACTGCTTCAACATTATCGGTATAACCAATAATAGTAACTTTAGTGTTACCAAGCTCTCCACGTAAGCTATCAAATTTACGACTTAGTTTATGGATATCAGCAGTAGTTAAGTAATACCTGTTAAATGCAAAGTTAACCACCATCCCCTTAACTTCTTCGTCTTTAATAATTACCGGTGGTTCCAAATAAAATGGTGGATGATCTTCTTCATTGTCAATAGTAAACTGAGTGGGCTGAGGACATGATTCACTCTTACAGTATGCATAACTTTCAGTAGCTTTGTCGTAATACAGTTTATTCATTACTGGTACGGAAGTTGATGAGCAACCAACCAATTCATTGGTTATAACCAAGCTCAATAATAGCTTTATGTACTTTTTTTGCATATATGTCTCTTTTCCAAATAGTTTTTGCATTGTATGCACCTACTGCATTCCAGTTATAGCCAAGTCTTTGAATATTATCGGCCAAAATCCAAGCACCAACCATTACATTGATACAAGGATCAAATAAATCTTGTTGTGAAATATTAAATTTCCTTAACGTTGGCAACCAGCGATTATTGATTTGCATTAATCCAATGTCCATTGAGCCATCTTTATTTAGTCCAATCTTATTAGGTTGCAAATTAGTCTCTACTTTAGCAATCGCGTATAACAACTTAGCTGGTACTCCATAGGCTGATTCTGCTTTATTCCAGCATGCTCCACCAACTGCTTTTGTTACTGTAAGACTTTTATTATTACTATGAACTGTTGGCTTTACTGATCTATCACTAAAGTTATCGACGGTGATTTCAGCATTAGCAAATCCCGTACTAATGAAAAGTAGTAATACTAGTTTGTTCAATTGAACTACTCACTGCCAAAACGCTATATATTTCTTTTGCATAAACCTGAGAGATTCTATGCTCATTATCATTTCTAAATTGTTTAGCTATACGAATCAATAACTCATCATTAATTGGCTTTTTATTGATCAAAATCTCAAGCATTTGCTTATCAAACCATTGAAAAAATTTATCGGTTAGCCGAATGTTGTATTCTGAGTTAATAGTAATAAAATAGTTACTTTCAAAGATTAGGTTAATTAAAGTTTGAAGTTTGTTAGCCGGTAAATAATAGTCCTGTTCGCGATTAATGATCAGAGCCTGGTCTTCATTTACTGTTTCAATGCCATATTCAAAAGCACAGAGAATAACTTCATGAGTAACTGGATTAACTATATTTAGCTGCTCCACGATCTTTGCAACGGTTTTTAAACAATTACTTACATCTTCATTAATATTGTTGCCAACATAAGCGTTACATACTTGATTAACGCATACGAGGTAATCGGTAGCTAGTTCAATCGCTTGGTTATTTACTAAAATAAATTTTTTCATTAATTAAAACTCTTTAATAACAATGTATTTGTTTTAAAATATGGAAGCAACTTCATAGGTAATTTCTTACCGTAACCTAAAATTCTGGCAACTTCAATAACATCACTTCTTGAAATAACCTCATACCCCATCATTTGAAATTTTTTAGTTACCTTATTGTAGATATGTCCGCGAATAGTTCCTTCTGCTACACATAAAATTTCTGCAATCTCAAACGTAGATAATCCATTGATCATTAAAAATAGCACTGCTTTTTCTTGTTCAGTAATTTTAGGTGTATGCATTGAGTAATTTCTTTCAATGCGAATTTCAGGAAATTTCTTATGCAATAAATTCTTTACAGAAAAATCACCATTTATATGTTTTTCAACTACGAACAAAATCTGGTCATTAACTTGTAGAGCTTTCTTGATCCAGAATAACATTTCAGGCTCATTATTAATGGACCATGCTTCCATCATAATTACATCTTTGGTTTCATTGATAATGCCTTGCTCAATTTCTGAAATTACATCAATGTCCGAAACTAGGCTTCCAGTGTAATTAATCGGTAGATTTTCAGAGATACCTAAAATAGATTGAGCCCTATCTGTTGCAAACAAAATACGCTGATCAATCGTCTTAATATATGCAATTTCATCATCAAAGAAACGATTTGAAAACCAATTGTGTAACTCATTAGTATTAATAAAAGTTTTCACTGTGCTCTCCAAGGTATTTTACTAGTTGTTAGTTTTAGTTTCGTATGCGCAATTGCATATATTAAATGTGCAATTGCGCATACGTTTTTATTATTAAAAAGTGTTATTATTGAAATATTTAGCTGTTAATCTCATTCTATTGAACTACAATCTTATGAGCACAATTAAGCACAATAATAATTATTAAAGCTGCAACCATTACTCGGCTTAAACTCTTACCAAAGCTGTAGTTTTCTACTAGTTTTACTTGTTGTTTATTTCTCAACATATAAATCAATCGAGCATGATCTTGCTTAGCATATTCCAAAGCTAAAACATTCAAAGAGTAATCTTTCGAGTAACCAAGATTTTTTATGCTCTTCTTTATAAATACTTCCTGATCATAAGTAATATAGAATTTGGATCTAAGAAAAACCAACCCGGACTTAATACTTAAAGAGTCAGCCAATAAGCCATTTTGTTTCAACTTGCTAAATAGTTCTATAATTTCCGGATCTTCAAGCAATGAAATGGTACGATAATGTTTATTCAATGCAAAAAATTGAATGACTAGTAAAGTTATAACTGATACTAAACTATTAATTATTAAGTTCATTTGCTACCTCCAAATTAATTAATTTAAATTTTAATTAAATGAACTATCAGCTCAAGTGTTTGAATAGATTTATATACAAAGCTTCAACACCACACGCTGAATACTCCACGCATCGATTAGTCATAAGCGCCCAGAATAAGTAGCATGTATAATCCCAATTAGGAGCGCCCTTAATAATCACGCGACCAGGAACTCTTAATTGCTCATAAGCATCTCTTAACTCTACAGGTAGACCGAGCACTGCAGTTCGACTAAGCCGTAATTTAAGTTCTTGAGCGTTAGTCTTACGAATTGATTCAGCTAATTTATGGTAGTCTTCTAGTTGCATCTTCTGTATACTCAGAACCAACAAGGTTCGTTCATTGCGATACCACGATGGATTTTTGAGTACGTCTCTCATATATGCATGAGGGTTTTCAATAGGTTTGCCCCCTCGCTCGATACGTTTAAGTACGTAGATGGAAGCAGCTTCAATGTCAATTGCAGTATAGTCTTTCTCAAGTTTTTGTTTAAAATCTTCATTAATTGCCAGTTTTGGATCTTTGATTTCATTAGTTTTTCTGCGATTATGAATTTTTAATAGGCTCTCTTTATTACTGAGTAACTTATATCCGTGTTTACCAAGCGGTACTATTTCTAAACTTGATATCTGTTTAATATCCGCGACTACACGCTTAAACACTCTACGAAATTCATTTATTGAACTAATTCCGCAGCCAAATAAGTTGTATAAATCTTCAAGCTCAAAATAATGATCCATGCGCTTTAAATATAAGTTGTAGTTTTGATATGTAAAATAATTAAAGACATCTAGTTTTCTTGAGTTGGTGAATGTATTAACCGCTTGTTCTGAAATGGGAACTGCACTACTTTTGATTAGATCAAACATCTCTTCAGATAAAGTAATTTCCCCTAACCATTCTTGCTTTTCGTCATAAAGCCAAGAGCAGTCGCCATCAAAGAATTTTATAGAATCTCGTTGTTTACGAGATTTGTCATTAGGATTGGAGTAATGAATAGATAGCTGACATTCTGTGAATGCTTTAAGTTGATTATTAATCATAAGTGTGTCATTTTTACCACACACATAATTAATATTTAAGACTTCTTTTAAGAAGTTTAACTTGTTTTTTGGTAGTTTTACCTTTGGATTTTTAGCTTTTGTGCTTGTGATGTATTTGCATAAATAAGAGAATAAGCGACGTGGATAAATTCCGTATGGAAGCAACTTATCCTCAGTGTGAAATGAGACGGTTAGTTTATTTTCCCCAATATTTACTGTTCTGGAGTACTCAATTTGATGTGAATTGCGTGTGATTAATTTGCTATTTATTTGTTGTGGAATAGCAACATGAATAAACGAAGATATCGTATATGTGATATCATCAGTGTAATAAGTAAGGTTATTTGCGCATTCTACGCTAGTACATTGTTTTGATTCTGTATAATTTGATTTTTCTGATGTGCCATAATAACAATAATAGTGAATTTATTATGCGATACATGAGGAAGCTAGATTGTTCCTTAATTCTATTCTATACCATCGCATCGGCATCTGGATGATCTTTCAAGTAATACAACACCACGGGCTTGCTTATCAGTAAAAATACTGCGTCGTCCTTCATGTTCTGGTTTTAGGACCAAACAATTAGAGATAGTATAGTTTTATAAATGCAAAATGGAGTCATAATCAGTGACTCCATTTTGCTTCTTATCCATAAATCTTAAGTAACTACTAACTAAACAAACTGCCACAATATGCTGTGTAAGAGTTAGGAACAAGGCGGCGTAGTGTACATGAGAAGCCTTGTGACGATGCTCACTGCATAGTGTGAGCAGCTACAATCTTAATTTTGTATCCAACTAGTAGAGAATGTACTAATACCTGATAATAAAATACTAGCTCCACCGGATAATTTAATTTGCATTCCATTTGCAGTGTTTTGAGTAGTATAAGTTTGCCCATCAAAGCCCAACATATCACCATTACTTGGATTAAAGTTAGCAATAGTATTAACCCCAGATGTCAATTTATGATCAAAAATAAACAATGTAGCTCCACCACCTTCATAGATCAAATTATCCCATGAATTTACAATTCGCAATGTAGTAGCCACATTTGCACCCCAAATTGGCATACCTTGCACTTGTCCAACAGTACTGATACCAGCAAGTCCCCACGTACATTGGTGATAGGTATTATCGGCACTATCTCTAATTACATTATATTCATAAAGATACCCTGGTGCAACTGAAGGCGTTAAAATTTTGTCTTCGGTTAAGTAAACTGGTCCTTGCTTAGTCCAGCCACTTGGAAGGACTGCGGATTCAAAAGCTAACAGCACTGTTGCAGGAGTTGATTCATTTGATGCGTGCATGATATATTGATTACCATAGGGATCCGTGATAAAGTAGCGCGCGATTTTCTTACCAGATGAATAACCACTTTCATACGCCCACCATTTCATATCTTGTGCTTTATAGTTGGCAGTAACTTTAATCGTGCCTGGTGCTGGCGTAGTAACTAAGTTACCCGCTGCATAAGCACTTGAGTATGCAGCATATGGACCTGTTGACTCAAAAGGATACATTGCATTAATTGCAGTTGACATCGCACCCCAGGTATAACCATCTGGCTCTGTGGTAATATATGAAGTTACCCCAGGGGTTTGACCAGGAGAGGAAATAAATATTTGCTCGTTAAATTGTAAATTACGCGTTGAATTCTTTACGTATGGAGATGGTGGCGTATAAGACTCCCACTCAGCTCCAGTTATAGAATTTGCCCCACCATTTTTATAGGTAGGAATTGCAGATTCAGGATTAGTTTGTACTGTTGCAATATTCACTATTTCGTAAGCAACAGATAGAGGCGTCCACT
Source organism: Burkholderiales bacterium (assembly GCA_035438765.1). Lineage (GTDB taxonomy): Bacteria > Pseudomonadota > Gammaproteobacteria > Burkholderiales > UBA11063 > Aquella. The sequence goes on along the minus strand of DAORIZ010000002.1, from coordinate 29,329 downwards.
GATCAGAAGGCGACGCAGAACTAGTACTGCTACCGCCATTACAAGAAATTAGCGTTACAGCTACCCCAATAACACTTAATAATTTTGACGAATTTTTTATCAATCTACTATCCCTTGAAACGTTATTCAAATAAACCACTTGTAGATTATATTACAAATACTTTATTCTTTGTTATCCATTTGGGATAGTCACACAAAATTTCTCAGCTAATTGGTTTTGCCAGAATTAATTTGAGCATAACTTCATACAGATTATCATTACGAAAATTAAATCTGAATTCGCTTTCTTTAAGGTGTAAATATGCTTTATGCTTAGCTAAACCCTGAAATTTTCCGGTACGATTTTTAACAAATTGCCAGAAATTATCGAGATTTTCAACATAGCTTGGCTTATTAGCATAGTTTTTATCATTATCATAACCAACTGCGACAAAACCATCTTCTGATTTTACTTCTACAGCATGAACCGTAACTTCCTCAGTTGATTTACCTTGCAAAATACTGCGTAATTTAGTAGCAGTACAATTTGCCAGCATATCAACATAGACTTTACCACGACGTTTTAATATACCTAAATTATTAGCAAGTTTAGTACCTAAATTATCTGTTTGCTTGATTTCATCATGTTCAACAGCAATAGAGTCAAAAAATAACTCTCGCTCTTCCGCCATCTCTTCAGTGAAAGGAGCATATTGTTCGCTGAATTCAACAATGCGTTCACGTATTTCATTTAGATAACGATTTACTGTATTACGATTTATTGCAGTTTTGAGTGCAATTTGTGTCGCGGAGAGGTCTTCAGCGAAATAGCGCACCATTTTACGGAATTTATATTCCGATATTTTAGCGCGACGTACATATTTATTTTTGGTAAATTCCATCTATTTAACCTCTCTTCGTTTTGCTATTCTAGTCTAGCTTTTTAGGGCAAATTAGCTAATTAACTAAGGCACGTGTTATCATATGGCTTAGTTATAATACAAGCACTGCATATTGCATAGCGTGGCTGTATTATCCTATATTTTAACACGAAATTAAGTAAGAGATATTAATGAATAAAGTAGATAATTTTCGCCTCCAGTTCCCCAATGACAATAAAGAATATGTTCCTATCATGATCGGTGGAATGGGAGTAGATATTTCAACTAGTGAACTGGCACTGACAGCAGCTAATTTAGGTGGCATCGGACATATTTCAGACGCCTTGATTACTGATGTTTCAGATCGTAAATTTGACACTACTTTTGTATCTGATAAGCGTAAGCAATTTAAAGCTAGCTTAAATAGCCCAGATAAAAGCTTGATTCAATTCAATATGATTGATATTCGTCAAGCAACAAAAAACCATATCGGTAAAACGATGGAAGCTAAAAAAGGCAGCGGATTGGTATTTGTTAACTGCATGGAAAAACTTACCATGAACAATACTCGCGATACCTTAAAAGAGCGCTTAAATTCAGCATTGGATGCTGGAATTGATGGAATTACTCTAAGTGCAGGTTTGCATTTAAACAGCATGGCAATGATGCAAGATAATAAACGTTTCCATGATGCTAAAATTGGAATCATTGTGTCTTCAGTGCGTGCACTAAGACCATTTTTACAACGCGCTAAACGCTCTAACCGTATTCCTGATTATATCGTTGTTGAAGGTCCGCTGGCTGGTGGTCATTTAGGTTTTGCGCTGGAAAATTGGCACGAATATAGCTTACCAATTATTTTTAGTGAAGTACTAAACTTCCTTAAAGAACAAAATTTAAATATTCCAGTAATTCCTGCTGGCGGTATCTTTACTGGAACCGATGCGGCTAACTATCTGGCAGACGGTGCTGGAGCGGTACAAGTTGCAACGCGCTTTACCATTACTGAAGAATGTGGCTTAACAGATAAAGCAAAACAAGAATATTACAGAGCTGAAGAAGATGATGTTGAAGTAAACACCACTTCACCAACTGGTTATCCAATGCGTATGTTACGTTACTCACCATCAATCGGTGGCAAAATGAAACCTAATTGTGAATCATTGGGTTATTTGCTAGAAAATGGTACTTGTAGTTATGTAGAAGCTTACGAGCGTGCAAAAGCTGCTAGTCCTGATGGTAAATCATTTGAAGTTTTTGAAAAAACTTGCCTATGTACTCATATGCAACTCTATCAATGCTATACTTGTGGACATTATGTTTACCGCTTAAAAGATACTACTAATCGCCTTGATGATGGTAGCTATCAACTATTAAGTGCAGAACATGTATTTAAAGATTATCAATTTAGTACGGATAATAAAATTAGCAAACCAACGATGGTTGCTAAAGCTAGCTAATAATTTACTTTTGCTCTCTCAATACAAAACTCCAGGTAGTCTGGGGTTTTTGTATTGATTAACGTAGGATATGGCTAAATGAATTTAACTCTTTTTTCAACTCTTTCCAATTTGGTAAAATCTTATTCATCAAAGCATAAAAACGACTACTATGATTCTGTTCAATAATATGACATAATTCGTGAACTACAACATAATCAATTAATTTTAGATCTAGTTTTATCAATGCCAAATTTAAGTTGACTTTATTAACCGCTACTGAATAACTCCCCCATCGCGTGCGCATTACTTTCAGACTCAGGCGGGGAAGCTTATACCCTAAAGTTTCAAAATAGCTAAATCGTTGCTGCAGTAACTCTGTACAAATTTTTATTCCCAAACGTTTGTATTCGGCTTGTAATACTGTAGATTTATATTCCGTGTTAACTTCTTTGACATTCAACAAACAGACATCACCACTAAATATTGCTTTATTACGTGTTGCAGGAATAATTTGCAAGAGGTAACTTTGCCCTAGATAACTAACATTATCGCCATCTTGGAGTAATACATCCTGCTGATGTTTTTGAGTCGATTGCTGGGTTACCAGCTGTTGTTTCTGAAGAATATTACTATAAAATTTATCAATTACGGCATTTATATGCTCATCATCAGCATGTAATGGCGCAGAAACTAGTAATGATTTATCATGATTAATTCGGACATAAGTATGACGAATTTTTTTATATCGGATATGAACAATAAACTCACGATAACTTCGTGAATTAGCGCTGGCTACACCAGATGCACTCACAGCTTAATTTCCCACTCAGACGCGTCTTCACTTTCATCCTCTACTCGAGAGATAGGCTTAATTAATTCTGGACGCCCTAACGCAATGGCAAATTTCTGCAATGCTTCCTGTTGTTCAGAACTCAAAACCCGTTTAACTTTTTTGGGCTGGTGCCGTTCAGGACGAACTTTAACTAAAACTTTGCTAAACAAAACTCCATTACTGTATAAGGTATCCTGTATACTGCTAATCATGTTATTAACTAAATAAAACCCGCTATTGTTATTGACAAATAAAACCAACAAATCACTGGGATAGTCAATCGCACCACAGTGGCAAACATTTCGTAGTCCAGGATGGTTAGTATAAATAATTTCACTAATTCTCACTAACTCTTGTAGCAAACGCCCCAAATCATCTTGTTCAGAAATCTGCTTTAATCGTTCAGCAAATTCAATAAAGTGCCCTGGTTTTTTCTTTTTAAATGAACGCATAATGATAAATAATAACCTTATTTTTTTATGATACAATATTGCTACAAATTTTGATAGAACATTTTAACATATAAAATCAAATATTATTTAACTAATTTATCGGAGAAATTTATGGAGTACTCACATGAAGTAGAGCATATGACGTGCATCGCCAAAGGTGCTAACCATGGTCCGGCACCAATTCCTCAAGAGGGAAAATGGACACAATCACGTGAAATTAAAGATATTTCTGGTTTGACTCATGGTGTGGGTTGGTGTGCGCCACAGCAAGGTGCCACTAAACTCACTTTAAATATCAAAGATGGAATTATTCAAGAAGCACTAATTGAAACCATTGGCTGTTCAGGAATGACTCATTCAGCAGCGATGGCTGCGGAAATTTTACCTGGTAAAACCATCCTTGAAGCATTAAATACTGATTTGGTTTGCGACGCAATTAATACCGCGATGCGAGAATTATTTTTACAAATTGCTTATGGCCGTTCACAAACTGCATTCTCAGAAGGTGGTTTACCAATTGGTGCTGGGCTAGAAGATTTGGGCAAAGGATTACGTAGTCAAATTGGTACAATGTACGGTACACTTGCCAAAGGTCCACGCTATATGGAATTAGCGGAAGGTTATGTAACTCGAGTTGCACTAGATGATGGTAGCGAAATTATTGGTTATGAATTTGTTCATCTGGGCAAAATGATGGAATCAATCAGAAAAGGGGTTGATGCCAATGAAGCACTTAAAAAAGCTACTGGCAGCTATGGTCGCTTCGCAGAAGCTACGCGCTACGTTGATCCTCGCGCAGAATAATTTTAGGAAAGAGAAATAAGATGCAACTATTTGAAAGTTATGATCGTCGAATCGACAAAATTAATTCTGTGTTAGCGCAATATAATATAGCATCTTTAGATGCTGCACGCAAACTATGTACTGACAAAGGATTCGATCCTTATGAAATCGCAGAAAAAACCCAGCCGATCTGTTTTGAAAATGCCAAATGGGCATATGTACTAGGTGCTGCAATTGCCCTTACTAAAGGCGCAACCAGCGCGGTTGAAGCTGCCAAAGTAATTGGTGAAGGTTTACAGGCATTTTGTATTGTGGGTTCAGTTGCTGAAGATCGCAAAGTTGGTCTTGGGCATGGTAATTTAGCTTCAATGTTACTTAGCGAAGAGACACAGTGTTTTGCCTTCTTGGCTGGACATGAGTCATTTGCTGCAGCCGAGGGCGCAATTGGAATTGCTCGTTCTGCAAATAAAGTTAGAACACAACCTTTACGCGTAATTTTGAATGGTTTAGGCAAGGATGCCGCACAAATTATTTCACGGATAAATGGGTTTACGTATGTACAAACTCAGTTTGATTACTATAGTGGTGATTTAAATATTGTGCAAGAAAAAGCTTATTCCAAGACTGAGCGTGCTAATGTACGTTGCTTTGGTGCAGATGATGTGCGTGAAGGTGTGGCAATCATGCATAACGAAGGCGTTGATGCTTCTATCACGGGTAATTCAACTAACCCAACTCGTTTTCAACATCCGGTTGCTGGAACCTATAAAAAAGAGCGCCAATTACTCGGTAAGAAATATTTCTCAGTTGCTTCAGGTGGTGGTACTGGACGTACGCTTCATCCAGATAATATGGGTGCAGGTCCAGCGTCTTATGGTATGACCGATACGATGGGACGGATGCATGCTGATGCACAGTTTGCGGGCTCATCTTCAGTACCTGCCCACGTAGAAATGATGGGTTTCATTGGTATGGGTAACAATCCAATGGTTGGTGCAACTGTGGCGGTAGCCGTGGCAATTCAAGAAGCACATTAAAGTGTTTTGGCTAATATAAGGTAGAGAGTAAACCTCTCTGCCTTTTTCGGTTTAATTCTTAATATCATTGGCATCTAAACATAATCCAGCAAAATTAAATTTGACATCTTATATTAGAATAATCTAAAATACTGTCATTGATAACATAAATAATGCGTGGAGAAATTACAATGTCTAAAAAAATTTTAATTATTGGCGGAGTTGCTGGTGGCGCATCAGCTGCAGCACGTTTACGCCGCCATAGTGAAACAGATCAAATAATAATGTTTGAAAAATGTCCTCACGTATCATTTTCTAATTGTAGTCTCCCCTATTATCTTAGCGGAACTGTAGCTAATGCTGAGTCATTAGTTATGATGAGCCCACAAAAATTTCTCAAACAATTTAATATTGATGCTCGAGTAAACCAAGAAGTAATAGTAATCAATCGTGCGAGTAAAACAGTAAGTATTCTTGATCATCAAAGTGGTAAACAATACGAAGAATCATATGATAAACTAATACTCTCACCTGGTGCAAAACCAATTGTTCCCAATATCCAGGGCAAAGAGCAAGTAAATTTATTTACAGTACGCAATGTAGTAGATATTACTCATCTCAAACAATCAATCATTGATACAGCCCCTAAAAATATCGCGGTAATCGGAGGTGGATTTATCGGCGTTGAAGTTGCCGAAAATTTACGTGAAGCTGGCTACAATGTGAGTCTTATCGAAGCAATGCCCCAAATTATGCGCACCTTTGATTATGATATGGTGCAAATTTTGCATAAAGAGCTGCATGATCACGCTGTAGAATTAATCGTTGGTGATAAAGTAGAATCTTTTGCGACTAACCAAATCTTACTTGGTTCTGGTCGAGTTGTAAACGCAGAAGTTGTCATAATGGCTATTGGCGTTGCGCCGGAAACCAACCTAGCTACCGCGGCACAACTTGATTTAGGTAAAACTGGAGCAATTGCAGTTGATGATAATTGTCTAACCAATGATCCAGATATCTATGCAGTTGGCGATGCAATCGAAGTTTATGGCGCATTGATACAAGATAAATTTAAGCTAGCATTGGCAGGACCAGCTCAAAAACAAGCTCGTGATGCAGCTGATCATATCAATAGAATTAACAACAAGCCTCGTAGCTACATTGGCTCATCATGCATCAAAGTATTTGACTTAAATGCAGCATCAACAGGTCTAACTGAAGGTTTGATAGAGTTTGCTAAGCTGCCGATTGAATATGAAACTGTATACATCACACCGAATGACAAAGTAAGTTTAATGCCAACTAATCACACCATGCATTTTAAACTTATTTACGATAAAAACAATGGGCGTGTCCTAGGTGCTCAAGCAATTGGCAAAGGTAATGTCGACAAACGAATTGATGTAATTGCGACTGCCATCAAGTTTAATGCCACAATCAATGATCTCTGCGATCTAGAGCTATGTTATGCTCCACCATTTGGAACTGCCAAAGATGTAGTTAATATGGCGGGTTATGTTGCAAGTAATCTAAATACGGGTAAATTTAAACAAATTACTGCAAATAAAGTTAGAGAATTAGTTAAAACCAATGCATATGTCTTAGATGTTCGTGAAGAAGCCGAGCTAGCACGAGGTATAATCAAAGGAGCTACAAATATCCCGTTAAGTCAACTTCGCGAGCGTTTGGCTGAAATCCCCAAAGATCGTGCAATATATGTTCACTGCCGTAGTGGACAGCGCAGCTATAATGCAACGTTAGTACTACAACAACATGGCTTTAATGAAGTCTATAATCTTGCGGGAGGATTTTTAGCTTTGTCATATTATGAATATTATAATGATATAACAACTGGCAGAGAGTCAATTTTAACGGCGTATAACTTTAACTAAATTAGGAACAAGCAACGCCAGCGTTATTAGTACACATACAATTACATTTATCATAATTACCTGCCGGTTATAGATGGCATAAAACCCATAGGTAACTGGCGGAACGAGGCTGATAAAAACTGAAGTTAGCTCGCTCCCTAATTTTTTGATAGCCTGCTGATTATAGTAAATTGGAATAATTAACGAGCCAAGGCTAATAACTACTAGGGCTAATAAATTGTGTTTTAATATGCCATATAAGTCATGTTTGGGAACAAAAATACTCGCGCCAATAAATAGCAGCCAAAATCGAGTAGCTAAAACCTGTAATGAACTGAGGTGTGCTAATGATGCTAATTTAGACGAATTAGCTATATAGACATAAAATGCTAGTCCGGCAACCGAGCCAAGAATAATTCCACCAGCAACATTATGCCCTGCTTTTACTTGATATGCAAACAATAATATGCCTAATCCCAGCACCAATAAAAACAAACTGAGTAAGACTGCTTTATTGCGCGTGACTATGTACATTTTGCCAAAGCCAAATAATGCCAACGCACTAAATAATGCTGCCATAGCAATAAACGGATCAGCAACATGGCTGGCAAAAACCATACATACCCAATCTACAGCCAGTGCAGTACTCATCATGAGATAGGTCGTTTTATTATGCCAACACGCCAGATAGGTAGCACTTAGATTACGAATATTTAGCCCATTGAATACCAAAAGCGCAATCGCACTCATTGCAAACAAAGCGATCACAGGATTTAGCCCAGCTATCAGATGATCAAGGAAGACAAACGCAATAGAAGTTAATAGTACATAAATCCCAGCATCCAAGTATCCACTCATTGAGAATTACCTAACAAGAAACTTTTACGCACTATCTCAAACAAATTTGGCGGTCAAACTATTTTCGATTAATTTATTTATCTCCGCATCAGTTAAATTTAGTGCTGTCGCTAATTCTACATAGTTTTGGTTTATATAGCCGCCAAAATAAGCTGGATCATCAGAGTTAATTGTTACACACACATCATGGTTTAATAATTCAATTGCTTGATGTTTACTCAAATCAGGCACAACCTGCAGGCAACGATTGGAGAGCGGACACATAGTTAGTGTAATTTTATCTGTGGCAATTCTTTTGATTAATGCTTGGTCCGATAATATTGCATTTCCATGATCAATCCGATCTACGCCTAAAATATCCAAAGCATCCCAAACATAGCTAACAGGACCTTCTTCTCCAGCATGAGCAAGTAGTTTCAGTTGTTCTTTACGTGCTAAATTAAACAAATTCTTAAATTTAGCTGGTGGATTACCCAACTCTGAAGAATCAAGACCAATCCCAATAATTTTATCACGATAATTCATCAAATCATCAAAAACAGATAAAGCATTACCTTCGCTTAAATGACGTAAAAAGCAAGGAATTAAACTGCCATTAATACCGTAATCAACTTTAGCTTGAACTATCGCACGCCAAAGACCGCTCATCATAATATCAAGTGAAACACCACGCTCCAGATGAGCTTGCGGATCAAAAAACATCTCGCTGTGCGTTACATTATCCTGATGCGCTCTTGTCAGGTATGCATAGGTTAAATCAAAATAATCATTTTCAGTTTTTAAAACTGACATTCCTAGATAATATAAATCGAGAAACTCTTGCAAGTTCTTAAATTGATACGCTTTAGCAAATTCAGCAAGCGATGAATATTTTATTTGGATATTATTTCTTTTGGCTAAATCCAGAATCATTTGTGGTTCAAGACTACCTTCTAAATGAATATGTAGTTCGGCTTTAGGATTATTGATACTATTTAAATAATTCATAAAAAACCTTATATTAGAATAACATTAATTCATAAGAAGGATGATAGAGTCCAGTTGGAGGATAAAATTCATCTACAACTCTAATAAAACCCAAGCTCAACAGCATTTTTTCTGAAGATAGATTATGTGGATTATGACCCGCAAATAATTTGGCGATTTTACGCTGTTTGGCATATTCAATTACTGCCAGCATTGCTTCTTTAGCAAATCCTTTATGCCAAAACTCAGGCAATAAATGCGCGCCAATTTCAAAACAGTTACTTGGGAGATCATGCGGACGCAAACCACAGCACCCCATAAAAACCCCATCTAAGCTGTATATCTGCCAATATTGAACGCTATAGAGCTGGTTATTGTTGAGCTCGGTCGTTAAACGCTGCTCAATCTGTGTATCAGTAAATTTGCCATTAGCAACAATATAACGACTAACATCAATATTGCCCCAAAGTTTAAACGCTAACTCAAGGTCACCATTATTCCAGATATCAAATTTTATACGCTTGGTTGCTAATGGGTGTGCCACAGACATAATTAGCTCATACCCTTTTAAAGTTTAACTTCTTGATTAATATATCCGATAGAAAAGCTATTTTTATCGGTATGAATCCCAGAAATGCTGGAAACCTCGGTAATATACAGTGGCTCAAGATTAGTTTTGCGTTTGATATATTTAGCAAAAACATCCGCATGACTAGCCGTATCCGAATGGACAATAGCAATACTTTTAACTTTGTTTTGCTCTTGCAATAAATTAAGCTGATTGGTTAATTTGCGCCATGCACTACGTTTACTAAATGCAGCACCAATAACTTTAGGCTTACCAGTTGCTACATCAATATGCACCAATGGTTTTAGCCTAAATAATCCCGCTATCCAACCAAGAGATTTGGACAAACGACCAGATCGAATTAAACCTTCTAGTGAATTTAACATAATTAGAACATTCGCTTCAGATTTGGCTACCTCAATCTTAGCAACAATTTCTTCGTGGCTATAGTTATTTGAATTTACTAACTGATTCGCATATGCCACCAATAATCCTAGCGGTGCAGAATTTAAACCAGAATCAACCACTGAAATTAATTTATCTTTGTATTTACGTGCCTGATTAACAATCACATCATAAGTAGAGCTTAATGATTTACCAACAGGAATAACAATTATGGAATCATAGAATTGCTCAAGAAAATGTAGCGTACGCGCAACAATTGCAGCAGATGGAGCGGCTGTACCAACATGATTTTTAGGATTAGATAAATAATCTAACGTTTGTTGATAATTAATTGAAAATTTATCAAGGAATGAGTTACCATTGACCTTAACCTGAAGTGCAATTCGATAAATATTGTTGTCCTGCATTGCTGCTAATGGTATGTCTGCCATAGTGTCCGCAACAATCGCAATTCGGGTTTGGTGCGCACGGTTAGCAATATTGAACTGCAAAATCATATCATCAATTTTTTGATAAATCACGTCACCAGCTTTAGCTAATAATTGCGTTACAGTCTCAGGTTGATCGGTATGAATATGTAGCTTTAACATCTGTGCACCTTTACCAATCACAATGCTATCACCTAAACTATCAAGCGTAGCACGATACGGAGTCAGCGCGTCTTCATTTGCTGTTTTAAGTACTGTTTCAAAACAATAACGATAATTAGGAAACTCGGTAACATCCTCAAACTCATGGCTTAATCGAACCGCTTGATGATCTAAATTACGATCAGCCATAATTTGGTCACGGTGTTCTTTATCACCGCTAAGATATGCTAGCATTCCATCAATGAAATTAACAAATCCTTGAGCACCAGCATCCACGACATGATTAGCACGCAGAACTTCCAATTGATTCATCGTATCTTTTAACGCAATCTTAGCTTTTTCAACACTGGATTTAAAACTATCGAGCAAATTAATCCGCGCATTCGCCAGAGTCTCACGATATCCTTCAACCCATTTTTCCATTACAGTTAAAATTGTCCCAGGTTTAGGATTACTCACTGAACTATAAGCACTTTTATAACCATGAGCAATCATCTCAACAAAATCATGCATTTTTAAAAGTGTTTTCTCGGTCAAGCGATGCTGGGTGAGTCCATAAAAAAATTGCGAGAATATAAGACCAGAATTACCACAGCAACCAACTAGACCATGCTGTGACAATTGATGAAGTAGCTCAGGCGTATCTTTAGTCATGGATAGATTATCCACGATATAGCGCATCATCGAAGCTAAATTAGTTCCTGTATCGCGATCTGCTACCGGAAAGACATTGAGCCTATTAAGCTCTCCCTCACTATGGATGACTTGTTTGGCACCTGATAAAATCATGCCATAAAATAACTCGGTTGATAATGTTTCATTCATAACTAACCCCCCTAATTTTATTTATTATAACTACAAAACAAGTTTGATTCAGTATTTAGACTAACTTCTAGTAAATTTTTGAATTATATGCTTATGTTCACTATATAATGTTATTAAAGAGTCTCTATTCGCTAGTTCAAAATCATTATAATCAAAAGCCGGAACACATTTGCAAGTAATAAGCGAATAACCTTTATTTTTGTCTAACGGAGTTATTGCAAACCAAGAATGATGAGGCACAGTAACAGAATTATTTGAAGATATAATTTCTTCGGTTAGCGTTCCTGCTGGAGAAATTATAATAACTTTAACAGCTTGCCCTTCTTTGAGCATTAGTGTCTCATCTGATTTGCTTAATCTATGAAAGGATGAAAAATCGTCGGCAGCTAACAGATAATTAATCAATGAATACGAATTTTGAGCACTTTCATCGCGCTCAATTGGACTCCAATAACCACCTTCTTCATGTGGAATCAGCTGTAAATCATTAACAATCTTGGAAACTGTTGGATTTTCACTCACTCTTTACCCCCGAAATGCTGTATTTGTGATTGTGAAGCACAATGTTTTATAATAAAGTATTTAACAATATATAATTCAAACTACTTCCTATCAATATGTAAAAATTAATATCCCTCTAATTCACTTACCTAATTTGGTGTATGATTTAGCAGTTCAAAGCCGCCACGATCGGTGCGTTTCACCATACCAATTTTTTCCAAATGATTCATAATTCGTGCAGCTTTATTATATCCTATTCCAAATTGTGTTTGTAAAGAACTTATTGAGCAACGCCGTGAATCGAGAATAAATTTAACTGCTTCATCAAAAACGCTATCTTTTTCAACACTATTATTGTCGCTATTACTATCATCTTCAAAACCAGGAATCGCAATATCACTAGCGCCAGTCAGTATTTCATCGTTATAATTAGGCGCGCCCTGCTCTTTGAGATAATTTACCACGTGGTGTAGCTCATCATCATTCACAAACGCACCATGAATCCGCCGCGGAAATCCCGAGCCTGGATTTAAAAATAACATATCACCCTGACCAAGCAGACTTTCCGCACCCATTTGATCTAAGATTGTCCGCGAATCAATCTTACTTGAGACTTGGAATGAAATCCGCGCAGGAATATTTGCTTTAATCAAACCAGTAATCACGTCAACTGAAGGTCGTTGGGTTGCTACAATCAGATGAATCCCCACCGCACGCGCTTTTTGGGCAATACGCGCAATATATTGCTCAATTTTCTTACCTGCAACCATCATCAAATCTGCCAACTCATCAATAATCACGACAATATATGGCCATTTTTGTAACGGTTCAGGGTCAGTTAAATCAATGCTATATGGATTAAATAACGGCATCCCTTCCTTAATCGCTGCTTCCACTTTCTGATTAAAGCCAACGATATTTTTAGTACCGATTTTTGCCATGATTTTATAGCGCTGTTCCATCTCGCCAACAGTCCATTTCAGCGCATTGGCAGCTTGGGACATATCGGTTACAACTGGCGCCAAAAGATGTGGTATATCCTGATAAAAGGATAGCTCGACCATTTTTGGATCAATCATAATAAATTTAACTTCATCTGGCGTAGCATTAAAAAGAATTGATAAAATCATTGCATTAACTGCAACCGATTTACCAGAACCAGTGGTTCCTGCTACTAGCAGATGTGGCATTTTAGCCAAGTCAGTCACAATGACATCGCCTGCGATATCCTTACCGAGTGCTAATGTTAGCAAACTATTGTTATTTTGATAAACAGCTGAATCAAATATTTCTTTAAGATAAATTACCTGACGTTTAAAATTAGGAACTTCAATCCCCATCGAATTTTTACCAGGAATAGTTTCAACAATCCGAATACTAGTAAGCGCCAATGAACGCGCGATTTCCTTAGCTAAGCCAGCGATCTTGTCGCCACGGACACCTTTAGGCGGAATCAATTCATAACGGGTTACTACTGGACCACTTTCGACATTGGTAATTTTGACCTCAATGCCAAATTCAGCCAAAGTATTTTCAATTGCGGTTGAAACATATTCAATTGTCTCTGGGGGTACTCCCTCAGCTTGTACTCGTGGTAAATTAAGTAAGCTGGTACTAGGCAAACTACCTTTTTGTACCGCATCTAGTAAATCTATCGTCCGAACATTATTTGATTTTAATGCTATTTTTAAGCCCGCCACCCGTGGTGGTTCACTATTGAGCATCGGTTCATGAACAATTGGTTTAATTTCAGTTAATGGTGCATCAACCGCCTCATCTGATTCATCATCTTGAAATAACGGATCATTAATATCGAAGTCTGGTTCATCATTAATATCCGCATTTTCAGTAGAAGCACCTTCAGTTCTTGATTTAAATAACCGCTCTGAAAATGAAAGTTTTTTGACAACTGGTTCTTCAATATCGATATCTTTTCTCGGTACAACCAATGGTTCAGGCTCAAAATATTGCTCCGCAGCTTTGGGAGCTATGAACTCATCCTCTTCATCATCAATAACCGCGGCACCATTTTCTGCAACAGGTGACTTACGTGCAACTAAAGAAGTTAGTTGAACATAAACCATTTCCAAAATTGCGCCAATTTTTTCGGCAATAAATAACCATGAAATGCCAAAAGAAAATGAAAAGCAAATGATAATAAAAAGTAAACTTAATACTGAAACGCCAACTTCACCTACACCACGATATGAGTTGTTAAAAATAAACGACCCTAAGCTACCACCCCAACCATCTGGCAAGCTTGACGCTTGATGAAAAAAGGAGATATATTCAAAAGTAGCAGAAGCTGAAATTAAGAAAATGTAACTAATAACCCGATAAATAGTACTCCAGTTTCCAGTTGGGATTTTTTTGCGTACAATTTTATGAAATCCTAGATAAAAAACACCCGCAACCAACCACCAAGCGGAAAAGCCTAGCACATAAAATAAAATATCGGATAAATAAGCTCCAGCTACGCCAAGTTTATTTACGACAATTGGAGAATTAACACTCTTAGACCAACAACTATCGTTTGGTGAATGAGTCGCCAAAGCCAAAGCTACCATTGCAGTTAAGGCAAACAGAAGGATTGCTACACAATCATTGATAAATCTAGCTAATTTAGAGGGTAAAATAGTATCACGATTTTTTTTAGCAAATTTAGGTCGTACAGTTTTTATATTCTTCATCATCACTTCACAAAAGCATTAATTAAAATTACGGATATTAGTTAATAATTTTTTCTGGCAATCCGCAAAGAGCGCATTATCATGAGTCGCTTCAGCAACAAATGACAGGTAAATCGTTGCATCAAGACTAGGTTTTATTTTAAGGCTAGACTCCAGATAAGTCCGAGACTGCTCCAAATTACGCTGTTGATAGTTCAAAACACCTAAAGTTAACAATAATAAGGGATTTTGCTCATTCCCACAAAATGCATTCTCACTTAACTTTGTTAGTCTGTTTAATAACTTCGCATCGTCAACTTTTTTTGCTAATGCAAGTAATGATTCACTATAAATCAATTGAATGGAGCTATCTTTAAAATTCCGCTCCAAAAATTCCACTGCCGCAGAATAATCAGCAATACGCAATAAAGCATTAAAATAAAGCTTACCATACAAGAAACTTGATTTCTCATTTTTGTCTAACTTGTTATAATATTTATTTAATTCTTTAGTATCGTTAATTTCGGCAAATAGACCACCGATTACCCGCGCTTTATATTTGCTGGCTTTATACTCACGTAAGCTATCGTTCTTTAATAGCCACTCCAGCATCTCATAGGCTTTGGAGTAATTTGTAAGGTGCAGATAAACTTTAAGTAACATACGATGTGCTGGCACATGACTGCGATCAAGCTGTAGAGCTGCATTTAAATGATCAATTGCTTGTCCATAAAGCTGATGATTGTAAAAATTTTCTGCAATTAATAGATGTTTAGCTAACTGCCACTTTGGTTCGCTAAATTGCTCAAGCTCGGTTGCGATTTTATCTTCTTTTTCTTGGTCGCGCATAATGTTTGCAGCACGATACGCCAGCATATATGCTAAAAATTTATTATCTTTATTTGCTTCACGCTTGAGTGATTTCAAAGCATTTTCGTAGCAGCTACGATACTTACCCTCAAAATAATGTAAGCCCGCAAAATTTAATCGTTGCCGAGCTGCAACTAATGCATTTCTAACCCGCGCACGATGTATTTTATTTGGAAGACGTTTGACATTAATTAATATCCGAAACACGTAATAAATTACGATAACACTTAATAACCACAACAAGATTAATAAGTTCAAGCTTAATTCAATCTTATAGCTTGCGACATAAATTGCAACAGCACCATTGTTAAAGAGACCAAACCCAGCTACTGCCAATGCTAGAGCAAAAATAACTAAGGTTTTAATAAAAAGCTTCATTATTTATTTCCATCACTAAGTTGTTGCGCCTTAATGAGCGCCTGCATGGTTAGATCTAGCGTCGGTTGGTTAACTCCTAGCGAGATTTCTCTGAGTTGTTGGATCAATAATAACTCTTTTTGTCGAGTTAAATCATTGCTAAAAAAGCGTTGCGTTAGATTATACGCATCATTCAGGCTACTTTGCCATAATGCTGCATTTTGATTTAATAATGCCTGACGCGCACTTAAAATATCTAATTGTAAATGTTGGCGCACCACTAATTCGTTTTCTGGCACTAAAATCTCGGCACTATCAGAGTTGGCTTTTACTACTTTGACTAAACCAAAAATTGACTGTTTAACATTCATTACAAAACGTTGCCAAGCACTGGTTGGCAAATTATCTTGCTGGTTTTGTAGAGCAACTGGTGTAGTAATGTTTAGTTGAGCGATATTTTGATAAAGTTCATCTAATTGCGTTGCTAGCATCGTCGCATCAAAATTATTTTTTGCCTGTAAATTATCTAAATCTATGGTTAAGTTTATTTTCAACTGCAATAGCAAGGGATCGCTAACACTGGTTAAAATTTGTTTCGCATAATTTAGTTGTTTAATTGCCGATGCATAATCATGATACAGCAACAAACTTTGATTCGCACCACTAATTAAACTATTTAATTGATACAAAACCATATTACCATTATTTACAGTTTTGTTGGTTTTATCAACTTGCTCTTTCAGAGCGGTTTGTTCTTGTGTGAGTTGCTTAATTTGTTGAGTTAGGCGCAAGTTATCAGTTGATAATGCTGCAATCTTCTGACTTTGCTGGCTATTTAATTTACTTTGTGCAATAAAACCATTTATACCCAGAAAACTTTGATAGGCAAGATATCCGGTGCAACTTAACGATAGGATTGCTAATAAAACCGGAACTTTTGACATCCTTGGCTTATTTACAGTTTTTACCATCGCAGGCTGTTCATTTTTTAATTCAGTTGTATTATTTTCACTCATTCTCAATTTTCCTGATGGTGTTAATTATTGCTTGATTCGACGCATTATCTGTTTCAACTATATTGCTGAAGCCTACTTGTTTTAGTTTTCGAGTTATATTTGGATGCAATGTAATTAAATATACTTTAGATAATGTTTGCAAAATACAATGACTGATTTGTGCACAGTCATACAAATACTCGGCTAAGGAGCTGCTAGTAATGATTATACCTATATTTTGCGGGTCACAGATAATTTTCTCAGTTTGCACCAAATTTAAAATCGCAGAATTAGTCCGCTGATATAAATCTATAAAATCATGATTTATTTTGTTTATATTTAAATATACTGCCAATTGCTGATTATGCGGCAGACCCCCTGCAATCAGATAACTTGTTCCTTGGCGAATTAAGTTTGAGCTAATTAATTCAGCAACTCCGCTTCCGCATTCAGGATACAGTGCTTTAACTCCACTTTTGTCTAATAAATAATCAGCAGAGCTTTTTCCAGCAACGATTACGCCTAACTCTGGCTTTAGCTTACCTAGTAATGGAATCAAACGATCAATTACAGTTGGAGATGTTAGTAATAAATTATTATAATTATTTATTTTGCTAACTAGACTTTCTAACTCAAAATCATAGTATTTAATTACCATTAGAGGTAAGCTTTTCGCTTTAATCTGTTGCTGTTCTAGCAAATTAATCAAAACGGTTGCTTGCGGCTCTGGGCGGGTAACTAGATACATTTTGTATTAATTATCTGTGATTAGCCGCGGACAAGCGTTGAACAATTTCTGCCGCACCTTGCTTAATCAGTTGTTCAGCACATGATTTGCCTATATTTAAATAATCTTGAGGAGCGCCACTAACTTCGGCAGTTAAATACATATTAGCATTAACATCGGCTAGTAGTGCGCTTAGTTTTAATTGATTATCAACTATTCGAGCAAACCCAGCTAAAGGAATATTGCAACTAGCATTAAGATAACGCCCCATTTCACGCTCAGCACCAACCAGTGCAACACTAATATTATCATTTAGTGGGGCAAGGAGTTTTTTTAACTCTAAAGCGCCAGCTTTAATCTCAATTGCTAATGCTCCCTGCCCAATTGCCGGAATAAATTTATCATCTGCCAATATCTGCGTAATTCGCGCCTCTAAATCCAAGCGCTTGAGACCTGCTACTGCCAGAATAATTGCATCATACTCATTATTATCCAATTTTGCCAGCCGCGTTTGTAAATTACCGCGTAATAATTTTATCTGCAAATGTGGGTAATGTTGTTTTAAAATCGCAACCCGCCGGGCACTCGAGCTTCCGACCACGCTATTTACAGGCATTTCATCCAAAGATTTATATTGATTACTTACAAATGCATCATGGGCATCTTCGCGTTTTAAGATTGCTGCTAATTCGAACTCACTTGGTAAATTTGCTGGTAAGTCTTTTAAGGAATGAACTGCAATATCGGCATTTCCGGCTAAGAGTTGATATTCGAGCTCTTTAATAAATAAGCCCTTTCCACCAATCTTTTCAAGTGATTGATCGAGAATTCGATCACCTTCCGTAGTAATTCCAGAGATCAAAATCTCTAATTCAGGATACTCAGCTTGCAATAATTGTTTGACATGTAGCGCTTGCCACATAGCTAGTTTACTATTACGCGTAATAATTGTTATTGATTTCATTATTTCTTTCTTAAATTTGTCATGCGCTGGCGGGACAACTCAAAAATTGCAACAGTTGCCGCCATTGCCAGATTTAGTGACTCTGCCCTACCTGGCATTGGAATCGTAAGATGCTGCTTAATTGCGCTCAACAGTTCACCACTAATTCCATTTCCCTCATTACCTAACACTAAGGCACAATTTTGAGTTAAATCTTGCTCATAAATACTATCGTTCGCATGCGGTGTTAGCGCATAAATTTGCGCTGAATATTGTCTTATAAACTCAAAAACGTCATAATTTTGATAAATATTCAATGCGAATTGAATTCCCTGTGATGCTCGTAGAACCTTAGGATTATAGATATCAACACAATTCTTAGATAGAACTATATTTTTTATTCCGCCAGCACTAGCCGCACGTAAAATTACACCTAAATTGCCCGGATCTTGAATTTGATCTAAAATAATGCAATCAAACGGTAAACTAAAATCCAACTCACAAGCTATTGGCTGCTTAATTAGTGCAACAATTGATAATTCAGAATCAAAGATATTTATTTTTTGTAATACTTCAGTACTAACTAAGATTATTTGTTCAGTTGGAAGTAATTCAATTATATGCGAATAGCGAATGAGATTAGATTCTTCTAACAGCACATATTCAATTAGAGAGAATTTTAGTGCTTCAATTACCAGATGTTCACCATAAGCGAGCGCCTGAAGTTGCGTAGAGCGAAATTTACTATCATTACTCAAGCGACTAATTCGTTTGACTAATACGTTATCTTTGGAAACAATTGTTTTAATATTTCATACCGTTCAAAAAAATACCTACACAGAGGTAGGTATTTTAACAAATTTTGTTACTGTTCATGTATTAACAAATATGACTATGCAATAACTTATATGCATAATCTTAAGCCATTACAAGCATGTCAGAGGGTCAACATAGTTATAACCTAAATCACGCGCAACTGCATAATACGTCACATTACCTCGACAAATATTCAGACCATTCAATAGATGACGATTTTCTTGCACTGCTTGTTTCCAACCTTTATTAGCCAATTCGACTACGAATGGCAACGTAGCATTAGTTAGTGCTAATGTAGATGTTTTAGCCACTGCACCAGGCATATTTGCCACACAATAATGCACTACGTCATCTACAATATAAGTTGGGCTTTCATGAGTTGTTGGCATTGAAGTCTCAAAACAACCACCTTGATCAATTGCAACATCAACCAAAACTGCGCCTTTTTTCATTTCTTTTAGCATACTTCTTGATACCAGCTTTGGTGCTGCTGAACCAGGAATTAATACTGCACCAACAATCATATGTGCAGAACGAATCGCTTTTTCCAAATTCATATGATTGCTATAAATAGTTTTGATTCTACCTTGAAAATCATTATCAATTTTTTTGAGCAAGTTTAAGTTGCGATCAAAAATAGTTACGTCAGCGCCCAATCCTGCAGCCATACGTGCCGCATTAAGTCCAACCACTCCACCACCAATTACTACGACATTGGCAGGTTTCACACCTGGTACACCACCAAGCAATACACCACAACCACCATGATGACGCTCCAGCGCATGCGCCCCAGCTTGAATCGCCAAGCGACCTGCAACTTCAGACATTGGCGCAAGTAATGGTAAGCCGCCAAAATCATCTGTAACTGTTTCATAGGCAATCGCGACACAATCTGACTCAAGTAAACCCTTAGTTTGCTCAGAATCTGCAGCTAAATGTAGATAGGTAAACAATAGCTGTCCAGGTCTAAGCATTTTATATTCTGATGGTTGTGGTTCTTTGACCTTAACGATCATTTCACATTGTGCAAAAACTTCTTGCTCTGATTTTGCAATCATTGCACCAGCTTTAATATAATCTTCATCTCCGTAGCCAATTGATAAACCAGCATTGGTTTCAACTAAAATCTGATGCCCATGTCGGACTAATTCATAAACTCCTGCCGGCGTCATCCCAACCCGATACTCGTGATTTTTGATTTCCTTAGGCACACCAATCAGCATAATCAACCTCTTCAAAATAAATATATTGTTAACAAGTAGCTAGTTTACCAAAACTCGACGAACACGGTCGTTAAAACCAACTAAAATCTCGTAATTAATCGTATTTAGCTTATCGGCTAATTCATCTAGTAAAATTTCTTGATCGCCTTGTTGCCCAATTAATATAACCTCATCACCAACCTTAGCTTCACCGTCTGGTCCCATATCAACCATCAACATATCCATGCAAACATTCCCCACAATAGGATATTTTTTTCCACCAATTAGTACCTGACCAAGATTAGATAAACCACGGCGATAACCATCACCATAACCAATTTGAATTGTCGCAATATGCGTTGTGTCGCCTGTGTAATAACGATGACTGTAACTAATACCTTGACCTTTGGCTACTGTTTTAAAATGAAGCACTCTTGCGGTTAAACTAAAGCACGGTTTGATTTTACTTAAATGACCATGCGTAACTTTCCCTGCTGGAAAATATCCATAACTCATCAAACCTGGACGCACCATATCAAAATAGCTTTGTGGGTAATAGGCAACACCACCAGAATTTGCTAAATGACAAATCACTGATGGTTTTTGGCGTTTGATGTAGTCTGCGATATCACCAAATAATTGGATTTGCTCCTCGGTTAAAGTTGGTTCTAAGCCGTCACTTGCCGCAAAATGCGAATAAACTCCAATTAACTCTAAGCGCGGATGTTGTAAAACAAAATCAATTAATTCTTTAGCGCTATTGATACCAACACCAATACGATTCATCCCCGTATCAACACCAATATGAACTCTGCATTTAATATCTTTAGATGCACAATATTTAGCAAGTGCGTCGGCTTTTTCTTGTGAGGCTACAGTAATCTCAAGGTCATTCTCAATCAACTCAGGAATTTGCTCATCATCAAAAGAACCAAAAACTAAGATGGGTTTATGAATCTGATGTTCAACCAGCAACCGCCCTTCTTCTAGACATGACACTGCCAGATAATCAACGTATGGCTCTGCTACTTGAGATATTTCAACTATTCCATGACCATAGCCATTAGCTTTGACAGGGACACACAATTTGACATGAGGACCAATTTGTTTACGGATTGATTGTAGATTAGTAATAAACTGCTGAGTATTGATTTTAATTACGGTTGGATGCATATCAATAATTCCTTTTAGAAGAAACATTATATATCCCTAGATTATACAACTAATATCACAGCTTGCGTACAAATTAGAATAGTAATATTATCTATAAGGATCAGCAGCAAATTATTAATTAAAAATGCTACAATTTCGGTCTAAACACTATAATTATTTGAAATAAAGAACAATAAATTGTCAATCCTAAAACTTTCAAATGTAAGTCTAAAAAATACTGACAAACTAATACTTGACAATGTATCTCTAGATATCAAAGCTAGCGAGTCATTGGCAATTATTGGAGCTTCTGGCTGTGGCAAGAGTAGCCTGTTACGTCTGTGTGCTAATTTAACCACTCCAAGCACTGGAATTATTAGTTATCGTAATCAGACTTATACTCAAATCAATCCAACTAGCTTACGGCGTAAAATTGGATATTGTTTTCAAATTCCCTGCTTATTTGGTGAAACAGTTTATGATAATCTGCTTTTTCCATTTCAAATTCATGCAGAAAAATACGACACCCAAAAAGTACGACGGCTTTTTGAGCAATTTGAGCTCAATCCCGTTCTAGAAAATAGTTCGGTGACTGTACTCTCTGGTGGAGAAAAACAGCGTATTGCACTAATCAGAAGTTTATTATTTTTGCCAGAAATTTTATTACTAGATGAAATAACCTCTGCTTTAGATCATGAAAATAGCTTAATCGTCGAACGTGTACTCCAAAATATCAATGCACAGGGTGTAAGCTTAGTCTGGGTTACTCATAGCCTAGAACAAAGTCAACGGGTAGCCAATAGAATCATCACCATGAAAAATGGTGCAATCATTAGTGAACACAGAGGGGCAAGCAATGCATCAAGTTAGCCAAGTTAGTAATACATCATTATTTTTTGCTTCATCACTGATCTTAATAACGCTATTTTTCTCTTATTGGCAAAAATTAAAACTAGAGAAAGACACGATTATCAGCGTGCTACGGGCAGTAGTCCAATTGATTGCGATTGGTTATGTACTGGAGTTTATTTTTGGACAAAAAAGCATTTGGTTTACCAGTTTACTTTTACTCTTTATGATTATTAATGCAGCATATAACGCCGCGCGGCGTGGTACTGGGATTAAGCATGCTTTTTTAATCTCTTGTCTAGCCATTGGTGTAGGAACAGTTGTTACATTAACCGTGCTAATTTCTTCCAAAACCATTCATTTTAGTGCTTATCAGGTTATCCCCGTAAGTGGCATGATTATTGGTAATGCAATGATTGCGCTAGGTTTATGCTACAAGCAATTACTTAAAGATTTTCAACAAAAACGCAATGAAGTTGAAACAAAGCTGGCGCTAGGTGCAGATATTTTACCATCCGCAATAAATTTGGTACGTGATGCACTAAAAACTGGTACCATCCCAACGTTAGATTCTGCTAAAACATTGGGAATTGTTTCTCTTCCTGGTATGATGACGGGATTAATCTTAGCTGGTGCATCGCCACTTGCAGCAGTTAAATATCAGATTATGGTAACTTTTATGTTGCTTGCAACTACTTCGATAGCTTCATTTATTGCTTGCTTTTTGGCTTATCGTGGTTTTTTTAACTCACAAAAACAACTAGTTTAATTTTAGATCACTCAAAACACTTGTTAACAAAATCTATAGATTATTAACTAATAAACTGATACTGTGGTAGAATATTTCTTAAATATTTATTAACAGAGTGGGAATCGTGCAACTCCAACAAAAAACATTACACCCAGAAAATACGCTAAATACATTATTACCTTATCAAACACCAATAATTAAAGAGCTAGAAATTAATGAACTAACTTCGAGCGCCACTAATATTAACCACGAATCTAATAGCGGCTATTACTCTTAGTAGATTAGCGCAGATTTGGCTATTTTTTTCTCTGCCAAATAATTAGTTGTAAAACAATAACAAATTTTATTAGGTAGTATAAAAAATGCACAATAGTCGGCATATTAGATTAAGTATTCCACTTCTAGCAATATCAATGTTTGTTTCTGCCTGCAATAGTGGGAATAATAACTCTTCTTCAAATAACACCGCTTTACAAAGCAATCAACTACAACAATACATCAATTCATTAAGATATGCACTAACCGCATCTAAGCAACTTAATGGTGCAGGAAGCTATCAGCAGTCCTTTACTACACCTGGTGATTTAATTATTAACTCGATTGATATTAAATTTTATCTTGACAATACTTGTAGTGCTGGAGCCTCTAGCGTAACGCTGAATGGTCCCGTAACCCCCGAATCAGGAACATATACTAGCACCAATTTATCAAACAATGCACTCTGTGCAAAATATAATAATGCTACAAATAATAATAGTGGCTGTAATGGGCTTTTCACAGATTTGTCAAGTGGTGAACTACAATCAATGCAATTTATCTATAATATTAATGATGGTCATGATGGCTCATTCCCTGTCGCAGCACCGTGTATGATGAATGAAAATGCAGCATTAGGAAGCTCTCCAACAGGAATTGAAGGAATTGCAAATTGGACAGACCCAACTCACGCTGTCGCCTGTGATGGCAGTGGTAATTGCGGATTCTCACAAGCATATAATGTGTCGATTGTTCCGCCGCCTGTAATCTTTGTGAGTTCTCTTACCTACAATGGGAATTTAGGGGGGCTAGCAGGAGCAGATCAATGGTGTAATAATGATCCAGCAATGCCATCCTTTGGAGGTACATACAAAGCCCTATTAGTAGGAAATAATGCAACAACGGCAGATACAAAATATTATCGTCCGGACGGGACATATATCGCAACTGCTAATTCTGGGATGCTTGTCAACAATGCAAATGACGAACCGCTGACTAATGCTATTTCTAGCTCATCGTTCACTGTCTGGACCGGTTTTGGTGGAGACGTTGCTAATGAGACCTGCAATAATTGGACCAGTAGCTCAAACAATGATATAGGATATAAAGGCACTTCAGATCAACTTGACGAACCTTATTTAAGGTCAAACACGCCTGACTGCTCGGAACAGAATCATTTATACTGCGTCAAACAATAATTAGTTAGAGGTACGGTTAGTTTATTTTACTAAAAATTGATTTAAACTTAGCAAAGCTAAATCTTGATATAGATTAGTATTTTCTAAAATGTTTGGATCAAATTTTAAAATTTGCTCTTTAATTTTCCAATACTGCAATTGTGTATTTAATTGGTTTTTAAGCTCATTCTGATAACTTTGACGAATTTTAATAAACGTTGAGCCCATTATATTTCCGTCAAATTTTGCAATTGGTTTTTCTGTAAATTCAGGCATCCCCGCTTGTGCCAAATATTTTCTAATCATAATTCGGGCCAAACCATTTTCACGCTTCATGTGCAAAGGCAAGCGGTTACAAAATTCAACTAATTTGGGATATAGCAATGGATACTTATATTTAAAGCCATAATGACGCACAATTAAGGCGCTATCTTCTATCCTATAACAGATATGATTATTATCCACCCCAACTAACTGGCGAAGTTCAAGTTCGGCAATAGATTTAGCTTTAGGTATATAATCAGGAAACATAAAACTTGATTTGACAAATTTCTGCTTATTCTGCTGGTGGCGTTGCAATGCATATTTCTCTCTTAATTCAGGAAATTGTGCACCGAGCCAAGTTTTGGCTTGATTAGTCATAGCTGGTTTCAATAGATTATTCATTGCATAGTGTCGGTGATATTCTTGCCAAGCCTTTTTATACTGCCCATGTTTAAGCCACTGTAATAAACATAACTGTAAGTTTGCATGCCCTGACACACATTCATCACCACCAAATCCGGATAACAAAATTTTTGTTTTATCAGTAGCTGCTTTGGTATGTATAATATTTGCGCCAATGGGGAAAAGACTTTGTATTTGCCCTGCAAGAACTTCTGTAACCATATCAAGTACAGGTTGCAGCTCAAAATCATTCGCATCAATATTACTATGCTTAAAGCCATATTTCTTGACCAATTCTTCAACAAAATAGCTTTCTCTAATCCTCTTCTTTAAAGGATCATAATCTTGATCCAGATGAGTATAAAGAGTTAATGGTTTATTCAGATGGTACGCAGCTAAAATGATACTTGAAGAGTCTAAACCACCACTACACTCTGCGGCAAGAGCTGTTTCATTGCCAATTTGTAGCTTAATTCCCTCATGAAATAATTCACTAAAATGCTCCAAATACTCATTTTCATCATTATAGTAAATTGTTTCATGGCAATGGCTGGCTAAATCCCAATATTGGGTTTGAGTAATAGTATCATTGGAAATAGCAACTAAGTGATTAGGCTTAACTCGCTTTATACCATTATATAACGTTTCTTCATGAACCTCTGTTGGATAAGTCAGTACTTTTCCTAAGATTAACATATACCTTAATTCATCTTCATTAACGCTAATACTAATCTGATCTTGTTTAAGTGCTGAGATTAGTTCTGCAAGAGAAGAAGCAAAATATAGGTTTTGTTGATTGATAAAATAAAAAAATGGTTCGCAACCAAAATGATCACGTACCAACTGAATAGTCTCAGATATATTATCAATAATTACACATGCAAACTCGGTATAAGTAGTTAGCCAAAATTCAGTTTGTGGATTTTCTCTTAATTGTGCAATTAGTTCAATATTTGGTGAATAATAAGTTTTCTCACCAATACAGAATGATTGCCAATTTGATACATTAACTAGATGACGCATAATTTAATCTCAGTAAAATGAATGGCTTACTAACAAAATAGTAAACCACTCTAATATACTCAAAGTATTTGATAGATAGTATTATGCTCGCAATAAGTATAATAGCGGCATAATTATTGGACTAAAGTTGGTACATTGACATTATTATTTGCACCATTACCAATCTGACCACTAGCTCCAATGCCCCAGCAGTAGGTGCTGCCTGCGTTATCACCACTTGCTGCTATTGCACAACTAAAGCTAGCATTCGTTGAAATATAGCCAAAGCTAGTAACACCACTTGGCATGGTGACCGCAGTTGGAACATTGACATCATTATTCTCACCATTGCCAATCTGCCCATCACTGCCATAACCCCAGCAGTAAATGCTACCGTTATTTGCCAACGCACAACTAAAGTTAGGATTGGTTGACACCGCCGTAAAACTAGTAACCCCGTTTGGCATGGTTACCGCGGTCGGAACATTAACATTGCTATTGGCACCATTACCAATTTGTCCACTTGTGCCTTTACCCCAGCAATAGATAGTTCCAGTATTAGCTATTGCACAACTAAAGTTAGCATTAGTAGATATAGCCGTAAAACTCTCGACTCCATTTGGCATTGTTACAGAAGTAGGAACATTGACATCATTATTTGTACCGTTACCAATCCGTCCATTTGCGCCTATACCCCAGCAGTAAATCTTGCCATTATTTGCGATAGCACAAGTAAATTTGCTATTAGTCGAGAGCGCACTAAAACTCTCGACTCCACTTGGCATTACCACAGAAGTTGGCACATTAACATTAGTGCTAGCACCATTGCCAATTTGAGCATAAATACCCGTACCCCAACAGTAAACCTTGCCATTATTGGCAATCGCGCAACTAAATTCAGTATTAGTAGATACCGTGGTAAAGCTCTCAACACCATTTGGTATTATCACGGAAGTCGGTATATTTACACCTGCATTGGCACCATTACCAATCTGCCCAGAACCAGCACCACCCCAACAATAAATATTACCATTATGGGCAATCGCACAACTGAATTTTGTATTAGTCGACACCATATTAAAACTCTCAACACCAACTGGCATCGTAACCGCAGTTGGTACATTGACGCTGTCATTTGTACCATTACCAATCTGCCCACTATCACCAGCTCCCCAACAATAAAGATTACCTGTGTTTGCGATACCACAACTCAAAGTAGTATCTACTGATACCTGACTAAAACTAGCTATACCATCAGGCATAACTACCTGTGATGGTAGAGCATCGACTCCTTGACCATTACCCATTTGACCACCACTACCTGAACCCCAGCAAGTTAGATTATTACTCAGACTACCTGTCACACGACAGCTCGAACCAGAGCTAGTCGATATCGCAGGTATCCCTAGTAACTGTGCGCCATAGGATTCGGAGTAACCACAGGAGCTCCCAGAAGCACATGTAGTTGGCGTAGCTGGCGTTGAATAATCAGCTAATGCTTCGTAGCTTTTAGTCGCATTGTACATACACGTAGATGAGCTTGACGCTAAATTCGTATAATTATATTTATACTGGATTGATTTAAAGGTAGAGTTTTGAGCAGCGCTCAATTCAGCCGAACATCCACCAGCATAAGCATTGCATAGATTGTAGTTGGATTGATCACTGGTCGAATAAGTTCCTGCAGGTAAGGTCGTAGCACTTCCACCAATAGTCGTTACACTTGATAGACTTTCACAATGATCATCCGTGTAGTAATTCATCTCAATACTGGCTAACGTAACTGGAGCTAAAGCAGTAAACACTTGCTGATTACCAAGCTTACTCATTGCTAATGTATTCTTGGAGGAAATATTAATGTTTGTGTTTGTCGACAGTGGCTTATAATTTAAGCTTTTAATGTAACTCTGCAACGTTAAATCATTCATAGCATTATTTGCAATATTTTGATTATTAGCACCTGAACCACAACCAGTCAAAGATCCAACTAATCCAACTAGCAATAAAATATGGCTAATCATTTTATTATCAACTAGCATAAATACCACCCTGACTTTCTAGGATATATTGCGGAACTCCGCCAAGTATGTGCTCAGAAACACTAAATTCTTCTATTACAGGGCTTTTATAATCAATTTTCTTCTTAAGAGCAACACTTTCTATATGCGCTTTCTTGTCATCTACATAACTCATTCTATATGCTCCATTTACCTACAAAAACAATTGTAATATTGTGCTAAATTGTATCACACCTCTCTTTGCCTTATAAATCCAAAACGGATAATCTATCAAATTACTAATTTATTACAAATCCTCGTTTAACTCATAGTTCATTAGATACTAATCTATGCTATAATACTCGTTATAGCACCACAAACACCCCCACAAAATACACCAATAATACAAATACAAATCAAACATATACCAAGATAAACAATGAGCCAGATAGTTTAGTTCAACTGACTAACTGCGAGCTACTCGAAGATGTAAGCTACATTGCAGCGCCACTAATACACGTTAATTTTTTACAACACTTTAATAGCAAATCACCTACACAAAGCAACGAATACACTCGAAAGGTAACAATAGGAGAAAACCAGTTAACTGTTACCTATAATACTGATGGTGAGTTACTTCCTTATGGCATATACCCACGTCGATTATTTGCATATTTATGCAAGTACATTACCAGCACCAGAGCTAAAACGCCTACCATAAAAATACCAAGAAATAAATTTAATTTTCTTAAAGAAGTCTTAAATATTAGCTATGTATGTGGTAAAAATGATACAAAGTTAATCAACTCACAATTAAAGGCATTTAACGAATGTCAGTTGTCAATCAATTATTCAAATCCAAATGATAAGTCTAGGAAGCAACGCGAGAGCATTAAATTCTTTGCGGAAGATTGTTCCTGGCTTTACGATG
>DAORIZ010000001.1:0-191836 GCA_035438765.1 Burkholderiales bacterium | reverse complement strand
TTCACTGCCACATAGGCAGCTTAGAAAGCGAATAACTTCACGCAATGCCTCACGATAAGATTCACTGCCACATAGGCAGCTTAGAAAATGCAGTAAGCAATGAGCTACTTCATGAAGTAATTCACTGCCACATAGGCAGCTTAGAAATTGATCTGGACTAAAGCCAACATCGAAGCTTGATTCACTGCCACATAGGCAGCTTAGGAATTAATCAAATTTATAGGCTATTAGTTATGTTTATGATCATCCGGTAGCCAAGTATTGTATGGTTCTTTTTGTGGTTTTTTATGTAGACGAATAATATCAAAAATAGCAGCAACAAACCCAGCACTATAAGCGATTAATAGCATTGGAACTATAAACATGGTAAGAACAAGTAAAAATAAATATAGCATAATAATGCTCCACAAAATTTCTCTCATTGTAACATGAATTCTAAATAACAATAACAGATTAGACCGCTTTCTTCAAGTATCTACTATTTATGACTTGTCTATTAATAGTTTTTTATCAAAAGAAACAATAACTCAATGTAAGATTTAGGTTATTTGTTAAGAGTCTTATTGAACTTAGTGAATTTTGCTAGGGCATTAATTAATTCTTTGATAAGTTCATTTCTTTATTTTTCCTAAACTCAAGTATAATACTATGAATCTTAGTATTTTAGTACCCTTTATGATATAATTTATTGGCTAAGCTAATGGGGGATAAGTAAGATTTTAAGCACTTCCGGCAGGAAAGCCTGAGAAACATGCTCCAACATACACAAATGTTTTATGGTAAGTCAATTCAAATAATTTCACTTCAATGAAAGAGAAAATGAATATTCGTTCAATCATACACATATTAAAATATGAGATATTAAAAATATGGATTTTATCGTTTTATTTTACGGTATTTTTTATTGCGATTAGCTATTTCCGTTTTGCGATACTAAAGACGGCTCAGGTTCCGTTTACTGATTTTGGGTTGGGTGTTGTGAAGGCAATAATTTGTGCTAAATTTTTGTTGGTTAGTCAAGCAATATATCCCATTAAGCTAAATGATGGTAAATCAATGATATGGCATATTCTTGGTCGTTCACTGCTCTATGTTTTGCTGGTAACAATCCTTATTGCAATTGAAGAAGGTATTATGGCAAGGATTCATGGTAAGAATATTTGGGACTCAATAACTGGACTAAGCCCAGGATCAATTCATATCTTTTTTTCGTTGGATATATTGTACTGGCTAATGGTCGTGCCATATGTAGTATTTTCTGCAATATCGCAATCAATTGGCATGAGCTCTTTACGAGTGATACTTTTTGGTCACAGCAAATCTAAATCATGATACAACTTTACAACAGGATACAAAAATGTTAGAACTTAATCATTTTCCACGGCACGAATTAATTCCACATCCTACATCAATTACGAAATTAAAAAGGCTATCTGCTATTTTAGGTGGACCAAATATTTATGTTAAACGTGATGATACTAACTTTTTAGGTGGCGGTGGAAGCAAGCTGCGCAAACTCGAATTTTATCTGGGTGCTGCAAGGCAAGCTGGCTGTGACACGATCATCGCAATGGGTGCAATGCAGTCTAATCACGCTCGTTTATCTGCTGCTGCTGCGCTATCTGCCGGATTTGCTTGTGAGATCATTCTTGGTCGTAAAGTACCTCGTGATGATTCAGATTATCTTCATAACGGAAATCTTTTGCTCGACCGTATAATGGGCGTAACCATTCATGAAACTGATGCATCTAGCGACCTGATGGCGCTAGCTTTAGCACGCAAGGCTGAATTAGAAATTCAGGGTAAAAAAGTTTATATTGTTCCTTTTGGTGGTTCTTGTGCATTGGGAAGCTTGGGATATGTTTATTGCGCCTTTGAAATTGCTGCTCAGGAACAAAGCATGGGGATTGCTTTTGACAGCATCGTTTTGGCAAATGGTAGTAGCGGAACGCATGCTGGTTTATTAGCTGGTTGTGAGCTTTCAGGAAGTACAGCCAAGGTTATTGCTTATAATGTGTTAAAGCCTGTTGCAGATACTTTGCCTGTTACTAGTCAAATTACACAGGAAATATTTGATTTGCTACAAAGCGGAAAATTGATCGACGAAAGTAAAATTTATTTGGATGATTCATATCTTGGCGCTGGTTATGGTATTCCAACTGATAGCATGCGCGAAGCTGTTAGATTAATGGCTCATGAAGAAGGATTGTTTCTTGATCCGGTGTATAGTGGTAAAGCATTTGCTGGACTCGTGGCGGATATTAAGCAAGGTAAATTTGCCGGACAAAAAAATGTACTTTTTATGATGACTGGTGGTGCACCTGGTCTGTATGCTTATCAATCTGAATTTTGAATTTTAATTGTAAATGTTACAATTATAGTAGAGGGGCTTAACCTCTTAATTCGTGCTGATTTGCTATTTACAGTTAAAGCTGCTGTTTGTAGTTACCAGCAAAATGGCACCGATGATATCGGTGCCATTTTAGTTTATTAGGCTTATAGGCCTAGCATGGTTGAGATGCCATTTGAAATAGTATAGTTATTTAATGAATCCCAATAAGAATCCCAGAACATAAAGCCGCGTGGTGTAATACCATAGCTTGTAGGCATTGCTGAGTAGAAGCTTTGAATTGGTGCCATACCGCCATAATAAGAAGCTCCTCCAGCTGAGCTAGACGCTATTGTTCCTACGATCAATTTACTAACCGGAACACCGACAAATCCAGCAATTTGATTGCCGCCTGTAACCGCAGACCCATTAGCTAAATTAGCCCATGAAACATAGCTACACTCAAAGTATTGTGATGAAACGCTGCTCATTGATCCACAACCATTATTATAATCTTGCTGATAAACTAATGAGAGTGAGTTCAATGAGTTTTGTAATACTGGAACAAAGAAATTCCATGCACCTACACCGTTACTTGCTGTAGCAGAAGGAACAGATGGTACATTTTGTGCAACCCCAACATTTTGTGGTGCAATAGTAATAACTGCTGATTCACCCAGATATTGTCTTAAAAGATTAATTGCATCGGCAACTTGTTGTGGAGTCGCTGTACCATTTTCAATATCTAAATCAACCCCGTTTAAACCATACTGTGCGACTGCTTGTTGTACTGATAAAGCAAAGGTATTGGTATTAGCAAAAACAGTTGTCCAGCTAACATTTTCGCCACCAACAGAAAGAGTTACAACTTTTCCAGCATTTTGCCAGCTTTGTACCAATGCAGTTGGAAAATCTGAGTCGACTGCAATAGAACCATTTTGATTGGTATTAGCAAAAGCCATAATTACGTGTGTAGCTGCTGCATTAACATCATTACCTGTTGATTGACCGCAATAGCTTCCAGAGAAACCGCACCAATATTCACCCAACACTTTTGAAGTATTACTAGTTGTTCCATAGTTAATTAATAATGGAGCACTATCATATATCATTGTCGTGTTACTTTTTGCTGTTGCAGCAGTTGGTGCATAAGTGACATTTAATGAGCAAATCGCATTTGGTGCTAAAGAAGAGCCACAACTGCCAGGTGCCACACTCAATCCGCTAACTGCAGCAGAATATGATACTGTTGTTGGTAATGTGGCAGCAACAGAACCTAAATTTTGCACAAAAATCGTTTGGGTATTAGTCTCACCAACATTTGCAGCAACATTTAAAGTTGTTAATTGTGCTTGGCATAAACTGTCAACGCAATATTGTAGTGTTGAGGTTGCTTGTGCATTAACTAACGTAACCGTTTGTCCAGCATTAGCCGAAGTTAATGTATTAGTTGGACTTAATGATGAAGAGTATCCAGCAACGGCACTTGGAGTTAACGTAATGGTGTCATTACTTAAGAAAGTATATGATCCTGAGCTAGCGCTATCTACTGCATAAGAGTAGTAGTTTGTATCAGATCCATAAGCAATTGTTTGAGCTGCTTGTGGGTTTTGTACTGCTAGATTTACGGTATACAGCTTATTATTAGGAACTGCCTGATAAGCATTTGCTACTACTGTAGTTGAAGAACCATTTACCACAAAACTTTCAATAATTGGTGAGTAATAAACTCCTGATTTAGGGTCAGCTAAACCTTGAACTTGCAAGGTATATGTTTGACCGCTAACCAAAGCTGCACTACTTACGGTTTGTGCCAACGCTGATTTAGTGAATTGAATACCACCTACTACTGTTGCTCCAGCTGAATTTAATATTTGAGCATAGACAGTATTATTTGTAAATTGAGCAGGAATATTAGCTGTATTTAGATCTAAGGTAACTTGATTAATCGGGTTTGAAGTGAAACCAAAAGAAACATTACTTGTTGATGTAGATCCCGCTGTAATATTAGTTGTTGCAGGGGAAACATTAGAGGTAATAGTTCCGGTAGTAACACTTGGAATTGAACTAGCAACAACATTTACTGAATAGTTACCAGGTGCTAGATTAACAATATTGTAGTTAGCCGTGCTTGAAGTATTTGCATTCAAATACTCAGTTGCTACAACTTGGTTGGATTGCGAAATTACATTAACCTGAAAATTACAGTTTGTTGTACCCGAGCAGACACTGTTTAATCCAGATGCGCTTAGATTTAAAGCTAAAGTGCCTGTTGTTGGTGGTGGTGGTGGAGTAGTTTCTTATCGTTGCGTATATAACAGCAATTATTGTGCTCAGGCTAAAGGTGATTATTTGCCACAAGCACTAACTTCTAGCAATTTTGTTGCATGGAATTACTCGAGCTCAGCAATGATGCCTTGGTTTTACTACGTTGTGAGTGGGACTCCATATTTTGGTACTTTTGATAATGGGCAATCTGCAGCAAACAAGGTTAGTTATGCCAATACACAGGGCTTAAACGGTTACTTTACTTGGGAAATTGATGAGGATATTCCGATGCAAGATTCTAGTTACGCTCAGTACGGCATTACGAATAATATTTGTTCTGCTTCAGGAAGCTGTTTGAATCAGTAACTTTAATTTTAAAAATGCGTATTTATTAATTATTTGCGCATTTTTATTCGTATTCATCATGTTTTTTGCTTTGGAATTTTTACTCAATCCACGTTGCTACAATAACTCCGACTAGCTAGGTTTATTTGTAGTGGTGATGTGTAATTCCGTATTTT
The DNA here is from genome assembly GCA_035438765.1 of Burkholderiales bacterium. GTDB lineage: Bacteria > Pseudomonadota > Gammaproteobacteria > Burkholderiales > UBA11063 > Aquella. The sequence goes on along the minus strand of DAORIZ010000001.1, from coordinate 186,718 downwards.
AAATAATTTTTGCAGGTTTTTAAAATGAAAAAAGTTATATTAGTGATATTGTCTACACTTTCAATAGGGCATGTATTTGCTGACAGTACGAACGAATCAGCGCCGATTAGCACAAACGAATCTTCTCCTGTAGTTTCACCACCGACATATAAGGATGTAAATGCTAATGATAACTATATTCGAGAGCAATCTTATTTGCAAAATCCATATCTCGGTTTACCAAGTGGCGGTGGGACTCAGCTTGTAACTCCTGAGCAAAAAGCGGCACAGAACTTTGCTGAGAAACTATTTGCAGATGGTACATGGAATGCGTATGGATTTTCTGCGGTTCAGCAGAATAATAATAAGCCAGTCAACTTTAATGTTTCTGGAGGCATTTTTGGGCAAACAGGTTCAGTGGAGGGGTTTTCTCTAGGAGGAACTTTTGTAGCAGGCAATCCATTTATTCAGAATAATAATACAGCCAGCGGCTTTCGCCCCTATGTCTTTATGGCATCTGAGCCGTATTACGCATTAACTGAGGGATTCCTTGAATATCAATATAGCCATATTGTACAGGCAGATGTTGGGTTTATTGGCATTAATAATAGTCCCTGGCTAGCAGCTAATTATTACTCAGATCAATCATCCGCAGTAACTTACCAAGGTGCTTCGGTAAATATTAATCCTGGTGGGGGCTGGCTCTTTACTGGTATAGCTTTTAATGGTGCTAACTATCCAGGGTATAGTGGATTTACAGGAAGCACATTATATAACCCAGGCTCAATCCAAGGAATTAGTACTGGAATTAATCAGGGTTCTAATGGTACACTCGCTTTTGGAACAAGTTACTTTACGCCAGATAACATGTATAATGTGAGGGCATGGGCTTATCAGTTTGATAATTATGCAACCTTGGTTTATGCTGATAATTCAATTAAATTAACCCTTGATAAGGATACCAATACTTATTTTACTATAGCTGCTCAAGGTGGTACTGAGTGGGGTAATGCATCTAATGCAATTACCAGCGCTAACCTTGGTAATATCAATAGTAATTTTGCTGGTGCTCAGGCGGTTTTTAATCATCGCTGGTTTAACGTTTCTTTTGGTTATGAGAATGTTTGGGGTCCTGCAGATGCTTTCGGTCATGGTGCGATTGTTTCTCCTTATACCTATAATGAAAACGTTGACCCAATGTATGCTAACTCGTGGATGACTGGTTTGGTTCAAAAAGCTTCATCAGGTCAGATGTATAATATCACAACAACGTTTAGTTTCTTAGAAAATACTCTGTCTGTTGCTCCTGCTTATTCACAAATATTAAATACCGTTGGTCAGCAGGCGAATAGTTCTTTGGGTTCTTCCAACCCTGACCAAGAGTTTGATTTGGTCTTTAATTATAAGGTTAAACAAATTCCAGGCTTGAAATTCTTCGGTGTTTATGGCTATATGTGGAGCGATCCGTATACTCCATATAATTCAACGACTGTTGCTTCAGCAACTAATGCATGGACAACATTATTTATGACGGAATACGTATATTAAGAAAGGATTTTCTCTATGAAAAAGATATTATTAATGACTCTTTGTGGTTTGGGTGCTGCTAGTGCCAATGCATATACAACCATAAATTTGGATACTTCCAATTATTCATGTAACGGTGTAAAAATTACCAGTAGTACAACGGAATCTACAATTCAGAGTAATTGCAAGAACTATAAAGTTAAATATAGTCAGAATGATGTTAGTGATGACGATAGTACTAGTCCAGATAGTTTGCAGCCGAATATTCCAGTGGTAGATATCCCTGCTGATGATGATGTGAATAACTTAGCCAGATTTCGTTTTACTACGGATCAGGGACAGAAGATGGAGTGTTTTTACAAAAACAGTAAATTGTATAAATGTAAAATCTCAAAAAGTGCAACTCCAGTAGCTGGTAAGAATATAGAATCAGTGCCTAGCAGCGCTGAAAGCAAATGAAGTAGCGAAACGTTGCTTTATTGAAAATTATTTTGTTTAATTGGTTTGGAGCGTTTTTCACCGCAGCTACCTTAGTTAGCTGCGTTGTCCAAGATCAGTTGCCAGTTATCAAGCTCTTGCTCAGCGAATAAAGCACGTAAGAAATTAATCATAGTAGTTTTGCGCGTCTGAGCAAGAGCTTTGCCTCGTTCAGTCTGCATTAAATCTGGCAACCGAATCAATTTCTCAAAGAAATGAATTACGGTATGGTTATCGCCAGATTTGGCGTTTGCAGCGTAAGCTTTAAGATCTAAATTTTGTGGTGGCAAGCGATCTGCTATAAAAAGTGGGCGACTTTTTGCACCACCATAGGCAAACGCCCGAGCGATTCCAAAGGCACCGATCGCATCCAGCTTGTCTGCATCATAGACAATTTTAGTTTCTATATCACTAAATTGTGGATTATATCCAGTCTTGCTAAACCCAATGCTATCGATAATGGTTAATATTCGTTGAATTACACTCTCGTCAAGATTACACTGTTTGAGATACGCATAACCACGCTCTGTATTGTCACTTAGCTTATAATCATCAACATCATGCAATAATAAAGCCATTTCGACAATAAAGCGATCGGCATGGTTTTCATCAGCTAGAATTAATTGTCCGTTGTGCCACACCCGTTTGATATGCTCAAAATCATGCCCCGAGAAATCTTTTTGATGAATGTTTTTAACAAATGCAAAGGTTTGTCGAATCAACTCATGCTCATTTATCAATCTGCGTCTCCCAATTATTTATCCACTGCTGCAAAAATTTACTTGCGGCATTTTCTAAAGCGCTACCGTATAAATTATTTTCTTCTCTGAGTTTACTAATTGAGGTATGCTCTAGTTGGTTTATTTCTGACGCATTGCCAATCAACCAGCGCTCCATTCCACGTGTGGTAACCTCGGGATGAAATTGTAAGCCCATAATTTTATTGCCAATTGTAAATGCTTGGTTGCTACAAATTGGAGTAGAGGCTTTGAGAATCGCATTTGCTGGCAGTTTAAAGGTGTCTCCGTGCCAATGTAAGACGTTAACCTCAGATAGGTATTGGAAACAGTCATTAGCGTCTAAATTGCAAAGTGTAAGCTTAGACCAGCCTAATTCAATTTGTGAGTTCTTTTCGATTTGTGCACCTAGCGCAGCAGCTAATAATTGTGATCCGAGGCAGATTCCTAAAACAGGTTTAGCGGCAGCTATATATTGCGTAATTAAATTAATTTCATCGGCGAGGTAGGGGAAATCATGTGCATCATTAACTCCAATTGGACCACCAAGCACAATTAGCCAACCCGCATCGCAAGTATCAGGCATTTTATCCACGCCACTATCTAAATATTCAATTTGATAATTTAGTTTTTGTAGAACGTTAGCAAAAGATCCTAAGTCTTCAAACATTACATGACGGATAACATGAACTTTTTTAGTCAAAACAAACTCCTTTTAAGCGATATCCAGACGATAAAAGCGATTATCAACCAAAACTATAGGAAACTCTTCAGGTAACTGAGTTTTATTCATTAATACAAACCCATTTTTCTCATAGAAGCGATGTGCTGCCAAATATTTGTCAGTAGTTCCTAAATAGATTGTGGTGAGTTTTTGTTGCTCTGCAGTAGCACGTAGGCGCTCAAATAATTGTTGAGCGATATTATGTGGTTTACCACGGTAGCCATCGGCAACAAACATTTTACGTAATGCGCCCTGTGTTGCTGAGAAAATTTTAAGTGAAATTGTACCAACCACTTTTTCACCATCTAGTGCCAGCCAAAAGTTACCATTATTAACTTGATAAAACTCTGGTATTTGTAATAAATCTGGTTGTGCTTCAAGGCTGGTTGCAAGTTCATATTCACCGACTTGAATCCCGAGAATTAATTCTACTAATTGTGAGGTATATTGTTCTTGATATTCTATAATTCGAATTGCCATAAATTTCTCATATAAAAAATTAAGCAGACATATGCTGTCTGCTTAATAAAACCATACTCAAACTGATTCGAAATACTGTGATTCAGGATAATGAATCTGAATGATTACATACTCATAGTATATTATTTGTAACTACTCACCCATAACTGCCACAATATGCTGTAAGAGCTAGGAACAAGGCGACGTAGTGTACATGAGAAGTACATGAGGAGCCTTGTGACGAAGCTATTACTGCATAGGGTGAGCAGTTACTATTATTTTTTCTTTTTAGGCATGTACAAATCAGTGATTGAACCATCCACGATTTCACACGCAAAAGCTACTGACTCAGATAATGTCGGATGCGCATGTACGGTTAAAGCTACATCATGAATATCACAATCCATTTCAATTGCCAGACATGTTTCCGCCAATAGCTCACCTGCACCTGCACCAACGATTGCTGCACCAACTATGCGATGAGTATTTTTATCGGTGATAATTTTAGTGAAACCATCATCACGTCCATTACCAAGCGCACGACCTGATGCTGCCCATGGGAATTTACCAACTTCGATTTCAAGACCTTGAGCTTTTGCTTCGCCTTCAGTTAAACCAACCCATGCCACTTCAGGATCAGTATAGGCGATACCAGGGATAACTCGTGCATCAAAGAATGACTTCATTCCAGCACAATTCTCAGCTGCTACACGGCCTTCGTGGACTGCTTTATGTGCAAGCATCGGTTGACCAATCACATCACCAATTGCATAAATATGTGCTACATTGGTACGTTGTTGTTTATCTGCCGGGATGAAACCTTGTTCAGTTACGATTACGCCCGCAGCTTCGGCACCGATGGTTTTACCATTTGGACGACGACCTGCCGCAACCAATACTTTATCAAATTTTTGTGCTTCAGCAGGAGCGCTAGGACCTTCAAAAGTAACCCAGATTCCATCAACTTTAGGCTCTACTTTAGCGCATTTAGTTTTGGTATAGATTGCTTCGTAACGTTTTTTAATTCGGTTTTCCAGCACTTTGACTACATCACGGTCTGCACCCGGGATTAGACCATCACCAAGCTCAACTACGGTTACTTTAGAACCTAATGTGCCATAAACTTCTGCCATTTCCAGACCAATAATACCACCACCAACTACCAATAGTCTCTCAGGTACTGATTCAAGAGCTAATGCACCAGTCGAATCAATTACACGAGGGTCATCAAATGGGAATCCTGGTACTTTAAACGAATGTGAACCTGATGCAATAATTGCATTGGTAAAGCGTACTGTTTTAACACCCTCAGCGGTTGCAACTTCGATAGTATGTGGCGAAGTAAACTTCGCTAAACCTTGAACTTTTTCAACTTTACGTTGTTTAGCCAAACCATCTAAACCTTTGGTTAATTTACCTACTACTCCTGATTTAAACTCACGGATTTTGTCAATATCTAGATTAGGTTTGCCGAAGCTCACACCGTGATGACTCATTTCATCGGCTTCGTTAATTACTTTGGCAACGTGCAATAATGCTTTAGATGGAATACAACCAACATTTAGACAGACACCACCCAAAGTTGGATGTTTCTCAATCAATACTGTTTTTAAACCTAAGTCAGCTGCTCTAAATGCAGCAGTATAACCACCAGGACCAGCACCAAGCACCATTACATCACAAACAATCTCACCATCTTTTGCTGCAGGAGTAACTGCGGCTTGAGGTGCGACTGGTGCAGCGGCAGCTACGGGGGCAGCTACGGGGGCGGCTGCAGGTTGAGCTGCAGGAGGAGTAGCTGACGTAGCTGCTCCAGCTACTTCAACTTTAAGGATTACATCGCCTTCATTGATTTTTGAGCCAACGGCAACCAACATTTCAGTGATAACCCCAGCTTTATCAGCAGGAACTTCCATGGTTGCTTTATCTGTTTCCAACATAATCAGGTTATCATCAATATTAACTGTGTCGCCAACTTTTACATATACTTCTGCAACATTGACATCACTGTGTCCACCAATATCTGGAACTCTAATTTCTAAAATGCTCATATTTATTCCTTAAAATATAATAAAGTTATTCAAGCCTGAGTCAATCTTACCCGATAGCAGGTAAAGCCAGCTCATATCCCCAAAAAGTTAAAACCAATCCAAAAGTTAGTCTCAAAGCAAAGTGAACTAAAATTGCTACCTCGATTTTACCCGATTTTTGGTAAATATATCCATATGCAGCGCCCACTAAAAAATAGAAAATTGCAAAATTTACTTCATTTTGAGCATGGAATGCACCATAGGCAACACTAATCATTGTTATCGGAAGCCAACTGGCAACAGCCTTATACTTGATTTTAACTATTTGGTGCAGCCAATTTTGTAACAATTGGCGATAAATTATTTCTTCGGTAAAGCTTAATAAAAAAATCGTTGCTAATAGGCCACTTAGCGATTTTGCGCCGATATTTAGGCCTGCAAAGAGATATAAGACGGTACTTATTAATATTAACATAACAGTATAGCTTAATAGGCAAGTCATCCACTTTCCAGAAAATATTGACTTGAGGTTGCGAATATTATGTTCTGATTTTAATAAAAATGCACCGAGCAAAATTGCAGCTATAATTTTTTCAAAGGTAATCTGAATTGTTATGCCATGATTTTGTGCTGCTAATTGTACGTAATTAGTCCAGCTAATCAGGTGTCCCTGATGATCTTTGCTCCATAAAGCCCACAGAGCCAGCAACACAATATTGATGCGTAATAATGCGCTTTTATGTTCATTACTACGCGAGTATTGATTGCCAGTAATTGCAAGTAAAATTAGGATAACTACTGATGAAACATTTATATCTCCGTTATAAGCTGCCAATATAGCCACAACAATAGCTGCGGTTACGGGGTAAACATTTGGTAGCACCCAGATACTAAGAGTGATAGCTACTAAAATTAATGAAAAAAATAGATTATTCATCGACAATACCGTTATATTTGTTTAAGCGTGCATAATTTTTTCAATTTTCTTATTACTAAGAATATGCCCAACAGCAAATACTAAGCACAGTGCAATTAGCCACCAGAATAATACTACGGGATTAGTTTCTTGAGTCCATGCACCAAATTCACCGCCAAGCCATGCGCCAATTGCCCAAGAAATCGCCATATTTAACGAAACTAAAGTCGCAGAGAAACCATGCGGTGCAAAGGTAGTTGCGGCAGAGAGCATTACTGGAAGAGTTAATAACTCACTAAAGCAAAATAAGGTATAAAATCCAATGATATACCATGAGCTTCCAACATAGTTAGGATTTAAACCAATTGCTTTTACTAACGGAAGTAAGATCACGCAACCACCAGCGACCAAGATATAGCCATAAGCTAATTTCCAGCTAAGAGTCATATCCGAGCCAGTTCTGTTTTTTATCCATTGATACATAGTAGCAACTATTGGTGAATAAATTATAATTAGTAAACCGTACATTCCATAATACCATGTTGCTGGAATAGTAAAGCTTCCTAAATGCCGATCGATATTTTTTTCTGCATAGAGTGTCAGTAGACCATAAGGAAGAACATAGATTATATTCCAGAAAATATTGGTAATACAAAGTAAAATGTAAGTAAATACTTTTTTCTTTTCTAAAGCTGTCCACGGTAGTTTTTCGTGATGTGCTTTGTTTATAATATTGCCGACATCTTTGAGGCTGCGATTTTTTGCCACTGAGAAGTTAATAATTCCAATTGCCAGACCGAGTGCCGCCATAGCAAAAGCATAATCATACCCCCATGCTTCCTGAACCACGCCACCAATCATTGGACCAAGAAAACCGCCGATGTTAATTGACATATAAAAAATTGCAAAAGATGCATCCTTCCGACCTGTCTCCGTCGCTTTAAAAAACTCCCCAACCATTGCACTGATTGCGGGTTTCATTAAACCACAACCAATTATCAGCAGCGATAAACCGATATACATCATTTTGACACCCGGATATGCCAAAGAAGCATGCCCGAACATCATTATGATTGAACCAAAAAGCACAGCTAGTTTACGCCCAATTAATTTATCTGCAATAACGCCACCAATAATGGGGGAGACATAGACCAATGCACCGTAGTAACCTACCAAGCGGAGGGCATCTGCTTGTGACCATCCTAAACCTCCATCACCGACTTTGGCAGCAGCGTAGAGAACTAATAAACTTTGCATAGTATAGAAGCTAAAGCGCTCCCACATTTCAACTGAAGATAGTGCAATAACACCCCTAGGATAACTAAATTTTGCCATAGCTGATTATCTTTCTTAAATGGATAATTTATTGTTTTGACGTAACTTCAGATTATAATATATTTTCAGATTATTCAGTAAATTTTGTCCTAATTTATTGAGATATCTTTTCAATATTAGCACTATAGCTATCTGCCTAGCTTATTTACTAGATATGTCAGATAGCAATGCGCCATTATTTGTATGTTCACGCAAGAACAAAGAGCCTAATAAAAAAGTTCCCTCGATTGTACAAATGAAGATAAACGCAGTATGATAATCACCATTATTATAATCGACGATTTTAGCAAAAATAGTTGGTATAACGGTAGCAACCAGATAACTTAGCGACCAAAACAAGCTGAATGTTACTGAGATTTGTTGTGAGTTAGTGTTTGGGCGTTCTTGTGCATAGGTAACTAAGGCTGGCATCGGCAAGAACATAAAGAACCCCAAAACTGCAGCACTTACTGTTGCAAGTAATTGATTATCACCAGCAAAGCTCAACCCAAATGCAGCAATTACCTGAATCAAACCCGAGATGCGTAGTACGGGTATCCGTTTTTTAGTTTTATTAGAGTAAATCATTCCAATTATTGCGCCAATTATGCCAAATAAAATCACTTGTTTAGTTTGGACAATCCCAGCTTTAGGGTAAAAAGTGAAGAGAACAATGTAAAAAGCGAGTAATCCAGAGTAGGTGAATGCAAAGAACCAGTTAAAGCGATCTTTTAGACCATCGCTAAAACTATATTTTGCAGCAATTTTGGCTGTATTTTGATTGCTATTATTTTCAAGGTCAATTTTGCCAAAAATTAACCAAACGACTAACATCACAATACTCGCACAGGAAATTACCAGCAAAGTTTTTTGCCAACTACCAAATACGGATAGAAAAAATGGAACGCCAAACATCATGACGGCTGTGCCGACATTAAAAGCAATGGCGTTTAACCCATTAACAATTGCGCGTTCACTAGGTTCAAAATATTTATAGACTATTGGATTAAAATAAACAATAATTAGTGCGCCACCTAAGCCCATCAAAAAGCGTGAAATGAGCAAAATCGGGTAATTCGGTGCATAAGGAGTAACGATACTTAAACACATTAGAATCGATGCAACAGTGAAAGCATTACGAATTCCAAATTTGACAATAGTCCATGCTGCAATAGCCGTGCCGATAATTTTGGCAAAAGTCAGTGAAGTGCTAAGTACGCTGGCTTGAGTTAAACTTTGCATCCCAGTCATTTGCATAATGTCTTTCATGAAAGTTGCCGCACCAACCCACGACATGGCAAAGAGCATGTAGCTGGTGAATAGGATAAATTCTAAAATGTATTTTTTCTTCATGGTGAACTGCCTCTGGAATTGATTAATAGCGTCGCTATTATACACTGAGAATGAGGATAAAAGAAACTTGCGCTGCAGCATAAATATCCAGTATATAGGGCGTTTATCTGCTTAGAACATATAAGGAGTGGTCGACATAGTGATCGTAGAGCCATTCATTATTGGGGATAATTTTGACTTGAGTAAAACCGAGTCTTTGAGCCACAGCATGGCTTTTGAGATTATTTGTTGCGCATTGGATGTTAACTGTTGCTAGATTGAGGTCTTGAAAACCATATTCAATTAGTAGTTTTACTGCACGGCGGATAATTCCTTTGCCTTGATAGTTTTCGCTAATCCAGTAACCAATTTCAGCGCTTGCGCCATCTATTTTATTAAAGCTAATAACGCCAACATATTGTGTATTATCCCACAAACCAAGGATGAGGTTAGTGCCATTAGCATAACCCTCCTGTGCTTTTTGGATAAACTGTTCAATATTGGCAACGGATGTCGTTTGGTCGAGCCATGGCATCCATTGTCGAAGATAGATGCGGTTGCTATCCACAACCGCAAAAACAGAAGCTGCATCGTCGAGCGTAAATTTACGGGCAATGATATGCTCATCAATTTGCCACTTCAGCATGATATTAGCCTTTTAGTTTCCAAATAATTTACCAATGGCATTCGTAACACCCTGGCTAACTGCATCTACTGCTTTGTTTTGTTGCTGATTGTTAGGGTTTCCTTGCTGCGGATTGCCAATGATATTATTGATCTGTTGTTTAACATTTTGCTGAATTTGTTGTTTGTTATTTTCAAAAGCAAGTTTGAGCAATTGTTGCTGAATTAATCCCCAGTCCAGACTAGCACTTGGTGCGGCTATCGTACCGCTAATTGTTGCTGGGAAAGTTAATTTTTTGAATATTGGATTAATCCCATTAACTAAAAGTTGACTATTGGTCTTGTAATTTAAAGCTTTAGAACCAGCTAAATTTACCGAGCCAGAGCCATTTAATCCAACACTTGGCCCGTTCAACTTAAAGGCAGAAGGATTAACCAAACCATTATTAATTGCTACATTGGCACTGAAATTACCCAAATTAGTTTTTTGGTTTAAATCTCGTGCAGCGGGTGAAGATGCTTTAGCTATTTCCGCTTTCATGTTATTTACCGCTTGAATAACTTGTGCAGAATTTGCTAATGTATGAACAATATCTCCACTATTTGAACCTGTATGTCCGATAGTGCTATCAAGCTGAGCAACTAATTTATCCAAGCTGATTCCTAGCACAGTTATGTTACCGATTTGGATATTTTGCTTACCATTTAATGTCGCCAATTCCATATTGCTACCAATGCTAGAATTACCGCTAAACTGTAGTTGACGCATTGGAACACGATAACCATTAACACTACTAAAATCAGCAACGTCCATTTGATCAACCGTGATATTCTCACTGAATGCCAGTGGTTTAAATGAGCTTACGTTAACACTACCAGTAGCCGTTGAATTAGCAATTTTGGCACGTAATTGGCTCAGGTTGATTGCATTCATACTGCCACTAAAGCTAGTATTAAGCATAACTTGATTAAGTAAAGTTTTATTGCTAATATCTGGTGGCGTCATTCCCAGTTGTTGCATTACGCCATTCAATGAGAAAGTTGGTAGGTTGATTGAACCGCTATATTTAGGATTAGCAAAATTCTGTACTGCCACCGTTGTGCTTCCGCTTAATAATGTGCCAAATTTAAAGTTAGCACCATTTAGATTTACACTGTTTGGTGTAGCTTTGAAACTGGTATTAATTGCAAAACTATTAAGCAAAGGTTTATTTTTACGTTCAGCAATAGCAATACCCAGTCCGTCCAAAACTTTGTTTAAATTAGTATCCGAGAGGTTAATCGCTCCAGATACACTTGGGTTAGCAAAATTTTGAATTTGTAAACTACTGAATGCAGCTTTTAGACTATCGCCAACACTTAATTTAACGTTACTTAAATTAGCGCTGTTTTGATTGGCATTAAAGCTACCGCTAAAGGCAAGGCTATTTAAGAGTGGTTTGTTTTTACGCTCTGCCATTGCAATTCCCAACCCATCCAGCGTTTTATTGAGATTGAAAGTTGGAATGGTTACATCACCAATCACGCTTGGTTTAGTAAAGTTTTTGACTTGCAAGCTACCAAATGACGCGCTAACGCTATCGCCAGCACTTATCTTTAGACCTTTGAGCGAAATATTATTTTTATCGCCACTAAAGCCATTGCTACTAATTGCAAAACTATTAAGTAGCGGTTTATTTTTTCGTTCAGCAACGGCAATATTTAAGCTATTAAGTAGTTGATTAAGATTGAATTTTTCCAAGTCCAGATTACCATTATAAACTGGGTTGACAAAATTTTTCAAAGATAGACCAACATTACCTTTAAATTTATCTGATAAATTGAATTTAAAGTCTTTTAGTGTCAAATTATTGATATCGCCATTGATATTACCCGAAAAAACTACATTGTCTAATAGTGACATACCGTGGCGTTGTTTGGTCGCAATATTGAATTGGTCTAAAATTGTATTTAAGGCTAATTTATCAATTGCTACATCACCAGAATAAATTGGTTTATCAAATTGTTTTACTTCGAAATTTAGTTTACCTTGCGCTGAATCATTGTATTTAAACTTAACTTTATTTAGTGAAAGTTGTTCTGCACCTTGATCAAAAGTGATTCCACCTCTAAAGTCAGTATCAACAATTAAATTAGCATTTTTTACACTATAGCTTTGTTTTAAATCACGATCGGCATAGCTTAAGGTGGCATTGGTAAAGCTAAATGCGCTCATCTCAAGACGGAGTGGTTGTGGTTTACCACCTTCAGTGCCAGCGGTGCTTGATTCTTGATTTGGCGGGGTAAAAGTCCAGTTATTAACTCCATTTTGTTTGATAAGTGCAAGATTTAGACCATCAATTGCCAATGTTTTAACTGCGATATGATTACTTAATAATGGAATCAAACCAACCGATACATCAGCTGAGTTTAAAGTCATAAAATTTGACTCGCTGAATCCTGACGGGTTAGAGAGGGTAACTTGTTTAATATTTACTCCCAAATTCGGGTAAATTTTCCAGCTAATATCGCCATCCAGTGCGATAGTTCGCCCAGTTGATTGATAGACTGCTTTAACTATGAATGGTTTAAAGCGGTTAGGGTTTACTACAGTTACTAGGAGCACTACAGCGATAGCGACTACTGCTACTATTCCCAATAAACTATAAAGTGTATATTTTATAAATTTTTTCATATTTTTCTTTCAGTTAACGGTTCTTCATCCAATGCGACCAATTATATTTATTTTGTTTGTGATTCTACTGGCATACTTTCTGCTGCCACTGCTACTGGTGGTTGATTCTCCGCTAGTTTACAATTTGGTGCTTTGCTAAAATCAAAATATTTAGGGCGATTTTTTACCCGAATATATTTGTCATTTATGAAGTAAACAAAATTTGAACGTTCAGAGCAATTAGCTAGCGTAAAATTTGGTGCTGCGCTTTCATTGTCGTGCGGAGCTACATTGAGAAATTTGTACTGACCCAATTTATTTCCGCAAAAACCAAATAGGCTATATTGCTTAACATTTCCATGGTATTGTGCTTTAATCGCTGAATCAGAAGCTAGCGCCAATAAACCAAATTGATCAATCACAATTGGATTTACCATTTCTGGGCTAGTGACCATAACTACGAAGTTATTACTCTCTTCCTCAAATGGTAAAAACATAATGGATTTATCTATTTTACACATGCTATTAGCAGGGAGAGTAAATTTACTCGCGCTTTCATCCAGATTTCTGATTTGTATCGTAGTTGTTTTTGAAGTATTGTTCTTTAAGTATAAATCATCCATGCTAACGGCTAATCCTGTTGCATTTGCGATTAATGGTAGTAGAGTAATTAAGGTTAAATAAAGATGTTTCATAGCGTGTCCTTACTTGGGTTAACACCGTATTATACTGTAATTCATTTGCTTTAACGGAGATAATCGAGGCAGGGCTACTAAGTTTATGGTTGAGATATTATCTACCAAGTAAAGTTATAAATCTCTACTTGGTAAATTTTTAGATTGTTATAAAGTAAGTGGCTTTGCATACAGATCATAATCTTTAGCAGCAATAATTTCAACTTGAACAATATCCCCAACTTGAATATTATCGTATTGTCCCATGTTTTTGATGTAGATCAAACCATCAATTTCTGGTGCATCATACTTACTACGCCCGATGATGAGTTTACGACTAACCTCATCGACAATTATCGGCATCTGGCTACCAACTTTGGCTTGTAGTTTTGCTAAGCTGATGGCTTGCTGATGCTGCATGAAGCGGTGATAACGTTGTTCTTTAATTTCCTCAGCTACATGATCGGCAATCAAATTAGCGCTAGCGCCTTCCACTGGTGAGTATTTAAAGCAACCAACTTTTTCTAATTGTGCAGTAGTTAGAAAATCTAAGAGCATTTGGAAATCTTCTTCAGTTTCACCGGGAAAACCAACGATAAAGGTGCTGCGAATTGCTAGGTCTGGGCAAATTTTACGCCATTGGTTAATTCGCTCCAATAGACCATCAACGTTTCCTGGGCGTTTCATTGCTTTTAAAACTTTAGGGCTGGCATGTTGAAAAGGTATATCCAAATAAGGAAGAATTTTATTCTCAGTCATCAAAGGAATTACTTCATCAATATGCGGATATGGATAGACGTAGTGCAAGCGAACCCAAACACCTAATTTGGCAAGTTGTTCACACAAATCAATAAACTTGGTTTTAACTGGGCGTCCGTTATGGAATCCAGTTACATATTTCTTATCGCTGCCATATGCACCAGTGTCCTGAGATACAACTAATAACTCTTTAACTCCTGCTGCAACCAATTTTTCTGCTTGAGCAAGTACGTCTCCAATCGGGTAAGAATCTAACTTTCCACGCATGCTTGGTATAATACAAAATGAGCAGGTGTTATTGCACCCTTCAGAAATCTTAAGGTAGGCATAATGTTTTGGCGTTAGCTTAACACCTTGTGCTGGGACTAAGTCTACAAATGGATCATGCGGTTTAGGTACATACTGATGAATTAAGTTTAACACTTCTTGTGTTGCATGGGGACCTGTAACGCCTAATACATTTGGATATTTAGTCTCAATTACACCTTCTTTAGCACCAAGGCAACCAGTTACGATAACTTTACCATTTTCTTTGAGCGCTTCACCAATCGCGTTTAATGACTCTTCAACTGCAGAATCAATAAAACCACACGTGTTAACAACGACTAAATCAGAATCAGCATAACTGTTAACGACTTCATAACCTTCTGCCTTTAAACCAGTTAAGATGTTTTCTGAATCAACTAGTGCTTTGGGGCAGCCCAACGATATAAAACCAATTTTCGCCATGCTTTATTTACTACCTTTTTTTGTATTAAACGGGAATTTTATCATATTCATAAAATTCTCGGCTTGGCTTTGAATCTGTTCGTGAACTTGTTCTTGCATCTGAATGAAATTATTAGTACTGGTATTAAGATAATCAAAAATATTCTGCTGCACTTGTGGTCCACGCTCTTGCCAAAATTCTTTCCATAAATCTAGGCTTGATGGAATCGAATCTTTAGGGTAGGTAGCTTTTAGTTGGGCATAAAATCGCTTTTGTGTTTGGCGGAGCATATCCATGCCTTGTTCTAAAAACGGACTGATTGCAGGCTGAAATGCTTTGCCATAAAAGCGGATAATCTGTACTAGAAAATCATTAGATAATATTGGTGAGTCAGTTGCTTCTTCTTCGAGGAGAATTTGCAACAAAACACTACGAGTTACATCGGTATCGTTCTTGACATCTAGAACGCTCACTATGTCACCATCCATGATCATCTGCTTAATATCCTCCAACACGATGTACGTACTGGTCGCAGTATCGTAAAGTCGGCGATTTTGATATTTCTTGATAACTCTATGTTCTGGGGCTTTTTTCATAAGTACCTGATAGAAAAATTAAAAAAAACTTGACAAATTATGCTGCACTGCACAATAATATCGTCTGTGAGATAGTAAAGGTACTAATTATACCTCTAAATAATTATAACATGGATTAATTGTGCACTTGCAGCAATTAACCAAATTTTGGAGAATATTATCATGATTAAAAACGAACAAATTACAACAGAAACACAAAAAGCTATTGATACTGCAATGGAATTAGTTACAACTTCAATTCATTCAGTTGAAAAATTAACTCATATTCAATTAGAAACTTCACGCCAAATTATGGAAGAAACTTCTAAAGCAATTAAAGAGTTGGCTGGTGTTACAGACCCTAAAGAAATGTTTAGTCGCGTAAATGCAATGGCTACTCAAGCAGTTGAGAAGAACCTTGCTTCAGCTCGTGATGTTTATGACATCGTAAGTGAAGTTCAATCTAAAATCAATAAAGTAGCTGAAGAAAGTGTACAAAATCTTCAACAAGCTGCATTGACTTCAGTTGATGGTTTATCTCAATATAATCCAACTGGTGCTAAGGCTGCTACTGATTCTTTGAAAACTTGGATTAATAGCGCAAATCAAGCTTTGTCAGCAATGAATAAAGTTGCAGCACAAGTTACTGAATTCACTAACAGCAATATTAATGCTGCTACTACAGCAACAGTTAATGCTGCGAAAAAAACTACCAAAAAATAATTGATTATTTTTAGGTATATACGGAACCGCGGTGATTTGATTCATCGCGGTTTTTTTATTGTCTAAACCTATGGTAATAGTCCTTTTTGAGATAAGCTTATGCTTAAGTAACTATTTCTGGTAAAATACGGCAGTAGGATATTTATTTTTGAAATTACGGTTTGATTGTAATCACCGATTTTGTTATAGGGTTATATGTTGTTTAATGCTGTAGTGCTTAATTATAATGTGATGTCCATATATAAAAGATGTAGTTTATTTGTTTAGTTTAGGAAAAATAATAAAATGACCGAATTGGAAATAATTTGGCAGCAATGTTTGATGTTAATTAAAGAGCAGGGTATTGTTACTGAGACTGAGTATAACACTTGGGTTAAAACCTTACAGCCTCAGATCAAAGATGGTAAGTTGGAGATTGTAGCAACCAATCGATTGACTCATGATTTTGTAAGTAAAAAATTCTGGGCTAAGATTAGTGCTGTATTATCTGAACTAACAGGTGGTGTAGGTGTTGAGTTAGTAGTGTCAGAAACTAGACCAATACTTAACCTACAACAAGATACAATGGATGCTAAAGATAGCAACGATAAGGTTATTCAGGAACAAAGAGTCAAGCATGAGAATTTAGCAACTTCTGAACCTAAAGCACCGCAATCGCGAGTACAAGCTAAAGCCCGGCATGATAAAGAAATTTTGAGTCAGCTCCATCAATCAACTAAATTAAATAAGGATTATACTTTTGATAGTTTAGTCCGTGGTAACTCCAATCAACTAGCCTATGCGATAGGGATGCATATTACCCAAGACCCTGGTAATCGTAATCATAACCCGTTGTTTATTTACGGCGGTGTTGGTTTGGGAAAAACTCACTTAATGCAAGCGATTGGTAACGAAGTGCATAAAAAAAATCCGAATGCCAAAATTCGTTATCTACATGCTAATGATTATATTCAGGATGTGGTAAAAGCTTCGATGCGTCAGGGGTTTGATGAATTAAAGAGATACTACAACGGCTTAGATTTGTTACTGATGGATGATATTCAATTTATTGCAGGTGATAAAACCAAGACTCAAGAAGAGTTTTTTTATACTTTCAACAATCTGTTAGATAAGAGTAAACAGGTTATCATGACTTGTGATACCTACCCGAAAAATATTAATAATCTCAATGAACGCTTGATTTCACGCTTTGCCTCAGGTTTAACGGTTGAGATTCAGCCGCCTGAGCTAGAAATGCGTGTTGCGATATTAAAGAAGAAAGCACAGCGCAATAAAATTGATCTGGATGATGAGGTTGCGTTTTTTATCGCGCAAAATATTAAGTCAAATGTCCGAGAGTTGGAAGGGGCATTAAACAAAGTTGCCTATCATGCTAAATTCTCGCGCAAAGGTTTAAGCATTGCGATTGCTAAAGAAGCTTTAATGGATATTATTGCGATTGAATCGCGTAGTGTGTCGATTGATGATATTCAAAAGACAATTTGTGATTTTTATAAGCTGAAAATTTCTGATTTATTGTCAAGTAAGCGTACTCAATTAATTGCTCGTCCGCGACAAATTGCGATGACGATAACTAAAGAGTTGACTCAATATAGTCTTCCAGCAATTGGTGAGGCTTTTGGTGGGCGCGATCATACGACGGTGCTTCATGCGCAGCGCACAATTACTGATTTGCGGACTAAAGATGAAAAGATTGACCGCGAATATAAATTACTGATTCAAATGTTACAAAACTAATTTCTGAGGTATAACATGTTATTGAAATTTCAACGCGATACTTTGCTAAAACCACTTACTCAAACTACCGGTTTTGTTGAAAAAAAACAAACCATGCCGATTCTTTCAAATATTTACCTCAAAAAATCTGGAGAGAAGGTAATTGTGGTTGCCAATGATATGGAAATTCAGGCAACATTGCATGTTCAGGGTGGTATCGAGGGCGATGATTTTGCTATTACGCTACCAGCTAAGAAGCTGCAAGATGTATTGAAAGCGTTACCTGATGCAGAAATTAGTTTAGAAGTAATTGAAAATAAAGTAACAGTGAAAGCTGGTCGAACTAAATTTACCCTGCAAAGCTTGCCTGCTGATCACTATCCACTATTAAGGGTTAGTGATGAATGTGTTGGTCAGTTTAATCTTGCGCAACGCGATTTGCGTGAGTTGATTGGTAAAGTTCAATATTCAATGGCAGTAAACGATAGCCGTGTTTTTCTTAACGGCATGTTGCTTGAAATAAAGAATAATCAATTACGTTTGGTTGCAACTGATGCACATCGCTTGAGTTTTGTTAATTATGCTCTGGCAGATATGTTGCCTGATATTAGCACAATTATTCCACGTAAAACTATGCTTGAGCTTTATCGTTTATTGGAAGATAGCGATGATTTGGTAACGATTAAAATGTATCCTAACCAAGTAATTTTTGAAACTCAAAATAAACAATTGATCACTAAAGTAATTGATGGTAAATATCCAGATTATGAGCGAGTGATTCCATTAACCAATGATAAATTATGTCTGATTAATCGTGAAGAATTTTTGCATGCCGTACAACGTGTAGCGGTAATTGGAATTGATAAATTAAAAACTCTGGTGCTGGATCTAAAACCAAATTTATTGACTATTAGCTGTCGGAATGAGGAACAGGAAGAGTCACGCGATGAGTTAGCCATTCAATATGGCAATGATGCTGAATTACGCTTAAATTTTAACATCAGCTATGTATTGGATGTTTTAAATAATAGTAATGCTGAAAATTTACAGTGGGCATTTTTCGATAATCAGCGGAGCATTTTGGTAACTGTGCCAAATGAAGTTGATTTTAAATATGTGATAATGCCACTACGCAATTAATTTTTTGAGTAATATTGCTTAGTAATAAAAATAAGTTAAGTTTATAGGATTGAATATGTCTGAAGTAAATCAACAAAGTTATGATAGTAGTAGTATTAAGGTTTTAAAAGGGCTGGATGCGGTACGCAAGCGCCCGGGGATGTATATTGGTGATACACAGGATGGTACTGGTTTACATCATATGGTGTTTGAGGTTTTGGATAATGGTATTGATGAGGCGCTAGCTGGACATTGTAATACGATTCGAGTGGTAATTCATGAAGATAATTCAATCTCTGTCGAAGATAATGGACGTGGGATTCCAACCGATATCCATCAGGAAGAAGGTCGTTCGGCAGCTGAAGTTATTATGACCGTGCTTCATGCTGGTGGTAAATTTGATAGTAATTCTTACAAAATCTCGGGTGGTTTACACGGGGTTGGGGTTTCAGTGGTAAATGCTTTATCTGATTGGTTACGCTTAACAATTTGGCGTGATGGTAAAGAACATTGGATGGAGTTCAAGCGCGGTGATGCAGTTGCGCCTTTAAAAGAAATGGGCGATGCACCAAAGGGGCGTAAGGGAACTCGCGTTCATTTTATGGCGAGTGCTGAGACTTTTGGCGTAGTTGAATTTCATTATGAGATATTGGCAAAACGGATTCGTGAGCTATCATTCTTAAATAACGGCGTTAATATTGTTTTAGCTGATTTACGGGTTGGTAAAGAAGAAAGCTTTGCTTATTCGGGTGGGGTTGCAGGCTTTGTTGCATATATGAATCGCAGCAAAACTGTTTTACATCAGAAGATTTTCCATGGTGTTGGCGAACGTGATGGAATGGGGGTTGAAGTTGCAATGCAATGGAACGACTCATATAGTGAAAATATTCAATGCTTTACTAATAATATTCCGCAAAGAGATGGTGGTTCACATTTATCGGCATTACGTACTGTAATGACGCGGACACTTAATCAGTATATTGAAGAGCAAGAGTTGGCTAAAAAAGCTAAAGTTACCACGACTGGTGATGATATGCGTGAGGGTTTAACCTGTGTTCTTTCGGTCAAATTACCCGATCCTAAATTCTCTTCTCAAACTAAAGATAAATTGGTTTCATCAGAAATTTCACCAGTAGTTCAAGAGTTAGTTAATGAAGCTCTTAAGACTTATCTCTTAGAAAATCCAATTGATGCTAAATTAATTTGTAATAAAATCGTAGAATCAGCACGTGCGCGTGAAGCTGCGCGTAAAGCACGTGATTTAACGCGTCGTAAAGGTGTTTTGGATGGACTTGGTTTGCCAGGTAAATTGGCTGATTGTCAAGAAAAAGATCCAGCGTTAAGTGAATTGTACCTAGTCGAGGGTGATTCGGCGGGTGGATCAGCGAAACAAGGACGCGATCGTAAAAATCAAGCGATTTTACCGCTTAAAGGTAAGATTCTAAATGTCGAAAAATCACGTTTCGATAAAATGTTATCTTCGCAGGAAGTGGTGACGCTGATTACTGCTTTAGGTACGGGAATTGGTAAAGATGAATACAATGCAGATAAATTACGTTATCACCGTATCATTATCATGACCGATGCCGATGTCGATGGTGCGCATATTCGGACGTTACTATTGACTTTCTTCTATCGTCAAATGCCAGAATTAGTTGATCGTGGACATATTTATATTGCCCAACCACCTTTATTTAAAGTAAAACAAGGTAAAAATGAGCGCTATGTAAAAGACCAAGATGAATTTGATCAATATATTTTAGAATTAGCGCTTGCCGATGCAAAATTTAGTGCTGATGGGGCAGTATTAGTTGAAAAAGATCAGCTAACTAATATGGCAAAAGTTTATCTAAAAGCCAAACAAATTATTGAGTCACATAGCCGCTTTATGGATCGTGAGGTTCTTGAAGCATTATTACGCGTGAAACGTCTAAGTCTAGATACTTTAGATGCTGCTAATGAAACGGTTGAAGTATTAACTGAGGCTCTTGCTGGTCATAAAATTAATTTTGAGATATTGTTTGATGAAGTTAAACAAAGCTATCGCCTGAGAGTCGTACGGATTGTCCACGGCAATCATATTGTTACAAATTTAGATAGTTATTTCTTAGAAAGCGGTGATTATTCACGGATTAGTCGCGCTGGTGAATTGGTTGCGCCAATTAGCGGTATCAATATGCTTGCTTTCAGAGGTGAAAATAGCAAACAGGTAGCGACGTTTAGCGATGGGCTAGAGTGGATGATGAATGAAGTTAAAAAAGGCATGAATATTCAACGTTACAAAGGTTTGGGAGAGATGAATGCTTCTCAGCTATGGGAAACGACTATGGATCCTAGTGTAAGACGTTTATTAAAAGTTACTGTTGAAGATGCGATTGCTGCAGATAATATTTTTAGTACTTTAATGGGTGACGAAGTAGAGCCACGCCGCAACTTTATTGAAAGTAATGCATTGATGGCACGTAACGTCGACATCTAAAAATTGGAGGTGGTTATGCAAAAAGTAATTCAATTTACCTATGAAGAATTTTCATCGCGAGACGAGTTAAATCTTGCTGATGCTGAGTTATTAAAGCGCGCAGAAGAAGCGGTTACTCATGCTTCACCGCAGTTTTCTCATTTTAATGTAGGAACTGCCGCACGACTCAGCGATGGTTCAATCTATACCAGCAGTAACAAAGAAAATACTTCAATTATAACTTGCGCGGAACAAAATCTGCTTTTGGAGCTTCATTCCTTATTTCGTGAGTTTACAATTGAGAGTATTGCAGTAACCTTTGAAAATATGAATCCGGGTACCAGTAGCGATTTTCCAATTACCCCTTGCGGTAAATGTCGCCAGCTACTTTTAGAAGCTGAAGATAAATCGGGGCATGCAATGCGCGTAATTATGGCTGGTCAATCTGGCAAGATTTATATTGCAACTGGAGTGCATACAATGTTACCTTTGGCGTATAGCGAGTCATTTCTTCAGCATAATCATTAATTTTAAAGTGTAACTAATGAAATTATTATATAACTTGATGCTTGCTACTATGGCGGCATCAATGTGTTCTTGCGCGAGTAATCCGTTTAGTTCTTATAAAAATACTAGCGATGCAACCTTGCATAAAATTTATAGTGGAAAATTGCCCATGGCAATGGAAGCAGAAAGTACTAGCGATCCACTCTATAATATGGAATACGGTAGCTTATTGCGTATGGATTTGAATTATTCACAAAGCAACTACTATTTTAGCTTGGCACAGCAGAGTGTGGATGTTTGGGCAAATAGTTGGATGAGTACGACTGGTGGGCAATTGAGTAATACTGCATTGTCAATGCTCGTCAATGATAATGCTACTGAATACCAACCTCGTGGCTATGAACGGAGTTTTTTGTCTACATATCATGCGTTAAATCATCTGGATCTGAATAACTGGGAAAATGCACGAGTAGAAATTAAGCGCATGTATCAAATTGAACAAGCCACTGAAAATTACAATCAAGCACTCTACAATCAGGAAGCGCAAGAATTTCAAAAGATGAAGCAAGACAATCAGCAAAATTATTTGTCGACTCAGATTCTCAAAAAATATAATTTCACTGACATCAATACCCCCCAAGTTTTAGCACTCAAAAATAGTTATCAAAATGCGTTTAGCCATTACTTGGCCGGATTTGTTTTTGAGGCGTTGAATGAACCAAGTTTATCGCGCCCAGGCTATGTTAAAGCTGGTCAGTTAAATCCAAATAATACTTTAATTCAACAAAGCATTGACAATATTGATAGTAATACTCGTTCCAAAAAAGGAACTACCGATTTATTGATCGTCGAAGAATTGGGACATGCACCACAAATTAAATCAGAAGAAATTCATGTGCCAATCAATTTGAATTTTAGCGCCTCGCAAAATAATCAACAATCATGCATCAATATGATTGATGTGTTTTATCCACGTTTGATTATGGATCGTTTGAATACAATGCCATATTCATTTTCGCTAGATAATACCAACTATAATCCGATGCTAATGGTTGATGTAAACTTGATGGTAGCACGTTCGATTCGTGATCAAACGCCTCATATTATTGCACGTAATGTTGCTGCTGCAGTACGGAATATCGCGACTTCTCAGGCGGCATGTACAGCCGGTAACAATGGTGGTTCGTTAGGAACAATATTAAGCCTTGGTACCAGCTTGGGTGGTATGCTCTTAGATCGAGCTGATGAACGGACGTGGACTTTATTACCAAGCAAAATTTATATTAATCGAGTGAATAATTTAGCGTATGGCGAGCATAAAATAACAATAAATATTAATGGCGTTCCGCATATCCAGACGATTACGCTGAATCAACCATATCAGATTGTGACCTTTAGGGTAATTGGTAGCCAAATTATATTTAATCTTCAAAAAGGTAGTTAAATGAAAAAATTGATGTGTAGTTTGATGGGAGCTGGCGTTCTTCTTAGTGCGTGTAGCACCAATCGAATCAAAGATCATGTAGTTGAAGTCGGTGATATGGGCAATGTAAAAGTTACCAGAATGACTTCAGTACGAGTAAACGGTCTATTAATTGCACAAGGCTATTTCCATAATACAGGTAGCAAAGCAGCTCAAGGATATTATCGTTGTCAATTCTATGATGCTAATAAAATGCAAGTTGGCGATGCTGAACAATGGCAATTGGTTACGATCTATCCGAATGAAGATCAGCCAGTTAAATGTCAAGCAACTCAACTTGAAGCAACTGATTTCAAAATTGAATTTTCAAATGATGCAAGTAACGTAACGGTATATAATTAAATATTATAGTAAAGGATGAAAATGAAAACTAAATTATTACAATTATCTCTATTAAGCGCAGCAGTATTTTTAGGCGGTTGTGCTAGTCCAACGATTTCTTATGTTGATCCTAATGCGGTAAATAATCTGACTACTAATTTTAATCAAAATGATTTACGTGCAGTTGCTCAGGATATGTCAACTCAGTTAATCCAAAGCGGTAAAATGAATAAATGTAAATCATACACAATTTCACCAGTTAAAAATTCAACTGATCAATACGTAGATACTTCAGTTATGACGAATGCGATGGCAGATAAGTTATCTAATTCATCAGCAGTTAATTCAACTTATGTAGTTTCAACTCAGGAAATGCAAAATCAAGTTGATGAATTAGAGCGTCAAAATCAATCTGGCTTATATGACCAATCAACTACAGCCAAAACTGGTAAAATGAAAGGTGCGCAATGCCGTGTCGATGGTAAATTAACTAGTGATACTTCAGTTGGACCAGATGGTAAAACTACATTAGTTTCATATACTTTCTTTGTTCAGGTATTTGATGTACAGCAAGGTGCCGCGATCTGGCGTAATGAGAAAAATATCTCCAAAGCTAAAACTTACTAAAATGAGTTAATCATGCGTGCAGTTGTTTTGCATTCTCCTGAGGATAACCTCAAAGATTTGTCTTTGATTCAATTGGCAATACCTGCTCCTGATCTGGGGCAGGTATTATTACGCGTACGTTATGCTAGTCTTAATCCAGTTGATTATAAATTAATTGCCGCAAAACCATCTTTTTGGCAATATCCATACATTCCCGGTTTAGATCTGGTTGGTGAAGTAGTTAAGCTTGGCAATCCAGCAAAGAGTAATTTTCATATCGGTGATGTAGTAGCGCTGCATGGTAATCTGACTTACGGTGGTGCGCTAGCAGAATACTGCGTTCAACCAGCACACGTTCTTTTTAAAATACCCCCTAATTTTGATCTAGCTTTGGCGGCTGCTTTGCCATGTGCGGGGCTAACTGCGTATCAGGCTTTAGTCCGTAAAATGAATATTCAAGCTGGGCGCAGTATCTTTATTCAAGGTGGGAGTGGCGGTGTTGGCAGCTTTGCGATCCTAATTGCTAAAGCTCTTGGGCTGCAGGTTATCAGCTCGTGTTCAACTAAAAATCTGGATTATGTGAGCTCATTGGGCGCGGATATTGTTTTAGATTATACCCAAGGGGACATTTATGTTAAGCTACGTGAGTTGTGTCCACGTGGCGTCGATTATGTTTTAGAAACAACTAATCGCGAAAATTTGCAACGTGATCCTGGTGTTTTGGCGTTTAATGGACAAATTGCCTCGATTATTGGTATTTTGGACGCTCGCGAGATTCCTGAATTTAGCAGCGGAATTGGTTTTCACGAAGTGGCTTTGGGCGGTGCATACTTATCAGACCATTATCCTTCGCAATGCGATTTAGCTTTGATGGGTGATGAGTTAGTTGAACTTATGCATAAATCCAAAATAATACCAGCAATACATGAATATCCTTTAGAAGAGTTTGCTCAAGCATTTGCTGATTTACAGAAAAATACTTATCCCGGGAAAATAGTTATTAATTGCGCAAATTAAAGTCAAAAGGTGTTTTCGATGCATACTAATTATATTGAACGCGTTAATCAGTTTGAAGAAAAATATCGCATCAGTTACTCTGCTTGGGGTAATCCTGATGCAGAAAAAGTCTTGCTCTGTGTTCATGGTTTAAATCGTAACAGTCGTGATTTTGATTTTATTGCGGCTAAAATGGTTACCCATGGTTATTATGTGATTGCACCAGATCTGCCAGGGCGAGGTAATAGTGACTATTTAGATGACCCGCGCGGTTATAGTTTAGAATGCAATATTGCCGATTTAAGTGCTTTATTACACCAGCTGCAAATCGTTGAATTTGATTTTCTCGGTGTATCTTTGGGTGGTATTTTGGGCATGATGCTTGCGAGTTTACCGCAAAATAAGATTCGTAAACTAGTTTTATCGGATATAGGTGCAGAAGTTGAATTTTCTGGAATTGCCCGAATTGCTGGTTATAGTATGCAGCAACCAGATTTTGCAAGCTATTCTGAGGCGTGTGAATATTTGCGGAGTTTGTCCTTAGATGATGGTATTTATCAGGAAGAAATCTGGCAGCATATGTTTGTCAATTCATTTCAGAAGAACCATAATGGGCGCTGGGAGCTTAAACGAGATCTACGATTAGCAACTAGCCTAGCATCAACAATGAATGGTAGCGATAATCTTGAGTTTTGGAGTTTTTGGGAGCGCGTGATTGTACCAACTTTAGTTATTCATGGTGTGCACTCTGATTTACTGAGCCTAGCTACCTTACAAAAAATGCATCACCAGAACCCTCAAACTGAGGTATTAACAGTGAAAGACGCCGGACATTCGCCATATTTATATCGGGAAGAGCACTTAGCACGAATTGCACAGTTTTTAAATATTTAACTAGAGGGAAGAAAATCATGAATTCAGGCAGCAGAGTAATTGGAGCTATAATTTTAGCCCTTGGAATTGCAACCAGCGGACATTACATTGGTAGCGGAATCAAGTTTTTCCGCAATTTTGATCGCTCGGTTGAGGTTAAAGGTTTGGCGGAACAAAATGTTAAATCAGACTTGGCAACTTGGAGTATTAATTTTAGCGTCAGTGGCGATGATCTCAAGGCTTTATATCAGCAGGTAAGTCTTAACCAAAAAACGGTAAGCCAGTTCTTAGCGACTAATGGCTTTGCGGTAAAAGATATCCAATTAGGCACAATTAGTGTGAATGATAATTGGGCAAATCAGTACGGTAATACTAATGCCAAGTTACCGCATTATCAAATTAGTAATAGCGTAAGTGTTACAACTAGTAATGTTGATTTGGTGGCAAAAGTTAGCCAAAATGCTGGCGAATTGGTCAATCAGGGTGTAATTGTTACCAATAACAGCATTAGTTATTTTTATAATAACCTTAATAGCATTAAAGCACAAATGCTGGATAGCGCAACTCAAAATGCCAAGTCAGCCGCCGAAACTTTTGCAAAAAATACTCAATCTCAGGTTGGTAAAATTAAATCTGCCAGTCAGGGTGTATTTACTATATCTTCGCCGGATGGCTCAAATGTGGGTGATACTAGCAATATCAATAAGAAAGTGCGCGTGGTTACTTCCATTCAATTTTTCTTAAATTAGGTTAATGATGCGCATCATAAGTTTTGCTTTATTGTTGCTATATTCGTTAACTGGGTTTGCGGATGATGTTCGTCAGTTTCCAGCAAATGCGATATTTGCTACGATTAAAGAAGTTAGCTATCCGCAAGTAATAGTGCAAGAGATCCCGAGTAATTGGGGTAGCTCATTATTAGGAATGATGTTTCTTTCTACGCAAAAATTAGTAATGAGCCCGTCATCGGTAATTCGTGGTCCAGATAATAATAATCTGGTACAAAACTATCTGCCCAATTTAGTGGATCAACCCGTGGCGATTCAGTTGGATTTTCAGGGGCGGATCTGGGTAATTTGGCAGTTACGTAGGGATGAGACAGTTTGGGTTATTCAACAAAAACGTAACATTTGGTTGAAGTGAGGTTACTATGCAATTAATAACGGTTGCAGAATATTTATTTTGTCGTTTGGCGGAGCTGGGAATCAAAGATGTTATTGGCGTTCCTGGTGATTTTAATTTGGATTTGGTTGAGCTACTCGAACATGACGAGCGTTTCCAGTGGATAGGCGAATGTAATGAACTAAATGCCTCTTACGCTGCTGATGGCTATGCTCGCGAACACGGAATTAGTGCGCTAGTTACTACTTACGGACCGGGAGAACTTAGTGCGGTTAATGGTGTTGCTGGCGCTTATGCCGAGCATGTTCCGCTAATTAAAATAACTGGTGGAATAGCACTGTCTAAACAAGCAAAAAATTTGCCATTGCATCATACTTTGCTCAATAGAGCATATGACCAATCATTCAAAATTTATCAACAAATCACCTGTGCCGCTGAGATATTAAATTTTGATAATCCCGGAGCACAGATTGATCGCTTGATTGAGAGTTGCTATCAGCAAAAACGTCCAGTATATTTACAGTTTCCGCAAGATTTGGTAACTCACCTGATTGCTGCACCACAAGCAAAGCTAAAATTAATTACTTCTACTACTGCTGAGCAAGAGAGTAAAATCACCAAACTCATCGGACAGATTAACCTGCAATTAACTACTGCTAAAAAAGTAGTGATTTTAGTTGGTGAGCTGGTTGAACGTTATCACTTACAGGCATTAGTACAACAATTTCTGCAAAATAGTAGTGTCGCTTATGTAGTAAGCTGGGGGGCGAAAGGTGCAGTTGATGAATCTCATCCCCAATTTGCTGGGATGTATGCTGGATGCTTTTCCGCACAGGAAGTACAAGATTATGTTGAAAATGCGGATTGTGTTTTAGCGCTGGGCTGGTTGTATTGTGAAATTAATAGTGGAACGTTCAGTACTAAATTAGCTACGAATAAATTAATCTCGTTAAACCTAGATAGTGGTGCTATCAATGGTGAAGACTATACAGAAATATCATTTGCTGCATTGGTTGATAGCTTGTGTCAATCAAGTATAAAAATTGCACCCTATCCACGGAATTTTGATGCGCATTATGGTGTTAAGCCAGAACAGTTATCCTCGCAAATTGAGCATGATAACCTGATTTATCGCCTTAGCCAATTTTTACAGAATGATGATACACTAATCTTAGAAACCGGCACAATTGCGTTTACTGGTGGCTACTACACCTTACCTCATGGTTGTAAAATTATGTCATCAGTGAATTGGTTTTCAATTGGTTATGCTTTGGGTGCGACGACTGGAGTCAGTTTAGCTAAAAACAACGGTCGAACTATTTTGGTGGTGGGTGACGGTTCTTTACAAATGACAGTTCAGGCACTTTCAACCCAATTACGCTATGGTTTAAAACCAATTATTTTAGTATTAAACAACTCGGGTTATACTATAGAACGAATTTTCTTAGGTGAAAACTCTAGTTATAATGATATTCAGGAATGGAATTATTTGCGTTTGCCTGCCGCATTTGGTGGTGAAGCTTATACTCGACAGGTTAGCACTGACAAAGGCTTAGTAGAAGCGCTGAATGATACAAAATCGCATGCCAATCAGCTGTGTTTGATTGAGGTGGTGATGGATAAGTATAAACAGCCGCCAGCATTACAGAAGTTGGCAGCTATCGTTGCGAAAATGAAGAAATAAGGGTAACTGCATATCGTGGCAGTTAATGAGTAAGTAGTTACAAATAAGGGAAGATATGATTACCAGTAAAGTTATTATTGCATTGGATTTTAGTGAGCGTCAGCAGGTATTAGATTTAGTTTCACGTTTAGACCCTCAAGAGTGCCGGCTTAAAGTTGGTAAAGAGCTATTTACCAGTTATGGTCCGCAAATTGTGCGTGAGTTGCAAGCGCTTGGTTTTGAAGTGTTTTTGGATTTAAAATTTCATGATATTCCTAATACTGTCTATAAAGCAATTCGCGCAGCAGCAGACTTAGGTGTGTGGATGGTTAATGTGCATGCTAGCGGTGGGCGTGCGATGCTGACTCAGGCACGGCAAGCGATTGAAGATAGTCAAAATAAACCATTATTAATTGCCGTGACGATTTTAACTAGTCTGAGTGCTAGCGAAGTCGCCGAAATTGGTTATGGACAGGATGTCGCAAGCCAAGTTAAGCATTTAGCACGATTAAGCTATGAATATGGTTTAGATGGGGTAGTGTGCTCAGCGCAAGAAGCAAATATCATTAAAAGTGTTACCGCTCCCGAATTTTTAACCGTTACACCAGGTATCCGTCTGGCTGATGCAACTAAAGATGATCAAACTCGTGTAATGACACCGGAGGCTGCGGTTTATAATGGAGCGGATTATCTGGTGATCGGGCGTCCGATTACACAGGCAAATGATCCATTAGTGATTTTGCGTGGAATAAACTCTTTGTTAAAATAGAAATAGGATTTTTGTCAGTTAGCAATTGACTAAGATCAGTGGTGTGAAATATTTTGAGGTAGCTATAATGAATCAGATTCTTGCTAAACAATTGGCGACTAACTGGGTAACTGCATGGAACAAACACGATATCGATAAGTTAGCTGAATTTTATGATGAAGATTGTGAATTATCTTCACCATTGGTTGCGGAGCTTACGCGCAGATCCAATAATCAGTTAAAAGGTCTTCGTGATATTCGCTGGTATTGGGAAAAACTTTTTGCCGCGATGCCCAATGTTTCGTTTGAGATAATCTCAGTTTTATCTGGATTAAACAGCCTCGTTATTACTCATATAGGTCCATATAATACGTTGTCAGCGGTTGTATTTTATTTTAATCAAAATAATAAAATCATTAAATCTACGGCCTTTTTGGATGTTGCAGTACGTAATTAGTAAAATTACAGCAAGAGGTGCTAAGTTACTTTGTAAAAGCTTTTCTTATTTGGTGTGATTGAAATTATATCAATTTTATGCTAAAAAGCATGCTAAAATCTCCCAAAATTATCAATAAAATTAGTACAATGCTTTTTGAAGAATATACAGGAATTCTATGAGTGATGATTTAACTAGCAAGCTATTTGAGTTTGCTAATTTTTTAGCGGATGAAGCAGCGCAAATCAGCCGTAAATATTTTCGCCAAAGCTTTATCATTGATAGTAAAGATAATAAATCCCCAGTAACAGTAGCTGATCGTGAGATAGAATTGCGTTTGCGTGAGCTAATTAAGCAATATTATCCGAGCCACGGAATTATTGGTGAAGAATTTGCTAATCAAGACACACAAGCCGAATTTTGTTGGGTTTTAGACCCAATTGATGGCACGGTAGCATTTTCGACTGGTAAGCCAACCTTTACTACGTTAGTTGCATTATTATGCAATGGTGTGCCTTTATTGAGTGTCATTGATCAGGCAATTAGTGGCGAGCGCTTTAGTGGTGTAGCAAATCATGGTGCATTGCTAAATAATGCAAAGCTGCAAACTAGTCTGCAAACCGAGGTCGCGAATGTGCGCCTGAATGCAACTACACCGCTGATGTTTACAACTACCTATGAGCGAGACGCTTTTGAACGAGTGCGCTCTAAGGTACGCTTGACTGCTTTTGGTGGTGATGCTTATGCTTTTGGTTTGCTGGCAGCTGGGCATGTCGATGTTATTATGGAAGCTGAATTGCAATATTACGATATTGCTGCTTTAATGCCCGTGATTGAAGGTGCTGGTGGTGTGATTAGTGACTGGCAGGGCAAAGCTTTGAGCCGTGAATTTAATGGACAGGTTTTGGCAGCAGCTAATGCCGAATTACATAATAAAATTTTACAAATTATTAATAGTTGATTTTAGGAATATAAGATGGAAAAAACTGCAATTACTCCTATTCGGAGTGAAAATTATCCAGAATGGTATCAACAAGTGATTGTTGCTGCTGATTTAGCAGAAAATTCTGCAGTACGCGGTTGCATGGTGATTAAACCGTGGGGATATGCTATTTGGGAATTGATTCAAAAGGATTTAGATCGACGCTTTAAAAAGACTGGGCATGTTAATGCTTATTTTCCATTATTGATTCCATTGAGTTATTTGGAAAAAGAAGCTGCGCACGTGGATGGTTTTGCTAAAGAATGTGCGGTTGTTACCCACCATCGTTTAGTTGCGGATGGTGAGGGCGGTTTGAAACCAGATGGTGAGTTAGACGAGCCATTGGTAATTCGTCCAACTAGCGAGACGATCATTGGTGAAAGCTTCTCAAAATGGGTAAAATCTTATCGTGACCTACCATTACTTATTAATCAATGGGCGAATATTATGCGCTGGGAAATGCGTACTCGTCTATTTTTGCGTACTTCTGAATTTTTATGGCAGGAAGGTCATACAGTACATGCGACTGCTGATGAGGCTATAGGGGAAACTAAGCAAATGTTGGACGTTTATGCTGCGTTTGCCCAAGATGTGTTGGCAATGCCAGTTATCAAAGGTGAAAAACCATGTTTTGAGCGTTTTCCAGGTGCGGTGAGTACTTATTGTATTGAAGCGATGATGCAAGATTGCAAGGCATTACAAGCTGGAACTTCACATTTCTTGGGACAGAATTTTGCCAAAGCATCTGGAATTGAATTCCAGAATAAAGCAGGCGAACTTGAAACTGCGTGGACAACCTCTTGGGGTGTCTCAACTCGTTTAATCGGTGGTCTTATTATGACTCACAGCGATGACAATGGCTTGGTATTACCACCACGAATTGCTCCGCAACAAGTTGTGATTCAACCAATTTATCGTAATGATGAACAACGTGCGAGCGTGTTGGCGTATTGTCAACAGTTAAAACTTGATTTGGAAGCACAGCATTTTGCAGGTGATGAAATTCGAGTTCTGATTGATGATCGTGATATTCAAGGTGGTGCAAAATCGTGGGAATGGATTAAAAAAGGTGTGCCATTGCGTGTTGAAATTGGGTTGCGTGATATTGAAAAAGATGTAGTTATGCTTTCTCGTCGTGATGATCTTGGTAATAAACAATCAACGCCACGTGTTGAACTAATTGCTAATGCCGTGGCTCTTTTGAGTCAAATGCAAGATAGTTTATTTGCTAAGGCTCAAGCTTTCCGAGATTCACGAATTAGCGAGATTAGTTCTTTAACCGAATTTAATGAGTTTTTTGCTGCAGAACAAAATATTGATAGTGGCTTTGTACTGGCATACGCAGTTGATGAATTTACGATTGAAGAATACATCAAACCACTTAAAGTTACTGCGCGCTGTATGCCTTTGGCGAATAATGATACTCCGGGTGTGTGTATTTTTACTGGTAAACCAGCTACACGCAAAATGGTTTTTGCTAAGGCTTACTAATTGAACGTGTAGTCAGAAGATATAATCAGGAATATAGCCTTTGTGGTTATCGTTTGGCTGTATGTCTAATAAATCTATAAAAAATGAGGTCTTTATGAAAACGAAGAAATTATTGGGCTTACTAGCTTTGGCAGTAATTGTGGCTTGTACTTCTGGTAATGCAAGCACTACCAATGCTAAAGCTAGCCCTACTGTCTATGATTATGGCTATGAAAAATACACGGTTAGTCCGTATTCAAATACCATGGCAGTTTTGTCATATAATACTGAATCAGGAATTAGCCGTCTAAATTCATCGCAGTATAAAGCCTCATTTTATAATTTATCAACACACTACTCACCGCAAACTAATATTTTGAGCTGCGGTGTGGCTTCCGCGGTGATTATGCTCAATACTGTTTATGCCACACTAGGTAAACAACCGCCGATTTCTAAACTTGGTTCATTTTATAATGAACAAGAAAATTATATTGATGGTAATTTTACTTGGACTGAAGCCAATTTCTTTAATGATAAAGTTAGTGGTTATTTGGATCCAGAAATAATTTATGGACGCAAACAGGTAGATGGTAAGTATATGGTTGGTTTGACTTTAGATCAATTGACTCATGCGCTTAATCTGCAAGGTCTGGAAGCGACGGCAACTCATGTAAATACCGCCAATGATGTGGATATTGAAGCTTTTAGAACGTTATTAAAAGCAACTCTTGGCAAAACAGAGAGTTATATGGTGGTGAATTATAATCTTAATGTAATGTCAGCGCTTAATGGCGGACATTTTTCACCAATTGCCGCTTATGATCAAGCGAGTGACTCAGTTTTGATTTTAGATACTTGGAATGCATTCGCTCCGTGGGAATGGCTCAAAGTTTATGATTTGTATAAGAGTATGAATACCAAGGATGGCGATACTTATCGCGGTTATGTTTTGGTTAATGCCAACAAGGCTTCGTAGTTTATTTCATTATTATATAAAGTCTCTACGGTGACGGTCAGATTGTGATTGTATTGAAGAGGAATTTTGCCGTAATATCTACTTACTCTGTTACGGATATTGGCAAATTTAGTTTGCAGGTTTTATTAGAATAGGGTTTAGAGTGCAGAATAATAATGATAAATAATGATTTATTTTGTAATGTCGAGGATGTGCCATTTCCTAATCCTAAAGAATACACATTTAAGTTTATAGACTTATTCGCGGGCATTGGTGGATTTAGGATTGCCATGCAAAGTTTGGGTGGTAGCTGTGTTTTTAGTAGTGAATGGGATAAAGAAGCCCAAAGAACCTATAAAGCTAACTTTGGTGAAACTCCGTTTGGCGATATTACCTTGGAAACAACTAAGAGCCACGTTCCTGATGAATTTGATATTTTATGTGCTGGGTTTCCATGCCAAGCTTTTTCTATTGCAGGTAGACGTGGTGGTTTTAATGATACTCGAGGTACATTGTTTTTTGATGTTGCTGAAATTATTCAAGCTAAGAAGCCCAAAGCTATTTTTCTTGAAAATGTTAAAGGCTTAAGAAGTCATAATAAGGGTAGAACTCTAGAGACTATTCTAAATGTGCTTAGAAATGATTTAGGCTATTATGTGCCAGAACCAGAGATTGTAAATGCAAGAAATTTTGGAGTCCCACAAAATCGTGAAAGATTATATATCATTGGGATTCGAGGAGATTTAAATATTTCAAGTTTTGATTACCCTAGTCCAGAAAATCAAAGTGCAATATTTAGTGATGTTAAAGAAAAAAGCGTTCCACCAACTAAATACTACCTTTCAACACAATACTTACAAACATTGATTAGCCATAAGACTCGACATGAAAGCAAAGGGAATGGTTTTGGTTATGAAATAATAGCTGATGATGGGGTTGCTAACGCGATTGTCGTTGGTGGGATGGGACGAGAGAGGAATTTGGTTATTGATAACAGGATTACTGATTTTACGCCAACAACACATATTAAGGGTGTAGTTAATCGGCAAGGAATCCGTAAGATGACTCCGCGCGAATGGGCGAGGCTACAAGGTTTTCCTGATAGCTATATAATACCAGTGGCTGATGCATCAGCATATAAACAATTTGGTAATTCAGTTGCCGTGCCAGCGATTCGTGCCACTGCAAAAAAACTTATTGAAACGATTGGACTTTACGAACATGATCTCAGGAAATAAAGGCGAATGGAGCGAAATATATGCGCTGTTTAAATTACTTAGTGATAAACAATTAGTTGCTGGTGATTCTGAACTAAATCAAGTCGTGGATTTATTTTATCCAATTATAAAAATTATTAGAAACGAAAGTGCTCAGAATTTTGAATACGAAATTACTGGTAATTTAGTTGTTATAACTGGTGGGATAGAAGAGTTACGTATTCCTATAAGTATTTTTTCTACTCAAGCGGTTAAACTGCTGGCAAAGATTAAAGACGCTACTGGTGTGTTTAGTTTGCCTGAAATTGAAGAATTTATGAGGTCTATAAACTGTTCATCGTTAAAGGCTAAATCTACAACAAAAACAGATATTCGCATAGTGATTCATGACAAGAGAATTAATCAATCAGCTGAATTGGGTTTTAGTATAAAGTCTCAACTTGGTGGTAGTGCGACGCTTTTAAATGCAGGTAAAACAACTAATTTCATTTATGAAGTAATAGATTTTTCTCCTCATGTTGAAGATATTCAAATGATTAATGCTATTTCCACAAAAAGCAAGATTAAAGATCGGCTGGAGAAGATAAAAGAGCTTGGAGGTGAGCTTAAATTTGTGGAGCTAGAACAGAGTATTTTTAAAAATAATTTAGTTTTAATTGATAGTTTGTTACCTGATCTTTTATCCGAAGTGGTTAAGTGTTTTTATACAACGAGCCTTAATTCTGTGAAAGATTTGGTAGCTAAAATTAGTGGGTTTAATCCACTGGATTACGATCTCCAATTTAATCATTCATTTTATGAATATAAGATTAAACGCTTTTTAACGGATATTGCTTTGGGAATGATGCCATCAAAAGTCTGGAATGGAGTTTATGATGCAACTGGTGGATATTTAGTTGTAAAAGAATCGGGGGATATTTTATGTTATCATGTCTATAATAGAAACCAATTTGAAGATTACTTGTTTGCAAATACTAAACTTGAAACAGCAAGTAGTTCACGACATGATTTTGGAGAAATATATGAAGTAAATGGTAAATACTATTTTAAACTGAATTTACAAATTAGATTTTTATAATTATAAAATAAAAAGCTCAAAAAGTATCACCTAGTTTCAGTTTCTCTTCTGAGGTTTAGGTGTGCTAATGAATCATGTGTTTTAGCATTCCTGCAACAAACACGATACCAGCAAACCCAATTCCGAGCATCCATTTAATTATCTCACGTTTTAACTCCACTAAATCCCGTTTCGTGACCAAATCTTGGCTAACTCCTACGCTAGGTAGCTGCTTTGCATAATCAATAGGAGCGAATTTTAATGTTGACATTTTCTGTAGACTTCTAATAGTTACGAAATTGTATCATATTTTTAGTCATTCCGATGGATAAACCCAATGTGATATATAGAAAATAAGTTTTGCTTAAATTGTTATAATATTGGATTATTTAAAAATTTAATCTCAGAGTGTTAGGGAGCTTACGATGTTAGAACCAAGATTGCGGGTTGCATTACAAAAATCAGGAAAATTATCCGAAGGTAGTTTGGATTTACTTAATAAATGCAGTTTTAAATTACGCCCAGCCAAGAATCATTATTTGATTCAGTCCAAAGAAATGAATACCGATTTTCTAATGATTCGTGATGATGATATTCCTGGGTTTGTGGATAGTGATGCCAGCGATATCGGAATTGTTGGTGAAAACGGTTATTTTGAATACATTTTGGAAAATCCTGAGCACAATTTAACCGTGATTGCCAAGCTGGGTTTTGCGCAATGTCGTTTGAGTATCGCTGCTGCACATGATTCTGGCATCCAAAAGTTATCTGATCTGAATGGTAAAACCATTGCCACTTCATATCCTGAGACTTTGCGTGATTTTTTAGCCAAAAATCAGATCAAAGCCAAAATATTGGTAATGCATGGCTCAGTTGAGCTAGCGCCAAAAATTGCGATTGCTGACGCGATTTGTGATTTGGTGTCTACTGGTACGACGCTTAAAGAAAATGGCTTGGTGGAATTACATATTATTTTGGAAAGCGAAGCGGTGCTGATCGGGCGTAAAACGGCGACCCAAGATATTGCCGAGCGCACCAATGAGCTAGTTTTTCGTCTGCAAAGTGTAATTAATGCCAAAGATAGCAAATATATTATGCTGCATATTGATAAAGATAATATCGATAAACTTAAAGAAATGTTGCCGGGTTGTGAATCGCCAACGGTCTTGCATTTACATGGTACAGACAATAAAGTTGCGGTGCATGTGGTGAGTAAAGAGGGTGTATTCTGGGATACGATTGCTAAACTGAAAAGTATCGGTGCTTCTTCGATTTTAGTGTTGCCAATTGAAAAGATGATGGATTAGAGAGAGTCTGTGTGGCAGGCTGTGTTTATTTCAAGAATACAGCGTGCCACACAGCTAGTTATTTGTGTTATGTAAAGGCTTGGCCAACCCGACAAAGACCACCATACCATCTCCACCTGGATTGCTTGTAGTATCAATTAGAAGACTTGGTTTCCAATTGTTAGTAACCCAGAGATTTCCTGCCTGATCTATATGACTGGAAGTCATGCGCATTAATGGGTGAAAGTCTGGTGTACCATTTGGTCCATACAAGGGTTCTCCATTAGAAAGCAAAACTTGGCTACCACCGCTGGGTAAGGTATAACCACTCGCAGGAGAAATTGGCGTTCCTAAGGAGGCATTGGTTGGGCAACCTTTCACTGCTGCCCCACATATTTTAGCAACACCATATTCACCATTGTTATTCGGGAAAAAATTTACAGCATAGATGTTATCATTGCCATCAACAGTTACATCCCAAGTTGCAACAATGCCACCACCAGTAAAAATTTTTACATTAGTTCCCGCGGCATTAACCATATAAATCGCTGATTCTTTAAAAGATGAAACCCAAATATTACTGCTTGAGTCAAGAGCTATTCCTAATGGTGATGAACCAACTTGAACCGAATTTACTTGTTCAATTGCGCCACTGTCGGTTAATTTAAATTTGGCAATACTTGATTCATTATTAAATGAAACCCAAGCTTGATTATCTGCGGTAATTGAAATATCAAAAGGGTTTAGGTTGCCAGTAGAATAATAGCTTCCTTGATCTGGGTTACCAGACGGATATACTACAATCCGTTGGTTGCCATTACTAGCGATCCACAGATTATTATTGCTATCCGGTTTTAGTGCTTGGACGCGGTAAACTAAATTAGTAAAACCTGCTGTTCCAGAAAGAGCAAGCCCTGTTGAGTTAAACAACGAAATACTTCCATTTGGAATCAAATTGCCCCAACCAAAATTACCTAACCAGATTTGATTGAGCGAGTCTATAGAAACTCCATATCCTGCACCTAAAATACCGCCACCATAAACTGGGGATTTAACTGTATCATTTTGCCCATCGGCAGGTGCGCCATTAGGTTTTAGAATAATCATACAATTTGTCGAATTTGGCGTGCCTTGTACTACATTGTTAGTTATCCATAGATAGCCATTCTGGTCAAAAACAAAATTACCGGGACCACCAAAAGGACATGACTCACTACCGGTATTATTGAATTTCAGGGCAATAGTCCAAGCATCTGGTACTCTTAACAAAGATGGCGTATATAGATTTTTACTCTGATTAGAAATTGTCACTATTTCGTTTACACCTTGCGCTGGATTGAGTGCCAAATTTTGCAAAGCTTGAAGCGTATTATTCGGTATAGTTCCATTAACTGCTTTTGCTACATTAAAAAGCTCTGGACATACCGCATTGTCTCCGATACATGCAGAAATAGCGTTTGCCAAAGTATTCATTACCCGCAAAGCATTACTTTGGTCGGCGTTTGGTGAGCTAGAAATTACATTGCTTAACTGACCACTAGCGATTGAAACTAAATTTTGATTCATGCCACTTGCAATTAGAATTGAACTTTGTGGACCAGAGATAATATTACCTTGCCAAAACTGAGCCATCGCATAGGCTGCTGCAACAGTAGTTAATTCGTTTATAACTAGATTAGATTCAGTATAATTACCAATGACTAGCGCTAATTCGTGCTGGCTTTCATTTGTCGCAGTCAGATACAGCTGGCTACCGACTAATGAATTGGGGAGTTGAAGTGAAAATTTACCGCTATTATTCGAAGTGGTTTGTGTGATTAAGTGTGTGGAAGACTCGGTTATTGCGTATAAATTTATTGCATAACCAGACAATGGTTGACTATTATTTAGATTACCCGATTGAACAGTTCCATTAATTGGAACATTAGAAGCTCTGCTTATTGTACCACTTGAACATGCAAGAATAACACCTGAGATAACGCCTAAAACAAATAATCTAAGTAACACCATCATTTACACCATGAAATAAATTCAGATACCTCAAACATAGAAGATATTATGCCAGAATTTAACTTAATTGGCAATGTTGTAAGCTTGATATAATAATTACTTATGGTTTATTTAAGAATTAATTTATGATTTGCTATTGTTGTTGATAGAAGTAAGTAATATATGTAAACGAAAATTAATTTTGTTTACCTTTGCGATAGCTGTGTTATCATATCTTATTAATTTTACTTAGGAATACACCATGAAAGCCGAAAATCCTGTCATTTCTTTTCGCGTACCTAGTGAAATATATGATAAGTTAGAACAGTTGGTTAAGGCAACTAAGCGTAATAAGGCTGATTTGTTATTACATTGGCTTGAAGAAGCAATATCTCTAGAAGAATGGCAAATACAAGAAGTTGAAGCCGGAATTAAAGAAGCGGACGCGGGTATGTTTGCTTTATCAGCTGAAGTTGAACGAGTTTTGAATAAATGGCTCTAAATATTCTTTGGACTAAGCGCGCGCTAGCTAACTTAGAATCTGAGCTTGACTATTATGGACAAATTAATCCAATCTTGGCAAAAGAGTTAACTCTAATCATTCAAGAATCTATTAATAGTACCTCTCATATGCCCGCCATTGGGCGCGCCGGTAAAAAAATTGGCACGCGGGAATTAATAGTTGATAAGTACCCATATATTTTGGCATATCGCGTGAGAAATGAGGTTCTTGAGGTTTTGGCAATAATTCATCAAAAGCGGAAGAATATCCGTAGTCATTATTGAGTTTTTGTTGTTTTATGTAGTATGGTAAGTATGTGTAAAAAAATGGGATAATGAAATGTTTGAACATTGCGGTTTAGAAGTGATCAATAGTTTTTGGTTATTTATTACATAAGTAGTAAATTTATTTGGTGAGTAAAAATTGGAAAATACTAGAGAATTATTAACAATTATTTAGGTAAGCAGTAATGTCTATTCATATAAAGAAAATAAATACTATTTCTGATTTTTGCGGAATTAATGCTGTTAATACGAATCATGAGTTTAAAGACTATAATGTATTTTTTGCTAATAATGGTTCAGGTAAAACGTCTATAACTAGGGCTTTTGAGCTATTAATAAATAAAAATAGTCATATAGGCAAATATCAAACTATCAATTCAACGATGCCTCCAGAAGTTTCATTTTTATTAAAAGACGATAGTTCCATTAATATAAATAGTCATAATCCTAATGTAAGTACATCATTTAATGTGGAAATATATAACAGTGATTTTTTATCTGAAAATTTGCCATTAAACGGTGAATTTGGGTTAAAAAAACTTGATGATAAAACCGTTGTATTGGAGGGGTCTAGTCTAGGCAAAGAGTCAAAGGAGCTAGAGTCACTTAATTCTGAATTGAAATTGAATTTGGAGCGATTTGAGCAAATTAATGGAAATGATAAATCAGGTGAATTAGGTGAAATTTCAAATATACGCTCTACAAATAAAGAATTAAATTTAGAATTCGATAAAGTTAGAACAAATATTACGACTAGAGAAATTCAAATTACAAAAGCAGAAGTAGAAATAAACTTTAATGAAAATATTGATGTTAATGATTTTAATGTATTTCAGGGTATTTTAACTGAAGAACAAGAATTTTCCAAATTGAATGATGCTATTAAGAAATTTACTGATTTAGAGGCTATTTCTACGCCAAATATATCAGTAATTTCATCTCATGATCTTTTTGAACAAGTTTTTAATTTTGACAAAGATAAAGAAGCTGGTTATGTTAGTGAAAGCATAAAAGAACATTTAAAGATTGTAGGGGAAAAATTTATCAAAGACGGTCGACAATTAATCTCTGCGCATGATTTAGAAGTCTGCCCATTTTGTATTCAAGAAATAAAAAATAATACCTTGCAAGAGTTTGTTAACTATTTTAACCAAGCTCTTAATGAGTTTGATAGTAATATCAATAACGTAATCAATCTATTAAATAAAGATATAAAGAGTTTGTCATTTGATAAGCTGTCACTGATTGCTAAACTTGATAAATTTAAGCCATTTTTAAGTAATTTTGATTCGCAAAAGGAAATAATTGATGAATATTTTTCTAAATTAGAGAAATATCTTTCAACTCTTAGAACATTGGTGAATGATCGTAATGGAATTAATGATAAAGATATATTTTCATCTTTATATGAAAATATAACGACGTTGCATGATGGAAATATCTCTGATGTAGTAACTTCAACTGATAGTATTTTAAATGATAAAAAATCACAAGAAAGAAAATTATTAGAAGTAAAAAGTCAATTAAAAAAACTAAGAATTAATAAAGCCAAGTATGATAGTTTTTATTGCCAAAAAAATATCTTTGACAATGATATGCGTATTAAAAAATTATTCGATGAATCAAAACAGCTTAAAAGCCGAAATTTAGAAGTACAAGATCAAATAAACAAAATAATTTCACGCAAGCGTCCAGACATTGAAACAATTAATAATTATTTAATTGCCCTTAACCTATCAAAATACAAAATTAATACAGATTATAAAATCACAATAAATACGTCGATTATAGATAATGATAATTTAAGAGTTGTCTTAAGTGAAGGTGAGAAGACCACGCTATCATTTGCATATTTTTTAGCACGACTTAAATTATTTTATAATAAAGATTCATTAAAGAATTTAGTAGTTGTAATTGATGATCCTATTTCTAGTTTAGATGAAAATAGAATTTATACCACATCATATTTAGTTGCTAAAATTAACCAAGAAATAGCTGGTTGTATTCTGGACG
This sequence comes from Burkholderiales bacterium, assembly GCA_035438765.1. Classification (GTDB taxonomy): domain Bacteria; phylum Pseudomonadota; class Gammaproteobacteria; order Burkholderiales; family UBA11063; genus Aquella. The sequence continues at coordinate 144,703 of DAORIZ010000001.1, read as the reverse complement.
CAGCAGAGGATAAAGGGCAGGTATTTATTTTTACTCATAGTCATATTTTTATGACAAACATAATTAGAATACTAGGTAAGCACTCTTGCTATTATCAATTAGAGCGAAGTAATGAAGAGTTAAAAATAAATTTAAAAAATAATGTAGCAGGATATTTTGATTCATTTTTTCTGTTATTGTTCCGTGACGTATATGCGCTATGTAAAAACGGTTCTATTAATGAAGATTATAGTTTAGCCATAAATTATGGTAATAAAATTAGGATATTAATCGAGAGTTTTATGAAAGTAAACTTCATTAGTCAATTTTTAACAAAAGAGTACAGAGATCAATCTGTCTTTGATGAAAAATCAATTAAAGAAATAATCCAGGTAATCAAGAATAATAATCGTACACATGCCTTTCTTGGGGAGCATTTTGACGAAGTAGATGTTAAAATATCCTGTGAAAGTGATTTGTGTACTAAGTTAGATTCCATTATTAAAGGTTTGCATATGGACAGTCATGGAAGTGTTATTGATTATTATAGTCAACATAAAACATCGTTGCATGAAATACAAAAATTTGCAAAAACCATAATTAATATAATGATGGCATTAAATCCTAATCAGACTTGTTTTTATATTGAGGCACAAAAGTAGATTGATAGATGAAAACTAAAGCACTTTTTGATGCCAAACGCCTAATTGCCCAGATTGTTACCGATGTAGTGAATCTGGAGGATATTAATTATACCGTACCAGAAGTGCAGACACTTTTGGATGGTATTACCGTTGGTGGACACAAACTACAAGATGAGCTGATTACGCTTAATCAAATTAAAGCGTGGCAATTTTTGTTTGCAAGTATTGAGCAAGGTGAGTTTGTTGTGAGTAAAGATTATTTACTGCGGTTACATGCTTTAGTTGCCAATCAGGAAGCTTTAAGCTGGGGTGAATTTAGAACCGGACAAGTAAGTATTTCCGGGACTGACTATTTGCCGCCCAAACACGATAAATTGGATTTATTGTGGTCGCAGCTGGCAGAAGATGTCAATAATAAGTTAGCACAGGATTTTGCTCTAAACCAAAAAGAACCAATGGCGGCTGATATCTATGCTGTTGCAATTCATTTATTTGGGCAAATGGCACGAACTCAATTTTTCTTTGACGGAAATAAGCGCACAGCACGCATGATGATGAGTGGTATTTTGTTATCGCATGGGCTACCAATGATAAATGTTCCTGCCAAACGAAAACTTGAATTTAATCAAATGATGATTGACTATTATAATACCGAGCAATTTGATCCATTACTTAACTTTATGCTGTCATGTATTCCAGATTATATAAAAGAAGAATATAATTTAAAGGTATAAGGGGCATATATTCAAATAGCGAACAAATTCTGCTAAGCTTTAATGTGTCGAAGAAACACGGGTTTTTCGACATGACAAAATAACGTGTCGAAAAAACAGCAACATTTCGACATGAGAAGCTAAAGGTTGACTAAATTCATTAATAACCATTTTATTTATAATGGTAAAGTAATGTACGCAAACATATCAAGCTGAGATTTAAAACCAGCATAACGGCAGCAAGAGACATGCCGTGAAATTTAAAGATTAATTTTTAAGGGAGTGGATAAAATGCGGGTAGTAACATGGAATAAATTAAACGCAAATGAACAAGAACAAGTATTAAGCCGTAGCAGTAGCAGTGATGATGCTGCTTTAACGGCATTGGTAAAAGGTATTATCTCTGATGTACGCGCTCGTGGTGATGCTGCATTATACGAGTATGCAGAGAAATTTGATGGAGTAACACTCGATTCTTTAATCGTGAGTGAAGCCGAATATGCGGCAACCGAGAGCTTATCCGCAGCGGATAAACAGGCGATTTTAGATGCAATTGACAATATTCGTCATTATCATACGGTGAGTGCGCCAAAACCTTTTGAGTTTGAAAAAAATGGTGCAAAATTAGGTAAAATATTCCGCCCGATTGAAAAAGTTGGTTTATATATTCCTGGGGGAACTGCGCCATTGGTATCGACGATGCTGATGCTGGCGATTCCAGCAGAAATTGCTGGTTGCCCAACCAAGGTTTTGGTAACGCCACCGAGTAAAGATGGTACGATTAATCCAGCAATTTTATTTGCTGCTAAAGCCTGTGGCATTGATGCAGTGTATAAAGTTGGTGGAGCGCAAGCGGTTGCGGCATTGGCTTTTGGCACGGAATCAATCCCGAAAACTTACAAGATTTTTGGACCGGGTAACAAATATGTGACCGAAGCTAAGATTCAAGCAGCCCAACACCATCAAGGTGCAGCAATGGACATGCCAGCCGGACCATCAGAAGTATTGGTGATTGCTGATGAGAAAGCTAATCCGGTTTTTGTTGCCAGTGATCTACTCGCGCAAGCCGAGCATGATGTAGCAGCACAAGTGATTTTAGTTACGACTTCAGCGCAGTTGGCGGAGAAAGTTCAGCTTGAAGTGGCACGCCAAACAGCGTATTTATCGCGTAAAGAAATTATTGAGCAATCATTGGCAAAAAGCGCGACAATTATTGCCGCAGATATGACGGAAGCTTTTGCAATTTCTAATCAGTATGCGCCAGAACATTTGATTTTGCAAATTGAAAATGCCGAGAGCTATTTACCACAGGTAATTAATGCCGGATCAGTGTTTGTCGGTGCATGGACACCTGAGTCAGTAGGGGATTATGCTAGCGGAACTAATCACGTCTTACCAACTTATGGTTATGCACAAATGTATAGCGGTTTGGATGTGATTGCATTTATGAAATCGATCTCTTTCCAAAATCTATCTGAAGCAGGGATTCGTCATTTAGGACCTACGGTCGAAACTTTAGCTGATCTGGAGGGGCTGGACGGACATAAAAATGCCGTGACAGTGCGTTTGGATTATTTGCGTGGACATTGTATTTAGCAATACCGGTTTGTTGGAGGGTGAGAAATATTAAATCATTTGCTATCAAGTTGAAAATTTTTCATCGTTCAATAATGGTAGTATTATTGTTAATCGTTCCGTTTGCAATTTTACATCATAAAGGTGATTTTGATAATTGTCGCAGAGGGGTTAATTCTAAGTCTTTGGAAATAAGTGAAAAAGCTTTGCCGTACTGCGAATTGTGGGCTAAGCAAGGTAATGTTCAAGCGCAATTAATTTTGGGTTTTTCCAAATATGGAATCGAAAGCAATGCTAAAGAACAGTATTATTGGTTAAATCAGGTTGTGAATAAATTGCAAGAAAGTTCGTTACAAGCGGGTGTCTATGGAATGCTTGGAACATTAAATCTTAATGGACAAGGAACGCCACAAAATTATGACTTAGCATTTACTTACTTTTTACACGCAGCTCAGCTGGGTAGCAGCGATGGGCAATATAATCTGAGTATAATGTATGCAGATGGAACTGGAGTAAAGAAGAATAAAAGTATGGCAAACTGGTGGTTAGTTAAATCAGCACTGAATGGAAATTCTAGAGCAAGAAATTTGATTCGTAAAAGTGAACTAAAGGTTATTAATCATGATACGAATCAAACTCTGTATTTTGACGATCTGTTTACTAAAGCGAATCAAGGTGAATCGATAGAACAATCAATTGTGGCTACGATGTTGTTTTCTGGAATTTATTTCCCTAAAAATAATGAGATGGCTTACGATTATGCACTAAAGTCTGCACAACAAAACAATACGCAAGCACAATTGATACTGAGTGAACTATATAAACAACATGGTTGGGCAAAATATAGCGAATCACAGTCCCAATATTGGTTAAACCGTTATAAGCATAATGATCCAAAGATGTTACTAAAAATTAAAGTTAATTAAGTTATGCAAAAAACTGAGCAGTCTCAATATTTGGTAGATATAGTTGTTCGTGAATTTGGAGTTGGTATATTTTTTGGTCCAGTATTTGTATCTATTGGATTAATTTACCAATGGTTACGTAATGGTACATTTATTTATGACGATAACCCTGAACAATTTTATAAAATAATTGCGGTTTTATTTTTAATCACATGCTGTTATGTATTGATAATTTCATGGTTATTGATACGAAAATCCATGGTTCGTGATAATGAGTTTTCAGAAATTAATCAGCAATTAAAATTAAAGGCAAGAAAAGGGCGCTACTGGTTATGGTTGTATTTATGTGTTTATTTACCGTGGCATAGTAATTTTATTTATATGTTACTATTATTTTTTATTCCACATTTTTTGGTGTTGGGGTATTTATGGTGGTATTGCCGAAAGATTAATCATAAAGCATAATTAATGTTGTAGTTTAGCTATCAATAATAGTGCTTAGGGTAATGAAATTTTAATTTAATGAAATGGGAGTTTTACAATGAAAAATAAACTTTTATGTATTGGTGTTTTGAGTTTATCACTTATGGCTTGTGCAAGCAATCAATCGGCTAACACAACAGCGAATCAACCGCCACAGACTAATCCGTCGGATGCGGTGAATATTAGTTCAAATGATGCAGACAATGCAAATATCAATAATAATGCAAACGCTGATCAAGCGACTAATTCAGTTTATTTTGGTGTTGATCAGTATAATGTCGATAATCAATATGACTCAGTTATTGATTATAATGCCAATTATCTGGCAAGTCATAATGGTGCTAGTGTGAAAGTAGCGGGTAATACCGATGACACTGGTTCGGTCGAATACAATCTTGCGCTAGGTCAACGCCGTGCTGATGCAGTGAAAAAAGCCCTGATTGCCAAAGGTGCAAATATGAATCATATTGAAGCTGTATCAAATGGTAAACTGATCGCTAAATTTTCCAATGCTAGCGATGATGGACGGGCAAAAAATCGTCGCACTGATATTATCTTTACCAAGCAACAACCAGCGAGTTATCACTTAGATGCCAATGGTTTGCCAGTAGTTAAATAACTGGCGAAGTAATGTAACTAGATTATTTTTAAACTTCAGATATTAATTAATAAATTTGATTATAATAATTTAAATAAGGTGTAATATGGCAGATAAATTTACATTGATTTTGGGTGATCGGCAATTATCGTCATGGTCATTAAGAGCTTGGTTAATGGCTAAATATATTGGTATTGACTTTGAGACTAAATTTATCAATTTGTCAGCACCATCAGCCAAAGATGAAATATTGCGTTATTCATCATCAGGTAAAGTTCCTGCATTGATACACAATGATCTAATTATCTGGGATTCTTTGGCGATTGCAGAATATTTCAATGAATTATTTCCTACGAGTGGTTTATTCCCTCGTGATATTAATTCGCGAGCAATTGCCAGAAGCGTAATTAGTGAGATGCATTCAGGATTTCAAGCTATAAGATCTTCAATGCCATTTAGTTTAAGTTCTGGCTTATCATTTATTGATTCTAACCAGTTACGCCTTGAAATAAAGAGAGTAGAAGAAATTTGGTTAGATTTGCGTATTAAAGCTGCCGACAGCGGTGAGTATTTGTTTGGTGAATTTGGTATTGCTGATGCAATGTTTGCGCCAGTGGTCTTGCGTTTTAAGGCTTATGGTTATCAATCACAAAATGAGATTGTGGCAGAATATTGTAATACAATTTTAAATAATCAATTCGTAGAAGAATGGTGTATAAATAATTAGTCTATGACATGAGATAAAAGAAAGAGAGAATAAATGCAATGGTTAAATAAACAAGTTCGTCCAGAGATTCTTGCTCTGGCGCCTTATGTTTCGGCTCGTTCTGAATTAGCCGATGCCAGCGGTTTGATTCCGCTTGATGCTAATGAAAATCCGTGGGCTCCATATCCACAAACTGCTGAGATGAGTCTGGTAAATCGCTATCCTGATCCTCAGCCAGTTAATTTATTATCGCGCTTAGCAACATTTTACGGAGTAAAAACCGAGCAAATTTTTGTTGGTCGTGGAATGGATGAGGGGATTGAGTTACTGATTCGGGTATTTTGTACCGCCTATCAGGACAACATTGTTACTGCCAAACCAACTTTTTCATATTATAAAGTTGCTGCTGATATTCAAGGGGTTGAAACTCGTGAGCTGGCATTAGGTGCTGCACCAGATTTTAAATTGGATATCCAGCAATTACTGGCGCTATGTGATGCCAAAACTAAAATTATTTTTGTTTGTACGCCGAATAACCCGACAGGTAATTCACTAACACTAGCCGAAATTGAAACCATTCTAAAAGCTAAGCCAGAAATTGTACTAGCGGTGGATGAAGCCTACCTAGAATTTAGTAGCCTACCATCGGCGATTGCTTTGATGAGCAAGTATGACAATTTGGTGGTAATGAAAACGATGTCCAAAGCTTTTGCTTTTGCTGGCGTGCGTATGGGTAGTTTACTTGCGCAGCAGCCGATTATTGAGCTAATTCGTAAAGTGATGGCACCATATCCATTAGCAGAACCATGTATTCGTGTTGCGATGCAAACGCTGTCACCACACGGGATGTATCTCGCACAAAGTCGGATTGATACGCTAAAAAGCGAGCGTGAGCGAGTGTTTACCGCATTACAGCAAGTTGCGGGTATTACCGTTTACCCAAGTGATGCTAATTTCTTATTAGTGCAAGTTGCTGATGCTGCTAAGACTTATAAGGAATTATTAGCCAAAGGAATTATCGTTCGCAATCGCCATAAAGACATTGCCAATACCTTGCGAATTACAATTGCTTCTGCTGCGGAAAATGATTTATTATTGGCAGCTTTTGGTGTTGCTGGAGCTAATCCGCAACTACAGCGGACTGCTACGGTAATTCGTAATACCAACGAGACTAAGATTGTTGTTGAGGTGAATCTGGATAAAACTACACCAGTTAAAATTCATACGGGTATCGGTTTTTTTGATCATATGCTTGAGCAATTGGGTAAACATGGTGGTTTTAGTCTAAAATTAATTGCTGATGGTGATACGCATATTGATTACCATCATACCGTTGAAGATGTGGCAATTACGCTGGGACAAGCTCTAAAACAAGCACTGGGTAATAAGCGCGGAATCAATCGTTATGGCTTTACTGTACCAATGGATGAATCATTAGCGTCTGCTAATATCGATTTAAGTGGACGTGGGGTGCTGGTTTATGAAGCATCATTTGCCACGCCTTTGATTGGTGATTTCCCCGTTGAAATGGTTGAGCACTTTTTCTATAGTTTAGCTGATTCTATGGAAGCAGCAATTCACCTTAAAGTTAGCGGTGAAAATGCGCACCATCAGGTCGAGGGCTTATTTAAAGCTTTTGCCAAAGCTCTGCAGCAAGCAATTGCAATTACTAGCGATGGGTTACCATCGACCAAAGGCGTACTATGAATAAAAATACTTAGAAAATGAAAATAGATGGAATATTTTAGTCATACTCATCTTATTATTCATCAGCTTTGTGAATCTTTGAGTTATCTTGCAGGTGGGTATGTTTATAGAAAACAATCCACTTCTACTTTATCAATAAAGCTTTCATCTTCTGCACAAATTTTATTATTGTTAGGTCTAGTTACTGGTGCTTTGTGGGGTTCAAAGCTTTTGGCTATGCTTACTTACTTGGATGCATTGAAAAATCAGCCAATTTCTGTTTGGCTTGAAGGAAAAACAATAGTTGGCGGTTTGTTGGGTGGGTTAATCGGTATCGAAGTTAGTAAAAAGCTAATGAATATAACATCCTCAACTGGTGATCGATTTGTCTATCCCTTGTTATTAGGTATGGTAATTGGTAGGATTGGCTGTTTACAATCTGGTATTGAAGATTATACCTTTGGAATCCCAACCTCTTTACCTTGGGGTATGAATCTTGGTGATGGGATCTCACGTCACCCGACAGCTTTATATGAAATAATTTTTTTAGTGATGTTATCTCTAATGCTTAGAGTAGTTAAATTTAAGGTATCAGGAACTAAATTCAAAATATTTCTAATTTGCTATTTGATTTTTAGATTTTTTATTGATTTTTTAAAGCCTCCTCATGGTCCCATTATTGTGATAAAGAACATTTTACCTGCGAATAGTTACTATGGCTTATCTGCTATACAGGTAGCTTGTTTGCTTGGACTAGCTTATTATTTCTATTGGTTTCTGTGTCAAACACAACAACGTTATAGGAGCGCGCTATGAAGAATCGCCCTTATTTATTCTATGATACTACTGAGTCAATTTGTTCCATTTGTTTAATGAAAATTTCTGCTTCAATAGTAATTCAAGATAACAAAGTATTTATGTATAAGATGTGTCCTGCCCATGGTACAGAAAAAGTATTAATCGCAGATGATGCTGACTTTTATCGTTTAGGACGAGAAGTTTATATTAAACCTCCAGAAATGCCACAGAAATTTAGCACATCTTTTAAATATGGCTGCCCATATGATTGTGGGTTATGTAGTGAACATATGCAGCATAGTTGTTTGACAATCTTGGAAATAAATGAAAAATGTAATTTAAAATGTCCAATATGTTATGCTGATTCAGGTCCGGAAAAAAACATACACCGTGATTTAGCAACTATTTGTAAAATGCTAGATGCAATAGTTGACGCGGAAGGTGAGCCAGACGTAGTTCAAATTTCTGGAGGGGAGCCGACATTACATCCAGATTTTTTTACAATTTTAAAAGAAGCAAAAAAGCGCCCAATTCGCCACCTAATGATAAATACAAATGGCATAAAGTTGGCGCAAGATAAAGATTTTGTTAGGCAGTTAGCTGAATTTAAGCCAGGATTAGAAATTTATTTGCAGTTTGATAGTTTAGACGATGATGTATTATTGCAAATTCGTGCAGCAAAATTAGCGGAAATTCATAATAGGGCGTTAGAAAATTTAAATTACTATGATATTTCCACAACCTTAGTCACAACACTTGTAAAAAATGTAAATGATCATCAAATTGGTGATATTTTAGAGTTTGCAGCTAAGCAGTCTTGTGTTCGAGGTGTTACATTTCAGCCTCTGGAGTTAGCTGGGCGAGTATCAAGTTTTGGCTTGGAAAACCGAATTACTTTGAGTGAAGTCCGTCGGAAAATCTGTGAACAAAGTAATTTATTTACATTGCAGGATATTATACCCGTACCTTGTAATCCAGATGCGTTAGCTATGGGTTATGGACTAAAATTAAATCAAGAAATTTTGCCATTAACAAGATATGTAAACCCAGAGATACTTCTGTCAGGCAAAAAAAATACTATTGTTTTTGAGAATGACATTACGCTAAAAGAGCATGTTTTTAAACTGTTTGCAACTAATTTAAGCCCAGAAGGAATGGCTGGGAATTTGTCGAGTTTAATGTGTTGCTTACCAGATGTTATTTCACCAAACCTTAGTTATAAAAATGTATTCAGAGTTCTAATCATGAGTTTTATGGATGTGATTAATTTTGATGTGCGTGCAGCGAAAAAGTCTTGTGTTCATATTGTACAGCCTGATGGTAAACTAATTCCTTTTGAAACCTGTAATATATTCTACCGTGGTGATCAATCTAAATTGAATGAAATTAGACAAAAAATTGCAACATATCATGGCTTAGAAGAGCTGAAGTGATGAAATATCTATTTGTTTTTATACTAACTATCATTAACATTTTCTTTTTGATATGGTTTATTGGCGGATTAATAATATTACCAAAGTTGACAGGTAGTAGCTCATTAGTACTGTTTGTCTGTTTAATTTTAATAGCTATTGGTGGATTGTTATTATTTAATCTAGGTAGAGGGCTATTACATTTTATAAAGGTTAATAATTTTAAATGTGCAAGAGCTGTTCCTATTATTGATATTAAGGTGCGAGAAAATCTTACTTTAAATCTAATATGTGTTGAGATTGGTGTGTTACTATTTGCGAATTGTGGTTTTACTCTCAACAGACATTACGAGGTTGGTATACTGAATTGGTTATTTATTGGTTTTGCGGCTTCATTGATTCCTGGGATGATAATCTGGCTTTATTCAATTAAAAATAATCCGCAAAACAAAGTCAAAGATTATGAATAATTCACGATGTTTAAGAAATTTGAAAAATTTTATTGTTAAAGGCGTACTATGAATAAAGAAGAACGTAAGATTGTAGGTCTGGCAGCTCTAGGTGGGATGCTAGAACTCTATGATTTCGCAATTTATGGCATGTTTGCGGTTTATTTTGCGCATCAGTTTTTCCCAAGTACCAATACCTATACCGCGATTTTAGAAACCTACATGGTTTTCTCATTGGGGTTTATTTTACGACCATTGGGCGGAATCATCTTTAGCCACATTGGTGATGAGTATGGGCGTAAAAATGTTTTGGTATATACGATCCTGATTATGGGTGTTTCTTCGGTTGGAATCGCACTTTTGCCAACTTATGCGACGATAGGGCTTGCCGCACCATTATTATTGTTGGCATGTCGGTTACTTCAGGGCTTGGCAATTGGCGGTGAGTTACCCACGACCTTTGTTTATATCAGTGAATCAATGCCGAATAAGCGAATTTTGGCTTTTGGTATTACTATGACAGGAGTGTTTAGCGGATATTTATTTGCTGCGGCAATTAACTATATACTTACACGTTGTTTTAATACTAGCCAGTTGAATGATTTTGCTTGGCGCATTCCGTTTGCTTTAGGTGGTTTGGTTTGTTTTATTAGTTACAAAATTCGTAAGACTCTGCGCGAAACCAAAGAGTTTCAGGAAATTATGAATAAGCCAAGATTGCCACTGGTTTATTTGTTAAAAAACTATACCCCGCAAGTAGGTGCAGGTGCGATTTTTTCGGCAACCCAGCAGGTTTTTTCCATTTTGGCAATTATCTATATGCCAACTTACTTACGTTCAATTTTACATATTAGTCAGGATGCAATTAACAGTATGTTACCAGTGGCATTGATTGTCTCGGTAGTGACGATTGCTATTGCAGGAATAGCCTTCCGCCATTTGTTAAATTTGCCCCGCTTAATGATATTTTCTTTAGTGATAAATCTGTTAATTGTACCTCTAGCCTACTATTTAATTGTTAATCAATACTCATTTAGTGGTTATATTCTGTTAATGTTTGGACATGCTTTTATTGGTTTAATGATTCCTTTATATTTAACAACTCTCTTTCCAGCTAATATTCGGCTTAGTGGTGTTGCAATGAGTTACAATTTATCGGTTGCTACTTTTGGTGGTTTGGCACCAGTATTAGTAACCACGTTAATCAAGCAAACACAGGCTATTTATCTAACTCCTGTACTGTATATTTTAGCGTTTATTGTCGCGAGTACTATCTTAGTTGCAATTTTTTCTAGCAAAAATAATCAAGTTTATATAGAGTAATAGTTATGCTGGCATATAATCACATTATATTTGCCGATTATAGCTTGCATATAACGTTACGTGATAGTTTACAATTGAATATTGCTGTATTTTCATAGTGACTAAATCATGTAGAGGGATCTAAGATTGATGTTATCTATGAATGTGATGCGTGAATACAATAATATTTGCTAATAATTTTACGCAAAATTGATATGTATAATTTATATGGTATTGTTTATAATATGACTAACTTAAATTCTGTAATTATGTATTTGAAAGGATTAATGATGCAACGAATAATACAACGATTATGCCTCAGTCTGATTGCAATTATTGCATTGAGTGCGTGTGGTGGAAGTAGCTCGTCCAGTGGCGGTTCAAGTAATGTTATATCAGGTAATTTAGTTTTTTCTGAAAGTTCGATCATTGTTACAAACGGTAGCTCCAGAGAGTTAATATTAAGTTTGAATAATAGTAGTAATGTGAATGGATTACAAGTTACCGTTTCTTCGTCAAATACCAATGTGGCAACGGTTACACCTAAAAACTGTAATTTATCAAGTAATCCTGGCTCACCAGCTTCATGTGAGATTTTGGTTTATGGCGTAGCTGATGGTAATGTACAAATTGTTGCTAGTGCAGCAGGTTATACGAATGTCACATCTCAAGCTACTGTTTCTGACTCAATAGTTGCTGGTACGTTATCTTTTAACAAGTCTAGTGAAAGTATTACAGTCGGTAGTAATAACCATGTTACTTTAAGTTTGAATAATAGTTCAGGAGTTACAAATCTAATTGTTAATGTACATAGTTCAAATTCTGGAATTGCAACTACAACACCAACCTTATGCACCTTATCAAGCGGTTTATCTCATTCATGTGAATTATCTTTAAATGGTATAGCTGCTGGTAGTTCTAACATAACTGCAAGTGCGTCAGGTTACACTGATACTGCGCCGTTAGCAGTTAATGTATCAACATCTACTGTTTTTGGGAGCATAGCATTTACTTCTACTAATGTACAAGTTGCTTCAGGTAGTACACAGCAAGTTGGTTTAGTTTTGAGTAATAGCTCAGGTGTTACTGATGATCTTGTAACTCTTGTTTCAAGCAACCAAGAAATTGCTACTGTCAGCCCTACAACATGTCAATTGTCAAGTTCTAATACGAATCGAAGCTGTTTAATCACAATTACTGGTGGTTTAACTACTGGTAACGTACAAATTAGCGCGACGTCTACATATACGGGGCATGTATACACTATTACTCCAGTAAATGTTACGGTTAGTAATTCTCCGACACCAGGCGCGTTATCATTTGTAGATCCGGCTGTGCCTATTTATGTTTCAGAAAGCTCAGCAGCATATCTATCTTTGACTGGTAGCTCTGGTGTTACAAATGATGTAATTAACTTTACGTCAAGCAATCCTAAGATAAGTGTATCACCATCATCTTGTACGCTTTCAACAACGAATAATTTATGTAAAATTAATCTTAGTGCATCGGGTAGTGCCACTTCTACAATTACGGCGACTTCTGTCTTAAATGGTGCGATTGCAACTATGCAGGCACAGGCATCAACGACACCAACCGTTGGTACTCTTACCTTAGTGCCACAATCTGTGGTTATCGCCGCAGAAGCGGGTAGTCAGTCTGTACCTGTGACAATCAGTTTGGCTAAATCTGCTGGTGTACATAATTTATGGGTCTCTGTTTCAAGCACTTCAGATCCTAGTGTTGCATCACCTGGCAACATTACCCAAAATGGTGCTCCAGTTGGAAACTGTTGTTTGTCTAGTAACTCTGAATCAAGTACTTGTAATTTTAATGCAGTTGGAGGGGGAAATGCAGGTACTAGCAATATAACTTGGAAGGCTGTTGCAAATGCAGTTGGAAGCCCAACTTGCCCAGCGATAAATGCATCTCCTACATCTTATAGTCCAGTAACTTTGCAAGCTACTGCTGCAACAATTGAACCAGTTGCTAGAACTATTAAAATTGTTAACAATTGTTCTAATGCAATTTATTTTGGTATTTCTGGTGGTGCGGTTGGTAATAGTGCAGCATCACAAAGTGATTGTCCACCTAACTCTACATATGTAGCAGCTAAGTCAACGTGTTTTTGGAATAACCCAACTCCAAGTAATGGCTATGCGTTGGCTGCTAATGGTGGTTCAACATCTGTTTCAATTCCAGCAAGCAATTATAATGGTCAGCAATGGAGTGGTGGTATTACTGGTCGTACAAATTGTACCGAATCAGGGTTATGTCAAACTGGTGGCTGTACTGAATCTGGTCCTGGCTATGGTGGGAACACAGGGTTGGCATGTGCTGTGAGTCATGGTTTTGATATCCCTAATTCTGCAGCAGAATTTACCCTCTTGAACAATGCCAATGATGCTTATGATATTACATTAATTGGTGGAATAATTACACCATTGAGTATGCAGCCTAGTAATGTCACGACATCGTCATTGAATAACCCTTATCAGTGTGGTAATGCAGGAAGCGTTACAGCGCAAAATGGTGTATTTAATGGAGCTGCGCAGACATTGTATGGTGCTAATTGGACACCAGTTCCTACTTCATATACTAGCTTAAATACTGGAGTTACTACGCCAGCAGAAGCATATAATTATGTATCAGGTACATCGTTTGCTAACACAAGTTGTTCAACCGGGTCAGAAGGTAGTTACCAACCAAATAGTAGCGCATGTGGTGCGGGTCTAACCTGTGGCTATACTTATGATGCAATTTTTAATCCTAGTCCGACTTATAAGTATACTTGTGGTACTCGTATAGGATGGATATCTGCTGCAACTATTTTCGCAGCCAATGAAAGTACAACTAATGTTGCGCCATTTGGTTTTAACCTAGTTCCCAATCGAGATTCCTCTAATTTAAATGGATACACGATTGGAGAATGGTCACAGTGTACGCATCCACCATTTGATAGCTCATATCAACCAGGTTCTCCAGATGCAAAAACCTGTGGTGGTACTAATTGGGTTGGAATCGCAACTCCTGAATCTGCCTTTCAGTCATCAAATGCTACTTGGCAACAAGAAATTTTACCAAGGATCACTTGGATAAAACAGACTTGTCCTACATGTTACTCATATCAATATGATGATAATTCAAGTAGTTTCACATGTCAGACACCAGCTACTAGTTCTAATCCTGCTAATGGTGCAAATTATATTGTAACATTCTGTCCTAAATAATTTTCGTGCGTATTTATAAGCGCAGCTGATTTATTGTCTTAGACCCAGATTCATTTTCTGGGTCTTTTTTATTGTTTGTCTGGGTGGAAAGACTATTCCTGATTATAATCCAAATTTGCAGTAATGCAGTCATTTAAATCCTGCCCTTGTGGCAGGGTTTTTTATTTTTCGATGATTTTGCTAAACCAACCAAGAGCTATTAAAAAACGCTATAATATCTCCTTGATTTAAATATTCAGTTCCGTTTGTATGATGTAATTATGTTGAAGGTTTTTATTAATGAAATTAGCAGTAATAACTGGTGGTGGAGCAAATTTTTATTCGATTGAAGTAGCATTAAAAAGGATGCAGATTGAGTATGAACTCACTACAGATAAAGAAGTGATTAGTGCCGCAGATGGTGCAATTTTACCTGGAGTTGGTTCTGCAGCTTACGCAATGAATGAATTGAGTAAGTATGATTTGTGTGACACCTTGCGTAATTACAAGAAGCCATTACTGGGAATTTGTCTGGGAATGCAACTGCTCTACGAATCTTCGGAGGAAGGTGGTGATGTTGCATGTCTCGGCATTTTACCTGGTAAAATCCGTAAATTTATTGCTAATGACGATTTGATTGTACCGCAAATGGGCTGGAATAATTTTAGCAAACTGCAAGAGTCTTCATTACTTAATGAGATTGATTTAACCAAAGATGTTTATTTTGTGCATAGTTACTATGCGCCAGTTAATCAAGTAACGCTTGCAGCTTGTGACTATGGGGTTAAATTTGCGGCAATGGCAGCGCAAGATAATTTTTATGCGATGCAGTTTCATCCTGAAAAATCTGGTAGTGTTGGTGAACAATTATTAGCTAATTTTATTGCGATTGTGCAGCAGCAGGAATTATAAATGTCTAATAAGCTGTTTGCCAGCAATTACAATATAATTCAGGCGCCTATGGCTGGAGGTATAACATCTCCAGAATTAGTTGCAGGCGTTATCAATGCGGGAATGGTTGGCTCAATTGCCAGTGGTTATCTGAGTTTATCAGACTGCGAGCAATTTATACAACGGGTAATAGCTCTAAGCTCAAATCACTTTATTCTCAACCTCTTTATTGAAGAACCACGGCACACTTTACAGCGCTATAAAAAACCTGATAGCATAATTAGGATAGAACAGCAGCTTGATATTTATGAGCGAGATTGGTTTGAAGTACCACCTACAATAGCTGTGCAAGATTATTTGGAGTTGGTTAATAAATACCAAATTCCAGCAATTAGCACAACTTTTGGCTTACTTTCTCAGGATACGGTTAAAGAGTTGCAGCTTGATGGTGTTAAAGTTATTGCTTCGGTTACTTCGTTAACAGAAGCCCAAGAAGCTTTGGATACTGGGGTTGATGGATTAATAATTCAGGGTTGTGCTGCAGGTGGACATCAAGCTAGTTTTTCTGATAGCAATCAAAACTCGCTAAATACGCTAGAGTTATTGCAGCAAATACGCGCATTAGGCAATAATAAAGTCTTAATTGCTACTGGTGGGATTGAAGTTAGTGATATTCATATTTATCTTAATGAGTATGGCGCTGACTATGTCCAGCTTGGTAGCTTATTTATGCTAAGTGAATTGAGTACATTAAATAATTCCTTACGCGAATTTATTGCCAGTAAATCGCCATGTGATATTAGCATGTCCTCAGCAATTACTGGTAAATCAGTCCGTGGAATTAATAACCAGCTAATGCGTGAGCTTGATGTTGCTGAGTATCCTTTTCCGATACAGCACTATGCCAGCAGTTATTTGCGGGCAAAGACCAAGTCAATGGGGCTGTTTGAATATGCAGGAATTTGGTTAGGGGAACACCGGAGTTACCAAGCGCTTAGATTTGATGATTTAATTAATGATATAAAAAAACAATTTAAATAAAAAAGAGGAAAATATTAATGGTAATTTATCCAGCAATTGATTTACGCGATGGTAAATGTGTACGTTTGTATAAAGGTGATTTTGCAACGACTAAAGTTTATAATGATAATCCAGCAGCAATGCTTGAAGAGTTTGCAGCAGCGGGTAGTGAATGGGTGCATATGGTTGATTTGGATGGGGCTAAAGCTGGTAAATTCACGCAAGGTGATCTGATCGCAAAGTTAGTCAAGAATTCACCGTTAAAAATTGAAGTTGGTGGTGGTATCCGTTCTACTGAAGATCTAGAGCTTTTGTTTGCTGCAGGTGTAGCGCGAATTGTAGTTGGTAGTGTTTGTGTTTCTGAACCAGAGCTAGTTAATCAATGGATGACACGTTTTGGTGCGGATAAAATTGTTCTGGCGTTGGATTGTAGTCTAGACAATCAAGGTGTGCCCAAAGTTCGTACGCATGGCTGGCAACAAGAAAGTAGCTTAAGCGTTTATGACGTGCTAGATAACTATCCGAATGCACAATATGTTTTGTGTACCGACGTTGGTGTAGATGGTACTTTGGCTGGACCTAGTATTGCACTGTATAAGCAAATTCAATTGCGTTATCCTGATTTGAACTTAATTGCATCTGGTGGTGTTGGTAAGTTAGCCGATATAGCTGAGTTGCGTCAATTGGATGTGCATGGCGTAGTGATTGGTAAAGCGTTGTATGAAAATCAATTTGACCTAGCTTCTGCACTTATGGCTGCTGTTTAGAAAGAAAATTAATGGCGTTAACCATTGATAAAGAACAACAGCTTTATCGTAAAGTTAGTTGGCGGATTATTCCGATCTTATTGACAGCATATATTTTGGCTTATTTGGATCGGGTAAATATAGGCTTTGCCAAACTGCAGATGCTTAATGATTTACACTTTAGCGAAACCATCTATGGTTTAGGTGCTGGAGTGTTTTTTATTGGTTACTTCTTATTTGAAGTGCCCAGTAATTTAATTATGTCGCGTGTTGGTGCTAGGCGCTGGATGGCGCGAATTATGGTCAGTTGGGGAATAATATCAGGGTGTATGATGCTGGTATCCTCGCCAACTATGTTTTATCTATTGCGCTTCTTACTTGGACTTGCTGAGGCTGGGTTTTTTCCGGGGATAATTTACTATCTCTCAATTTGGTATCCTGAGGCGCGACGTGGCAGAATCTATGCGCTATTTATGACTGGAGTTGCGATTTCTGGTGTGATCGGTGGACCATTATCAGGATGGATTTTGCATAGTTTGTCTGGAGTTTATAATTTAGCTGGCTGGCAATGGTTGTTTATTATCGAAGCGATTCCTTCGATAGTAATGGGTGGCGTGCTTCTATTTACTCTTGATGATAGTATCTATGCCGCTCGCTGGTTAAATCCAAGTGAGAAACAGCGCTTATTGACTAATCTGCAAACGGATAAACGAAGCAAAGTAACGCTTAAATTAAAACAAGTCTTTACTAGCCCCGTAATCTGGAAATTAAGTTGTATTTATTTTTGTTTTAGTATTGGTCTTTATGGAATTGGTTTTTGGCTGCCTACGATTATAAAAAATGCTGGAGTGAGCGATAATTTAACTATTGGAGTTTTAAGCTCTATTCCTTATGCGACTGCGGTAGTTTCGATGTTGCTTCTGGGGCGAAGTTCTGACAAACATAATGAACGGCGTTGGCATCTAGCGCTTGCAGCTTTAGCTGGCAGTTGTTGTTTATGGTGGAGTGTTGCGGTTAGTGATAATTTGGCGGTGGCAATAATCCTGCTGAGTTTGGCGACCGGCGCAATTTTGAGTATAATTCCATTATTTTGGAGTTTGCCAACTACGGCTTTGAGTGGTGTTACTATGGCTGCAGCAATTGCGTGGATTAACTCGCTTGGTAATTTATCTGGTTTTGTTGGACCATATCTGATTGGTTTTCTGAAAGACTTTACTGGTAATATGGAAGATGGGATTTATTTTATATGTTTATCTTTAGCTGTTGGTGCATTTTTAACTTTGTCATTTAAACCAAAGATAAAAAATTAGCCAACTAATTCTAAAAGGTGGTGCTATGCGTAACTTATTAATTTTCTTATTTATTCTGCTAGCTAGATTCTCCGATGCTGCGGTGGTTATTAATTATGGACATGAGAGCTTATTTCTTGGTAATGATAACGTTAGTTGTGGACGTTATACTTTAGTAAATGGTTCATCAATTAACGATGTATTGAATTATTGTACGGTAGTTCAACAGGCACTAAATTCGGATGGAGAAACTTTATTACGGGTTAAGACCGAAGAAGCAGGAATTGTTGATTGTTATTTTTTAAACGGTAAACTAGATCAATGTTATATTGATGATTAAAAAAGGAATTGTTATGTCAGCCTTATTTACACCACTAAAAGTAGGTTCCCTTGAACTGAATAATCGAATTATTATGGCACCACTGACGCGTTGTCGCGCAAGTGAAGGGAGAGTTCCCAATAGTCTGATGCTTGAGTATTATACTCAGCGTGCCAGCGCTGGTTTAATTATTAGCGAAGCAACTTCAATTTGTCCGATGGGCGTTGGCTATCCAGATACTCCGGGGATATGGTCTGAAGAACAGATTATTGGCTGGAAAAAAATTACAACTGCGGTTCATAATGCTGGTGGTAAGATGGTATTGCAGCTTTGGCATGTTGGACGCTTGTCTGACTCAAGCTTTCTAAATGGTGCGCAACCAGTATCAGCGAGTGCGATTGCAGCGGATGGTCATCCTAGCCTTGTTCGTCCAATCAAGCCATATGAAGTCCCTCGCGCACTGAGTATTGCAGAAATTAAACAAGTAGTTGCAGATTATAAACAAGCTGCACTTAATGCACAATTAGCTGGCTTTGATGGTGTTGAGGTTCATGGTGCAAACGGTTACTTGCTGGATCAATTTTTACAGGATAACTGCAATCGGCGTGATGATGAATATGGTGGTAACATTGTTAATCGTGCACGTCTGATGTTGGAAGTTACTGATGCTGTCTGTGAAATCTGGGGTGCTGACCGAGTTGGTATGCATTTATCGCCACGTTGTGATGCCCAATCAATGGGTGATTCAACTCCGCTAGAAACATTTAGTTATGTGGCACAAGAGCTCGGTAAACGCAAGCTTGCATTTATTTGCGCGCGGGCGGTCTTAGGTGAAGATAGTTTACATATTCGACTTAAACAAGAGTTCGGCGGGGTATATATAATTAACCAACAGCTAAGTAAAGAGATTGCTGAAAGTGAGATTAATGCTGGACATGCTGACGCAGCCGCATGGGGGCAAGCCTATATTGCTAACCCTGATTTGGTACAACGCTTTATACTTAATGCTACACTAAATCAGCCAAAAGCAGAGTTATTTCATGGAGGAGGAGCTGAGGGTTATACTGATTATCCTACCTTAAATGGTTAAACATTGTTAGCTTTGTTGGTGATTTAATATCTTGATTTGCATCGATTAATTGGCATTATGGCGTTTCTATTCGATTCTTGGTGATTTATGTAATTTGTTTCATAAATCACTTATTTGCAAATATTATGAGGATTGACTTGAGTGCGTTAAAAGAGTAAAATGTAGCTATAAGGAATAATAATTAGCAGTTGAATGCGGTGTTGGGCAACACGTGCTGCTTGTTAATAGGTGGCGAATTTTAATTAAATGAAGGGAATTATTTATGCGTAAATTAATTTTATCTCTCTTAGTGCTTCCATGCGTTTCATATGCTGGTTCATTAGATATGAACAACTTGTATTGTGGTGATTTGAAAATTGATTCTGCTACTACTTTGCAGCAAGTCCAAGACAAGTGTCAAATTAAAAAAGAATATGACAAAACTTTTAATTATGAATTAGGAATGTACGAAGTGAAATTCGTAAATACTGCAACCAATGATAAAGTACGTTGTGATTTTCCTCGTGACGAGCCAACCGCTCCAGTTAATGGTTGTCGTTAATAATTAATTAAATTGGATTGATATTTTAATCATAATTTTATTTGTGCTTAGGAAGGTTTATTATGCGTAAGTTATTATTTAGTTTGTCACTATTACCTGTGGTTGCTTTTGCTACTGATTTAGATATGAGTAATTTGAAATGTAGAAATTTGCAAATTTATGCTTCAACTACATTGCAAGAAGTTCAAGATAATTGTTTAATCTATAGACAGTTTGAGCATCAAAAACATTTTGATAAATTTTCTGGAATGTATGAAGTTCAGTTTTATAGTACGTCTCCACAAGATTACCTAGTTCGTTGTGATTTTGCAACGAAAGATCCTAAATCTCTGGTTGTTGGTTGTCGTTAAGAGAAGTAACAGCTTGCTAGCTTAGATTATAAGACCGTCAGTTTTTCTGGCGGTTTTATGTATTTTACTGTGTATATTGATCTTATAATAAGCAATGGTAGAAAGTGATAATTTTACGATGTTAAAAAAAAGAATTATTCCCTGCCTAGACGTACGTGATGGACAGGTTGTTAAAGGCGTTCAGTTTCGTAACCACGAAGTTGTCGGTGATATTTTAGAGTTG
Organism: Burkholderiales bacterium; assembly: GCA_035438765.1. Lineage (GTDB taxonomy): Bacteria > Pseudomonadota > Gammaproteobacteria > Burkholderiales > UBA11063 > Aquella. The sequence continues at coordinate 123,778 of DAORIZ010000001.1, read as the reverse complement.
GCTAAGCGTTATTCGGATGCGGGAGCTGATGAGTTGGTGTTTTATGCTATAACTGCTAGTAGTAATGCGGCAAATAATGATCGGCAATGGGTCAAAGAAGTCGCCAAACAAATCAATATTCCCTTTTGCGTTGCTGGTGGGATTCGTTCCTTGGCGATGGCGGAAGAAGTATTGGCAAACGGTGCGGATAAGATTTCGATTAATTCGCCTGCGCTTGAGAATCCAGATTTAATTGAAGAGTTAGCTAAACGCTTCGGCAGTCAATGTGTGGTAATTGGGATTGATAGTTGGAATCAGGATGGCGAATATCAGGTGCTGCAATACACTGGTGATGAGAATAAAACGATTAAATCGCGTCGCAATACATTAGAATGGGCACGTGAAGTCATGAACCGTGGAGCGGGTGAGATTGTACTTAATTGCATGAATCAGGATGGCGTACGCAAAGGCTATGATTTGGAACAAACCCGACTTTTGGCAGAAACGGTGACAATTCCAGTGGTGGCATCGGGTGGTGCAGGCGAAATGAGTCACTTTGTTGATTTATTTCAGCAGACACGGGCAACTGGTGGCTTAGCAGCTTCAGTTTTCCATAAGGGGATTATGACGATTACTGATTTGAAAGATTATCTAGCTGGTAATGGTGTAGCGGTTAGAAAGTAACTCTCGTTATGACAAAGATAGCGGTAAGCATTAGAGAGCCTAGATTAGAGAATGAAGCAAATTTTATTGTTCTGATGTCTGCGAGTAACTCCTTGCATTCTCCGTGGCTAACTGCGCCGCAAATATCCGAACAATTTCGTACCTACATTCTAAGTATACACAACAAGGACGCAACAAAAGTTTTCTGGTGATTTCTTCGATTGATAAGCAGCGCATCTTGGGTTATAAAAATAGTTGATGAACCAAGAGTAAGAGTGTAAATCTATATAAATGCTGAGATATCCCAAGATTCAATATGTGGTAGACAATCGCAACGAGATTTTTCTTAACGATGTAGAGCGCGGATTAAAACAATCTATAACGATAACAGATATTTTTAGGAACAGTTTAGAATTGAATAATTTAACCGCAATGGCAAACAATATGTATGATACAATAATGCCAATGATGCTCAGTAAGGCCTCTATTGCGGAAACCGTAAGATCTCCAAAATATGCGCACCACATGAGCTTTTTTCATGTCTGATCAATATGATAACTAATTTTGTCAACAAATTTATCCAATATGTGGATAGCGGTTATTTATCTAGTCACGAACTAGAAAAACTAACAGGGTTATTACAATTTATAGAAGATGCCGAGCAGTCAAACCTTATCCAGAAGATAATAGATAATAAAGGCATGGTTAAGTTATCCAAAGCAGAGCATGATACTCTTCAGTGCTTATTTGTTAATACCGATATATTGACGCGTCTACAGCGAACACATTCAAAGACACCCAAAACTTTTGCCGAACAGGTTCAGTTATTAAAAAATAGAAATCTAATAATAAATGACGACAATCAAGCAGAGCTAATTCTGTCGCGGTTAAGTTATTATCATTTAAGAGGGTATTTTCTTCCATTTGAGACAGAGCATATTTTATATGAGGGAAATAAGTTTGAAGAAGGAGCTTCCTTTGATGATGTTTATCAATTATATCTTTTTGATACCAAGTTGCAAAAACATATATTTGCTAGTATTAAAGTAATTGAAGTATATCTGAGAACTACTCTAATATATGAATTAGCGGTGAAACGTAATATATACATTAAACTAAAGTTATTTGCTGAGAATTGGCAAAAATTATCCTTTAGCAAAACTGAGAAATCTAAATTAGATGACTTGATTACTACCTTTCCAAATTATAAAATAGTGTTGTCCAAATTAAAAAATAACGGTTTATTATTTACAAATGAAGATAAAAATGTCTTTGTAGACATATTACAAAATAAAAAATTTATTCAAAAAACGAATGACGCTCATCCGTATTTAAATTCAAGAAATTTTAAAGATTCAACCATTCATCAAAAATCATTAGATAAATTAATAAGTGATTTAAGTAAAAGCACGGAAATATTTATTAATCACTATTATCTATTTTATAATGCTCCAGAGCACCCGCCAATATGGTCTGCGTTTGAAGTTATGACCTTTGATCAAACATCATGGTGGATTCATAATTTAAAATCAGTTGATGACAGAATAATATTTAATAAGCTTGAAATGTCTGATAGTGTCATGAAGAAATTAACAAGAACACTAGTTGTTGTTCGAAATATCATTTCTCATCATGGTAGGCTTGTATATCGTAATATACCTTATTTTGATGTATTACCTGAAAATAATATACTAAATGATCTTTTTGTCCGTAAAGATAAAACCAGTTTTTCAAAAAGACTATTTAATTTACTTCTAATTATATCGCACATGATGAGTAAAATAAATAACAATAATGAATGGATAATTCAACTAATTGATATATTAAGACCTTCCTCAGATAAACAAAAATATACAGTTGGTTGTCCACATGATTGGGAGGATAGATTGAACAAATTATCAGATGACAATGCAGTGGGCAAGGTTTTATAATATAACCAAGGATCAATCACATTGTAACAAAATGGCTTGGTCTGCAAATCACAAATTAATTCAAAGTAAATTTTATTTTATTGAAAGTAGATGATGATACAAGATATTAACAAAATTGATTTTAACAAAAGCTCGGATGGATTAATCCCTGTAGTGGTACAAGATCATGCAACGCTGCAGGTTTTGATGCTGGGTTATATGAATCAGGAAGCATTACAAGAAACTATCAATACCAAAAAAGTAACCTTCTTCAGTCGTAGCAAGCAAAGGCTGTGGGTAAAAGGTGAAACCAGCGAAAATTATTTGCTATTAAAAGATATTTTCATTGATTGTGACCAAGATACGATTTTGGTAATGGCAAAGCCATGTGGGCCAACTTGTCATACTGGTAGCATATCTTGCTTTAGTGAGCAAAAAATGCCAGGTTTAAGCCATATCGGAATGGTAGATGAAGTTATTCAAGAACGGATTGCCAATCCAACTGAAAATAGTTACACGCACAAGCTAATCAGTCGTGGGTTAAATAAAGTTGCCCAAAAAGTTGGTGAGGAAGCCGTTGAGGTTGTAATTGCGGCATTAGCTGAAACGCGTGAAGATTATCTTGGTGAAATGACCGATCTAATCTATCATTCACTGGTGTTGTTGCATGCTCAAGGTATGAACTTAGATGATATTGCCGAAGTGATTGCTGAGCGTCATCGTAATAAAACCGTAAGCCCATAATTAAATACTATGAGTATGTATCATTATTTATCATCTGAAAAAATACCCAGCAGATCATAATTTAAAACAATTAAGCAGGGGCGCCATAATGATTGCGGCATGTGTTTATACAGTCCTGCTTTTATTGCCGCTTCGGTGAGTAAGCGGGTATTAGCTCCTGCGATCTTAAATTTAGGGCAGAGTTGATTAGATACTACGGCAGCAATCGTTCCCCGCGAAATATTGAGGATTTGTGCGATTTGATCCTGAGTCGCGCCATTACTTAACAAAAACAAGATTTCCAGCTCACGATTGGTAAAGTTATTTAATTTATCGGGTTTTGCTACTTCATTCGGTGAAGAGATGTGTCCTTGAAATCTTAACACATAGCTCTGAATAGAAAAAGATTGGATGGCTACAACTTCGCCATCGGGACTAATAATTGGTGTATATGTCGTGATATAGGTCAGGAATTGATTATTATACGGCAGCATATCAATAAATTGAACGACTTTGCAAGAGCTAAATACTATTTCCTGCAGCATTAAGAGCTTTCCTACATATACATCGATTTCATCTTTAAGAACCGCAGAATAAGACTCTTTAAAAATCTCTGTTAATCTATTTTTATCTTGAAACTCCTTAAAGCTGTAGCCAATTAAATCTTCCCAGCTATTCATTCCCACGGATTGCGCAGATTTATTGGTGCATACCTCTATTTGATGTTGTCGATTAATAATTAAAGAATAGATATCCCTGTCTATCATGATCTTAAATTCAGGAATTATTTTATTTTTGAGATAATCATTTTCAATATTAGTCGCGAGTAGTGAGTTTTGCATAGTTTCTTCAAATAAGTATTTTGATGATCACCATTATATGTGATTTTAGACCTCTCTGTACTATAAATTCACGATGATTCTAGTGATTTTAGATGTGAATGATTCTTAGTTAACTTATATCTACCATGATATACTTACAGTTAATAGTCTATCTTGTGGTTATTCTGTTTGAGTGAATAGCTATTTATCCATCTAGAATAAATGCTTACGTGTTACAACAATCAAATAAGCTCATATTATTAATAAGCTTGGTTATGAATTAATTAAATGTATGTTGTATAATGTTTCAGATATTAGTCTAATTATTCGTGTTATTTTGTTTGAGGTTGTTGATGAGTGTATTAAGTTTTGCTGCGGATACTGATTGGTATATTACACCACAGCTAATAGCACGTAAACTTTATGTTGATGATGTTGATAAAATTTACCAATTTTATGATCAATATTGCAATACGCATTCAGCAAAGTTTAATATATTTAACGATGTCTTATCTGGGGCTGAAGATCTTAGCCAAGATTACATTAAGAGTTATGTGGATAAATCAGATTGTGTTATTGGTTTGATAGATGATGAAAATACTGTCGGTATTCTGTGGGTTAAATCTGTGAATAATCTGGCAATAGAGGTATATTGTCAGGTACTTGATAGTATTGTTAGTGAAGATTCGTTAGTTGATGTTTTAAGCTGGTTTGTCGATTATTCTTTCTATCAATTATATGTATCACATCTATTACTATACGTTATTGATGATAAAAACTTTGATGCTACTTTACTATCTCTCGGCTTTAAAAAGGATGCAGCTTTAGATAAAGTATCAGGAATTGCTCATCCATTATCTATGCTGCACTTTTGCTATCATTTATTCGAAAATGAGTGGATAAATCATCAGTATTATGTTCCAAAACAGAAATTTGATACTGTGAAGGTTGATGACTACATACAAAACACAGTTGCTCCATATTTCAAGAGCTGTGTTTCAGTAAATATGTGTGCTACTATAGTTGATTATAAATATGAAACAATCTTTGCTACCAATGAGAGCGCTAAATCAATAGGTTTGCATAGTTGGGAGCAATTGGTCGGTGCTTCATATAAGTATTATGCGCGAATTGATACCGCAGTTTGGTATTTTGGAGAATGGTATAATTCACAAACAAAATTTCATATTCACCGTTATGCGCGAAAAATATTTCGGATTCAGCAATATGTTTTAAAAACTGGTTTGCCTGCAAGTTTTATTGATTCGTTACCATATGATAAAGGAATTAGAAGTTATTTAGTGACATTTATTCCTGTTTTTGATAATATTGGCAATGTTATTGCGATACAAAGCGTTGCGCTTAATCACCGCTTGGCGAGTTATCAAGAGCATGTGGCGCACATCCTTACCAAGAATATTCCTCCTGTAATGAATAATAACATAAAGCTTTCGAATCGCGAAGATGAAGTACTATTTCTGCTGATTTGTGGAATAACCCAAGAACAAATTGCCCAAATCTTACATATCACAAGAGCTACTGTTGCAGCCATTATCCGTAACCAGCTAAGTATAAAATTTGGTGTTTCTGCCTCAAATACAAAATTAATTATTGAAGCTGCTTTGGCGCTTGGATTTCCATTGAGTATTCCCTCATCACTATGGGCACCGTCGGTTATAGCACTTGATGAAGCATTAACCAGTTGGTTAATGCATTATGCTTAATTTGTTGAGTTTGAGTTTACCTCATCAAAAATGATGATTGTTAATCAATTTGGCTTTTAGTTATAATCCGATTTGTTAGGGTTCTTTAACTTTTCTGAGGTAGATTATAAATGAGAAAGCAAATTATTAATAGTATTCTGATTGGCGCTGGATTAATTGGCAGTATTGCGATTGTTGGGTGTTCATCAGGGAGTAGTAGTTCTGTTCCTGCAAATACGGCGACTACGCAAGTACAATTCTTGCCTGATGGGAGTGCTCAATTACCGGATGGAACCAAGGTTAAATTGTCATCAAATATTTTGAGTATGGATACAAACCATATTGCATCAGCAAAAGTGACGGTAACTGGACCAACTTCATTAGATAAACTTGGTTTGAAAGCGTTAATCTCTAATCCGCTATCTTCCGCAACCTTAAATAGGCAATCGGTAGATACAGATAAATTGCAAATTCAATCCTCAGCTAGTAACGGAATTGGACAAGTGCAATTAATCGCAACAGGGCTGGCTGGTTCTCCCGTAGTTGGATTAGCAAGCGTAAGCGTGGCGCAAGGTTCAATGATTAAAGCATCGTATATTGATATGTCTGCTTCAGGTGCTGTAGCCCTGATTCAATCTGGTGGTTATAAAGCTGCCAATGTATTAATCTTTGGCTTTGCAGATACCAGTAGTTCATCAATTAATACGAGTTATTTAACTACAATTCAGACAGCACTAAATAGTGAGTCAACTGGTACAGTTAATCTGTTAAGTATTGGTGGTGCTACTGGTTCAGCCAGCGATATGACTGATACTGCAAAAGTGGTGAGCAATATCAGCGCGCAGATTGAAAGCTATAATAGCCAATTATCTACGGCTAAAATTAACGGTGTTGATTTAGATCTTGAAGGTGGGTTTACCGCTGATCAAATTAAGGCTCTTGCTAAAGGTTTTAGTGATTTAGGCTATCTGGTGAGTGTAGCACCACAAGTGTACTTATCTAGTGGCAGTACTGTTGATAGCAGCAATCCAAGCAATCTAGTGCTAACTTCTGGTTCTCCTAATTCTAATCAAAGTAACTTTACCCCTGCGATTGCCGCTAATTATGTTGACTATGTTTTTGTTCAAACTTATAACACACCTAATTGGACAATTGATGGCTATGCAGAAAGTCAAGTTGGATTCATTAAGGTTGCAGCTAAAGCTCTAAACAACAGCACTAAATCTGATTGTTCTGCATACACTAATAGTACTACTAGTGTATGTATTCCTGAAGCAACTAACTTAGTTATCGGAACGGTTGCTAATGCTGGTGGTGCGTTTAGTTCGGCAAATATGTTTGGCGTAGCACCAGGAACATCTTATGACCAGAGTTCAATTCTGACTCAGTTTAAGACTAGTATTGATGAAATGATTGCCGATACCACCAATTATAAATATTTTGATGGTGTTATGATGTGGTCACTAAATACCGATTATGATCCGACTGATTATAATGATAACTATGCAGTTAAAGGAGCTTTTAGTACTACGATCTACGGTGCTGAGAGCGGTAGTACTCCAAGTGGTAAATATTTTATTCTACAGGTATCTAACACTGGAGATGGTACGGGCAGCTATCCTTATGCAACGGTTAGTTTAAATTTTGGTAGTGGTAATTATGAATTTGGTGGTTTGAGCTCAACTGGTAAAGATACTGCACTGGCGGCTGGTAGTAATAAATCATGGGGGACATTAGCATCTTCACAAGATCCAAATACTTCTTCGTATGTGACTGACAGCAATAATTTGGATTTATTGTTTGCAAATACTGACTCGATAACAGTCTCTGCGTTATACATTAATAAATATAATAATGAAAGCAAGAGCAAGTCAGATACGCAGATAAAATGTGAGACTACATTAAGTACTAAGACGTTGGAAACTGGGCATACGTATAATGTAATGGTTAACCCTACTTATAACTCATGTGCACTAGAGAAAGTGAATTAAATTTAACTAAACCTTAACCAAGCCCCTTGCTATTCAGTAAGGGGCTTTTTGCTGTCTACGTTTTTTGTTATATTTTTGCCTTGTTGTTTCTAGTTCCAATTTTTTAGTGTTTTGTGGCTATGAGTGAATCATCAAAAGTGATGATTGTGAATCTACTGGATTAATCTTAAAATAGCGTTAGCCAGTTCGGTATCTCTTTATAGGAAGTTAATCATGAGACAACGGAAGTTAATTAGTTTAGTTGCAGCGGCAGCTTTTGGTTTAAGTGCTTGTGGTAGTGGATCTTCAGGTGCAGTACAATCTGGAGGAACAACTCCAGCGAAAACTGTTTCTAGTAGTAATAAACTCTTAGCTGGTAGCAGTCTCCAAGCTGAGCCAAAACCAGGTCCGACAGAAAATGCCTTCGTAAATTGGATATTGAAAAGTAATGAAGGAGCATTTGGTATGGCATTTGCTGCCTTTCCTGCAACATGGGCAGCAGGAGTTCTCCAAAACTTAATTTTTGGGGTTCAAGAAGATGTCTCGATTAAATACATGAAAGAAATTAGTGAAAAACTTGATCAAATACTGGCTAAGCTTGAGACATCAATGAATATTTCAGCAATTAGTTTGGATACCATTAGTGAGTTTTATAAAGCATATACAGGCAATGCATTAACTGATTCTTTCACCTTAGTTCAAACCAGTATTTCTGATGTACAAGCTAAATATTCAGAATTTACTACTGCTAATGTATTTGGTAGTGACAGCAGCTCAGCTACAGATTTAAGTTCACTTTACGCTTATGCTGGACAACATTGTAATGATGTAGCAATTATTGATGCGATTGATGTTACCTCTTCAACTACTGGAACAGATTCTCAATACGATGTAGATACTATGTTTACTACTTTTACTACAACCTACTCGGCAGAATCCACTACTTTGGGTGATGCTTCTGCGTACAAGAAAGTAGCCACTGCCAAGACTAATTATAAAAATGCAATGGTATCAACGTTTCCTAAATCAATGGACTTTATGTCATATATTAACCGCTACAATTATACTGTGAAATATTATGCAACACACTTAGTCGGTTCATATCAAGAACTATATAATATGCAATTAGCTCAATTAGCCTATCATTATGCGTGTAATGCTTCAATTGAGTTTTCTAATTTGGGTAATATTTCTGGAAGTGGCGAATCAGGTTTTGAACAGTCGGTTATAACACTGGATACTGCATATGCTTCAAAATTTACTAATCTTAATAACAATGTAAATACCTATTTCTCAAGTATTAGTAATACTGAACTATTCACTATGATAAATACTCAGATGTTTTCTTCAAGTAAACCATTGCTTAATTCAACAACTTTTAATAGCAATTCGGCGGATGCAGGAGTTTGTACTGTCAGCAAACTGAAATTTGACCAATCCTATACCAATGGTGGTACTTCAAATGGTATCATTGATCTAAATGCAATTTGTATAAAATCAAAAACAGGTAGCGAATCCGAGACTAAATACGAATCATCAACGATCATGCTTGAAATCCCTTATCATTCGGCAGATGGTAAAACTTTGGATCGTTATGGTCAATATAATATCAAATATGAAAGTGTTACTAATGATTTTACCAATGATCTTTCAACAGATGCGCTTGATTCTAGCGATGTGGAGCATATCGCATTCGAACGTAAATCTGAATTTGCTCCAGGTTATTATTGGGCAAATAAAGAATCAATGAATATCCTTGCCGCTTCTTGGGTGCAGTTTGAAAAGCAATCAAAGAGTAAAGATACTGCTAGATATTGGGAGCGATTTGATATTAGTTCTCAAACTAGTGGCTTAAAGTTTTATATTGATAAGTATACTGATAGTTCATCTGCCACCGATGCAGACACTAATGGTTGGTTTCATACACTAGATGAAGATTTTTCGTATGACTCTCTTATCCCTTCATACGGTGATGGTCATATTGGGGTTAGTGATACTAATATTCAGAGGACGAGATATGATAGCAGTTATTTTGGTGGTACTAATGTTAATGCTCCTTGGTATTATACGGATGCTAATCCTTGGGATCATGTTTTTGGTTATGCTTATTGGTTTTTGGGCAATTATCATGGTAAAACTTTTGCCTTTAAAGTAACGACAGATAAAACTTCTGATACTAAAAAAGAAACGGATGATGATAGTGCTCCTGATCAAAAAAATCAAGTTTCGGCACAAGCGGTAGGTGTATTTTGTGTAACTGAATATTGCAGTCGGAAAGATGATGGAACAGGTGATAATGATAATAAAACAACCTTAACTTGGACTGATGGTACACAAGTAGTATTTGATAATGATAATTCAGATGTTACTATAATGTCTGATCAAAATAAGACTACAGTAACAGGTTCAATAACAAAATAGATAGTTCTCTATAAAAATCGGCACGGAGTTAAATCCGTGCTTTTTTCATGCCGATGTAAACAGATTTTTGAATTATGAATTGCTTCAAGGCTTTTTACAAATTTACCTCATCAAAAATGATGATTGTGATTAAAGTCTATTTTAGCTACAATATGTTTAGTTTTAAAGATGAAGGATTGTTATTATCATCGGAATAAGAGACTAAGTGAAATTATTTAGTTAAATATTAAGTTGGTTTAAATAAGCAAAGTGTAGTTTATTATAACAAATACGTGTAATAATTTTTATGAAAGACATAAATAAATGAAAAATCCAATTAAGATGACCTTAGTCGTGTTAATCTCAGCTGGCATTCTGGTAGCGTGTAATGGCGGTAGCTCTGGTTCAACAAGCACTACTCCGACAGTATCAGCGGGCGTGGTAGCATTTGATACAAATAATCAGTTGTATGTTAATTCTAATAATCAGTTTTATAAAGTTGCAACAACTGGTATTCCATCTACTGCGACGATTAATGATTTGAAGTGTGATGCATATATTTGCTCGCTTGCGACAAGTGAGGGGATTTTTATGAGTAATAATTTAGAAACCTGGACACCAGTTCTTAAACAAAGTTTAAATGCCTATAAGTTACAAACAGAATCGCCTGCTACTAGTATTGTGATAGCTAACTCAACAGTAGTTATTAACAGTGGGTCTTATGATGGTTCAATCAACAATAATATCTATTCTATCGGTAATACAGGAAATATTACTCACGGTGAGACAAGTAGTACAAGTGGAACAACTATTCCTTCTTCGGTAACTACTGTTCCTTCTACCACCCAAAATAATCTAAATGATATTGTCTCAAAAACTTGGGGCGCATCATCTAATGCCGTTCAATATATTTTAGTTGGTGATGTTGGAACAATCTTATCTTCAACTGACATGAAAAATTTTACCTCAATTACCAGTAATACCATGAATAATCTTAATGATATCGCTTGTAACTATACAACTTGTATCGTCGCAGGTGACAGTGGAACTATCCTAGTTACGAATGATGGGCAGAATTTTAGAGCTGCAACTAGCGGAACTACTCAAAATTTGACCTCAATCACGGCTACCTCTGATGCCTCATCATCATGGACAGCCTCTGGAAGTAATGGTGCGGTTTACTCTTCTGATAATGGGGCTACGTGGAGTAGCTCAAATACATCATCAATGTCAAGTGGTTATAGTATTGGTACTATGGCAAGCACAGGAACTGAATTGATTGCTACGGTAAATTCAACTGATTCAACAGCTACTAATCAATTACTAGTATCAAAAGATCAAGGTCAGTCATTTGCTCCGGTACAAACTGTGGGTGGTCCTTCAAGTCTTGCACCATTAAAAGCAGTGTATTCGACTGGTACAGGTTTTGTTCCACAGTCTGCAAGTGGTGCAACTGCAGGTATGACTCCAATATCTGTAGGAATTCCAGCTACACCATCAATTACATATTAATTATAAAAAAAACAATAACAAAGCCCCTCAACTACTGTGAAATAGTTGAGGGGTTGTTTAATTTAAGTCTTTAAAACTATCGATGTTTATTTATAGCGATCAATCGAATCCTGAACTTCTTTAATCGCTGCCTTAGCATCTTCGATACCAGACAATTTTACCCATTTACCTTTTTCAAGTTTTTTGTAGTTTTCAAAGAAATGAACGATTTGTTGGATTTGTAGCGCTGGTAAATCTTCAATTTTTTCAACTTCAGCATACATAGCACAAACTTTTTTAGTTGGAATCGCGATAATTTTCGCATCAATTCCGCTTTCATCTTCCATGCGTAATACGCCTAATGGACGGCATTTAATCATGCTGCCATGCGCTACTGGATATGGAGTAATCACAACCACATCAGCTGGGTCACCATCTTCAGATAAAGTATTTGGAATGAAACCATAGTTAGCTGGATAAGACATAGCAGTACTTACAAAACGATCCACAAAAAGCACACCAGCTTCTTTATTCATTTCGTATTTTACTGGTGCAGCACCAGCGGGGATTTCAATAACAACGTTAAATTCTTCAGCAGAACCGATTTCAATATTTTTTAAATTCATTAAGAACTCCTAAAAAAGTTTGTAAGATGTATAATTATACCTTGGAATTATCCATAAAAGCAAATAAAGAGTAGGTGTAAAATGTTAGATCGTGCAATCGTAGAAGTCGATAAAATTTTTAAGAATTTATTCCACAAGCCTTTATCTAAACGTCCGCATCCAGATAATAGTATTCAGGATGGTGAATTTAGTGACGTGGAGCGCAAACATATTATTGGTTTAATGCGGATTAATCATTGCGGTGAAATTTGTGCTCAAGGTCTCTATCAGGGGCAGGCAATTACTGCTCGCGATAAAAGTAATAAAGATGCTTTTGCTCATGCTGCATATGAAGAAGTTGAGCATTTAGCTTGGACTGAACAAAGAATTCACGAATTGGGTGGTAAAACTAGTTTACTTAATCCATTATTTTATGCAGGAAGTTTGGCGATTGGAATCAGTGCTGGGCTTTTGGGCGATAAGTGGAACCTGGGGTTTCTCGAGGAAACCGAAAAGCAGGTGGAGGGACATTTGGCAGATCATTTGGAAAAATTACCTGAACATGATAATAAAAGTCGGGCGATTTTGGAGCAGATGAAAGAAGATGAAATCAAACATGCGCATATGGCGCATGATTTTGGTGCTGCCGAATTACCAGATGTAGTTAAGAAAGTAATGACTTTGAGCTCCAAAGTTATGACCAAAGCTGCGTACCGAATTTGATTCATATAACTTATAAAATCTTGTGAGAAACCTGTGAGAAGAATCTTTAGATTATCTGCTTTGGCAGCTATCGTGATTGGCTCGTTGTCCGGTTGTAATAGTGGAGCAGATCAGTCTGTGATTCAATCGAGCTCAACATTGCAGGTATATCCCGTAAAAGGTGTATATGGTGGCGATATTCAATCAAGTAATGGAATAGGTGATGGCAAAATTTATGGTGTACTTGATGCCAATGGAGCAGAGAAATTTTATTTTAATCTAGATGGTAACTCAAGCTCGTCAATTGCAGTGAGCTCAGGAGTTTTAAAAACCGATTCTGCAGAGTGCTATTCTGCACCAAGTAACCTAACTAATGGTGAACATGGAAAGCTTATTTTACGTAATTGCAATTATCAGAATGGTCTTTTAGTTGCTGATTATACGACCATGGGGAGTGATTTGGGAACCGATTCAGGTAGAATTACTCTCAAATTGGAGCCTAATTGTTTTCTTCAATCTGATGATGAACTCAAGCAATTTGAGTCTGCAGATTATTTTGGTAGCATGAATCTTTGCTCTGGAGGGTTCAGTTCCATTAGTAGCGGAAAAATTGGTGCTGATGGTAGCATCAATTTAAGCATGAATATTCCAGATGGTGAAGTATCAATTACAGGCAATTTGCAAACAGCGGATAAAAGTATGGCAGCCAGCGAAACATTTTTATCTGGTAGATATATTGGGAAATCCTTGCCGATAGAGATTGTCAGCGTAACGCAATCTGCTAACCAGCAATTAAATATTAATTTTATTGATATTCTGGGCAATCACGCTAATGTGACATTGAATCGCCAGAGCTAAATAGTGATGATGTTTTTTTAGTATTGATCATTATACGCTTTATGCTGAACTATATAAGAATTTTTTGAAATCCGACAAATCCTAAGATTCAAAGACGAAGAGTATAGTATAATTTATGTTATTCTAAAATCAATTCATCTTTTAGGTTGAAGCAAATGAAACATAAATTAAAACTGATGGCTATTGCCACATTATCTGCTGCGTTACTTAGTGCTTGTAATAGCGGTAATTCTGCCGCGGTATACGATGAGTATTATGGTCCCGAGGAGGGAATGTCGCCAGGTTACTATAGTGCAATGCTTGCCAAAATTGTTAATGCGGATGCCGATGTTGCCAAATCAATTGAGACTGCGTCATATTATTATAGTCATGTAACAATTGATAAATCTATTGTTGGTAATGGTTTTGTTATTGATTGTATTCCATTTGAACAACAACCATCTCTCTTTTATGCTACAGCTGAAGTTAAAGCAGCAGCGCTACAGCGGATGGTTCAGTATTCTGGAGGAAGCTTACCTTCTTTTGCTTACGATACCAATGCTTGTCCTAGTGGTGATATTGCACTTTCGCGTGCGCGTCTTGCTGCTTATAGCAACGGTAATTTATTCAAAAAAGTTTCCTCAAACACAACTAATTCACATTCTTTAAACTATAGTGATGCTGGTTATTCATATGTTTTAAGTCCAATAAATTTAATTACTCCAAACAATGCTGTGTTTACTATTTTAAATAATAATGGACAAACGCCAATAGTTCCTGCCAATGGCAGCCACCAATTAAATCAATTATGGTGGATAACTACCAATGGTGGTACCAACCAAACTCAATCACTAGAAACTGGATGGATTTATAGTAATTATTTTACGGCTAATTCAGCGACTACTTTATTTACTTTTTCAACACCGAATGCTTATGGTTCTAACTCTCAAAGTAATCAATATAATTTAGCAGGAGGGTTTATTCAAAATCCAGGGACTCCAGCTTTTGGTGCCCCGCTTAGTGATGTTCAATATAAGTTTGAATACCAGCAAAATCAAGATGGTTCAGGGTATGAGTTATTTATTACACCATTTAAACTAGTTAGTGGCAGTTATCAATTTGAATCGGCGATTGACATGGGTTATTGGCCACAGAGTCATTTTAGTGGTTATAGCGGTTTTAGTGCTAACCCAGATTTTAAATATTTACAAACTGGATCAGAAGTCTATGCTGAATCAACTAGCGTTGTGAGTATGGTTGGTACAATTTATGGTTATGGTTCATATTCGCCAACTGCTACAAGTAGTTGGTATCCAGATGGTAGTATTAGTCTTGACTGGTATCCGATTAATAGCGGTACTTTTACGCCGACACTTAGCTCATATATTGCTAGTTTCGCTACACAATCATGGGCTTTAAATAGCACAATCATCAGTCTGAATAGCGTAACTTTCGCTGGTCGTAACTAAATAAACTCTAATTTGAACCGAGGGAGTTATCTTTTCACCTGTTGCATTCTAGTATGTAATATTAGTTATAAAGATGGTTTGGATCCGAATAGACAAAATCATCTATTGTGAATTATTTCTAAAGAATGCATAATACAGTCGGTAGGTTGAGATAATGCTTTAATAAAGGAAAAATTAGTATGAGAAAGCCTAAAATTTTATTGATAACACTATGTTCAGCTATGGCAGTCAGTGCAAATGCTATAAGTTTTTCAAATTGGTTTGGTGGTGTAGGAGATGATGGTAAAGCAGGCACATCAGGAAATGCTGCTGCACAGCAAAGTAAAACGGCCAAATCTCAAACTGGAAAATTAAAATTTAACCTGGTAAATAGAACCAACACAGTGCTTACATCTGCAGTATTAAAAGACAAAACTGGAAAAGTATTATTTACAACAACCAAAGGAAAGTCTTGCGCAGTTAATAGTGTTTGTACCATTAACATTGACCAGAAATTAATAGCAAATGATAGAACCTTCTTTTTCTATGATAGTAACAACAAATTAGCTTCAGCGTATAGTTTTACTAATCTTGGCAAGAATTCGACATCAATAGATGCGCAAGCTGATTTAGCAAGTTTGGGTAGATATGTGTTTGTTAAAATTCAAACTAGCGCTCCTAAAATTACCTTTACTAATTTGGCAACTTCTTTCTATGATGTCAAGGATGAAAAAGATCCATTTACTGCACTCGGTGATTATTATCTGGACTTCTTGGGTAACAGTACGAATGATAGCGCTGTAATAAAAGAGTTGGTAAAACAGGTTAGTAGTAATAAACCATTATTAATTAATCCACAATCTACACGAGTTGTTAACCAAGATAAGCCTATGGTTAAAGGTACTAATTTTGCGCAGAAAGGTGTGCAGTCAGGAAAGAGTGCACAGGCTGAAGAAGAGACAGGCGCTAACCCTCTTTGCAGTGCAGGATTTAAAAGCTCAATGGATTTTGTAACTAGTGCTTTGAATTCTCTTGTACCAATTCCTGGCTTAGCTCTATTTACTAAAGGTGCTGGCACAGTGGCAGATATTGCATGCCCTTCTGGCAGCACAGATTATTCAGCCAGTTTTACAGAAATAAATGCCAAATTAGATGCACTAGCGAAAGATCTTGCTCTGGCTTATGCCGAGATCAAAGAATTTAGAGACGAATGGCGCAATGCAGAAATCGGTACATATATTACAAATAATTTAACAAACAATACCAATGAAATTGATACTATCATCCGGTCATATTATATTGATTTATTAAAAACCCCAGGAAAAGATGGAAAAGTTCATGATAGCTTAGAATCACTAGCGGCATCATATGGCGGAGTAGAGCAAGCAATGAAAAATAAAGCTTTCAAAGAAAAAGTCGATAAATTCGTTGAGAATTCTGCAACTATTGTTACCGATTATAAAAACATGGTGAATAATAGTGACAAAGCAAAAAGCTTCTTGGATCTACGTTGCGGAAATTATAGTACCATGCCTAAAGAAATCATAGCCACTCGTCTTGAGTGTAATTATAGCGTGCTAGAGATATATACTAAATTGAGAGTGACAGCAGATGTGGTTGAATCATCTTTTGCTGACTACAAGAAAACTTTTGGAGCTGAAGCATCAGGTGGATTTGCAACGTTGGATGACGCTACAATCACAAGCACGAATGCTGCAATTGATAAATTTATTCCCAAAACCGCGCTTTATGATCCATTAGCTGGTTTAGATAAAAACCTAATAGCTAATATTAAAGCAACTTCTGCGTGTAATATCCGAGATAAAGAAATGTCTAAGGATATCACTCAAATTACTGCTTGGTATGGACCTAATTCACCAGCTGGAACTAGTCCCTACATAACTACAACTTGCTTTGGTAATATAGAAGATGGCAGAGTTGGAGACAAGATCACGTCTGATTTTAAAGATCAAATTACGTCTAATTACCATTATATTAATCCAAATACTAAAACAGTAGATGCAGAAGTCATTAATGTTCTCGGTGTATTAGTACCAAAGCGTTTCTTCACAGATCATAACTCAGATGCTTTTGCACATACAGATTGGGAGAGGCAGTCTGTAGAGGTAGAGAATCCTAAAGATGGGGATACTATATCACGAAAATATTTTGTTAATCAAACAACTGCAATTAATAACAATAGTTCAGGTTATCCAACTACTGTTGTACTTAGGGCTAACTCTATATTTCCAAATACTAATGGAATCCACATAAAACGGGATGGCAAAGATTACGAGCGTAAATTATTTACACCTCTATTTCCAAGTAGCGTTGCTGGCGCATTAGAGCTACAAACTATGTTCTATTTAGCCGACTATTGGGGTAATTCTTCAAGTACAACAGGATATTCTAATAATTTATATACATATATGCGCACCTTAGATGAGAATAACGTTGGTCGTGTATGGGTGATTAAAAATGATATGAACCGTGATTATGTACCGCAATATGCCAAATTCTATTTTTCTTTTAGAATGCAGTTATTATGTATGACAAATGATTGTAAATCCGATACTGGATCCTTGATCTATGATAAAGGTCTCTCAGCTGCTGATACTAAAATTTCTTTTACCAATGGAAAGAACGGAAGCCAATTCCTTGATTCAAAACTTGAAGTAAACGGTAAAACTGGTTTCTAAAACCTAAACCCAGATAAAAGGCTCATTACGAGCCTTTTATTTTTAATAGTTTCTCCATCACACAATTCATCGTATTTTAATTATCTGCGGTATAATTCGGTATTAAATTTTTGGATGGAGTACTAGTTATGCAGCAGTTACAAAATATTATCGAAGCAGCGTTTAATAAATTACCTGAGTTAGATAGCAGTGATGTTCAGTTGCGTCAAGCAGTTGATGCGGCTCTTGAGCTACTTGATAATGGTAAAGCACGAGTTGCCGAAAAAATCAATGGCGAATGGGTAACTCATCAATGGCTAAAAAAAGCAGTGTTATTGTCGTTCAGACTTAATCAAAATCAAGTGGTTGAAGCTGGCTTTACCAAATTCTATGATAAAGTTCCATTAAAATTTGAAAATTATAGCGAGGCAGATTTTGCCGCGGGTGGTTTCCGGGTTGTGCCTGGAGCATTAGCGCGCAAAGGTTCATATATTGCCAAAAATGCGATTTTGATGCCAAGTTATGTCAATATTGGTGCCTATGTTGATGAAGCAACTATGGTTGATACTTGGGTTACGGTTGGCTCATGCGCGCAAATTGGTAAAAATGTTCATTTATCTGGTGGCGTTGGCATTGGTGGCGTACTAGAGCCATTACAAGCTAATCCGACGATTATTGAAGATAACTGCTTTATCGGAGCGCGCTCTGAAGTTGTTGAGGGTGTGATCGTTGAAGAGGGCTCAGTAATCAGCATGGGGGTCTTTATCAGCCAATCAACGCGTATTTATGACCGCACAACTGGCGAAACTTTTTATGGACGTGTTCCAGCGTATTCGGTAGTGGTCTCAGGTAGCTTACCTAGTGCGGATGGTAGTCATTCTACTTATGCAGCAATTATCGTTAAGCGCGTGGATGCTAAAACCCGCAGCAAAACTTCAATTAATGAATTATTGCGCGCTTAAGTCGTGAACTTAATTTTTGCTGGCAAATCATTGTTGGTAACCCGCGCGGTTACTAGCGGTGGTTGGTGTCTACCAGATAGCGCACAATTAAAAGCTTTAAGCTATCAGCCAAGCCTGATTCAGATTGATGGTGTAAATATCTTGGGTTCAGTTAGCGCTGATATCGATTTAGGCTTATTTCCAGAGCTGCACTTAGTTAATCTACGGCAGGCATTAAATTTCTTTGGCATGGAAATGATCGAAAAGATCATCCATGCTGAGCAAATGCTGTTTTATCAAAATACACATCGCTATTGTGGGAGCTGTGGACAACAAACCAGTTTATCTGCTTCAGGTAAATGGCTACACTGTAGTAGTTGTGAGCATGAGATTTATCCGCGTATATCACCTGCTATGATAGTTGCGATTACTCGTGGTGATAAATTATTGATGGCGCAAGCCAATCACTTCGCCCCCGAAATGTGGAGTGTCTTAGCTGGATTTTGCGAAGTCGGTGAATCATTGGAACAGACCGTGCATCGCGAAGTTTTTGAAGAGGTTGGTATTAAAATTAAAAATGTCCAGTACTGGGGTTCACAATATTGGCCATTCCCCAATTCGCTGATGGTTGCATTCACCGCCGAATATGAAAGCGGAGAAATTGTCTTGGATACTAATGAAATGCGTGCAGCTGGTTTTTTCAGCAAAGATGAAATTCCCGGACGTCCTTCAACCCATCTCTCAATCGCTAGTCGCCTGATTGATGATTTTATCGCCAAGCACTAAAATTACAGCGATGTATCTCGAAACAGATTTGAAATACTGGTAGGCGTTTTGCTGCGAAGCCTACTAGCCGTAAGTGAGTAGCAAAACAACGACCCAGTATAATGAATCTGATTGAGTATAAAGATGAATCAGCAGGAAATATTAACTAATCAACCCAAACAAAAGAAATACGTCTATTCTAAACTAAGCTATCTCTTAAAAACCAATGATATAACTGAAGTCATTATTCTGGTCGCATTTATTACCCCAGATGGTTTATATCTGATTTTAAATGAGTTAAAAGAGCTACTTGAAAAACAAGTGAAGGTAGTGATTATAACTGGGTTTATGAATAATTTTAATAGTCCGCGCGTTTTTGAATTTATGCTTCGGATTAATAATCTGGAGGTACGTATTGCCGATATTTCGGGCTATCATCCTAAATTATACATAGTTAAACATAAAGATGGGAGTTCCTCATATATTATTGGTAGTTCAAACCTTACTAATAACGCTCTGCGCCGTAACTTTGAAACCAATATTTACCTCGAGTATTCTCAAAATGCAGTGATTCCACAACAAATGAATGAGCTCTACCAGCAGATTTATGCTGAATCCCAGCCATTGAGCGCTGAATTACTCGAAGAATACCGCAACAAATATGAGTTGGCAAGAGTTAAACTCGAGAAAACTCCCTCTCCGCTTGCTGAGATTTTAGTACCAAATAGCATGCAAAAAAAAGCTCTGGTTGCGCTTAATCGATTACGCGAGCAAAACCAGAATAAAGCTTTGATTATATCTGCCACCGGAAGCGGTAAGACTTATTTAAGCACCTTTGCCATAAAAGAGTTTGCTGCTAAGAGAGTGCTTTTTATTGTACATCGGGAAAATATTCTTAATGCTGCAATTCATAGCTACGCTAAAGTTTTTCCACAATTAAAAGCTGGTAAATTAACTGGTGAACTGAAGCAATTTGAGGCTGATTTTATTTTTGCTTCATTACAGACTTTACAGAAAGATGAATACTTATATCAGTTTGAGGTAGACTATTTTGATTATATAGTTATAGACGAAGTTCATCGTGCTGGTTCAGCAGGTTATCAAAAAATTCTTAAGCATTTTCAACCAAAATTTCTACTTGGAATGACAGCGACTCCCGAGCGCAGTGATAATTTTGATATTTATCAACTATTTGATCATAATATAGCCTACGAGATTCGCTTAAATGAGGCACTTGAAGAAAATTTGGTCTGTCCATTCCATTATTTTGGAATTTCTGAATTGATGGTTAATAATAATTATCTGGATGATTATAGTTGTTTTAATCAAGTTAATTATAGTGAGCGAGTAAGGCACATAATTGCCAATCTTAAATTGTATGGGCATGGTGGTAATGATAAGGTACGTGGTTTAATCTTTGTCTCACGAGTTGAAGAAGTACACGAATTATCCCGTCACTTTAATTTAGCTGGTTATAAGACGCTAGGTTTAAGTGGTACGGATGATGACCGTGGTCGTGAAAACGCAATTCAGCTTTTAGCCAATCAACCATATGATGCTAATGGCAAGCCACAGGAATATCTTGATTATATTTTTAGTGTTGATATCTTCAATGAAGGAATCGATATTCCTTGTGTTAATCAGATTGTTCTATTAAGACCAACGCAATCTGCCATTGTGTTTGTCCAGCAGCTTGGGCGTGGACTACGTAAAAGCCCCGACAAAGATTATTGTGTGGTTCTGGACTTTATCGGTAATTATACCAGTAGCTTTTTAATTGCAGTAGCATTGTCTGGAAATAATTCATATAATAAAGAGGATTTACGTTCATTTGTCAGTGAAGCTAACTCTTTAATTCCCTCGAATATTTCAGTTTCATTTGATCGGGTTACTCGCGAACGAATATACCAATCAATCAATAATATTCAAATTAATCGTAAGTTTATTAATCAAAACTATCAGGAATTAAAGAAGAAATTAAATCGTATTCCAGAATTAATCGATTTTCGCAGATACAATTCTATTGATCCCAAAATTATTTTCCGTTATCAAAATCAATCGAATAAAATCATGTATAACAATTATTATGAGCTACTCAAAGATCATGATGATATTGCAGCTATGTTTTTAGATAATAGCTTGGCTTATCTTAATTATATTACTCAAGAATTACTCTTTGCTGCCCGTCCAGATGAATTGTTCGTACTATTGAATTTAGTTACTGGATGTAATGATGAGAATCTAATTTATGCCAATCTGGCTAGTCAATATGGTGTTGAGCTTAACAGTCAAAAACAAATTGCTATCCGTAATATCCTAACTCTTACAACTAGTAACGCCTTGCAGAAAAAATATTCGATAAGCTTGCTTGAAGCTGATGATAATCAATTTAGATTAAGCAATGATTTTAGCCTGAATCTTGAAAATACGAGTTTTAAAGCATTAGTGCTACAAACAATAAAATTGGGTTTAAGTTATTTTGAGGGATATAAATCAATTACCAAAGATAATGACTTTATTCTCTATAACAAATATTCACGAAAAGAGCTAGTTCGATTATTAAATGTTAATCTATCAATGGAAACTTCAATTTATGGTTATCGAATTATTGCCAATAGCGTGCCAATTTTTATTACCTATAAAAAAATTGCAGCTAATCAGATGAATGCCAAATATGATAATATTTTTCTCAATTCACAAGATTTAGTTTGGTACTCTCGCCCTTATGGCGCAACAATTTCTCCAGAATTAATGAAGATTATCAACTATCGGGATAATAATCTTAAGATTATGATTTTTCTTAAAAAAAGCGATAATGAAGGTGGTGAGCATTACTATCTTGGTTCGGCAGATATTCATAGTTATCAGGGAAAATCTCTTGCTAGCAAGAATGTTATGCAATTTATTTTGCGTCTAACAACGCCACTACTAGACAGCTATTTTGACTATTTTGTGAATTGATTAATTTACCGTAAACTTGAACATGATTTTAACTTATGGTATCAGTTAATAATGAATTAGATTCATTTATCATTTTATAGATAAGTGTTATCATGTTTTTATGCTTCTCAAATTTAATTGATTTAATATATAATCTGCTATTGAAGTAAAGGTTATATATGTACCTGTTATAAAATATTATGATAGGCTCCATTGACAAATTATCTAAGGCAGATTATGAAAAAACTCTCAACGCTGAATCTATTAAAATTGACCTTGCCTCTAATGGCTGCAACTGAGCTATTTGCGGCAACCTCCAATAATTATACCGATACTCGGCTTATTATTAAATTTAAGCCAACAATAACTCAGCAAAAATTAATTGATAGTGCTAGAAATAAAAGAGAGCGTTTGTTAGATAAAGAAAAAGTTGAAGCAGAATTAATGCAAAAATTAAGTGCGGACAAAATTCAGCTATTTTCTAAGTTAACAGGAGTAGAGATAGTAGATGCTGCGCCATATGCCTTAGGTGGGCGAGTTATTACGTTTAAGCATGCTCTGACAGAAGCTCAGTTGAGTGTGATAATTGCCAAACTACAAAAAATCCCTGGTGTTGCTCTAGTACAAAGGGATGAATTAGTAAATCTAGATAGCGTAGTTAATCTCAATGAGTATAATTGGCACCTTTATGATAAAAGTAAATATACTGGTGGGCAAAGTTTAGTCTATAAACCAGGGGTTACTGAATTTTATGGTGATGATTTTTTTGATGGTAATTCATTTGTTGAATATAAGGGGGCTGGTGTTACGGTCGCGGTTTTAGATACAGGATATGTCCCGCATCCAAATTTTGTTAGCCACCTACAAGCTGGTGAGAATGGTAAATATGGTTATACCTTTATTGCAAATTGTTCAGAGCGTGGTGTTTGCCCAAATCCTCCAGCTGTTACTTGGCTAGACCCCAGCCCAGATGGTTTAGATACTGGTAATTTTTTAAATGGTGATGACATTAAATATTATTTTAAGAGTAAAACTAAGCCAGAAAATAGTTCGTGGCACGGCACTAACGTAATAGGCGCAATTATTGGACAAGGCAGTGGTGTTGGTGCCAATACTGGTGGTGCACCAGATGCCAAAGTGGTTCCAGTGCGAATGTCTGGTAAGGGAGTAGGTGCTAGAGCTGGATATTTTAGCGATATTATTGCTGCCATGCTGTGGGCTGGGGGAATCCATCCAACCATTAAAAACCCGCATCCTGCAAAAGTTATTAACATGAGCTTTAGCGATAAAGCCAATAATTATGATCAGCAAGATAGTAATGGTTGCCCTGTAGAGTATTTGGAAGCCTTTAACCAATTAAATGATGCTGGCATTACTGCTGTTGTTACTGCAGGAAATGATAATGGTCAAAACTATTGGCTAAAAGCTCCTGCCGTTTGTAAAGATAGTACTAAAAACGTAATTACGGTTGCAGCACTCAATCCTTTAGGGCAACTTGCTAGCTATAGTAATGCCGGTGATGTAACAATTGCCGCATCTGGTGGTGATTTTCAGATTAATAATACAGATGGATTTGGCATTTGGACTACTACTTATGCTGCAAAGCAAGAGTATAGCAGTTGTAGTGGTGCTGCTTGTTTTGGCTACGGTTGGAAAAATGGAACTTCTTTGGCAGCACCATTGGTTACTGCCGCTGTGGCTGATATGTTATCTGCAAATCCTAAGTTAACCCCAGAAGAGATTATTTCAATTCTTAAATCTACGGCTAAGCCAATTGCTGCTGATAAACGGATTGCATTCGTGGACAAGCTCAAAAGCAAAGGAACTTTGCCAGAAAGTGTTGGTCGATTGGACGTGATTAAGGCTGTACATGCCGCTTTAGTTTATCCGAGCGTAAAATAAATAATTCAGCTGGAATTGCCATAGAAAGAATTGCTTATTATAGTTCTAATTTTAATGTTATAAGCTGTTGTACTAACAAATCTTGCAGATTGGAACTAAATAAGCATCGACATGCTTGATTTTTAAGGGCAAAGTACTATATAATAACAAGGATTAGTAAGTTTTTTATTGAGGAATATATATGAACAACTATTATCAGCAACAACAGTATGCGATGGCGGCACCATCAGCAGAAATTCGCCAGCAAGTTTTGAAGAATACTTATTTATTATTAGCGTTATCAATGATTCCAACGGCAATTGGTGCTTTGATTGGGGTTAATATGTCATTTGCCTTTTTATTGGGCAGCCCGATTATGGGAACTTTGCTTTTGATTGGTGGGATGTATTTCCTGATGTTCATGGTACAAAAAAATCGTAATAGCTTTGCTGGAATCGTGTGGTTGATGGCATTTACGCTTTTGATGGGATTGCTCTTAGGACCATTGTTTCAGGTGGCATTACGCATTCCAAATGGTAGCCAACTAATTTTATTAGCAGCAGTTCTAACATCAGCGGTATTCTTTGTGATGAGTGCAATTGCTTTTACGATCAAACGTGAAACGCCATTTTTAACTAACTTTTTAGCAATCGGTGGAATCGTGATTTTGATTTCAATGATAGCAATGATTTTCTTCCATACGCCGATGATGCAGTTAATCTTGTGTGGTGCGTTTGTTATTTTCTCATCATTGATGATTTTATGGCAAGTTAACCAAATTATTATCGGTGGTGAAACTAATTATATCTCTGCTACGCTGAGCATTTATGTTAGCTTGTATAATTTATTTACCAGCTTGTTGCAGATTATTATTGCATTATCTGGTAACGACAGAAGATAGAATAATATTTATTATAAAGATCGTCATTTATTGACGGTTTTTTTTTGTATCTTTATGAAAAATCAGTTATAATTCGTATATAAAAATAGTCCGATATTCCAATAGTAAATTTAAACTTTACCAACCTTTTGAACCAGCTGGAGATCAGCCAACTGCGATTGCGGGGCTTTGTCGAAGGCTTGTATGATGGTCTGTTTGCAGCACCAAATTAATAGCTGTTACAGCTCATAAATCAAAGGAGAAATAATTTGAAGGAATTGCCACGATGAAGAAATTTGGATTGTATCTGCCATTAACTGTAGGGGGGATAATTTTACTGACAGCCTGTAACGGAAATAGCAGTAGTAGTAACGCCCTAGGTACTAATAGCAGCCCTTTGGCAGAATATAAGCTGATGCTGTCCTACGCACCACCTACAGGTCAGCAAGTAAAAACTACCAGCAATAGCCAGCAATCCTTTACGGTGAATGGTAGTACTACTTTTAGTAGTATTGAGATCAAGTTTTTTAGTAATAATAGCTGCGAAAGTGGTGGATTACAGCAAACAGTTACCCTAAATGGCGGTAGCGGAGTAACTTTCCCAGCTGGAACATATACCAGTACAGGAGCATCAAACTATGCGCTATGTGGAAAGTATCCTGGTGGTTGTGGCGCACTATATGCTGCGTTTGAGAGTAATCTAGTTCAGTCGATGCGTTTTGATTATAGCTATGCTGCAGATAGCGGCGGTCCTGGCACTGTAGCTGGTGACTGTATGGCAGGAAACGCAGATAGTTCGTATAAGGAAGCGGTACTTAACTGGAGTGGTAGTAGCCCATGGGCAGCATGTACCGATGGAACTAATTGCGGCTTTTCGCAAGCTTATAATGTAACGCTACCAAGTAGCTATAATGGTACTTCTATATTAATCACTAATCTCACGGGTAATACTCCGACAAGTGTAATGGGGACGTCACCGATAACTTTTACGGCAACGATTAGCGGTGTTGGCAGTTCAACGTTAACTGCTACATTGAATAATTCAGTTACTGGGACGATAGTGTCAGATCCAAGTCCATGCGCTTTGACCGTCGGGGGTGCGACAAGCTGTAACTTTACCATAATCCCATGGTTTACTGGTTTTGATAATAGTACTGTAGGGTTACCCGAGTTTGATCCATTTATGCCAAATGGAACGCAAATAACCTTATCTGCAACTAATGGAGCAACGATAAGCGGAACCGGAGTGAGTGGTAATACAATTGATTATAGCATTACTACGCCATATGTTTACTTACCTGCTCCACAAGAAGGGGCTGTATCAGACACTAATACCGGGATAACTTGGGGGAGTGGTGGTTCAGTCAATCCTCGCTTTGAAGCAGGAACGCAAAGTGGTGGTGGGACATGTGCTGACTCACTGTTAGATAACCTAACTGGACTTGAATGGGCAAAAAATGGAATAATTGGTTTTAAATCAACTCCAAATGGAGCTCCAATAGCTCAGCCAAATTATGCAAATCAGGATCGAAACTTAAATAGATTCGGAAATTGGTCAAATGTTAATGCTGCAATTAGTAATATGAATGTAGCAAATATTAAGCTATGCGGACAATCAGATTGGCGGTTACCAACAGAAACAGAATTACTGAGCTTGGTTAATTATTCAGCTCCATATGGTGATGTAGCAGCCTGGTTAATTACGGAAGGATTTATTAATATACAGGGATTCGAATATTGGTCAATTACGCTAAAGAGCAATAGTTCGTCGGTATGGGTTGTTAATATGGTGGATGGGAGTATTGTTTTTGCCATAAATACTGGAGGTGAAGCTCATTACATTTTGCCAGTTCGTAGTAGATAACATGTTTATAATATTATCTATTTTGGGATAACTTTAGATAAAGTTTAGGTATTAATTAAAATTGAAACGGGTTAAATAATGAAGTATAAAATAGTTCCATTTTTATTGTTAAATAGCTTTCTTATCATGGTTCATGCAGCGAATATTGCTTATGTTCCTAAAACTGCACCAGGGAATACTGCTACTGCGGGGGTAGGTAGAGAATGGCCTGATCCTCGTTTTGTAGTGGATACAACAGGAGAATGTGTTATCGATAGATTAACTGGATTAATGTGGGCTCGGAATGCAAGTTTGTTTGGACAAGCTAGCTGGGGAACTAGTTCCGAAGAGGGTACAGCACAGTATCTTATCGCGCAAATGAATACAAATCCTAGCGCAACTGGTTACCATTTATGTGGTTATAGCGATTGGCGCTTACCAAATCAGACGGAGTTATTGAGCTTATTTAATTATTCAGCGCCAAATAGTAATCAGGCAAACTGGCTAAATGATACTGGAATATTTGCCGAAAATAGTGTCAGAGCAGAGTATTATTGGTCATCTACGTCCAATAGTATTGGTGCTTGGTCTGCTTATATGATTGATGGGACTACTACTCCGCAGGGTATTGATGGTTCTTATTCTGTATGGCCTGTACGCGGTGGTCGGTGAGTATTTATCTTGTTTGGAGGTCAGCGCTATACTATACGTGATAGTGTTATCTAATTAGTTATCTCAACAGTTAATTGGAGTAATGTTTTATTTTGGCAGCTACTTGTATGTGTTTTAATCCTGAGAGTCAAATAATTTCAAGTCTGTCTCATAAAGATTGTCATTTACTGATGGTCTTTTTTTGTACCTTTATGAAAAATCAGTTATAATTCGTATATGAAAATAGTCCAATATCCCAATAGCAAATTTAAACTTTACCAACCATTTGAACCAGCTGGAGATCAGCCAACTGCGATTGCGGGGCTTGTCGAAGGCTTGAACGATGGTCTGCAGTACCAAACTCTCCTAGGTGTAACTGGGAGCGGTAAAACCTATACCATGGCGAATATAATTGCCCAGACTGGACGTGCTGCCTGTATTATGGTGCATAACAAGACTCTGGCGGCGCAACTTTATGCCGAATTTCGCGATTTCTTTCCCGAAAATGCAGTCGAATACTTCGTCTCTTACTATGATTATTATCAACCAGAAGCCTATGTTCCGCATAAAGATTTATTTATCGAAAAAGATTCGGCGATTAATGAGCATATCGAGCAAATGCGTCTTTCTGCTACCAAAAATCTTTTGGAGCGTGAAGATGTAATAATCGTTGCTACTGTATCAGCAATCTACGGTATCGGGGACGAAGCCGCTTATCAAAAAATGATTTTACATGTTAAAGAGGGCGAAAAGTTAACCCATACCGAAGCAATTCGCCAATTGGCGAGCATGCAATACCAACGCGCCGATGCCGAATTTAAACGTGGTACTTTCCGCGTGCGTGGCGATACATTAGATATTTTTCCTGCTGAGTATTATGACAAAGCAGTTCGAGTAAGTTTGTTTGATGATGAAATTGATGGAATTTTTCTTTTTGACCCATTGACTGGTAAAGTTGAGCAACGTCTGAGTCGCTTTACAGTATTCCCGTCCTCACATTATGTTACACCACTTGAAACTGTTTTAGCCGCTTGTGATGGGATTAAAGCCGAGCTGGAGCAGCGAATTAAAGATTATGAAGCAATTGGTAAAACCATGGAAGCCTATCGGATTAAACAGCGTACTGAATTTGACCTCGAAATGCTGACGGAGATTGGTTTTTGCAAAGGAATTGAGAATTATTCGCGACATCTAACCGGACGTGCACCGGGTGAACCACCTCCGACTTTGATTGATTATTTGCCGCTTAATAGTATTTTATTCGTTGATGAATCCCATGTAACAATTCCACAAATTGGTGGGATGTATAATGGTGATCGTGCACGTAAGCAAAATCTAGTTGAATATGGTTTTCGTCTACCATCGGCGATGGATAATCGTCCGTTACGTTTTGAAGAGTTCGAGGCACGAATGCCACAAACCATTATGGTTTCAGCTACTCCTGGAAAATATGAAACAGAGCATCAGGATAATTTACTAGAACAAGTGGTACGTCCAACTGGTTTGCTTGATCCTGAGATTGAAGTTCGCGCAGTAGAGCATCAAGTGGATGATTTACTTTATGAAATTGGTTTGCGTAAGGCACGTGGACAAAGGGTGTTGGTAACCACATTAACTAAAAAAATGTCAGAGCGACTTAGCGAGTATTATACCGAAAATGGTGTAAAAGTGCGCTATTTGCACTCAGATATTGATACCGTTGAGCGAGTCGAGATTATTCGTGATTTACGTCTGGGTGTTTTTGATGTCTTAGTTGGGGTAAACTTACTGCGCGAAGGCTTAGATATGCCTGAAGTGAGTTTGGTTGCGGTATTTGATGCTGATAAAGAAGGTTTTTTACGCTCAGAACGTTCGTTGATTCAAACTATTGGACGTGCGGCGCGTAATAGTGATGGTTTGGCAATATTTTATGCAGCTAAGATCACCAAAGCTATGCAGTTTGCGATTGATGAAACCAAGCGTCGCCGTGAAAAACAGATTGCCCATAATCTTAAGCGCGGAATTACGCCACAAACGATTATTAAGCCGATTAACGATATTATTGACGGTGTGTATAAAGAGCAAGAGAAGCAACATTTTGCCATGAAATTACCCGAGCACTTGAGTGAAAAAGAAATTACCAAATTAATTAAGCAGCTGGAAAAGAAAATGAAGCAACATGCGCTTAATTTGGAATACGAAGATGCCGCCAAATGCCGTGATGAATTAAAAGTGTTAAAAGATTTATTATTTAAAAATTAATGCGAAAGAATAATTTATGCCAAGTTTTATTATTGGGGTAGCTGGAGGATCTGGCTCAGGTAAATCAACTGTTACCGAACATATTGTTAGTGCGATTGGTAGTGAACAAGTTGCGGTTATCATTCAGGATAATTATTATCGTGATTTGGCACATCTGACACCTGAACAACGCCGCAAGGTAAATTTTGATCATCCTGATTCATTTGACTGGGAGCTGATGCTCAAGCACATTGATGATCTGGCGAATGGTTTACCGATTGAGATGCCAACTTACGATTATGCTCGCGATACGCGCAAAGCAGAAACGGTAACGGTATTACCCGCACCAATCATTGTAATCGAGGGTTTGTTTGCGCTGTTGGATAGCAATATGCGTAAATATATGGCACTACGGATTTATGTTGATACTGCCGATGATATTCGCTTTATTCGTCGCTTGGAGCGTGATATTACCGAGCGGGGTCGAACTACTGAATCAGTGATTAAACAATATCTTGAATCAGTGCGTCCGATGCATCGCCAATTTATCGAACCAAGCAAACGTAATGCGCACATAATTATTCCTCATGGAGCGAATAAAGCTGCCTTGGAAATGATCGTTGCTCGGGTTAAAGCGGCAATTAATAATGATGAGCTGTCTGTTTCAGCTTATTTTGAAGAGGTCTAGAAAGTATGAAGCCTTTTATTATTGGGGTAGCAGGTGGCTCAGGATCAGGTAAGTCAACTGTCACCGAGCAGATTATTCATGCCGTTGGAGAGGAAAACGTTACAATTTTTATTCAAGATAATTTCTATCTGGATCGTTCTAATCTCACCATGGAAGAGCGCGAGAAAATTAATTTCGATCATCCAGCTGCACTAGACTGGAAATTAATGACTAAATTATTAGATGACTTGGCAAATGGTGTTCCAGTTGAAATGCCACAATACGATTTTACTTCGCATACCCGATTAGCAGAAACTAAAACAGTGATTCCTGCACAAATTATTGTAGTTGAGGGAATTTTTGGTTTATATGATGAAGTCATGTGTAAACAAATGGCGCTGCGGATTTTTGTCGATACTGCTGGTGATATTCGTTTAATGCGT
Organism: Burkholderiales bacterium; assembly: GCA_035438765.1. Lineage (GTDB taxonomy): Bacteria > Pseudomonadota > Gammaproteobacteria > Burkholderiales > UBA11063 > Aquella. Next base: position 92,617 of record DAORIZ010000001.1, on the reverse strand, counting down.
CGTTTAAAACGTGATATTAGTGAGCGTGCCCGCACGTTGGATAGCGTTATTGAACAATACAGTAAATTTGTCCGCCCGATGTATAAGAAATTTGTTGAGCCAACCAAAGAAGCCGCGCATATCATTATTCCGCATGGTTCTAACAAGGCTGCGATTGAAATGATTGTTTCACGGATTCATTCGGTGTTAAGCAAACATCAGATTAATCTTGATGATGATTTATTTTTTGAGGAAGAATAACTAAAATCATTCTTTACTTGTTTGAATTTGTTTTGTCATAAAATTGCCTACTAGTATTTCGAATAAATTTGAGTGTAATTAAATTGCACAAAATTTTTGGTGAAATGAAGAGCAAAAGTGAATAATTTTAGAGTATGTCATAATTTTGTGTCAATCTGATTTCTACTTCATTTAAATCAGATTTTCCCAAACTTGATTAACCTTTGTTGACATGCCAAGTTTAGCGCTAGCTAATGTGTCTAATTTGGGTTGGTACTAATATTGGGGGCTTGACAATATTAATAACTTTAATAATCAACTTCTTGTCATACATAGTTTAAATAATAATATGTGTACAAAAATTGAAAATATAATTGTTGCTCCCCACCAAATCAATAAATTATCCAATCCGTGACTACTAACAAAATATGCGGCATATATAGATATAATAAACTGTAGACTAGCCATCACTAACCCAGGATTCCATTCCTTATGTTTGATAGCCTGCACTATATGAGTTAGACAATTCATTACACTAAAAATAATAATTAATAAACCAAAACCAATATTTACATAATAACACAACAGTCCAAAGACCAGAAATGCACACCATACCAGCAGAATATTAATCCAAAATACTTTAGTATCGGTAAGTATTTCTTGTCCATCTGGCAACTTATTAATAACACGATTAATATATTGCTTAAAACCACCAGGTTTGTAATGTTCTTCCGTTTGATGATACAAATATAATGGAATATTGACCAATGACCAAAACATTGGATCATGAAACGAAAAATTCTTAAATAACAAGTATGTGGCAACTACTGCAAACCACGGCGTTATTTTTGCCCAATTTTGATTTTTTGCTAAATAATTTACCATGCTTCACCTCCTACGATGATGTGTCAAGTTACTCTACAAACCAAACACACCTTACTTAAATTAACTACCTAAGATACTTATTTATTCAACATTAGATAGCACCTAAAACTCTTTTTCCAATTGGTCGTATTTCTCGGATGTTTTGTACAAAGTCCGTAAGGTACCAACCATTTTTTAACGTATAGTAAACTATTGTTGATAACTTTCTGGCTGTTGCAACTATCGCTTTAGCAAAACCTCGTTTGGTTTTATCTTATCGTAAAACCCAAACAGTTTCTGGTTATACTTAATGGCAATTAATGCACATTCCAATAATGACTTGCTAACTAAGCTTGTAAAATTCCAAGTATGACAACTTAATTTGTGGTTCATCCCTAGTTCCAGATATTATTGTATATGATTCTAAGTATACTCTCATCCCTGATTCATCATTAATGAAATAATTATCGCTTCAATAGAATCAAGTAAATAAACATAATTATAAGACTGATTCCTATTTAATAATGGTTTATTTTCACGTTCACATGTTTTATCAATTGCCAAAACCATATTAGTGTGTAGTACACCAATATTTTTTTGATATACTTCGAATAATGAATAGCCAACACCAGAGATCAATAGAGTGAAACTTCAGCACATTCAAAATGTCTACCTCGGTATGTTTTGGTATAATAACATCTTGTTACAATTGTATATTGTGTATGTTTTGAGGCTATTTTCAGGAGTTTTTTTGGTTGAGTCACTACGTTACATGATGGACAAAGAGAGTATATTAATAAAAGTAGAAGCTATAGTTGATTGACAACCCATAGCGGATAATCTAAATGTAAAACTCAGTAAAGAAGTAATGCGCGGTCAAGTACCTTATGATTATCTGAGTTTACTCAAGGTTCTTCTATTACAACAATGGCATCAACTAAGTGATCCTAAGATGGAAGAAGCTTTGCATACTAGAATCGACTTTATGTGGTTTACTGGCTTTGGTTTAGCAGATAAAGAAATGCATGTACCAGATGAAACTACAATTTGTAGATTTAGGAATAAGCTAGTTAAACAAATTCTGGATGCAACTTTAATTGAAGCCCGCAGTTAACTCACAAGCCAAACCAAAGCTAATTGCGAAGATCGTAATGAAGACGATATTGATAATTCAGGTAGTGGTGGAGAGCTATTTGAATTAAGTGCTAACCAGCAATCAAATGTCGAAATAGATTCAGATGCAAAATGGCTTAAAAAAGGCAAACGTAACAGTTTATAGTAACAGATGCCACTGATGGCTATTATGAACATTTAATGATAACACCAGCGAATCAATCTGAGATGACTAGTTTAGAGTAAGTGCTGCAACCAGTAATTGAAGAAGCCGCACCTAAATTCCTGCAAACAGACAAAGGCTACTCTTCGGAAGCTAACCGTGAATTTCTAAAAACAAATAACATTGGTAACGGTATTATGGACAAGGCTAAACGCAATACTAAACTTACATTCGCAGAGGCTTCTGATTGATGGTTTTATTGCTTTTATCGAAAATTGTTTTAATGATATTTCTTTAAAATAATCTGTTTCAATAAAGAAAGATTATATCCCAAGTCTTATGAGTATTGACAAAGTTGATTATTTCAGCATATCACTTTGACCATTTAACATCAAAAATCTCTTTATATTTCAACTGTGGCAATAGTGCTGAGTTCTTCGTGTTAAGATTATAAATGATTACGCTATTATTTTTAATATATGCTACCAGATTATTATTGGGTGCAAAACTACCAGATAATATTTTTCCAGAATCAATTTTTATTGTTTTAGCCGTAGCCAAATTGTAATACATAAGATCATATCTTCCTCGACTGCCGTGGACATACAATATTTTTGATCCGTCATTTGAAATTCTTCCGGTAATATTATTTTTATTAATTGAAATTTGTTGCACCTGAGCTGAGCCCTTTTTAAGGTATATTTGAGGAGTGTTTTTTTGATTTGAAGTAAAAATTATATTTCCATTGGCATAATCAGCTTCAGTATCAATTGAACTGCTTGTAATCAGAGGCGTGGCAGTTTTTCTCGGCGTATATTTACTAAGATCAATTTTGTAGATATGTGTTCCGTAATCTTTACTTAATGACACGAGTATGGAATTACCAGCAAAGGCTGGAGAAGAGTTTGAACCATTAAAATTAGCTACAACATAACGCTGGCTGGTATATATATTTTGGATATAAACAACAGGTTTTCCTGCTTCGTAAGATACATAGGCAATGCTATTATTGGCTTGCTTCCAAGATAGTGATGTAATTGGAGCGTTACTTATAATAATAGGCTGAATATTTTGTCCAGCATAATCAGTTATTAGAATTTTATATTTTCTATCTTTATCTAACACTGCCAATGCTAGCTTAGCAGAAGATGATAATGTTGTATTGATTTGAACATTATTGCTCTCATTGCATTGGGCAATATTTTTAGTCATGGGCAATTCTTTAGGTTGAAATTCATTATTGAAATCTGGCATAAATTTAGCAGATGAAAGCATTAGGTTATTCAGAGTATAGCAATTCAAATTGTTAGATTCTGTTTTTTTGGTTGTTATTGCATTAGTATTTAAGACTTGATAGATTTTTGAGTTATGCGGTAATTGCTTGCTAACTGGGCTAACATTATTATGAAACGGGAACAAGCTGATCGCCAGACTTGATTTAGCAAAGGTGGCGAGGATAAAAATTTTCTTCATATTATCATCATTTACAAATATAGCGTTTGGTTTATTATTGATAGCCCCTGAAATAAGGTCGTTACAGTTACTATTTTTTGCTCTTTATCTCTTCTAAATTAACATGTGTACAGTGAATCATACCATAAATTGCCAAGTATAGCAAAATATAAGCTAAGAGAGTTAAGTTGCTTACTCCTGGCTCATCTATTTTTTCAGTTAGGGAATGTTATAGATAAATACTATTGGGTCAATAAAAATAATCAATTATCTTAATTAAATAATTTGTATTATAATGGTTACTTAGTTAAGCTGGAAATGCAACAAGGTCTGAAGTTCAAAAAATAGTGCCTCCCTTCCAGAATATTTTAATTTTTAATAACGAGGAGTTTTAAAATGCTGAAGAAAATTGTTATAGTTCTAGGTGTATCTGGTATGCTACTTTCGGTTCAAAGTGCAATGGCAGAAACATCTGCTGCAACTACAAGTGTAAGCGTTTCACCACAAAGTCTGGATCTATCTCCCTTACGTAATTTAAACGTCGTGGATAATCCAATGGATAAAGACTACAAATATCATGAGGCATTTAAAAAACTAGACGTTAATCAACTTAAAAAAGATATGCAAGCGTTATTAACTCAATCACAAGATTGGTGGCCAGCTGATTTTGGCAATTATGGTCCGTTCTTTATTCGCTTATCTTGGCATGATGCTGGTACTTACCGCCTATCAGATGGACGAGGCGGGGCAAATCGTGGGCAACAACGTTTTTCTCCATTAAATAGTTGGCCAGATAATGTTAACTTAGACAAAGCCCGCCAATTATTGTGGCCGATTAAGCAAAAATATGGTAATGCCGTTTCTTGGTCAGATTTAATTGTCCTTGCTGGTACAGTTTCACTTGAATCAATGGGTATGCAGCCAATTGGCTTTGCCTTTGGTCGTCAAGATGACTGGCAATCAGATAATACCAACTGGGGTACTAGTCCAGAGGTACTTTCGAGTAATGTTAAAAATGGTAAGCTAGATCCACATTATTCAGCTACGCAAATGGGCTTAATTTACGTAAATCCAGAAGGTCCAGATGGAAAACCAGATAAAGTTGGTGCGGGATCCGATATTCGTCAGGCTTTTGGTGGCATGGGTATGAACGATAGAGAAACTGTAGCTCTTATCGCTGGTGGACATGCTTTTGGTAAAGCACATGGTGCGGCACCTGCTGATAAGTACGTTGGTGCAGCGCCTGATAAAGCGCCAATTGAGCAACAAGGCTTTGGCTGGAAGAACAGTTTTGGTAAGGGTGTTGGCGATGACACCATTAGTAGTGGTTTAGAAGGTTCTTGGACTACTACTCCAACTAAATGGAATAATGATTTCTTATATAATTTATATAATTTAGATTGGAAATTGACACATAGCCCAGCTGGTGCTAATCAATGGACACCAACTGCGTCTAAAGGAATTAGCGTTCCGGATGCACAAAATCCAAATTCGTATCATAAACCAATGATGTTTACTACCGATTTGGCATTAAAAGAAGATCCAATTTACAATAAATATGCCGAGGAATTTTACAAAAATCCAGCAGAATTTAAGCAAGCTTTTGCTGAAGCATGGTTTAAGTTAACACATCGCGATATGGGACCTAAATCACGCTATATGGGACCATGGATACCTGCACAAAACTTCATCTGGCAAGATCCAGTTCCAGCCGCAGATTATAAACAAGTTTCTGCCAAAGATATTACGCAATTGAAGAAAGATATTACTAATTCTGGACTTACTACGGCGGAACTGGTAAAAACTGCATGGGATTCAGCGTCAAGTTATCGTAAAACTGATTATCGTGGTGGTTCAAATGGTGCGCGGATTGCTTTAGCGCCTGAAAAAGACTGGGATATGAATGAGCCTGCTGAATTAGATAAAGTTCTTGGTAAATTGAAAGAAATTCAAACTAACTTTAACAACAGCAAAAAAGATGGCACTAAAGTTTCTTTAGCAGATTTGATTGTTCTTGGTGGTAATACTGCAATTGAACAAGCGGCTAAAAAAGCTGGCTACGATATTCAAGTTCCATTTACGCCTGGTAGAACTGATGCAACCCAAGATCAAACTGATGTGGCTTCAACTAATTACCTTAAAACTAAATCAGACGGCTTTATCAATTATACTGATGGCAGTGTAAGTGCGAATAAGCTTCCGCAAGCATTAGTTGAAAAAGCCAGTATGCTAAATCTGGATGTTCCAGAAATGACGGTTCTAGTCGGTGGTTTGCGTGCATTGAATGCTAATTATAAATCCTCTAAAGATGGAGTGTTAACTACAACTCCAGGTGAACTTAATAATGCATTCTTTGTTAATTTACTGGATATGTCAACCGCATGGAAACCATCTTCTAAAGCTGGTGAGTATATCGGCTATGATAGAAAATCTGGCAAGCAAAAATGGTCTGCATCTTCAGTTGATTTAATTTTTGGTTCTAATTCAGAGCTTAAAGCAGTTGCTCAAGTTTATGCTGAGAATGGTAATGAACAGAAGTTTATCAATGATTTTGTCCAAGCATGGAATAAAACCATGATGCTAGGTAGGTTTGATTTGCAAAACTAATATACTCATCGTCTTTGAAGCTTGGTACTTTGTTGTATTTCAAAAAAGACTCCTTATGTAGTTCTAACTACACTGCGTTGTCCTTTTTATTAATCCTTCGCGTCCAAGAATCAAATACTTCGAGTATATGAAGTTGGTTTATCTTTGCTGCATTGACAAACCAACCGACTTTAATTGAATGGTGGCTTTTATGCCACCATTTTTTAGTTTTCGATTAGTTTAAATTCAAAAGTCTGATTGACAAAATTAAACTTATCCAAGCTAAGTATTACCTCAGTTCCAGCGGGTTTAGCTTTAGTATGTGCACTTAGATCGAGTGTAATCGGTACACCATCAAGTTGGACATTATTGCGATAAGTGAAAGTAGCTTTAATCTGCGTGATGTTCTCTTGTTCTAGATAACGCAATGACCAGTAGCGCTCCAAACTATCTTGAAATTTAAGATAAGCACTATAGGTCTCATCGAAATTTTCGACTACATTTGCCAAGGCAAAATCAGTTGGCGTTAAAGCTTTAGTCTTTTGTAACAAGCTAATAATTTGTGACTGATTGACCAAATCAACTGCACGGCGTAACGGTGAACTTGCCCAGGTGTAATAATCAACATTCAATCCAGTATGTGAATTGGGGGTTAGCGTCATTACTACTGGTAGCATTGGTTGCTTAACTCGGTAAATAGCGGGAATAAAGGCATTAGTGAGCATTCGCCCCCAGCTGCAATTAGCCAAAATCATTAATTCACTAACTAGTTTATCAATCGGATTGCCACGTAGACGCGGTTTAATTGCGATTTTACCATCGTCGGTGAATGAAAAATTATAATCAACCTGTAACTGATTAACACTCGACCTACCGCGAAGTTCTTCAAGTTTAAGCGCAAATTTATGTAGTAGTTTAAGCTCACTCTCATATGGATAACCATGTTCAAGCTGCAAATTTTCGCTATTAAAGTATTGTTCTAGATTGTCCGTGCGCAAATTGTCACTGATAAGCACTTGCTCTAGTTTAGATTCTGTGTTTGTAATCGTAAATTCATGATCAATAGTAAAATAAATACTTACAACAGGTAATTGTTTGCCTTGATCAAGACTATAATGAGAGATTACATTCTCAGGGAGCATGGTAATTTTATTGCCAGGATAATAGACAGTTGATAATCGCTCGCTGGCAATGCTGAGTAACTCAGGATTGAGCGATGGGGCAGAGATATGCACCCCAATAATCCAACCATCACCAGTAGTTTGAATTGAAAATGCGTCATCAATCTCGGTAGTTAAGGCATCATCAATCGAAAATACTTTTAATTCGGCATTAAGTGGGATATCTGTTGAATGATCGTTAATCGCTAAGTCAGGCAATTGAGTGCCCTGTGGGAAGTAATGCTTATTAAAACTAGTGATTAACAGTTCTTCGACTGAGCTAATATAACCTAGCTTAAAAAGTAGCTCAAGAAGAGAAATTTTGAGATCTTTGGCAACCTTGCTGGCTACTTTGTATTCCAAAGAGTTTTTATCTGGTTTATTAACTAGATTTAGCGGGTCAATTTTCCATTCTGGAGCTTGTAATTGAAAGAGTGTATCATACAGAGTATCGAATTTATGCTGATATTCTTGCTGACGTTGAATTTGTAATTTACGGGTGCTAATTTCTTCGGCTGAGCAACGTTTAAATTTATGCTCACCCAAATAGCTAAAATAAATCTCCGGTACTTCAATTGCCAAAAATAATGCTAGTTGCTGACTAATTTCTGCTTCGGCAAAGTAAAGTTGTACTAGTTCCAACCACGACCAGTTTTCTTGTTCTTCTGAGAGTTCCCAGAGGAGCTCCAAATCTATTTCGGTTTGTAGTGCGGTAATCTGTTCAACGATATTTGCATTTTTAGCCTCAAAGCTTAACACCAGATTATCATTTTTAATTTTTTTGTCAGTTTTGCCATCAAGTTCTTTGACAACACTGTATTTTTTTTCACTTGAGATTAGGTTTACAAATTTGTACTGGTTATTATCCAAGATTAGGGCATAGGTCATTAGAGTTTGATCGCTAGTATAATGGTTAAAACGACAATTATCAGCATCAACAAATAAGTGGTGCGGCGATAATCATTGGCGAGCTTAGCATAGTTTTGATTAAGCGTAGTATGCTCTTGTAAAGTTGTTAAAGTATTGGCGAAACTTCGTGGCAAAGTTGGTAATATGTATGACCAATGCGGCAGTTCATTTTTAAAGTTATGAATCAAGCCTTTGATTCCCATTTGTTCGCGTAACCATTTATTTAGAATTGGTTTGGCAGTTTTCCATAAATCAAGTTCTGGATTCAGGATGCGCCCCAATCCTTCGACATTAACAATAGTTTTTTGTAGGAGTATCAGTTGTGGTTGAACAACAATTCCAAAACGGCGCGATACCTGAAATAGTTTGATTAAGACTTGAGCAAATGAAATCTGTGCCAGAGGTTTATTAAAAATCGGTTCGCAGACTGCCCGAATCGCGTTCTCAAATTGTTCAATTGGCGTATCTTTTGGCGCCCAGCCAGATTCAACATGGGTAATTGCTACTTTTTTATAATCACGATTAAAGAATGCCAGAATATTGATTGCCAGATAACGCTTATCCTCATCAGACAAACAACCGACAATCCCAAAATCAAGTGCAATATAGCGTCCATCGTCTGAGCAAAGGATGTTACCTGGGTGCATATCGGCATGGAAAAAACCAAAATGGAACACTTGAGTATAAAAAATCTCCACGCCATAATGTGATAAGCGCACTAGATCAATTTTTTTCTCTTTGAGTGCGGCAATATCCGAAATCGGTGTACCGTGCATCCATTCCATGACAATTACATCTTTAGTACAATAATCATAATACATCTGCGGAATAATTATGCGATTATCACCTGAATGTAGTCTTGCTAATTCAGTGCTATTAGCTGCTTCTTGCAAGAAATCCAGCTCTTCATGAATGGTAGTTTCAAATTCTTTGATAACTTCCTGCGGGCGTAAGCGTTTACCATCTTTGAATAGTTTCTCAACTAATGCTGCAACTGTTTTTAACAATAAAACATCTTTATTGATAACCTTACTGATTTTAGGACGTAAAACCTTAATCGCAACTTCATGTCCGTTTTCTAATAAGCGCGCGCGATGTACCTGTGCAATCGAAGCTGAGGCAACTGGATCATCACTAAATTCACTAAACACTTTCTGGATCGGTTTGCCGAGTGATGCTTCAATAATTGCTCGTGATTTAGCTGAATCAAATGGTTTTACTTGATTTTGTAATTTAGATAGTTCAGATAGGTACTCACTGGGAATTAAATCGGGGCGAGTTGAGAGAAGTTGTCCAAACTTAACAAATACTGGACCTAATTTTTCAAAAGCAAGTTTAACTCGCAAGGGTAATGGTTTATCTTTATGTTTTTGTGGGACAAACCACAGCATTGCTTCGATAAGCACTGCTAAGGTGCTAGTTTTTTCATTAATACTTAAAATTTGAAACAAACCATAGCGTTTAAAAGTAAAGATAATTTTTAGCAGGCGAAAAAATCTCATTATTGGCTCAGTCTTTCAACACGCTTGGTAAGTAAGTCACAGCGTTCTTTTAATTCATCAACTTGGCGGTAGAAATCTTCTAAAGCATAACGATCACTGATTATCTCTGCTTCGTATTGCATATATTGACTACTTGAATAACCTGCATTATGGCTGACTTGTTTAGCATAATTTACCAAGCTATGAAGCAATTTCTCAAATTTAGCCGCAAATAAACCGATTAAAGGAGATTGATGTAGGTATAAAGTATTGCTTGGGTCTATCGTTGCTAGTGCGGCAAGTAGATTTTTTGCCAGCGCTTTATCACCCTCAATTTGTAGCGTTTTAAAAGTTTTAAGTTCATCTTGATGAATTAGATGACTTGTTGCGGCTAGTGGAATAGTGATCGTGCAATCTGGGGTGCTCGATTCTGCCTCCAGCAATCCTTCGGCAGAAATGATAAAATTTAATGATAACAACGGTAAATTTAGCTGGACAATTTTAGTCGCTAGCTTTTGCAGCTCAGTACTAGTTGCTGGATTAGCTTTTAGAACTAAATTAAGTGCACTAAGTGCCAAAGTATTAAACATTATGCTTTATATCCTTTATGCAGCGCCGTGATACCCAAAGTCAAATTATGGTATTTTACTTTGGCAAAACCAGCATCATACATCATTTGTTGCAAAGTTTCCTGATCGGGGTGCATACGGATTGATTCCGCCAGATATTGATAGCTTTCGGCATCTTTGGCAATCAATTTACCCATGAGCGGTAAAAATTTAAATGAGTAAAGATCATAGAGTTTGGATAATGGCTTATAGACTTTAGAAAATTCGAGTACCATCAAAATTCCGCCTGGTTTTAGCACGCGGTACATTTCACTCAATGCTAGATCTTTATGGGTCATATTGCGTAAACCAAATGAAACACAAACACCATTAAAGTAATTATCAGGAAAGGGAAGTTTTTCGGCATCACAGAGGCATTGTGGGGTTAGGATACCTTCATTTAACAAGCGATCACGCCCAACTTTAAGCATTGATGAATTAATATCGGTATGCCAAACTTCACCATTTTCACCAACGATCTTTTTAAAGCCACGAGTCATATCTCCAGTGCCACCAGCGATGTCTAATACCTTATCACCAGACTTTAATTCGGCAGTAAAAAAAGTAAATTGTTTCCAGACCCGATGCATCCCCATTGACATTACATCATTCATAATATCGTAGTTACCAGCTACCGAGTGAAAAACATCGGCAACTAAATTGGCTTTTTTATCTTCTTCAACGGTTTTAAAACCAAAGTGAGTTTTATTTTGTTCCATAATAATTAATCCTGACGAGTTAAGAGCATGGCATCGCCATAGCTAAAGAAACGATAGTTATTTTTGATTGCATATTGATAAGCCATATCAATTTTATTTTTACCACTAAAAGCTGAAACCAGCATTAATAGGGTTGATTTGGGTAAATGAAAATTGGTAATTAGTTTATCCACCAGCTGAAATTTAAATCCCGGCGTAATAAAGATATCCGTTTCGCCACTTTGAGCATGTAACCCGCGCTTGGCAACTGATTCTAGTGTCCTAAGGCTGGTTGTACCAACTGCAATAATCTTGCCTCCACGTGCTTTAGCTTGTTTAATCAACTCAATTGTTGTTTCATTGATTTGAAAAACTTCACTATGCATTTTGTGTTCGCTAATATTTTCGACACTGACAGGTTTGAAGGTACCTGAGCCAACATGGAGCGTTACACTGGCAATTTGTGCACCTTTAGCTTCAATTTGTGCCAGTAATTCAGGCGTAAAATGTAAACCAGCCGTTGGTGCTGCCACTGAGCCATTATGTGCCGCATAAACTGTCTGATAGCGCGATTCATCAGCGATTTCTGCTTGACGTTGCATATACGGCGGTAACGGTAAATTACCATGGTGCTCTAAGTATGCATATAAATCAATCGGTGTCCGTGTTTGCAGAGCAAATAAACCATCTAAAGTTTCGCTAACTGTTACTACTAAATCATCGGGGAGAATAATTTCCATACCGATATTAATTCGTTTACTAGTACGAACATGGGCAATGAAGTGCTGCTGATCAATAATTCGTTCGAGCATTACTTCAACTTTGCCACCACTAGGCTTATGCCCAAAAATTCGTGCTTTTACCACCCGTGTATCATTGCGAATGAGAAGATCGCCAGGGTTGATATAATTAATTATTTCACTAAAATTATGGTCTTCCAAATGCTCGTTAACCACTAATAAACGGCTGTCACTACGATTGCTTAATGGGTTCTTGGCGATTAATTCTTCGGGCAAGTGATAATCAAAATCACTTAATTTCATTGTTGTTAAAATGTGTTTTTTCCTTAATGACTGTAACTATTGCGAAATACCCATTGCACTGCTAAAAATACGGTGAAAATGGTAAATATGATCAGGGCTAACCATAAAGTGCCAAACTGATACAGCTCTAGTGGTGCTAACTGAAAGCCCTTGCCAAATAAATTACTAAAATTGGCAAACATAATATTAAGTGACTTAGTCAGGTAGTATAGACTGCCTACAGCAATTGCAGTAGCTAAACTAACCTGCCATACTGCATAGTGAATCAATGGGCGCATGATAAAACTATCGCTGGCACCAATTAAGCGTGAAACTTTAATCGCATCACTTTTTAAGAGCATTTGTAACCGAATCATATTATAGACAACCAAAGCCAGCACTGCGCCAAAGAGAATTATTGCAAATTCTCCGATGCTAGTTGCAAAACTCATTAGTTCGCTTACTTTACCTGCATATTGCATATCTAATTGGACATTATCTACCATTGGTAGTTGCTCAAGTTGAATTTTTAGCTTTTCAAGAGGCTGGCTCTCTGTTGTAGCAGTATTAACTACAAATACATCTGGAAGAGGATTATTGTTGGTGTCGATTACATCTGAAGCAATTGATTTCATCTGCTGATCTTGTTGTAGTTCAGCCAAGCCTTGTGCTTTACTAATGAATTGATAATTTTTTACTGCACCAGTAGCAAGTTTATTAAGAGCTTTTTCAATGTTATTAATGTCTGCTGGATTAGCGTTGCTATCTAAATAAAGCATTAGTTGTGGATAAACCAAATTATTTTTCTGCCAGTGACTCAAGCTGTTATTCAGTGTTAATCCAGCTGCGCAGATAGTGATAATCAAAGCTAGAACAATAATATTTATCAGGTGTTCAAATGGTTGCTTAAATATAGTTAACCATGCTTGTTTGAAGCTTTGAAGATGGTGAATTAATTTGTTCATATTAACCTCTAAACTGCCCGTTACTAAGTCGAATAATCCGTTTACCGTAATCATCTAGTAGTGATTCATCATGCGCTGAAATTATGAGTGTTACTCCAGCACGATGAAAATTCTTGAATAGTTCGAGAATTTTTAAAGCATTCGCGCGATCTAAATTGGCAGTAGGTTCATCAGCGAGGAGAATTTTAGGTTGATGAACAATTGCACGTGCAATACATAATCTCTGTTGTTCACCACCTGACAGTTGTTCTGGACGAGCGTGTATCTTATGTTCAAGACCAACGCTCTCTAGAGCGCGAGTAACCCGCGCTGTAATTTCTTTAGTAGAACAATTCTGACTGCAGATATCCAAAGCAAGGCGTACATTAGCAAAGACATCTCGGTCAAATAAAATCTTATGGTCTTGAAAGACCAGTCCAATATGTTGACGGATAAATGTACGATGATTTTGACTTATTTGCGATAAATTGATATTGTTGACAGTAACTGTTCCTGAGTTAGCTAATTCAATTCCTGCGATAAGTTTGAGAATTGTTGATTTTCCCGCGCCAGAGTGACCCGCTAAAAACACCAGTTCACCTTTATCAACGCTGAAAGTCAAATTATTCAGCGCAGTAATTTCGCCCGGATAAATTTTACTAACCTGTTCAAATTTAATAATTTTGTTTTCGATCATATTTCTTTATTTCCTGTTGCGTCCCAGCGCCAGTTGCTATTTTGCACTATGTAAATAGTCATGATTATAACATCGTTGATGGTTACGCTGATATTTATAAAAATTTTGTCGTTCAATAGTGATGATTCAAAATTTAAAATTTAGTGAAAACATCCTGTTATGTGTTATGTGGTGTTGCGTAATTACAACACGGAAATACTTAGTTTTTCGCTAAATTTTGTAATATTTAGTATTAAATTGGCGCGATCACGCAAATAATATCCAATTATCGTGCTAAACTTACGCTGTAAAAACTTAAAAGTAGTAATTTAGGTAATTGGTATTTCTTCTTGTCTTGCTTGGGTGAAACAGGCCTCTCCTGTTTGGTATTACGAGACTGTGCAAAAATTGATTTTTATTTTATTGAAAACCAATGGTGAAAAATAATATTACTTTTTTTCTAAAGAATTTAATCTAATTATTTAAACATTAATAACATTATTTGCTTTGTGGAAGGAGCATTTAAATGAAGAAGGTTTTAGCAGTAGTATTAGGGACTTTGGCAACAGCGTCCTTCGCAGATGTTACGCTTTACGGGCGGATTTCAGCAGCTTTGGAAAATGATACTTTCCCTAGCGCAAATCAAGTTCAACCAGGAACTACTTCAATTCAGGATTATGGTTCATACTTTGGTATTCGTGGTACTGATCAGGTTTATGGGCAAACTGCCGTAATTTGGCAGGTTGAGCAATTTTTAAACATCTCTTCGGGTGAAGCATATCAAAATACTACTGGCTCAGGCTGGGTACCTAATCATCCAGGTTCAACCGTGAGTGGTCAACCAACAAGTGGTATTAATGTATTGGCTTCGTCAGATAGCTATATTGGTTTACAAGGTGGCTGGGGACGGGTGCGGATCGGTAATTTGTCTAATACCTATCGTACGAATACTGGTGCAGTCGATGTGTATAATGGTGCCAATGCCAATGTATTTGGTAACTATGATCGTTTTGCAAGCGTTTTAGCGGAAACTATTCGTTATGATTCACCGAGTTGGTCAAATGTTTCATTCTCTGGTTACTATAGCTTTAATCAAGATGGTAACTATAATACCGGTGGTGCCAATGGTAATGGGATGGATCAGTCTGGTGATATGAATGGTTACAACAATGCTGGAGTAATGGGTTTTGGCGTTTTCTATAATCCAGGTAATTTTTCAGCGACGTGGAATAATCAAGTGGCTTTAAATACTGGTGTTTATCAACAAATGGGCGGTAGTGTACCAGTTGGTATCACTGGAGTAGCTTATGCACCAGGTGCGCAGGGGATTAATGCCTATAATAGCCGTCTGGAATTAGGTTATAACAATCCGGATAGTTTGATTCTTGGTTTTGGTGGGCAAATTTCTCAAGGTTATGGTTGGTCTAGTGCACCAGGTAATGGTAATCTAAATAATTTCTGGATTCAGAACTCTTCTGCAAATGGAGTGAATAGTCAATATACTAACAGTGCCAATTGTGCTAATGGTTACTGCCCATTAAATCAAGCAGTTTTATCAACTGCCGAGGTTGGTATGTCGATTGGTTGGCATGTGGATAACTGGACACCAAAAATTGGTTATGTCTATGGTGCTAACTTGATGGCAGGTGGTTCACCGTGGGATATTATTAATGGTAATAATCAGTTAGGTGGTACAGGTTATCAACAAGCAATTGCTGAGTTGGATTGGAATATTACCCCACGCACGATTGCATTTATCAACTATGGTCAAATGTGGTATGGTAGTGCAGCACAAAATACAGTGTTCCAATCTTCAGGGCAGGCTCCAAACTCTAATGCAATTACTACTGGTGGTTCTAAATATATTAATAACGGAACGGCGGCGGTTGGTTTTTCGCACACGTTCTAGTTTGACGCGTTACATTGTCTCTCAATGGGGGTCGCAGAAATGCGGCCTTTTTTTACGTCCATATATAAAAAAACATTGTGCGGTGAAAATAAGTTCACCGCATCAGTAGGTTGCCTTTGAAATTGAGTTATGTTTGATTAAACATTGAAGAACACGAAATTTTTCGTGCGATATGCAACTTGCATATGGTTCGCCCATTTAGGTGCGATTGACCGATCATGGTAATGGGTCATATTGGCTGAGGTTTTCAAATCGTTGTTATCATCCTGTGATTTATCAACGTTATCAAATGCGCGCATCAGCTGTGCACTGTCATTTAATTTGTAATAAGCGATCATGTCGCTATAGTTGTTGAACTGAAGCTTCTTAGGGCTTTTCTTAGTCCAACTGAATTGACTTTTTTCAAAAATAACGCTACAAGCGTCTTGGTTAGTTTCATGCATGCGGTTGATAACCACACGGTTAATTAGTTGGCATTCTTTGTCGGATGCTCCACGACATTCTTTGTATAAATTAATGGCCATGCACAGGTGCGCCGAGACGATTAACATTCCTTTACTCCTTGTGGGAAAATGGGTTACGAAGTTCCTTTATTCAATAAACAAACTAGAGAAAATAAAAACTACACAATGCGTGTAGTTTTTGCCAAGAACCGCATTTTCACATATGATGTACTGATGTGTCAAGTACCCTGTGGCTTAACATACTGATAATCTTAATTATTTGAAATGTTGTTTGCCAACATAAAGCCTTAAATAATGGCAAATTAGTGGTAAGATGCTTGTTATTTTGTTTGTGCGATGACGATTTAGTGTTCTTTGTGTTTCTTAAAGCAACATTATTTTATTAATTGAGTGTTGTTTTTGTGGTGTGAATCCCAGCGCCTAACACTGGCAAGGGATTGCGGGTTAAATGGTGGCTGAAATTATTTTTAAAAATTTTTGCAATTCTTCGGGTAATTCGCAGTTTATTTCAATTAATTTTTGCGTAATCGGATGTGTAAACTGTACATGGTGGGCATGTAAAAACATTCGTTTTAAACTTTGCTTAGCTAACTGCTTATTCAGTTCAAAATTTCCATATTTATCATCTCCTGTGATTGGAAATCCTAGGTATTGACAATGAATTCGAATTTGATGAGTCCGTCCAGTTTGTAAGTCCGCATTAACGAGGGTAAATTCAGCAAATTTTTGTTTAACTGTAAAGATAGTATGGGAGAAGCGGCCTTGTTCAGCATCTATTCGCACTCGACGCTCACCGTCTTTATTGGTATATTTATAAATAGGTGCTTTGACATTACGTTTATCATCGCGCCATACGCCATTAGTGAGTGCGTAATATTCTTTAGTCATCAGATTATTTTTGATTAGTTCTTGCAATTCAACCAGTGCAATTCGTTTTTTTGCTAATATCAGGACTCCAGATGTTTCTTTGTCTAAGCGGTGGACTAATTCAAGAAATTTATGAGCCTTGGTTTGGCGTAATTGTTCAATAACACCAAAAGATACACCGCTACCACCATGACATGCCACTCCTTGCGGTTTATTTATGATTAGGTAATATTCATCTTCATAAAGTATTGGAAAATTAGCAGCTGGGACAGATTTGTTCTGAACGTCATCTTTGGTGGCTATTCTAATTGGCGGAATACGCACTATGTCATTAAGTGTAACTTTGCTACTTACTTCACAACGTTTCTTATTTATGCGAACTTCTCCGTGACGAATAATCCGATAAATATGGCTTTTGGGAACACCTTTGAGGATTTTAATCAGCATGTTATCTAATCGTTGTTGATCGTCTGCTTCGGTTACGTTATAAAAATTTACTTGATTTTGGTTTATTTCATTCATTTTGATAGGCATTTTAGTTTATAATTATAGCTTGATTGCTTTATACTGCACATAATTGTATCTTATTTATCAATGGTGAGTTAGGCTAGTTTAGTTTAATCAGCTGGTTTAATCAATTTGCTATAAATAATATACTCCTAAATTTGTCTGAGCTGGAGAGATATGTGGCGTAGGTGCCAACAAATTTAGTTCGTGGATGTTAGTGACAAACAGCACGCTGTCATGGTATAAATGATCTTTGCACGGTATTATTTATGCTTGTATTATTTTTGTATATTGGGCAAGCTGATCTTGAAATTTACGCATCTGACTTAACATTGGATGGTAAGCAATCCAAGTCTAGCAATTTAGCCCTACAGAAAGAACTACCAAGCACTATTAATTAAAGGTTGCTGTAATTTACACAGCGACAAATTTTATAAATTAATTTAGCTATTAACTTAGCCTATTTGTTATGTATAATTAGAAGAACATCAAACTGATAAATGACGTTTTTTATTGATTAGTTAACGTAAGTTTAGAATGGTTTTTGGAAGTTTTAGAGAAACCTACTTGGCTTGCATTAATAATTTTAAGAGAAATTTATTAAGTGATTACGCAATATGATGCACTAAATTTATAATAAATGTACCGATGTGATGCATTTATACACGTTTATATACCTTTAATATTTTGAAGTTCGGTTTTGTCATCTTGATTATCGCAAAATAAATGCGCTCAGGTGGGCGGAATTGAAAGTTAAATTTGGTGGTATGTACTAATTTAATTCATAATCTCTAGCTGTTACTTGATAGTATAGCTGAGATTGACAAGTTTAAAAATTATAACTTAGAATTAAAATAAGTATCTGCGCTTTGGGCCAAAATAAAAAATACTAACAAACCGGTCTGAGTTTAATTAGCCAAGAAGGGTTTAATTAAACATGAAAAGAATGTTATTTAATGCCACGTATGCAGAAGAGTTGCGCGTGGCAGCTGTCGAAGGACAGAAACTAATTAACTTTGATATTGAAACTAGCAGCAAAGAGCAGCGTCGGGGCAATATCTATAAAGGGTTTATCACTCGTGTTGAGCCGTCTCTGGAGGCATGTTTTGTCGACTATGGGACTGAGAAGCAGGGGTTCTTACCGTTTAAAGAAATTGATTACCGCTATTTACCGGAAATTAATGGTCAAAAAACTCGTGAATTTTCAAAGTTACCGCTAGGTACTGAGCTGATCGTTCAGGTTGAAAAAGATGAACGTGGCAATAAAGGGGCTGCCTTAACTTCGTATGTAACATTACCAGGGCGTTATTTGGTATTAATGCCAAATAATTCACGCGCAGGCGGTATTTCACGTCGAATCGAAGGTGAAGAGCGTGATGAGCTAAAATCAGTAATGGCACAGCTTGAAGTTCCGCATGGAATGAGTGTTATTCTGCGCACAGCAGCTTTAGGGCGCGTTATTGAAGAATTGCAATGGGATTTGACATATCTACTTAAATTATGGAGTGCGATTCGAGCAGCTGCGGAGGAGCAAGGCGGTTCGTTTTTAATTTATCAAGAAAGTAGTTTGGTAATTCGTTCAATTCGTGATCATTTTTCCCCAGATATTGCGGAAGTGTTGATTGATACTGAGGATGTTTATAATCAAGCTCGCCAATTCATGGCGCATGTAATGCCAAATTTTGCGGATCGAATTAAGCTATATCGGGATGATGTACCTTTATTTTCTCGCTTTCAGATTGAGCACCAAATTGAATCTGCTTATGCACGGACGGTAAATTTACCGTCAGGTGGTGCGATTGTTATTGACCATACCGAAGCCTTAACTTCTGTTGACGTCAATTCAGCTAAAGCTAATAAGGGTGCTGACATTGAAGCGACTGCCTTTGCTACCAATCTTGAAGCAGCAGAAGAAATTGCCCGTCAATTGCGTTTACGTGATTTGGGTGGTTTGGTGGTAGTTGATTTTATTGATATGGAAAATACTCGCAATCAACGTGAATTAGAAAATCATTTTAAAAATCAATTAGGTTACGATCGTGCCCGAATTCAAATGGGTAAACTTTCAAAATTTGGTCTATTGGAATTATCGCGTCAGCGCTTGCAAGCATCGTTAGATGAGTCAAGCTCAATTGCTTGCCCACGCTGTGCTGGCGTTGGTACGATTCGTGGGATTGAATCCAGTGCTTTACATGTACTACGCATTGTGCAAGAAGAAGCGGTTAAAAATGGTCATCATTTATCTGCGCTACATGTGCAGTTACCAGTTGACGTTGCAACTTACTTGCTTAATGAGCGCCGTGATGATGTAGCTAAAATCGAAGCCAGAATGAAAGTCAAAATTGTTTTGATTCCAAATGTTCATCTGGATTCACCAAACTATAAGATTAAGAAAATTAGCTACGAAAATTATGATAGTAATTTTAGTAAATCAAGCTATAACTTAGTCGAGATTCCTGAGGAGACTTTGGGTTATAAATCTGCGACTAAAAAACCTGAATCTGCAACGAGTAAATTACCTGTAGTACCTAATATTTCACCATCAGAGCCAGCACCAATGATGGAAGCACGCAAATCTAAATCGTTGTTTGGTTCATTGGTGAAAAAAATTGGTGAATTATTTACCAGTAAGCCAGCTACTCCTGCAAAAAATAATAAACCAACTAATCCGCGTAATGCTCAGCAAGCAGGCCGTAATGTACGTGTTCGCAATGAGTTAAACCGTGGTAATAATGAGCGTAGCACTACAGAGCGTAGTAGTGAACGCCCTGAGCGCACCCCTCGGACTAATGGGGCGTACGAGCGTAATAATACTGTAAATAGCACGAATAAAACTCGTCCAGTGCCGATTAGTAAGAGCAATAATAAGATTCAGACGGTACGTCCAGCCAAAAACAATGATGCACAAGCTACAGCACCAGTAGCAACTGCGTCAGTTGTTCCGAGAACCGAACGATCTGAGCGTCCTGAACGTAACGAGCGCAATGAACAACGCACTGAACGTCAAACTGCGCCACGCCAAGCAAATGCTGAGCAATCACAAAACAGAATAGCTTCACCACGTCAGGAATCTGCTGGACATAACGCTTCGCAAACCACAAGCCGTAATGAAAATTATCAACGTCCACAGCGTAGGGTTGAGCAGCCTACAGCTGAGATATCTCCACCGAGCATGGATAAATTAAATATTGCGGATAAATCACCAATTCAGCAAACAATCTTTGCTAGTGGTGTATCCGGTGGAGCAGTTGCAACCGTTATTCACAATACTCAGGAGCCTGTTGTTGAAAGTAGTAAAGTTGCTGTGACGGCTGACGAAACAATAGTAACAACTCCGTCAATACACGAAGAAAAAAAACCAGTAGTTGTAGCGCCAGTTGTTTTTGAGCCTGTAGATTTGGGGTCTTTGCAAATGGTGGGAACTAAGGCTGAGTTAATTGCACAGATTCAACCTGAAGTTATTCTTGAGAATGTCAAACGTTACAGCGATTTGGTAATTGAAGAAAAAGTAATCGATCCAAATATTAATTATGAAATGATTGAAACAAAACGTTAATTTAAGCGGCACCTCTAGAGGTGCCTTTTTTAATGGTGCAGAGCAGCACAAAAGGAGAGAAAAATGTTAAGTCCATTGGATATGTTCGCAATTGGGGTTGGTCCTTCTAGTTCACATACGGTAGGCCCAATGAAAGCAGGCTTAGAGTTTGCTGTTAAATTAGAACAATCTGGGTTATTAGAACAGGTTGTTCATGTTCAAGCTCATTTATACGGCTCATTGGCGTTAACTGGTGCTGGGCATGGTACTTTCTTGGCGGTGGTAAATGGTCTGGCAGGTCAGCATCCTAAGACTATTGATCCAGATACAATTTATTCACGCGTTGATGAGATAAAATCCAGCCGGGAATTAAAGCTTGGCGGAAAAAAACTTGTTCGCTTTGATTATGATAAAGATTTATTTATTCACAAAGACCAATTTTTACCAGAACACGCTAATGGTATGCGCTTTAGTGCTTTTGATCAAAGTGGTAAACTAGTATCTGAAGAAGAATATTTTTCTATCGGTGGTGGGTTTATCCTAGACAAGCAGCAAATAGTTAATCGTAAAGATAATGAGGGTGCTGGCAGCGAAAGTGTTAGTGTTCCATATCCATTTACTAGCGCAAAAGAATTGCTTGAACATTGTAGTGCTCACAATTTAACTATTGCAGAATTAGTGTTAGCGAATGAAGCCGTAACACGCTCACGTGATGAAGTCTATGCTGAGGCAATGGAAATTGCCAATGTAATGCGTTATTCTACGCTTAGGGGTCTCAAACAAGAGGGGACTTTACCTGGTGGCTTAAATGTTAAGCGCCGTGCGCCTCATCTTTATCAAAAGCTTATCGACAAAGATCTAAACTTAGTCTCTGAACAAGATAGGCGACTTCTAGCAATGACTTATGCCATTGCTGTAAATGAAGAGAATGCAGCATTTAGTCGAGTAGTTACTGCACCAACCAATGGTTCGGCTGGAACTATTCCGGGAGTGTTGGAGTATTATCGCAATTTTTACCTCGGAGTTACCGATGATAATATTGTAGAATTTATCCTAACTGCAGGTGCAATAGGTAATTTGTACAAATATGGTGCTTCAATTTCTGCTGCAGAAGTTGGCTGTCAGGGTGAAATTGGAGTTGCTTGTTCGATGGCAGCTGGCGCTTTAACTGCGGTTTTGGGTGGCGATGTCTTACAGGTAGAAAAAGCTGCTGAGATTGCGATGGAACACTGTTTAGGTATGACTTGTGATCCGATTGAAGGTTTAGTGCAGATTCCGTGTATTGAGCGCAATGGAGTTGCTGCGAGTAAAGCGATTGATATTGCCAAATTAGCACTGCTTGAAGACGAACCTGGTAAGGTTAGCCTTGATGCGGTAATTCATACAATGATGGAAACTGGGCGTGATATGAGTAATCGTTATAAAGAAACTGCATTAGCAGGTCTTGCGGTAAACGTAGTTGCCTGCTAATGTATAGCGTTAATTAGAGGATTATTTCTCTAGCGCGTAATTCAAATTCAGCCAGCATTGCATAGCTTAGTCCTATTATGCTGGCTTTTATTTCTTCATGTTCCCGTGAACTGGTCTCAAATGTGTATCCGGTAATTTCAATTGCTACTCCATCGCTGGCTGTGGCATTGATTTTGGCAATATTAGTGTAGGACTGGTTTAGGTATGGATGATTTTGCAATATGTATTGAATTAACATACGCAGCAAACTTAAATTAGTTACTTGTGCTAAATCAGTTGCATCAGCATCAAGGTTGCCATAAAAATCTGAATATTTGTTAGCAACTATATCAATCAATTTATTATTGATAAATTTGACGCTGTCTGGCGCAATTGCGATTGCTTGTTTAAAGCGCTTTCCCTCGGAATAAGTTACATACTCCATGTTTTGTACTGCTTCAGTGGTTAGGGTATAAGTAGGTAAAGTTGTTACGCTATTATCAAAATTGCGAATTCGTACTGAATGTATCGAAATTTCCTCCACCGTACCCTCTATATCATATTTTTTTATAATGATCGAATCGCCAATTCTCACCATAGAGGTTGCATTGGCTTGAATGCTGGCAACAATTCCCAAAAAAGTATCACGAAAGATTAACAAAATGATTGCTGACAAAGCTCCCAATCCAGTTAAAATTGAAGCTGGAGGTTGCCCGTAGATATATGCAATCGCTAATATTGCTACTCCAAGCCAGCTAAAAAAGCTTATAATTTTGATATAACTATGCCACGAAGATTTATCGTCACGTTCAGAGGTTGACTGGTAATATTCATGGAGTGCCGAAATAAAACGGTTCAACGAGACTGTTAAGATATAAAGATTAAATAAATTGGCTGCTTTGAGAGTAAAGTTTGCAATACTTAGAGTTAAAGCTTTGTTACCTTCTACAAGTAGAAAACTACCAAAAACAAACACAAGACCAAATACTAAGAGCGCTAATGAATCAAGAACGTGGTGTTCTTCAATCAGCTGCAGTAATTTTAACTTTGAAAAATGTAGTTTACGGTTTAGCGCATAGATAATCGTTTTACGGATGAGGTAATCGACGCCGACAGCTACTGCCGTGATTAGAAAGAAGATAATAATTGAACTAAAGATAATTTTAAGATTGGCATCAGTTACCCAACCCAGAAAGCTGTTGCTCACCATATCTGGCATAATCTAAACTCCGCTGTTTATTATTTAAGATTTGGATTTTACCTGAATTTACAGCTTGATGTAGAGCTAAATTTTGCGCTTATTGCATAGCGATAAATGAATAACGGTAATTTATGGAATTACCGTTATTATATAAAAACAGTAAGAGTTATTGAATCAGGCTCCGCAACATCCAAACAGTTTTTTCATGTACTTGTAAGCGTTGAGTTAATAAATCCATAGTTACCTGGTCATTAGCTTCGTCAGCAGCAGGTAGAATTCCACGAGCGGTGTTAATAACTACTTCATGTGCTTCAATCAAAAATTTAATCATGTCAGTGGCAGGTGTATCGCCAGCATGTTCTTTTACTTTGCTTAATTTGCCAAATTCAGAATAACTACCCGGTGCGATAAAACCGAGTGCGCGAATTCGTTCGGCAATTAAATCTACCGCTAATGCTAATTCGGTATAATGAGTTTCAAACATTAAATGCAAGGTATTAAACATCGAACCAGTCACATTCCAATGGAAATTATGAGTCTTAAGGTAAAGTGAATAGCTGTCGGCTAATAATCCCGCCAAACCGTTAGCGATTGTTATGCGATGTTCTTGGCTAAGTCCGTCATTGATATTGAAAAATTGTTGTTTTAACATGATTGTCTCCTAAATTAAGTGAATCAGTACTGATGGCACATCGTTTATTTACTTACTTCTATGGTATGGATACAAGATAAGCTATGTATTACCGCTGCAATTTTAGCTAATAGTTGTATTGTTTCTTTACTAATCCCATGTTTAATTAACTGTTGTTCATGTGAGCTTACACATTTATGACAGCCACCAATTACCGATGCAACTAGCGACCACATTTCAAAATCTAATTTATCCACGCCGGGATCCCGTAAAATATTCATACGTAAGCCAGCGGGCATAGTGGCATAACTGGGATCATCGACTAAGTCAGTAAAGCGGTAGTAAATATTTGTCATCCCCATAATTGCTACTGCGGCACGAACGGCCTCTAATTCACTACCTTGTAATATTCCAGCAACTGCTTGATTGACTAATTTAGTTAAACCACTATTTTTAGTTGCAATAGCGGCAACTAATACTGCGCCGGCAAATTGGCTATCGCTTAGTGTTGAATGGTTGGTTATCATACTGCTTAGGTTTAATTTGATATCTTTCGCATAAGCAGGAATGCCATTTAAAATTGCTTCAAAATTCATGATTTATTCTCCTTTAAAGGCAGGCGAAAGCAAATACCTTCATCTGCTAACTGATTAATTGATTATAGGGTTGCATCACCTTTATGCCAATTGCATGGACATAATTCATCGGTTTGTAATGCATCTAAAATCCGTAGTGTTTCATCTGGGTTACGCCCCACGCTCATGTCTGTCATCTCTGCGTAACGAATGATATTGTCTTGGTCAACAATAAAAGTTGCACGATTGGCTACACCCGCATCAGCATTTAAGATATCTAAGGCATTGCTTAAATCTTTTTTGATATCAGCTAACCATGGGAAAGTTAACGGTTTTAAATCTGAATGAGAACCACGCCAAGCTGCGTGTACAAAGTCGCTATCGGTTGAAGCGCCAATTAGAACCGCATCTCGATCTTTAAATGCACCTTCAAGTTTTCCAAAGCCAGCGATTTCAGTTGGACAAACAAAAGTAAAATCTTTAGGCCAGAAAAAAATGATTTTCCATTGACCTGCATAAGTTTCAAGAGTTGCTTCGCTAAAACTTTCCGGACTAGTTCCATTAACTGCGGTTAATTTGAATTCTGGGAATTTATTTCCTACTGATAACATGATAACACTCCTATGTATGTGTAAATTAAAATTAATTTGCGTAATGACGTTTGGTGGCAATTAGATTAAGTGCTTGCTCTCGTTACTACGTTTGTTTTGCTTACAGGAGCTATTATATGCGACAAATAGCAAATAGTCTAATTAATGATTTTAATCAAAATAATAGCTATAAGCTATCAATGATTAATGGGGTCAGACTAAAAAATGTGGAATAAAAACATTGTTATAAATCTGGATTTTAGTAAAATTTGTTATAATTACGGGCTAAAGAAATTTCTAATTCAATATTATTTTCAAACTACTATAGCACTACAACTGGGATTACCATGATTGCGATAAAAGAAGCATTTCGCGCTGGATTATTCACGCGGAAAAATTTTATAAAAAATACCTTAGCTGGATTAATTGTCGGTATTGTTGCCTTGCCATTATCAATGGCTTTTGCGATTGCTTCAGGGGCGCGTCCAGAAAATGGAATCTATACCGCAATTGTGGCAGGGCTGTTAGTTGGAGTCTTTGGTGGGACACGTGCTCAAATCGCTGGACCTACTGGTGCGTTTATTGTTATCTTAGCTGATATTACTGGACAGTATGGTTTTGCAGGATTGCAGTTTGCTACTTTTATTGCTGGTGGTATATTAATCATCATGGGTTTGATGCGTTTAGGTAGCGTTATAAAATTTATTCCAGAGCCTGTGATCGCTGGCTTTACTAGTGGAATCGGTGTGATAATTTTTGTTGGTGAGTGGAAAGATTTCTTTGGTTTACCAGTTAAGCTTGGCTTAGATGCTAAATTTCACACTAAATTAATTACGCTTGTTACGTCATTGCCACATCTAAGCCTAATAACCACGCTTTTAGCAATATTGAGTTTGATTTTGGTTATCTACAACCATAAGATTAAATATTTAAAAATTTTACCAGGTCCATTAGTTGCAATGCTAGTTGCAACGATTATTCAAATGATTTTTGGTTTTAAAGATGTTGCAACTTTAGGCAGTGTTTTTGGCACGATTCCTCGAGGCATTCCTGAATTTAGTATGCCGCATTTAACTTTTGACGGTGCAGTAGCGCTATTGGGGCCAGCCTTTACGATTGCGTTGCTGGGTGCGATTGAATCGTTACTATCGGCAACCGCTGCAGATGGTTTGGCAAATACCAAGCATCGTCCTAATCAAGAGCTGATCGGGCAGGGGATTGCCAATTGCGTTAGTCCTCTATTCGGTGGTTTTGCTGCAACTGGTGCAATTGCCCGAACCGCAACGAATATTCGCAATGGCGGTAATTCGCCAATTTCGGCAATAGTTCATTCACTATTTTTATTGGTAATTATTGTATTGCTTGCGCCCTTGGCAGAATATATCCCGTTATGTAGTTTAGCTGCCATTCTATTTGTAGT
The DNA here is from genome assembly GCA_035438765.1 of Burkholderiales bacterium. Lineage (GTDB taxonomy): Bacteria > Pseudomonadota > Gammaproteobacteria > Burkholderiales > UBA11063 > Aquella. The sequence continues at coordinate 65,574 of DAORIZ010000001.1, read as the reverse complement.
GGCATACAATATGAGTGATTTTCCACATTTTGGCTTTATTCTCAAACACTCACCACGGGATGACAAATTAGTTCTACTGGCAACTTTTTTCTTAACGGTATTTGCGGATCTGGTAATTGCGGTAAACATAGGTGTAGTTTTAGCAATGTTGTTTTTTATGCGAAGAATGACGCTAACTACCCATATTCAGGAAGAATCGCCTAATTTTACTGGTGGAGAAATGAATGATGAAAGCTATCGTTTCCGCCGTAAAGTAACGATTTTTGCGATAAATGGACCAATGTTTTTTGCCGTAACTGAGAAATTTGCCGAAAGTTTATCCAATACCCATAGCTCAACTGCCGCGGTAGTTTTTAAATTTTATGCTGTTCCGTTTATTGATTACTCTGGTCTTAGTTCTTTTCAGGAAACTATCGAAAAACTGTATAAGCGTAATATTATGATATATCTAGTGGGTGTTAATGAACGAATTGAAGATAAATTTAAGTCTGTTGGCTTATTGGAGTTAGTGGCTGATAAACGTGTATTTGATAATCTTGCAGAAATTATTGATTATGATAATCAGCAACCGTTTGAGGGAAAAGCGTTATAATGGAGCAGGTTTTAGGACAGAAAAAGCATTGGATTTATCGCGCCGTTAGTTTATTATCCTTCAATGGTGGCTTTGTTAATATGGTGACCTTCATTAGTTTCTTGCATAATCCGGTTGGTTATGTAACGGGAACACTAACTTTTGCGGCAGATGCATTTGCTGATGGCAATTTTGGGCTGTTTTATGATATGCTGTTGGCTTTACTATTCTTTCTTGGTGGTGCGATTTTAAGTGGCTTACTCACACCCAAGGATAGTTTTGAGCGCGGCAATAATTATAACTTAGTAATTGCGCTGGAAATTTTCTGTCTTTTAGCTGGTAGTTTTGGTTTACGCAGCGGTGTTGATTCGGCTAAATACTTTTTAGCTGCTGCAATGGGCGTGCAAAACGCGCTCAGCTCACACTATGGGCGGTCGATTATCAGAACGACGCATATGACAGGGACAATGACTGATTTTGGCACTTTAATTGCCAAAAAAATAAGCGGACAAAAAATTGATAATTGGCGCTTGATAATTAATACACTTTTACTAGTTAGTTTTTTCTGGGGCGGCGTTGTCGCAGTTTTTTTATATAAATGGTTTGACTATGACGCACTATTATTTTCAGTAGTATTGTGTTTCTTAATGTTAAAATTTCAATGGACGCGCAAATTTTTATACTTTTTGCAACAAAAATATCCTCAACTTAAATTTATTAAATTTGGACGGTAATCTATATAATGCGTAAATTATCCTGTTTATTATTTCCGATGGTTTTGATCGGGTGCTCTTATTTTTCGCCAGATTACCAGAAGCCGGAGTTGAATACTCCTAGTCATTGGAATGCAACTAATACAAATCTTGCGCCAATTAGTGAAAGTTTGCCATATCTGGCATGGTGGCAAAAGTTTAATGATCCTGAACTTAATCGCGTGATTGAAAGTGGTTTAAAAAATAATGTTAACATTGAGGCTGCCAAAGCTAATCTAGAGGCAGCACAAGGACAGTTATTGACGGTTAAACTTAACTGGATTCCATTTTTTAGTGTTTTTGGAGGCTACGTTAATGGTAGTTCACAAAATAGTTTTACGCCGATTGGTAATCTGGGTGTGGTGAATAACACTGGCGCATTTTTTGCTTTACTGCCAACTTATGCAATTAATGTCTTTACCAATTACACGCTACAAAAACAAGCCGGGTATAATGTAGATGCTGCTAAAAATGCGGAATTAAGTGTACGTCTGGCAGTAATTGGACAAGTAACTGGTGCGTATTTTGCTAATCTAGCGCAAATTCGTCTGGTTGAGCAATTTACTGAGCTGCATAATGATTTAGGTGAGTTAACTGCAATTAGTCAAGCAATGGATAAACGTGGGCTAGCAAATCAGCTTAGTGTTGATGAACTCAAGAGTAAACAGCAATTAGTTGCCGGACAATTAGCCTTGGCTAAAAAGAATCTGACTGCAACGCAAAATGCGCTACGCTATCTGCTGAATCAAACTCCGGGTGAGGTTAAATCTACCAATAAATTTGCTGCGATTAATCCAAATCAGGTAATTCCAGGTAATTTACCAGTGAGTGTTTTAGCTGGCAGACCTGATGTGATGAAGGCTGAAGATCAACTCAAAGCGGCGAATGAAGGTATTAGTGTTGCCTCAAGCGCGCTATTACCAAGCGTAAACTTAAATTATTTTTATGCATCAGGGTCAGGCACGCAAGGGTTTAATCAGCCTGTTCCTAATGTTAATGTTGCGAATAGTAATCAGCAAAGCTATTATGCTGCGTATGCAAACTGGACCATTTCGCCAAGTGTTTTTGGTCAGATTAATACCAATACCGCAGTATTTAAAGCTGCACTTGCGAATTACAAAATGGTAGTAAATAGTGCCTTACATGAAGTTGATAATGCACTGGCAACCAATAACGGTTATAACCAAAAGATGACTAGCGATATGGGAGCATTGCAGAGTTTGCAAGATTCATTGGATGCCAAACAAGCCATGTATAAACGAGGCTTAACTCCCTATGTGTTAGTACTTGGGGCGAAAATTGAACAAGATATTTTAGCAATTGATATCACGCAAACCAAGTTACAGCAACTGATTTCGTTGGTTAGTTTGTACCAAAGCCTAGGTGGCGGCTATCAAACTGCAGCAAATTCATCATCCTAGGTCGTTACTGAGCTTCTCACCTACTTTTTGTAGGTGTCGTCGCCCAGTGCCTACTAGTATTTCGAATTTACTGCAGTTTGTAATGTAATTTTCAGAATATCATACAATAACTTATAAAAATATTATATATAATTAAACTAAACAGGATTATTAATGAAGAAAAAAGCTTTAAAATTTAATTTTGCCACCTTGATTTTTGCGGTTGGTGGAGTAATTGCATTAGGTTATTTTACTACCTACTGGTTTCCCGTAACCGATAACGCCTTTGTGGTTGAAAATATGACGCCAGTTTCATCATCAGTGAGTGGGCACATTGAAGAAATTTATACACAGAACGGACAACGCCTCAAAACCGGAGATCCGATTATGCTGATTCGCCCTGCAAAATATAAGCTCGAGTACGCAGGGGTTAAAGCGCAATATGATCAGGCTAAGATTGGCTTAGAGGTGCTTAAAAAAAGAATCGCAGTATCAACTTTAGACCTGAAAGCCGCACAAGATCAGTTAGACCGTATGAATTACGAATATAACCAGAAGAATGATAAAACAGTTAGTAAGGCCATCCCAGAAATTGAGCTCAAAACGCTGGAATACAATATCAAATCGCAAGTTAACGTCGTTGCTTCGTTAAAAGAGCATATCGAACTTGAGCAAACCGAGTTAAAACAAGCGCAAGTTGGTATTGAAACATTACGCGCGGCAGTTGATAAAGCAGCAATTGATTTGCAAGATACCATTATCCGAGCGCCATCTGAGGGTTATATTCAAAATCTATATATGGGTGTTGGTACTTCTGCGGTACCGCATGTTGGTTTATTTAATTTTATTGATACTGCCAATACCTATATCCAAGCAAATTTGAACGAGACCGATTTGGCTAATGTTCATGCAGGCGACAAAGTGTGGATTTTCCCACGAGCATATTTGGGACATAAAGTTTTTCATGGGGTAGTAATGTCGGATAACTGGTCGGTTGATCGGCAGCATATTTTACCGCTAAAAGAAACACAGTTTGTTTTCACCGATAATCATTGGTTAAATTTACCGCAACGTTTCCCAGTACAAATTAAAATTACTGATGTGGACACTAATAGCTATCCTTTGCGTCCGGGGATGAGCGCTTACGTTTATATCTCCACCAAATAATTATGAATGTCCTACTGCGGCTTAATAATTGGCTGGATCGCTTTGATCCATACTGGTATTCACGCCTAATGAGCTTGAAAATTGCTTACATTACGATAATACTCTTTATTGCGAATATGCTCTTATCTCCACCGCTTGCTCCGTTAGTCATGCTGTTAAGCGGTGCAGGAGTGTTGATTATTGAAATGCCAAGTATCAATGATTTAGATAAAAAAGATAATCTTTATTTAGCATATATTATCATTATTTGTTTGACTGTTGGTTTATTTTCGAGCTATGTCTATCTTAAAGGCTGGTTTATTATAGTTGCCGCTGGCTGGTGCTATATTCTCTATAGCGTTCTAAAAAAGAAACCAGAATTATTTCCTATCGTTGGGGTAATTTTGATGCTCGGGATTATGTCTTTGGAAGGGTATAATAGCGGTAATTTTTTTGACATTCTCAATCGTTTGTTTTTTATTGTTGAGTTCGCATTAATTGTATTTTGGGCACATAAATTCTTTCCTCATCTATATCATAAAATATGGCTTTCCGCGCTGATACGTAATTTAGTGGGGCTACAACATATGTTAAATGAAATTAGTATCAATGAAGCAACTTTGGTGCTTAAACACAATTGGAATGCACGTAATGTATCCGCTCTGTTGAAACGTAAAGCATACTATTTTGAATCAATCCAAATGACTAATTTACTTGGTGAATATTATTTTTATATTACCGATTTGATCGTGAATAAAACAACATCATCGCCAGAGCTAAATTTGATTGCCAATGATCTGGGGTTATTAGAAAGCGCAATTCGCCAAAAGAGCAATTATCCTGCGCAATTCAACGGTTATCACAATCATCCTGATTTGGTAACTCACAATGAACTTTTTACTCAACTTTACTACCAGTGGAACAAAATATGCGCACACGTGAACAATTAATCCATTTACGCATCATCCATGTTACGATTTTATTTGCAGTAGCATTGTTCATCTATCAATGGAGCGAATGGAGTGACGGTCTCTGGATTCCAATTTCGGTGTTGGCAATTATTGGACCATTTCGCCCGGGACTTACTATTAATAAAGCTAAACAGAGGGTTCTTGGGAGTATTGCTGGGCTATTAATCAGCATTTTAGTTTGGTTTTTTATTCATTATAACTATAATTTATTGGTCATTATTGCCTTGCTATTAGTTTGTGCTGTGGCCTTTACTGCATTACAAGAATACACCTATTTTATTATGCTGGTTACCGTGATGTTGTGCGTTAATTTTGATTATATGAATTTGTTTTTCAATAATGAGATTGTGTATATAGCTAATCGTGGAATGTGCGTTTTAACGGGAGTTTGTTTGTGTCAGTTTTTTGAATATTTTGTATTTAAACATAGCTACTCCAATGCCCAATCATTAGTTGAAAAAGAGCAAATTGACGATCTTGTGATTAATACTTGGCAAACAATTAATCAGCTTACCTCTGGTGATAAAGAAGCTTGTGTTGAATTGACGAAGTGCTTAGATGCATTATTACTCCGTCTTGAACAATTACGCGAGCTGAAAGAAAGTTGTCAATATAGTTACAGCGAGCAGCAGCAAACCTTGGCGTTAATTGAGCACTATGAACTAAAGTTGATTTCAAGTATTAATTGGATTAGTAGCTTGGGTGGCAAGCTGCTATTTAACAAACAAACAGATTCGCTAATTCTTGGTGAAGATAAGTTTTTAGCTGTTGACCAGTTGTGTAATTAATTGTTTTTTTACTAATTCAACCAGAGATTTACGTGGAAAATTCTTTCGGGTTACAATGCTTAACGTCCGTGCGGGTTTTTTACTAGCGCCAAAAGGTTTAACTATTAAATCAGAAGGTAGGTTAATCTGAGCTATTTTAGGTAGAATACTGACACCAATATTCATTTCAACCATGTATTTAATGGTCTCAAGAGAGCTTGAAACTATTTGATTACTAATATTACTAATGGTAGTACTAGGTTTGCATATCTGCAATACCTGATCGCGCAGGCAATTTCCATTTCCCAATAATAAAAGCGTTTCATCATTTAATACTTTGGGTGATATTTTAGCCTGTTTTGCCAGTCTGTGTTTAGATGAACAAATTAAGCTCAATTCATCCTGAAAAATCTCAGTTTGTTCTAATTCCGCTTCAGTAACTGGTGTGGCTAAAATAATAGTATCAAGTTCACCAGCTAGTAGCTTCGCGGTTAATGTAGTGGTAAATCCTTCTTCTAAGATTAATTTTAACTCAGGCGCAAGCTTTATAGTATCACGAACGAGTGACGGAAATAAGTACGGACCTATAGTTAAAATCGCTCCAATTCGTAAGGGCTGACTATACGGGTTTTGACAACCTAATGCCATTTCACGCATTTGCTGTGCTTCGCTTAAGATTTTTTTGGCCTGTTCGATGATCATATTGCCAGCAGGAGTTAATAAAATTTGATGATTTTCACGCTCAAAAATGCAAACCTCTAAGTTCTCCTCAAGCTTCTTAATTGCGATGGATAATGTTGGTTGGGAAACAAAGCATCTTGCAGCGGCTTTGGCAAAGTGTTTTTCTTCAGCCAAAGCCAGCAAGTATTTAAGATCAGTTAGTGTGAAGTTTAACATCTGCACGGCTTAACAAATAGTTGATTACAACAGCTTGTGAGCGATCAGAGAATTCTGCTAACTGTTCTGGTGTGGCACTTACCTGATCACCTTTGAAGCGATTGAGCAAGGTTACAGCAATCATGGTAGCTGGAATTTCAGCGCGGTTACAAAATGCACCCATTGCACTTGACTCCATTTCAAAGTTACGAATATCTAATGCATGAACTTTTTGGAAAAACTCTTCACGCCATGCTCGATCTTTACGTGCAGGCATTGCTCCGTCATAGCGGCATTGTCCAAGGTAAAAATCATCAGCAGCGATGCTATTACCACTAATTATTGGAAATGGTAAATTATCTGGTTGAGCGGTCAAAATCCGTTCAACTAGCTTATGGTCAAGGTTAGTCGGAGTATCAATTCGTTGACCTAACTCATAAGTAGTATAGTAGGGTGCCAAATTAGGCATATAAGCATTTTTAGTGACTACTACTGTCCCTGGTTCAACTCCAATACCGCCTGAGGTACCAACTCGAATATATTCTACATCATGGCTACCTGCGTAATAGAGTAATTTTGTGACTGCATGTAACAGGGCATCAATAGTAACATTACCCATACCATGTGAAACGGATAAAATATTACCAACGCGATATACAGCATAATCGCTAGTGTTTACTAAGTTTACTGGTTTGAAAAAACGAGAATCAATTTTTAAAACTTTGTCGGCTAACTTACGAGCTAAAACTTCGGAACGTTTGCTGCTTCCTTGCATTATTACATAATTTATGCCGCTAAATTGCTCTAGTGTTTGCTGATTTAGTTCAATATCAAAAAGGTATAAATGCTTTTCTGGATTATTTTCTAGAATAGGATTAATTTTCATTAGATGACCTCTTGGTTACAAAGTCGTAATTAGTAAATTAGAGAGTATTTTGCTGGCAGTAACCATAATAGGGGATACTCTGGTTTGGTCTGCAGTGATTACAGGCTCTTGATCATTGTCGCATAATCTATCTACAATGATAGGTAAAATCATTGTAGCAGGGATGTCCATATTTTTACAAAATGCAGTAAAACAAGCCGACTCCATATCAATTGCTCTGACACCCGCTTCGTGAGCTTGTTGTAGGTAAGCATCACGCTGTACTTTATTAAATGAAGGTGCAATCGCACCGTTTAAACGAGCTTGTCCTTCATAGAAATTAGCTGATGACAAAACCTTACCATTTATAATGCTGCCATTGTCTTTATTCGCATATATTAATTTGTTAGTCAGATCTGCTTTCATCTGAGTTGAATACGAATAATACTCGCCAAATTCAATGTTTTTCCATTCGGGTTTCAATTCTGGAGATAATGCTTCGCTAGCAATAATGACGTTATCTTCACTAATTCCTACTCCTCCTGCAGGACCAACTCGATAAAAATTAAAATCAGTAGCACCAGCATGGAAGAGTAATTTAGTAATTTCATTTAGACAAATTAGCATTGAAGGAAATCCCACGCCGTGAGATACTACCAAAGTATGCGCTATTTTATGTAGGTGGTAACGTTCGTCTTTTGCAATAACCTCGCAATGAATTTTTATATCATTAATGCCATAAAACTCACTAGTCAGCAAGTTACTGATTTGATCTGATGATGCAAATGAACGTGTAAAAACTACATGTCTAATTCCTCCAAATTGTGCTTTTAGATCCATTGTGGTATCTAAACCTAAATGATAGAGGTAATCAACATCGAGTTTTTGGAATTCCGTACTTAATTTTGTATTATCCATTATTTATTTTCCCTTTGGACTTTGCATAAACATAAAGACCAGTCAGTAAAGTCCAGACCAACATTAGTCCAAAGCCACCAAATACTTTAAAGTTTACCCAATCAGCTTCACTAAAATTAAAGGCAATTAGAAGATTTAAAATTCCCATGGCAAAAAAGAATCCAACCCACATCAAATTAATTTGATTCCAAATTTTATCTTCAAGTTCAAGTTGTTCTTTTAGTAATAACTTGATCCCATTTTTGCCCATCTTGGCTGAGATAAAAAGAGTTGCTCCAAATATCCAGTATAACATTGTGGGTTTTAGCATAACGAAGGTTTTATTGTGCAGTGCAACAGTTAAACCGCCAAAAACTGTAATTAAAATAGTGCTAATCCAAGTATTTTTACCAATTTTTTTATAAATAATTTGATATAAGCCGAGCTGGATCCAGCTTGCAATGATACAAACTAATGTAGCAGTGAAGATATTTTTAGTAAAATAATAAACCGCAAAAAATGCGATTAAAGGAAACATTTCAAAGAACATATTATTTTGCATGTATTAATCCATTAGAATATTTTTAGATTTTATAATTCGACTTAAGTAACAAAAATTTCAGCAAATAATTTAAAATCAAAGAGTGTTTTTTGCTGACACCATTATTATAGCAATAAGTTACTATGATTATTAAGTTTCATGTAACGACTGGTTCTTACATTGTTTAATGCTTTTCAGCAGTAATGTAGTTAAGCATAAATTATAGTATTGCAATATTATGTAAGTTGTATTAAAAGAGTTCTTGGATTAAGAGTAAGTCTAAGTTAAAATATATGCTTGAGTGTGTCCTGAATTTTGTGGTATTGTGCAACCTATATTTTGCGTGTAATTGTAAAAAGGAATACAAAAAGTGGAAATAATATCAGCACGAATAGAAGATAGTAAAGAAATAAGTTCTTTACTTCAATAATTAGGCTATCCCGACACAGAGTATTTTGTAGAAGATAAAATTAAATTTCTGTTGGAGCATCCAGACGAAGAACTTTTAACATGTAAATTTAATGGTAAAATCGTTGCATTAATTTCTCTACATTTTATTCCTCAGCTTGCATTAAGAGGAGACTTTGCAAGAATTAGTTATTTTGCAGTAAATGAAAATTTCAGAAGTGGTGGCATAGGTAGAAAACTTGAAGAATATTGTGTTGAGCTTGCTAAAGCAAGAGAATGTGATCGAATAGAAGTCCACTGTCATTCTAGGAGAACTAAAGCGCACGAGTTTTATTATAGGCAAGGATACGTTGAATCGCCTAAGTATTTAGTTAAATTGCTGTAAGTCGTAGCTATAATAATTACAAGATGAAGAAACATGACCTGAGTTCAAGTGCGAAATGCAAAGAAATAGATAAACTATAGCTTGTATTTCGCACTTGAACTCAGGTATGCTATTTAGTTTGAAATAGCTTAAACCAAATTGCGTAGATAATAACTATGCTAAAATCATGCTGAATAACGTTTATCGGAGATTAGACGCATGGAGAAGTTAATTGTCGCCAACTGGAAGATGAATGGTGAGTTGTCTAAAGTTAACGCTGATTTGGGCTATTACGCTCATTTACCAGAGACCAATAAATCTAATGTAATTTTAGCGCTACCTTATTTATACATTGTTTGGGCTAAACAAAAGCTTTTGGTTAACTCACACATTAAGATTGCTGCACAGGATTTAAGTCACTATCGTAATTGTGGCGCTTATACAGGTAAGATAAATGGGAGCATGCTTAAAGATGCAGGGGTTGATTATGTAATCATTGGTCACTCAGAACGTCGAACGCTAATGGGAGAAAATGGTGCAATTTTGATCCATAAAGTTCGTAATGCATTTGATAGTAATTTAGTTCCTATTTTATGTGTTGGCGAGCCGCTGAGTGCGCGTGAGGATGGTAGCTATCTACAATTTGTTGAGTTGCAGCTATCGGGGCTTGAGGAAATTGAGCAAATGAAGGAAATCATAATTGCATATGAACCGTGTTGGTCAATAGGTACAGGTAAGGTTGCCACACTTGAGCAAATTGCCGAAGTTATTGCATTTATCAATCGTTATATGCAAAAACGCTTCAATTATGCTAAAATAACTCTTTTGTATGGCGGTAGCGTAACTAGTCAGAATGCAGGTGAAATCCTGAATATTCCTAGTGTTGGTGGTGTACTAGTAGGTGGAGCGTCCCTTAAGGTTGCTGATTTTACGGCAATCTGTGAGCAAATCTAGTAGCTAAGTTGTTGATTTTAAAAATTTTATTGATTTGTGAGTTTTATGGAAATCTTAAATACAATTTTGTGGATTGTAATGATTATTTCGGCAGTTGCGATTGTTATTTTAGTATTATTGCAACAAGGTAAAGGTGCTGATGCGGGTGCTACTTTTGGTTCTGGAGGTTCATCGTCATTGTTTGGAGCCTCAGGGTCAGCCAATTTTTTGAGCCGTTCAACGGCGATTTGCGCGGCAGTGTTCTTTGCTGCAACATTGACCTTGGTAGTTACTTCGAGCAAAGGTAAGGTTGGCGATTTGGGCGTTATGGCAAATATGAGTAGTATGAATGGCAAGTCTGTTGCCAGTAAACCAGTTGCGAGCCAGTCTGCAGGAGTAGTAAATGCAAGTGCTCCGGCTAAAAAAACTGGAAATCAAATTCCTGAATAAAGTAAGTTTATTGCCGACGTGGTGAAATTGGTATACACGCTACCTTGAGGTGGTAGTGGTCGTGAGGCTGTGTGGGTTCGAGTCCCGTCGTCGGCACCATTTTAGAGTTTTTTGAGGGCATTTTATGGTCGCTAGTTTATATTTTCCGATTTTGTTTTTTATGTTATTGGCTTGTTTGATGGGGTCGGCAATGATGATTGCTGGGCGTGCTTTGGGTCGCCATAAGCCAGATTCGCAAAAAAATTCTCCTTATGAATGCGGTTTTGAAGCGTTTGAAGATGCTCGGGTTAAATTTGATGTTCGCTATTATTTGATTGCGATTCTTTTTATTTTATTTGATCTGGAAATTGCCTTTTTATTTCCTTGGGCTTTGGTTTTTAAAGCTTTAGGTATGTACGGGTTTATTTTAATGTCAATCTTTCTGGCTATTTTAATTGCCGGATTTATTTATGTTTGGAAAAAAGGAGCGCTAGAGTGGGAATAGATGGCGTATTAAAAGAAGGTTTTGTTACCACCACAGCTGATAAGCTAATTAATTGGGCGCGTACAGGGTCCTTATGGCCAATGACATTTGGTTTGGCTTGTTGTGCGGTCGAAATGATGCATATTGGTGCGGCGCGTTATGACCTGGATCGCTTTGGAGCGGTTTTCCGTCCATCGCCACGTCAATCTGATGTGATGATTGTGGCTGGTACATTATGTAATAAAATGGCGCCAGCATTACGTAAGGTTTACGACCAAATGCCTGAGCCTCGCTGGGTAATTTCAATGGGGTCATGTGCTAATGGTGGTGGTTATTATCATTATTCTTACTCCGTAGTACGTGGTTGTGACCGTATTGTGCCAGTTGATATTTATGTTCCTGGTTGTCCTCCGGCTGCTGAAGCCTTATTATATAGTATTATTCAGTTACAGAATAAAATTCGTCGTGAATCTACGATTGCCAGAAAGAGTGCCTAATGAAAAAGATTGAACAACTTGAGTTAGCTCTTACAGAAACCGTTGGTGAAATCTATAGTAATTTATATAAATTCAAAGATCAAGAAATAACCCTTGAAGTTACGCCTGAGCATTTGATTGAACTAATGAGTACACTTGCCAAAAATGAACGTTTGGCATTTGCTCAATGTCAGGATGTTTGTGGTATTGATTATTTGACTTACAGAGATCAACAGGATGAGAAGCCTGCTGATGCATTAAGATTTGCGGTGGTTTACCATTTGCTGTCGGTTAAGCATAACTGGCGGGTTAGGGTTAAATGTTTTGCGAGCAATAATGAATTTCCGGTTGTGCCTTCAGTTGTTGAAATTTGGAGTTCTGTCAATTGGTTTGAGCGTGAAGCTTTTGATTTATATGGGATTGTATTTGATGGACATCCTGACTTACGTCGCATTTTAACTGACTATGGTTTTATTGGACATCCATTTAGAAAAGATTTCCCTCTATCTGGTTATATGGAAATGCGTTATGACGAAGAACAAAAACGTGTAATTTACCAGCCAGTTACTATTGAACCGCGTGAAATAACACCACGCACTATTCGTGAGGAGCACTACGGTGGCAGAAATTAAGAACTACACCCTGAACTTTGGACCTCAACATCCATCGGCTCATGGTGTATTACGTTTAGTTTTGGAACTTGATGGTGAGGTGATTCAGCGTGCAGACCCACATATTGGTTTATTACATCGCGGGACTGAAAAATTAGCAGAGCATAAAACTTATTTGCAAGCGTTGCCGTATATGGATCGTCTAGATTATGTGTCTATGATGTGTAATGAACATGCTTATTGTCTTGCTGTTGAGCGTCTAACAGGTGTTGATGTACCTGAGCGTGCGCAATATATCCGTGTCATGTTTGCAGAAATTACTCGTATTTTAAACCACTTAATGTGGATTGGTGCGCATGCATTGGATATCGGTGCTATGGCGGTGTTTTTGTACGCTTTCCGTGAGCGTGAAGACCTGATGGATTGTTATGAAGCTGTATCTGGTGCGCGGATGCATGCGGCGTATTTTCGTCCTGGTGGTGTATACCGTGATTTACCTGAAACTATGCCACAATATACAGAATCAAAAATTAGAACTAAAAAACAATTAGCCGCACGGAATAAAACCCGTCAGGGCAGTTTATTGGATTTTATTGCTGATTTTGCCAAGCGTTTTGATGGTTGTGTTGATGAATATGAAACGCTTATTACTGATAATCGGATTTGGAAACAAAGAACGGTTGATATTGGCGTGGTAACTGAAGAGCGCGCACTTAATTTAGGCTTCTCTGGTCCAATGCTACGTGGATCAGGTGTTGCTTGGGATTTACGCAAAAAACAACCGTATGATGTGTATGCTAAAATGGATTTTGACATTCCGGTTGGCAAGGGTGGCGATTGTTACGATCGTTACTTAGTGCGAGTTGCTGAGATGCGTGAATCTAACAAAATTATTAAACAGTGTGTAGCTTGGTTGAGGGATAATCCAGGTCCAGTAATTACGGATGATCATAAAATCGCACCGCCAAGTCGTGAAAAAATGAAACATGGGATGGAAGATTTAATTCATCATTTCAAATTATTTACCGAAGGGATGAGAGTTCCTGAAGGTGAGGTTTATGCTGCGGTAGAACATCCTAAGGGTGAGTTTGGAGTTTATATGGTTTCAGATGGAGCAAATAAACCTTATCGCTTAAAAATTAAAGCTCCGGGTTACGCACATTTGGCGGCTTTAGATGAAATGAGCCGCGGGCATATGATTGCCGATGTGGTAGCAATTATTGGAACGCAAGATATTGTATTCGGTGAGGTGGATAGATAATGTTATCGCTTGAATCATTAAAACAAATTGATGTCGAACTAGCCAAGTATCCGGCAGAGCGTCGTCGTAGTGCAATTATGTCAGCATTGAGAATTGCCCAAACTGAGTTGGGTTGGTTGTCGACTGATACAATTGCCTATGTTGCAGATTATGTAAAAATTCCAGCTACACAAGCAATGGAAGTTGCAACATTTTACGGTATGTATAATTTAAAACCAGTTGGTAAGTATAAATTAGCGGTATGTACCAATCTTCCATGCGCATTGCGTGGTGGAGTTAATACTGCGGAATACCTATTGGAAAAATTGAATATTGCAAAACTAGGCGGAACTAGTGCTGATGGTAAATTTACCGTTATTGAAGCAGAGTGCCTTGGTGCCTGTGGTGATGCTCCGGTATTACTACTTAATAACCATAAAATGTGCAGTTTTATGACACCTGAAGCGATTGATAAACAATTGTCAGAATTGGTATAAGTGCTAAAGTTAGTTATTGCTCTTGCTCTATCTAGTGTGAGCGTGCTGTGTTATGCGTTGGATGGGTTTTATCTTGGAGGAGGAGTTGCATTAAATCAGACTTCCTCAGATAATATTTATAAAACATATTACGCACCAGATGGTTCTGGTGATGCAGTTGGTTCGTATTTGGGTAATCAGAGTAAAAATTCAGTTGGTACCTATTTCAGTGGGGGCTACCAGTTTAATGATTATTTTGCAACTGAGGTCAGTTTTTTGTGGTCGAATAATCAGGTATATCAACCATCGCCTCAGAACACCGGAAATAAGACTTTTTTGGGTTCACAGAATTTGCTAGCAGCGAATGCGTTATTTCTGTATCCTTTTACTGATTGGTTTGATTTAAAGGTACGGGGTGGTATAGCTTTCGAGCGCGCCACTATGACCGATTATGTAGGTAGCCCTATGACAGATGGTTTTACTTCTGTGTTAGGCATTGGTGGAGCTTTTTATATTTTTAAACATATTTCTTTAGATTTAGATTATATTAACTATGGCTTATTATTACCGCTAAATTTACATTATAATGAAAATGGTAATAATGTTGTTGGTGGAAATCCGCCGGCTAATGCTGCAACGGTAGAAAATAATGATTTAGTATTAAGTGTTAATTATCATTTTTAATCGAAGTTTATCGTAATAGTATTAGAGTTTTGGAGCATTTATGGCAATTTTTGAAAAAGGCGTAATTTTCGCAGGTGTTGACACTAGTGATTCTGCTTGTTGGCGCTTAGATGAATATCTCAAACGAGGCGGATATCAGGCATTAAAAAGAATTTTGGCGGAAAAAATCACACCCGAAGATGTAATCAATGAGATGAAAACTTCTGGATTGCGTGGGCGTGGTGGAGCAGGATTTCCTACTGGTTTAAAATGGAGCTTTATGCCACGAACTATGCCAGGTCAAAAGTATATCATGTGTAATAGTGATGAAGGTGAACCCGGTACGTTTAAAGATCGTGATATCTTGGACTTTAATCCGCATGCAGTGATTGAAGGGATGATTATTGCGGGTTACTCAATTGGTGCATCTGCTGGATATAATTACATACACGGTGAAATTTTTGAAATTTACCAAAAATTTGAAGCAGCATTAGCAGAAGCTCGCGCTGCAAATTTATTAGGTAATAATATTTTAGGTTCTGGTTTTGATTTTGAATTGCATGCACATCACGGTTATGGTGCGTATATTTGTGGTGATGAGACAGCTTTATTAAATTCAGTTGAAGGCCGTAAGGGTCAACCACGGTTTAAACCACCATTTCCTGCTGGGCACGGTCTATATGGTAAACCAACAACAATTAATAATACCGAATCATTAGCTTCAGTACCTTTTATTTTACGTGATGGTGGTCAAACCTTCATGGAGCAAGGTATTCCAAATAATGGTGGTACTAAACTCTTCTCAGTATCTGGTCATGTTGAGCGTCCAGGAAATTTTGAAGTTCCTCTTGGTACTCCATTTAGTAAATTGCTAGAGATGGCTGGTGGTATGCGTGGCGGTAAAAAACTAAAAGCAGTTATTCCTGGTGGTTCATCTGCTCCGGTATTACCCGCGGACATCATGATGGAATGTACCATGGACTATGACTCAATAGCTAAAGCTGGTTCTATGCTTGGTTCAGGCGCAGTAATAGTAATGGATGAAGATGTTTGTATGGTAAAAGCCTTAGAGCGCTTGTCTTACTTCTATCATGAAGAAAGCTGTGGACAATGTACGCCTTGTCGTGAGGGTACTGGCTGGTTATACCAAATTGTTCATCGAATTGAAACTGGTCATGGGCGTGCTGGAGATCTTGAGTTGTTAGACAGTATTGGTAATCAAATGGCTGGGCGTACAATTTGTGCTTTATCTGATGCCGCGGTATTTCCTGTACGAAGCTTTACCAAACATTTCAGACATGAGTTTGAGTATCATATCGAACACGGTAAATGTCTGGTAAATCACCGCTGGTGCTAATTATATTAACAGGAAAAAGTAATAATGATTGAATTTGAATTAGACGGTAAGACCGTCAGTGCCAAGCCAGGTTCAACGATACTTGAGGTGGCGTTGCAAGAAGGAAAATATATTCCGCATTTTTGCTACCATAAAAAATTATCGATTGCCGCAAATTGTCGGATGTGTTTGGTAGAAGTTGAAAAAGCACGTGGTCCAGCACCAGCCTGTGCAACGCCAATTACAGAAGGTATGAAAGTACATACTTGTTCTAAAATGGCAGTTGAAGCACAGCAAGGTGTGATGGAATTTTTATTAATTAACCATCCTCTAGATTGTCCAATTTGTGATCAGGGTGGCGAGTGCCAGTTACAAGATTTGGCTGTTGGTTATGGTCGTAGCACGAGTCGTTTTGAAGAAGATAAACGCGCGGTGGTAGATAAAGACCTTGGTCCATTAGTAAAAACGACTATGACCCGCTGTATCCACTGTTCGCGGTGCGTGCGCTTTACGGATGAAATTGCAGGTTTCCAAGAATTAGGCATGAGTTATCGCAATAATCACGTGGAAGTAATGCCGTTTATTGGTAAAACGGTTGATAGCGAACTATCAGGTAATATTATTGATATTTGTCCTGTTGGTGCTTTAACGTCTAAACCATTTAGAGATACAGCGCGTTCATGGGAATTGTCGCGTCGTAAATCAATATCGCCACATGATGCATTGGGCAGCAATATTCAAGTACACGTGGATAAATACCATAAAGTAGTTCGCGTATTACCATTGGAAAACGACGCCATAAATGAGTGCTGGTTATCAGATCGAGATCGTTTTAGTTATGAAGGCTTATACCACGAAGAACGTGTGACTGAACCAATGATTAAACAAGATGGCAAGTGGATTAAAGTTGATTGGGAAACCGCTCTTAATTACGCGGCGAAAAGTATCAATGGTGTGAAAATGGATCATGGAAGTGATGCTATAGGTGTGTTAGCTTCTGCTATTTCAACTACCGAAGAATTACACCTATTACAAAAAATGATGCGTGGTATTGGTGTAAATAACCTTGATTATCGTCTAGGGCAACAAGATTTTAGCTTAGATGGTAAGCAAGAGGGGGTTAATTACCTTGGTAGTAGTATTGCTGATTTCGCAGCGAATAAATCAATTTTAGTTATTGGTAGTATGTTGCGTGAAGAGCAACCTTTGTTGGCTCAGCGTTTACGTCAAGCTGCAAAACATGATAATGAAATACATCTTGTTAGTCTGAAACAAGAAGATGTTAAAATCAAATTAAGCTCACAAATAACCGTTGACCCTCGTAAGTTTGCCTTAGTTTTAGGTAAAATTTTAAAAGCAGCGTGTAAACTAAGTGGTAAGACTAGTTCAATTGATCTAGGCCAAATAGAGCCTTGTGAACAAACTCAAGCTATTGCTGAGAGCTTGTTAAAAAATAATGGTCATATTGTACTAGGAAGGATTGCTCGTTCTTTGGCTGATTATGGGCAGTTATTGATTTTGAGTAATGAGATCGCTGCTGTAGTTGGTGGTAAGAGTGGTATTTTGCCTGACTTGGCAAATGAATTAGGCGCTCAATTAGTGGGCTTTACGCCGTACCGTGCAGCATTTAATGGTTATTTCACTAAAGGTCTTAATGCTCGTCAAATGCTTGAAAATCAACGTAAAGCATATGTGTTATTAAATACTGAGCTTGAACGTGATGCGTATAATACTCAATTGGCATTGGCTGCACTTAATAAGGCTGAGACAGTGGTTGTCATGTCAGCTTACATTAATGAAGACATGTTGCAATATGCCGATGTGATTTTACCAATTACGCCATTTACTGAAACAGCAGGTTCATATGTTAATATGGAAGGAACTTGGCAAATGTTTAATGGTGTAACTCGTCCACTTGGTGATTCTAAACCTGCTTGGAAAGTTATTAGGGTTTTGGGAAATAAATTTAACTTAGATGGTTTTGAGCAAGATAGTATTGAAGATGTTCGTTCAGAGTTGAATGGGTTAAAAGATACTAGTAGCTACTTAAATAACAATGCCAAATTTGACTCATTTGCAGTTAGTTTACCAACTATTACTGGTTTAATTCGTTTTGGAATTACGGGTATTTATTCTGGTGATAGCATTGTTCGTCGTGCTACTTCGTTGCAGCAAACGGCATGGGCAAAATTGCCTATGTTAGCTATAAGCAATCAGTTAGCAAGTAAGCTGAATCTGGTTGATGGTAATGAAGTCGTAGTTAAACAGTCACATGCGCAGAACAAATATAATGTTGCAGTGTCTGAGACGGTCGCCAGTGATGTTGTGTTACTAGCAAAAGATCATAGTAGCATTAATTTTGCCGGTAGCTATGATGCTATTGAACTTAACGCGTAGTAAGGGTAGTCAAAATGATGGATTTATTACAACATTATTTAGGTCAGAATTTAGGCTACGCTGTATGGTACCTGATTAAAGCAGTTATTGTTATTGTGCCACTAACATTGGTTGTGGCGTATGTTACTCTGGCTGAACGTCGGATTTTGGGTTTCATGCATGCGCGGATTGGTGCCAACCGGGTTGGTCCACAAGGGGTATTACAACCTTTTGCTGATTTGCTGAAGTTTGTCTTTAAAGAAATTATTATTCCAGCTAAAGCTTCGAAAGCAGTGTTTTTCTTAGCTCCTGCGGTAATTTTAATTTGTGCATTGGCGACTTGGGCAGTAGTACCATTTAGTCCTGAGCTTTATTTTACCAATGTTAATGCTGGTGTACTCTATGTTACTGCAATTGGTTCATTGGGAATCTATGGAATTATCCTAGCTGGTTGGGCTGGAAACTCTAAATATTCGTTCTTAGGTGGTATTCGTGCAACGGCACAAATGATTTCTTATGAATTAGCTATGGGCTTTGCACTACTCGGTGTAATCATGATTTCAGGCAGCTTAAATTTCATTGATATTGTGAATAGTCAAGCTGGTGGGCGTTTAGCTGGTTCAATTTTATCGTGGAATTGGATTCCTTTATTTCCGATGTTTTTGATTTACTTGATTTCAGGTGTTGCCGAAACTAATCGCGCTCCATTTGATGTTTGTGAAGGTGAATCTGAAATTGTTGCTGGTTTCCATGTTGAGTATTCAGGTACACCATTTGCATTATTTATGCTAGCTGAGTATGCAAGTATGATTTTGGTATCTGCTTTAACCGTGATCATGTTCTTAGGTGGTTGGCTATCTCCATTCCCACAAAGTTGGGGTATCTTGGGGCAACATTCTATGGCATGGCTTGTGGTTAAAGTTTTGATCCTGTTATTTGGTTTTATTTGGTATCGTGCAACATTTCCACGCTATCGTTATGACCAAATTATGCGTTTAGGCTGGAAAGTATTCTTACCGATTACTTTGGTGTGGATTTTTGTGCTTGGCGCGTGGATGGTCTCCCCGCTTAGTATTTGGCAATAAGGATACATGCAATGAAAAGATTTTTTAAGACCTTCTTTTTAACTGAGTTATTCAAAGGAATGGCGGTTACTTGGCGCGTAATGTTGCGACCAAAGCCAACCATTTTTTACCCAGAAGAAAAAACTCCGTTATCACCACGTTTTCGTGCGTTACACGCGTTGCGCCGTTATCCAAATGGAGAAGAGCGTTGTATTGGTTGTAAATTGTGCGAGGCAGTATGCCCAGCATTGGCAATTACTATTGATATTCACGAACGCGATGATGGTACACGCCGTACTACCCGTTATGATATTGATTTGACCAAATGTATTTTCTGCGGCTTTTGTGAAGAAGCTTGTCCAGTAGATGCAATTGTTGAAACTCCGATCCATGAATATCATGGCGAAAAACGCGGGGATTTATTTTACACTAAAGAAATGCTGTTAGCCATTGGAGATCAATACGAAAGTATTATCGCGAATGCCAAAACTGCAGATCATAAATATCGCTGATAAGAGGTTGTACAATGGATGTAACTAGCGTTTTATTTTATGTGTTTTCCGCAATACTGCTAATAAGTGGTTTGCGAGTAATCACAGCCAAAAATCCTGTGCATGCAGCACTATTTTTGGTATTAGCTTTTATTAATGCCAGCTGTCTATGGATGATGCTGGGTGCTGAGTTTTTAGCTTTGACCTTGATCTTGGTTTATGTCGGTGCAGTAATGGTATTGTTTCTCTTTGTGGTAATGATGCTCGATGTTGATCTTGAAGCAATCCGTAAAGGCTTTTGGAAAAATTTTCCTCTGGCTTTAGTTCTTGGTGTGGTCGTTTTAATTGAGATGTTACTTGTAGTATTAAAAAATCCACTCGTGACAATGGCTGCAAATAGTGATCCAGCAACTAATATTAGCAACTCTAATAAGTTGGGATGGTTTTTGTATACTCAATACTCTTATCCAGTTGAGTTGGCTTCGATGGTGTTATTATTGGGCTTAGTCGTAGCTGTTGCTTTAACTTTACGCAAATCAGAAAAAGCTGCAAAATACCAAAATATTAATAAACAGGTGGCAACTGATAGCAAAACTCGCTTCACCATGGTTAAAATGGATGCTGAAGTGGAAGATAAAGGAGATGCACAATGATTGGAATGACTCATTATTTGGTTTTATCGGCAGTATTGTTTGCTTTGTCGGTGATGGGTATTTTCCTTAACCGTAAAAATATCATTGTAGTCTTGATGTCAATTGAGTTGATGCTCTTAGCGGTTAATTTTAATTTTATAACTTTTTCGACGTTTTTACATAATGTGGCTGGGCAAATTTTTGTCTTTTTTACCTTAACGGTAGCAGCGGCAGAAGCGGCGATTGGTTTAGCAATTTTGATTATTTTATTCCGTAATCTGAGATCTATCAATGTACAAGACATGGATCAACTTAAAGGCTAACAGGGGAGCGTTATGACTGAAATGAATTTATATTTAACGATTATTTTATCGCCCTTAGTTGCTTCAACAATAGTTGGTTTATTTGGTTTTGCACTAGGGAAAAAGATTAGTCACTCATTGACTATTTTAGGGGTGTTAATTTCAACTATTGGTTCTTATTGTTTATTAAACAAAGTTCTTAATGGTGGATTAACTTATGATGGTCCATTATATACTTGGCTGACTGTTGGTAGTCAATCGTACTCAGTAGGAATTTTGGTTGATAGCTTAACTGCGACAATGTTGACTATTGTAACTTCAGTATCACTGATGGTGCATATTTATACCATTGGCTATATGGAACATGAAGAAGGCTATGAGCGCTTCTTCAGTTACATCTCATTATTTACCTTTATGATGATTATGCTAGTAATGGCAAATAACTTCATCCAGTTATTCTTTGGCTGGGAAGGTGTTGGTCTGGTTTCTTATTTGTTGATTGGTTTTTATTTTCAACGCGAGTCAGCAACTTTTGCCAACTTGAAAGCATTCTTAATTAATCGGATTGGGGATTTAGGTTTCTTATTGGGGATCGGTTTAGTTTTAGCCTATTTCGGTACGTTAAATTATGCTGAAGTATTTGCTAAATTACACGAGATTTCTGGTGTTACATTCTTAAATACTGGTTGGAACGCGATTACCGTTATTTGCTTATTGCTCTTTGTTGGTGCAATGGGTAAATCGGCACAGTTTCCGTTACACGTTTGGCTACCTGATTCAATGGAAGGTCCTACACCGATTTCAGCATTGATTCATGCGGCAACAATGGTGACCGCTGGTATCTTTATGGTGGCACGTTTATCACCAATGTATAATATGTCAGAAACAGCATTGTCATTTATTGCAATTATTGGTGCAATTAATGCCTTATTCCTTGGACTACTTGGCTTAATTCAAAATGATATTAAACGGGTTGTGGCGTATTCGACATTATCTCAACTTGGTTATATGGCGGTTGCGCTAGGATGCGGTGCTTATTCAGTTGGTATCTTCCATCTGATGACACATGCTTTCTTTAAAGCACTATTATTCTTGGCTGCTGGTTCAGTGATTGTGGCAATGCATCACGAACAAGATATGCGCAAAATGGGTGGTTTATGGAAATATATGCCAATCACATACGTAGTAACCATTATTGGTAACCTTGCATTGTCAGGTATTCCTCCTTTCGCTGGATTCTTTTCTAAAGATATGATCTTGGATGCGGCTTCAAATGCACATGAACATCATATGTTTGGTAGTTCGTTTGTAGTATTCTGCGTATATGCGGCAGTATTTGTAACTGCATGCTATAGCTTCCGTCAGTTATTTATGACTTTCCACGGTAAAGAGCGTTTCCGTGAGGTTCATCATGATGATCATGGACACGATGGTCATGACGATCACGGTGGTCATGGGCATAGTGAGCCTAAAGAATCACCATGGGTGATTACCTTACCATTGGTGCTATTAGCAATTCCATCGGTGATTATTGGTTGGTTAGCTTTTGATAAATTTGTTCCGGGTGAGTTTTTTAGTGGTGCAATTTACAATGCGCAATTCTTTGCTGAAGAAATTATTAAAGATCCGACTACTCCGATTGCGATGATGGCACATAGTTTGCATCAACCACCGGTATACTTAGCATTGGCAGGAATTATTGCCGCGTTTATTGCGCATAAATCTCCAGCTTTTGTTGCCGTAATCAAGACTATCTTTAAACCTGTGATTTTTGTAATGGAACGCAAATATTTCATGGATGATTTATTTATCAACATCTTAGCTCCAATTGGTCGCGGTCTTGGTAAAATATTATGGTCCATCGGTGATATATTGTTAATTGATGGTTTGATTGTTAATGGTTCGGCAAGAGTTGTCGCTGTATTTGCCAAGATTTTCCGTCGGGCACAAACTGGATATGTTAATAGCGCTGCTACCTATATGGTTTTAGGTGTGCTGATCTTATTAACGTTCTGTACCGGTTTAATTCTACACTAAGGGTGAAAAGAGAATGATGAGCTATTTATTAAGTTTAACAATATGGACGCCAATAGTTTTTGGTTTCATTACCTTAGCGTTTAATAAAAATGATTGTATGGCGCGCTATGTGGCGTTGTTGGGTTCGATAATTGCATTAGTGTTTTCACTAATAGTTTTTCAAACCTTTGATCCACAGCAAACTGCGATGCAGTTCAGTGAAAATTATGCTTGGGTGCCAAGTCTGAATATTAATTATCATTTAGCGGTTGATGGTATTTCAATGCCGTTTGTAATGCTAAATAATTTCATTACTGTATTAGTAGTATTGGCTGGTTTTAAAGTTATCAAGCAAAAAGTTGCGCTATATAATGCAATGTTTTTAATGATGACTGGTTTTATTAGCGGTTCTTTCTGTGCACTAGATGCAGTTTTATTCTATGTGTTTTTTGAAGCTATGCTGATTCCGATGTATTTAATTATTGGAGTATGGGGTAGTACTAATCGAGTTTACGCAGCGATTAAGTTTTTCTTATATACCTTGATTGGTTCGCTATTAATGTTAGTTGCATTGATTTATTTATATAACCAAGCTAAAGGTAGTTTTGAAATTTTTGATTACTATAATCTGCCGTTAACGATGGGTGTACAAATTCTAATTTTTATTGCGTTCTTTTTATCGTTTGCAGTTAAAGTTCCGATGTGGCCATTACATACTTGGTTGCCCGATGCCCATCCTGAAGCACCAACTGGTGGTTCAATGGTACTAGCAGCGATTACACTGAAAATCGGTGGCTATGGTTTCCTTCGTTTTATTTTGCCGATTGTACCAGATGCATCGCGTGAATTGGCCGGAGTAATGGTAGTATTATCCTTGATTGCAATTGTGTACATTGGTTTGGTAGCGTTAGTTCAAAAAGATATGAAAAAACTAGTGGCGTATTCTTCAATCTCTCATATGGGTTTCGTGACGTTAGGTTGTTTCCTATTTGTTGGGGCTAACTTAAATACTTGGGCATTGGAAGGCGCCATTACGCAAATGATTTCGCATGGTTTTGTGTCTGCGGCAATGTTCTTCTGTATTGGTGTAATGTATGATCGTGTTCACTCACGGAATATTGCAGATTATGGTGGAGTGGTAAATAAAATGCCAGTATTTGCTGCCTTCTTCATGTTATTTTCAATGGCTAACTCTGGTTTACCTGGTACCTCTGGATTTGTCGGTGAATTTATGGTAATTATGGGTGCAGTTCAGACTAATTTCATTGCGGCTATCTTAGCTGGTGTAACCTTAATCTTAGGTGCAGGCTATACTTTGTGGATGTACAAACGAGTAGTTTTTGGCTCTGTTGCAAATTCGCATGTAGCCGAAATGAACGACGTTAGTAAACGTGAGTTTTTGATTTTAGCGCTATTAGCAGTCGCGGTATTAGTTATGGGTATTTATCCAGATCTATTTGTAGCAAAAATGCATGCCAGCGTGGGTCATTTAATTAACCAAGTTGCGCAGAGCAAAATTTAAGCATAGGGGCGAAAAAAGATGACTTATCCAAATTTGATTCCGGTATTACCAGAATTATTCATGGCGTTTATGATTATTGTTTTGCTCTTGGCTGATGCTTTTACTTCCGAGTCGCAAAAAGGTATTAATCTTGTATTGACGATGGTTACACTTGTTGGTTGTTTTGTGTTACAGAAATATGTTGATCATGGTGTAACTGAGCTGACCTTTAACAATATGTTTATTTTAGATAATCTGGCTATGGGAACTAAGATGTTTACTTATCTGTTCTCGTTTGTTGCTGTATTATATATTAAACGTTATGTTAGTGATAAAAAATACCAAAGTGGTGAGTTTTACGCAATTTTCTTATTCTCAGTACTTGGTATGATGGTGATGATTTCTGCTGATAATATGTTGACTCTATATGTCGGTTTAGAATTATTCTCTTTGGCATTATATGGTTTGATTGCACTTTATCGTGATAATGTGCGTGCAACTGAAGCGGCAATGAAGTACTTTATCTTGGGTGCTTTGGCATCAGGAATCTTGCTTTATGGTATTTCTTTTGTTTATGGCGCAACTGGTGGACATTTACAATTGGAAGATGTTTTACGCTCTATGTTAACTCTTGGCGATACTAATGCTGGTTTGATGACCTTTGGTTTAGTATTTATTGTTGCTGGTTTGGTATTTAAACTCGGGTTAGTACCATTTCATATGTGGGTGCCAGATGTTTATGAGGGTTCACCACTGGCAGTTGCTACTATCATCGGTAGCTTGACTAAAATTGCTGCAGTTGTGTTTGTAATTCGTTTCTTAATCGGCGGACTGGTATTGTTAAATCCAGCTTGGTCGGTTATGTTACTAATTCTTGCATGTTTATCATTATTCTTCGGAAATGTGATTGCGATTGCGCAAACCAATATCAAACGGATGCTGGGTTATTCAACAGTTGCTCACATGGGATTTGTGGCACTTGGACTAGTTACAGTGAGTGTTGATGGTGTTTCGGCTACTATATTCTATGTGGTAACTTATTCATTAACCGCTCTAGCTGGGTTTGGAATTTTGACAATGCTCTCTAAAGGTGATTTTGAATGTCAAAGCCTTGATGATCTTAAAGGTCTAAGCAAAACTCATCCAGTAATGGCTGCTTTAGTGATGCTAGTAATGTTCTCAATGGCTGGTATTCCTCCATTAGTTGGTTTTTATGCAAAATTTAAAATCTTGGCGGCATTATTGGCTGCTGGTTATGTTGGCGTGGCAGTGTTTGCCGTAATCATGTCTTTAATCGGTGCGTTCTACTATATCCGCGTAGTTAAGGTTATGTATTTTGACGAACCGGTAAAAACGTTGGAAATGGCGGATGTGTGTGTGCTTAGCCGTTCAGTTCTCTTAGTAAACGTGGCATTGTTAGTAATAATCGGAGTTTTACCTTCCGCGCTTATGATGTATTGTAATGCTTTAGTTTCTGGTTAACACTTTATTATCTTCTACAAAAGCCGCGCTATTAATAGTGTGGCTTTTGCCTTTTAAGACCATGCTGAATATAGTATAATTACGGGAAATAAAACTTTAGGAATAATCATGTTAAGTAAATATAAATCAATTACTGGTCGTAAAATTCGTTTTGCCTTAGTTGGCTGTGGTCGGATTTCTGCTAATCATTTTGGTTCCTTAGAGCAGCACAAAGAAGAGTGTGAGTTAGTTGCGGTTTGTGATATTGCTAGTGAACGTGCACGTGCTGCTGCTGAGAAATATGGGGCAACAGCCTATTCTTCGCTAAGTAAAATGCTTGAAGCAGGTGGTTTTGATGTGGTTATTTTAACTACGCCAAGTGGATTACATCCAACCCAAACAATTGAATGCGCTGAAGCTGGTTATCATGTGGTGACCGAGAAGCCAATGGCAACTCGCATGTCTGATGGTATCGAAATGGTTAAGGCTTGTGATAAAGCTGGCGTGAGATTATTTGTAGTTAAGCAAAACCGCCAAAATGCAACGATTCAGATGGTAAAAAAAGCGATTGATGAAGGGCGCTTTGGACGGATTTACTCAGTTGCTTGTAATGTGTTTTGGACTCGTCCGCAAGAATACTATGATCATGATGCTTGGCGTGGTACTTGGGAATTTGATGGTGGCGCATTTATGAATCAGGCTTCACATTATGTTGATTTGATGGAGTGGTTAGTTGGTTCAGTTGAATCAGTACAAAGTTATACGGCAACGCTTGCACGTAATATTGAAACTGAAGATAGTGGTGTTCTAGCAATTAAATATCGCAGTGGTGCTTTAGGAACAATGAATGTTTCAATGTTAACCTATCCTAAAAATCTGGAAGGTTCAATTACTTTGATTGGTGAAAAAGGTACGGTACGAATTGGCGGAGTGGCGGTCAACAAGATTGATCACTGGGAATTTGCTGATAAAAAACCAGAAGATGATGAAATTTTAAATGCTAGCTATGCAACAACTTCAGTTTATGGGTTTGGACATCCGCTATACTATGCGAATGTGATTGCTACTTTGCGTGGTGATGAGTCACCTTTAACCGATGGTCGTGAAGGATTACGTTCATTAGAGTTTTTAATTGCAATATATATTTCTGCTCGTGATGGTAAAAAAGTATCGTTACCATTAGTATATTAATAAGGAGATGACATGAGCAAATACAAAGGTATTATTTTAGCTGGTGGTAGTGGCACGCGCTTACATCCAGCAACGCAGGTAATTTCTAAACAACTATTACCAGTTTATGATAAACCAATGATCTATTATCCATTGTCTATCTTAATGTTAGCGGAAATTCAAGAGGTATTGATTATTTCTACTCCGCAGGATATTGGCCGCTTTGAGCAATTACTTGGTGATGGTAGCCAGTGGGGGATTAAGTTATTTTATGCAGTCCAAGCAAGTCCCGATGGCTTGGCTCAGGCCTTCTTAATTGGTGAAGAGTTTTTGGCGGGTTCACCTGCTTGCTTAATCTTAGGCGATAATATGTATTATGGTAGCGGGATGACCGAGCTACTTATTTCAGCGCAGCAAGGTAATGGTGCAACTGTGTTTGCTTATCAGGTGTCTGATCCAGAACGTTATGGTGTAGTTGAATTTGATGCTAATAATCGCGCGATTAGTTTAGAAGAAAAACCTAGTCAACCTAAGTCAGATTTTGCGGTAACTGGTCTTTATTTTTATGATGGGCATGTAGTTGCTAACGCGAAGCAAGTTAAGCCATCCGCACGCGGTGAACTTGAAATAACCGATCTTAATAAAATCTATTTGGAGCAGGGTAATTTGAATGTGGTGACGATGAAACGTGGTTTTGCTTGGTTAGATACCGGAACTCATGATTCACTGCTTGAAGCTTCCAATTTTATTCAAACTGTTGAACATCGTCAGGGAATTAAGATTGCCTGTTTAGAAGAAATTGCTTTACTTAAAGGGTGGTTAACTAAAGAACAAGTTCGTGAGAAAGTTAAAACAATGGGCAAGTCAACTTATGCTGAATATTTACGGAGGTTGGTTAAATAATGGAATTTATTCGCACCGCAATTGATGATGTAATCTTGGTTAAACCCAAGGTCTTTGGCGATGAGCGTGGGTTTTTTATGGAAAGCTATCGTAAATCATTATTTCAAGCAAATGGAGTTTTACCAGAATTCATTCAGGATAATCATTCAAAATCAACCAAGGGTGTCTTGCGTGGTTTACATTATCAGCTAGATCCTAAAGCACAAGGGAAATTAGTACGCTGTGTTAGTGGTGCCGTTTTTGATGTGGCGGTTGATATTCGTCGTGGATCACCAACTTTTGGTAAATGGGTTGGTTATGAATTGAGTGAAGCTAATAAACAGATGTTGTGGATTCCAGCAGGGTTTGCGCACGGGTTTGTAACGTTGCAGGATAACACTGAGTTTTTGTATAAAACTACTGCAGAATATGCACCTGAATGTGATCGTGGTATTAAGTATGACGACCCACTAATTGGGATTGAATGGCCTGAGATCGGAGAGTTGCTCTTATCTGACAAAGATCAAAAGCAGCCATTACTTAAAGATGCAGATATTAATTTTATTTACGAAAAATAGGTCGAATTATGACAAAAAAAACATTATTAGTAACTGGTGGTGCGGGATTTATTGGTTCTGCAGTGGTTAGGCAATTAATTAATCATAGTGATTATCACGTGGTAAATATTGACAAATTAACTTATGCGGGTAATCTTGAATCTCTTAAAGAAATAAGTGATAATCCACGCTATAGTTTTGAACAAGTAGATATCGGTGATAAAGAAAATATTAGTCGGATTTTTAAACAATATCAACCAGTTGGAATTTTGCATTTGGCAGCGGAAAGCCATGTCGACCGTTCAATCAGTGGTCCTGGTGAATTTATTATGACTAACATTGTCGGTAGCTATAATTTGCTAGAATGTGCTCGAGAGTACTATAATAGCCTAGCGGATAAAACACAATTTAAGTTTGTCCATATTTCAACTGACGAAGTATTTGGTTCGCTGGGTGATAGTGGTTACTTTCGTGAGGATACTGCTTATGATCCACGTAGTCCTTATTCGGCATCAAAAGCTAGCAGCGACTTGTTAGTAAGGGCGTGGTACCATACCTATAATTTACCGGTAGTGATTACTAACTGTACTAATAATTACGGTCCATACCATTTTCCAGAGAAATTAATTCCGCTCGTAATAAATAATGCATTACAGGGTAAAAATTTACCGATATATGGTAAAGGCGATAATATCCGCGATTGGCTGTATGTTGATGATCACGCCAAAGGAATTATATTAGCTTTTGAAAAAGGGTTGCTTGGTGAGAGCTATTGCATTGGTGGACATAATGAGCGGACTAATTTAGAAGTTGTGCAAACGATTTGTCGTTTACTCGATGAGTTACAACCACGGAGCAATGGGCGGTCATATTTAGAGCAAATCAGCTATGTTAGCGATCGTGCTGGGCATGATTACCGTTATGCAATGGATCCAACTAAGATTCAAAATGAGCTAGGTTGGCAGCCCGAAGAAAATTTTGATAGTGGTATTCGTAAGACAATTCAATGGTATTTGGATAACCAACAATGGGTTGATCATGTGCTAAGTGGTGAGTATCAAAATTGGATTAACCTAAATTATAATAATCGAGATTAATCGTGGCAAAAATTGTAATTTTAGGTAGTAATGGACAACTAGGTAGTGATCTTCGTAAAGTTTTAGCTCCCAATTATGAACTAATTAACTCGACTTCAGCAGACATCAATGCTGCAGCAGCGGATGTAAGTTCGCAGTTGGCACCCTATACGGATGCTGATTATATAATTAATTGTATTGCTACTACCAATGTTGATGGATGTGAATCAAATCCGCAGCAAGCCTTTTTGGTGAATAGTGCATTTGCTGTCCAATTAGCGCAATTTTGTACTGCGAATCAGATTGCCTTGATTCATATCTCGACCGACTATGTTTTTGATGGCACAAACCCTAATGCCTATCTGGAAAATGATCAACCTAATCCACTAAATGTTTATGGTTTGTCTAAATATGCAGGTGAAATTGCGGTTAAGACTTATGCGGATAAATATTTTATCTTGCGTGTCTCATCTTTGTTCGGCGTAGCAGGAGCATCGGGTAAAGGTGGTAATTTTGTAACGACAATGCTTAGATTGGCACGTGAGAAAGATAATTGGACGGTTATTAGTGATCAAATTACCTGCCCAACACATACCTTGGATGTGGCGCGCGCAATTGAGGCTTTGATTGAGCAGCAGGTTAGTGACTATGGGATCTATAATTGTGTGAGTAGCTCAGCTTGTAGTTGGTTTGAATTTACACAGGAAATTTTACGGCAAAGTGGACAAGATGTAAATAAAGTAAAACCGATTAGTTATAAAGATTATTCGTTTAAAGCCTTGCGTCCACAATATGCGATCTTAGATAGTACAAAAATTGCGCCATATTACGTAATGCCTGATTATAAAAGTGCTTTGAGCGAGTATTTGTCTCTCTCGCTGGCTTAATATACTGAAACATATTCATCATACTGGGTCGTTGCTAAGCTCCTCACTTACTAACTGTAAGCTTCGTAGCTTATCGCCTACCAGTATTTCGAATCTGTTCCAGTATAGTAAAAATTAAATTTAATTAGAAAGAAAATAGAAATGCATAATAGAATTGTCTCCCTAGTTGGATTAGGCTATGTGGGATTACCTGCAGCAGTTGCTTTTGGTAAACAAAAGCAGTGTGTTGGTTTTGATATTAATCCACAAAGAATTTTGGAATTGAAGCAAGGGATTGATCGTACTGAGGAAACTACTTCCGCGGATTTAGCTGCGGCAGATGTTTTATACACCTGCGATATTAATGATTTAAGAAAAGCTGATTTTCATATTGTGGCAGTTCCGACTCCGGTTGACGATGCTCATGTGCCTGATTTGACTCCCGTAGAGCGTGCTTCGGAAACTGTTGGTAAGGCCTTGAAAAAAGGTGATATTGTAGTTTACGAATCGACAGTTTACCCTGGCGTTACTGAAGAAATTTGTGTGCCGATTCTGGAGCGTGAATCTGGGCTTCGTTGTGGTGAAGATTTTACTGTAGGTTTCTCACCAGAGCGGATTAACCCAGGGGACAAAGAACGTAGTTTTACAACTATTCATAAAATTGTCTCAGGACAAGATCAAGAAACATTGGATATCGTTGCTGCGGTTTATGCTTCAGTGGTAACTGCTGGTGTACATAAAGCCAGTTCGATTAAAGTTGCCGAAGCAGCTAAAGTTATTGAGAATTCGCAGCGTGATTTAAATATTGCGTTTATGAATGAATTAGCTGTTATTTTTGATCGGATGGGAATTGATACCGAAGAAGTACTCCAAGCTGCAGGAACCAAATGGAATTTTTTGCCATTTCGTCCTGGTCTAGTGGGTGGACATTGCATCGGGGTTGATCCTTATTATTTGACTTACCGTGCCGAGCAAATGGGTTATATTCCTCAGGTTATCTTGGCTGGTCGTCGGATTAACGATAATATGGGACGTTATGTGGCACGTAAAGGTATTAAACTCTTATTGAAGAATGGTTTGGATATTAGCAAGCTACAAGCTGGAGTGTTAGGCTTTACGTTTAAGGAAGACTGTCCTGATGTCCGTAATACTAAGGTTATTGATATTATCAAGGAACTAGAAGATTATAATGCTAAGGTTTATTGCTGTGATCCAGTTGCGGATGCCCCAGATGCTGAGCATGAATATGGAGTTAAATTTACTGCCTTTACTGATTTACCACAAGTTCCGCTACTAGTTGTCGCTGTTGCACATAAAGAGTTTAAGTCTTTGTCATTGGATGAGTTATTGGCTAAAGTACAACCTAGTGGCGTCATTTTGGATGTTAAGTCAATCCTACCGAAAGAAGAGATTCGCGCACGTGGCTTTATCTTGTGGCGCTTGTGATAGTAGATAAAAAAACAGCAACTGTATGTTGCTGTTTTTTTATCTTTGAAAGTTTAATATCGTAGCCCAATGTCAAACTGTACGCCCATAGAATTTTGTTGGGCTGGCATATAACTATTAGTACTAGTATTATACGCATCACCATTTGGTGTAATGATGTCGTAAAATCCTTTAAGCCCTAGTTGCAATTGTGCTACTGGATTAATTTTAACACCAAGGCTTGAGGTTGAACGCCAAGCATTTATTCCAAGTGATGACTGATCATTCATTTCTGCTAATAACTGATCAGCATAGATTTGCCAGAAATCATTAATGGCATATTCTGCACGTCCACCAAGACCATATTGAAGATACATGTCTTGCGAAATAGCATTCATGATACTTGAATTACTGCGGATATTATAACTATTCATATTCATAATTACGCCGAGATTAGCATAGGGAATTACTTGGAATCCACTATCAAAAGCTTGGAAACCATAACCCGCATCAATAGTTACACTTCCCGGAAAGCCGATATAAGTGGGTACACTTGCATTAACACGTCCTGCTGGAATATTGGTTTGGCTAATGTTATTAATTAGCTGTGCATCAATATTTGCCCAAACATTATTTTCAAATAAATGTGCCACATTAAAATCTATATAATTTGAAGAAGTTCCTATACTGGGTGCTGAGCCACCTTTGTAACTATTAGTCGAGTTTACCCAACCCATACCTAAACTATAGCTATTATCAAATGCAGCTAATAATGAATTTGGAGCTTCAGAATGGCTACTTCCTGAACCGATGTTGCTTAGGCTACTCATTAGCTGATCGTTGTTATAAAGATAGGCAAAACTTAACATTCCACCAAAGCTGGTTTGCGCTGTATTTTGATATGAATAAGTAATTGCATTATAACCAACTGAGGTATCAATCAAGTTAGTTTGATTGTACATTCCTTGTAAGCCAACTTGAAAGTAAGGGGTAACATTATATTTTATCCCCAATAATGTGGTATATGACATAGCACTTTGGTTATAAACATCTGAATTATTAGCGTTGGGATCTTGTAAATATCCAATAGATTGATCCAAGTAAATACTTGCATCACGAGCAAAAGCATATTCAAGACGAGCGCCTCCGCCATACATATTTAAGTAGCTTTGTGTGAAGGTATTTTGTGCAACTGACATCCCGTTATAATTTAACATTCGTCCTATTGTTAGGTAGGGGATAACTTGAAAACCTTGGGTTGAATTGCCACCCCAATTGAAAGAGTAACCTCCTTTGGCACTAAGACTAGCTGGGAAACCAAATTCTTGAGTGTTATCACTGAATCCGGCACCGCCTGGAGCATTCTGATTAGCCTTGAAGGTGAAACTACCATCAATGGCAAGCCATACGTTACTATCAAATAATTGCTCAAGGTGTAAATTTAAATTGCTGGCAGTAGTTGTGACATTTGGACCAGCATAATCTGGATTATAGGCATACAATGAATTGTAACTGTAACCTAATGCAATTTGATTGTCTAAGCCTTGAAATAGAGCATTTTCTTCAGAAGCAAAGGCATTCTGAATCCAAAAAAAGCTCAAAGCAGAAGCTAAATAAAAGATTTTTTTTGACATAAATTTAATTCTTATGGATACAAAAAATGGACATTATTGCTAATGTCCACTTTATCAAATTATTTGCAATTAAATATTAGTTTACTGCAAAAGATTGAGAAGCGCCACCAATCAATGAAGTAGCAGTTGCACCGCTAGTTCCACCGTTAGTTTGAACTGTAACTGCACCAGTAGCACCAGTCAATGCTGTATTTGTCCAAGCAGTAGCACCAGTACGAAGTACATATACTGAACCATTAGTTGTACCAACCCATACATTACCAGCAGCATCAACATAAGATGAACTGATTGCTGAAGTGCTAGGAACATTAGTGAACGTAACTTGAGTAGTACCGTTAGTAGTAGTTTGTGCTGCACCTGAAGTTGTATTCAAGAAACCATTACCAGTTGGTGTACCATTGTTATAGTAACCAGTTACACGGTAGATATTAGTAGTACCAGTACCAACATTCCAATAACCAACTAAAGTAGCGCCAGTATTTAATGTACTAGGGAAACCAAAGTTATTTACGTAACCAGGAGTGTATTTGCCAGTAGGAGCTTGTGAAGATAAGTTAGTCCACATACCAGTAGAACCACTGAATACACATACTGAACCAGCAGATGTACCAACGCTAACATAACCTACTGTATTTACAACAGCTGCGCTGATTGTTGAAATAGTACCAGAAACACCAGTACATCCGCTGATTGGGAAGCTAACTGATTCAGCACCTGGATTTGGAGCAAGCACAACTAGGCTTTCACTTGTTCCGAAAACCAAACCATGTGGATATACACTAGTACCAGATGATTCGATGGAAATAAGATTCGTTGTAGCAACAGTTGATTCATAAGTGTATGATTCAGCAGTAGTTGCCACAGCTTGTAGAGATTGGCTTTGTGATGATTGAGCTACAGGCGTTAAAACGTAAGTCAATGTATTTGCACCACTTGGTACGCTAACTACAATATTGCTACCGCTTGCAGTTACTGTTGCTGCTGCCGTACCTGCATTTTGAATTGCTAGACTTAAGGCTGCTGGCATCGCTAAAGTTGTATAGCCAGAAGCTCCTGGTACAGCAAGTTGGTTAGCGCTAAGATTAAACGCAGCGCCTGAAGCAGAACCTGCAGGGATAGTGAAACCATTTGGAGGTGTAACTGCTGTTGCTGATGGAGCTGCAGGTCCACTTGCTGGAGTTGAGTTGCTGCTGCTACCAGATGAACATGCAACTACAGCGCCACCAACTAAACCAAGAGCAAGTAAATTAACTAAAATTTTTTTCATGGATTATTCCCTAAAAATATATTAAAAGTGTGAAAGAGTGTTAAATTTGTGAATTAATAATTTACAATTCCAGCTGCGATTATAGCACGTGATTTGATGATGGGGCAAGTTTTTTGAGTGTAGATTGCGATAATACAGTCACTTACATCAGAATTGTCCACTTGACTGTTGGTGTTTTGCAACAGTGATAGGATGTGCGCGGGCTACTGGTTTAAAATGCTATGTTTGGATTGTGAATCGTCGCTTTGTCTAATCTTCGTCACACCTTTGCGGTAAAATAATGCTATAGAATATTTATAGGATATATATGATGTTTAAGAACGTAATTGCTCGGGAGTATAATTATCAGGATGTTTATTTGCGTCCACGTCATACTTTGGTGAATAGTCGTAAGGAATGTGATACCTCAGTAGTTTTTGGTGGACATAAATTTGTCATGCCAGTTTACCCATCAAATATGAAGTCGGTAGTTTCTGCTGATACTTGCGAATTTATGGCTCGTAGAGGGTGGTTTTATACCATGCATCGTTTTAATGTCGACCAAGTTGAGTTTGTCCGTCATATGCAGGAGAGTGGTTTGATTGCATCAATCAGTATTGGAGTTAATGATGATACGATTGACCAGTTGAAACAATTGCAGGTTGCAGGACTTACACCAGAATTTATAACTTTGGATATTGCCAATGCATGGTGTCCTAAAGCTGAAAAAATGATTAAATATGTAAAAGATCACTTTAATTCATTTCTGATTGTTGGTAATATTGCATCACGTGATGCTGCTGCTGAGATTCATGCTTGGGGTGCTGATGGGCTTAAAGCTGGGATTGCTGGGGGTAAAGTTTGTATCACCAAAAATAAGACTGGATTTCATCGCCCAATGGTAAGCACTGTACTTGATTGCGCTAGTTATACTTATGAAGCTGGCGTACCGTTGATTGCAGATGGTGGCGTGGTCGAGCATGGTGATATTGCCAAAGCCTTTGCTTGTGGTGCAACTATGGTTATGGCGGGCAGTTTATTTGCTGGCTATGATCAATCAGCGGGTAATATTATTGAGGTCACTCTTGATGGTCGTTCATTGCCACGGGCATATAAAGAATATTACGGTTCGGCATCGCAGTATAATAAAGGTGAATACAAAAACGTCGAAGGTAAAAAAATTTTGATTGATTATCGTGGCAATATGGAGCGTTTATTGGTTGAGCTTCAGGAAGATTTACAATCCTCAATCAGCTATGTGGGTGGTACTAAAACTGCGGATTTGATTAATGCGGAAATTATCGCGATTAATTAAATTTCTCAAGTGTATATTTTCTTATCGATATACCCCTTTGGTAATAATTAAAGGGGTATTTTCAGTTTTTAATCTAAATTAAGCTAAACCTAATCTTTTGATTTCGGCTGCGGCAAGTAAGTGTGGAGCAATAACAATGTCAGCGCCAGCTAATTTGGCTTTGGCAATATTTTCTTCGTAATAAATCCGAGCTAATATTTGGGGTTTATTGGCTGTTGGGTGATTAGTTAAGAACTCAGTGACATTCATAATTGCAAATATTGTATCAGAGTCATTTTCAAAGTTAATTATAATCAAACTTGCTTCAGAGATTCGTGCTCTTATTAGAATATTTCTATTACCAGGGTAAGGTGAGATTAATAATCGTTCATTTTCTTGTAGTATTTCCCGATCAGTATCCATGTTTTTGCTATTATCAATCACGATGAACTCTTTGCCTGACTGTTTATAGCCTTCAATTAATATCTTAGCCAAGATTCCATAGCCTAGTAAGACAACGTGGTTAGTCATTGAAATTTTTCCTTTATTGATGTTAAATAATAAGCGACGTAATTTGTTATTAAATAGATATGCAACTAGTGTAACTCCAGAAGTGAACATTATTAAACCCATCATAATCATGGAAATTACGAAATATTTAGCCATTGTAGTGAGAGGATAAATCTCCCCAAAGCCGACTGTGCTATAAGTTTCAATACAAAAATAAACCGCATCATTGATCGTGTATATTCCATGGAATTCATTTCTTAGGACATAAGAGCCTAAAATACCATAGATTAAGGCAAAAATTAAAAAAGCAAAAGCAAATACAAAGCCATAAGACAAATAAAGTGGTTTGGTAAATATACGAGAACAGACAATTAACAGTATGAGCGACGCAATCAACAACACATTGCTGTGATAGCTGTGAGTTAGCCAGATCCCACTGAGTAGTATAGTCACGAGAGTTATAATCGTCAGAGACCAAATAGTTTTAGATCTTCCCGGCAGCGCTATTCCAAATACTAACAAACAGTAGGCGTAACCTTCTTGAAGTAAAATTAACGCATCAAATTTAAGGTTAGTCAGGTTTTGTGAAATATGGTGATTATCGGCAATTAATGGATAAATACTATTAATGAAGATATATAATGCATTAAATATTACTGTTCCGCTGCATAAAATAGAAATTATCTTGGCGTGCAGTGTCCAGTCAGGTTTTTTCCAATCAAATTTTACTATAATATTTTCTTCCTTATGATTTGTCTGGTAATTATGGTGTTTAAAATATACCGATATCCGTAATATTGCTATTATAGCATAGCTTTTGCTATAAATAGGACTGACATCAATTTATTACTTTAGATGTCAATATTCTTTGGCGTATCTGATGAATGTCGGTGTAGTTCGCATAATCTGGCAGTCGGTATAACCCATATATGTTTAGTACGACCAAGATTAATAAATAAAATGCGGTACCAATATAAAACACTAGGTAATGTGAAAAGTGAATGTTTGATTTTAGGAGTAAATGAGCTAATCCGATGCTAATTAAAGGCATTAAGCCGGCACAGAAAATATAACCCTGTTGATTGGCAAAACTCATTCCAGCCAAGCGTACTGCCGATGGAAAAAGTCCTGCCATAACCCGTTGTACTAGAAAAGTAAAACAACTACTGAGTATTGCCAGTGCCAAGATACTTGGGTATACAAATTTATCATAATGAGAAGATAGCATCCACAAAATCACAGATGGCAACAGCAATATTACACATACCAGTAGCTGACGTGGAGCATTATGGTATGAGCAATAACGATTAATTAAATATGCCACGATACCACCTATAATGCTGGTGACAAAAATTATGCGACTGATCATCAGCAAGCTATAGTGTAAAAAGTGATACATGGTAAATGGTATAAATATTAAATACAATAGTGTCAAGGCACCGCGAATCCCTGCAAGACCAATTGCAATAAATGTTTGGGAGGGATAATAATTAAATAATTTATAAACAGGAATAATGTTACGGTAACAATGCTCTTCAGTAATTCGTTCAGCAAATTTTAGGCGAATCAAATAGATAAGCAACGCTAGGATGGCTCCAAATATAAAAGGAAGTCGCCAAGCATAGTCTTGAAGTTGATCAGGGCTAAACCAGTAGTTGAGGATACGGTTAACTACAATTGCCAAAAATTGCCCTATTTCATTTCCAGCTAAAATTCCTAGCGCTGCAAACGACATGTTTTGCGGAATCTTTATTTTTATATGGTCTAGTTCCGCTTGCATTTCTGCTCCACAGGCTAAACCTTGAATAATTCTCGCTACTCCAAGAATTATCAACGGCATCCACCATACAATTGGCATGTGAGTTGGAATTAAACCCATAGTTAGCGTCGAAACAATCAGCATTAATGTGATTCCGCCATCAACCAAACGTAAGTCTTGTACAGGTGCAATTTTGCTATATAAATGCATTCCCAGTGGGTGCATAATATAACCGATGATAAAAATTGAATATAATATTAAGATATTGTTGTTATTTAGTGAGTCATTGCCAAAAATATTTTTGATAAAATAATTGGTCATGAATCCAAATATGATGAAATCATAAAATTCCAGAATGCTACCAAGTGATGCCATAAAAATAGCTTTTTTTTCTCGTGGTGACAAGCCAAGCATAAGTAGTATTCGAATATTATTTACTATCACAGTGAAAGTACCACTTGAAATTTATGGTTTTATGTTATTTTATCTCAGTATATAGGAATGAATAATCTTTATTTTTCTTTTATCAATATACGTTATAATATGTCTTAGCGCATATTGATCATGATTTCATATCGCTGTATTGCTGGCTGAGCTTGTAACTAACGGTAGTGTATTATTGATTATTTTATGTTTATTTGGTTTAGTATAATGGTTAGTATAAAAAATCAAATTTACTCTAATTCAGCAAGAACACACTACTTATATTTGGAGTCTAAGCTATTCGTTAGTTGAGACAAATGCTCACTGTGGTACTCAAAATTATCTATATAATTATCTCTGAATAAGAAATTAAAAACAACGAGCTTTTTAACTATTTCAGCCATCTTTGATTTTTTTTAAAGACGTTTGAGATAGGAGGTATTATATCATCTTAAAACGCATCAAACTAATCTAAGTCAATGTAAATTAATTCCAACTCACTGTCACTCCCCAATAATAAAAGGGTTACACTTTTACAGTATAATCCTCAATCATAATGAATTAGATAAATGGCTGGTACAATCCAAATCGGATTTATTCAAAACTATAGGCTATCTGTCACCGAATGAGTTTGAGGTAGTAACCTCCAGTGAAGTTTGGTCAGTAAAATTTTTTTTAAATATGCTTTTCGTAACTGAAAGTTGGGTTTATCAAACTAAATTATTTTATAATCATGACTAGGCAAAAAATACTTACCGCAAGTAAACGTGCCGAATTTGAAAAATTGGTTCGCATCACTAGAAACATAGATGAGAAAGATCATCTGAGAGTTGTTTTAGCTTATGAAGAAGGTCATGATGTTTGTGATATTGCTGATAT
The DNA here is from genome assembly GCA_035438765.1 of Burkholderiales bacterium. GTDB lineage: Bacteria > Pseudomonadota > Gammaproteobacteria > Burkholderiales > UBA11063 > Aquella. Next base: position 25,804 of record DAORIZ010000001.1, on the reverse strand, counting down.
CTTAAAATCAGCAACTTAGCCGCATGCAATTATATCAATGATTATTTAAAGTTCAGAATATTTGATTATTAATAAATTTAAGAGGTGTTAAATTTTGAATTCAGCAAAAATAAAATCTATAACTTTTGCTTTGTTAGCTAGTGGAATAATGACTGGGTGTGGTAGTGGTGGTAGCAAAGTTGATTCTGCTCCTGTCAACTCTCAGGCTAAGCTGAGTTCCGATGACTTAAATTTTATTTTTGTGCAGAGCTTTGAACCAAATGCGCAAGGAAATAATTTATCTATCACTGGCTTTAACCATTCATTACAGTTTGGGCAGTTGTTAAACCAAATTACGGGGGGAAATATCAGTGCTGTTATGTCATTAGATCCGTGGACCCAGATTATTAATGGCTATCCAAATATGTCACCGATACAGAGTATCGAAAATTATGCAGTATTAAATGGAATTGGTATCTATGCGTTATTGCCAACTACTATTGGCAACTATTATGAGCCAATATTTCCATCTGTGGCATATTATATTGAAGAAATAATCGGTCAAACCTCTCAAATTGGTGTTCCTAGCTCGGGTAATTTTGTCATTGCATTGCCAAGTCAACAAATTAACCAGACTTTGGCTCAACTAAGTCAAAATCCAAATTTGTCCTTTACTTATACACCGCTTGAGAGCAATAACTATCATCAATATGCCGTGCTATCCATAAATAATGTTGCCCAAGCTCAATCTGCAACCTATAATGATGGCATAATCTCATCTAATCAATATCCCAACCTGCAGTTAAATACTAATTCTGCCTGTCAGGAAAGTAGTGTTACATTTACTTTGCAGGGTACAGTACCTCCTAATATGAATCGCAATGAGACAGTATATCTAATTCGTCATGTTGAAGCGCATCCGGTATACTCATTTGATAATGGTAATTATGTTTGTCAGGGGCAGTGGCGGGCAATTGGTGCGGTTAATAAATTAGAATCAGTTATTGGTGGATTACCAAATCTGGTCTATTCTTCAGATCCTGGCGATCCATATAGTTGTACTAATGGCAGCTCTTTTTTACCAGCAGAAAGCTGTCCGACCTATGTTCGTCCATCATTAACCATCAACCCCTTTGTGATTAAAAATAGTATGCCACTTAATTTAGTTGCTGAGAGTAATTTTAACTGGAATAATTATCAGACAATGGCGCAGTATTTCTTTCAAGAGAGTCAGTTTAGCAACCAGACTATTCTGATCGCATGGGAACATGATACGGTAAACAGCATGTTAGATTATTTGATTGGGACTATTTATGACCAGCCAGAATCTGTTGCATTAATCCCGACATGGGCTGGCAATGACTATGATACAATTTGGAAAATTCAACTGAATCAGAATGGTCAGCTAACTTTTTCAAACACTTGTGAAGGGATTTCATCTGCAACTCTTCCGTTGTCGTGTCCAGCATTTTAACTTTTATACATTCGTCAGGATTAACAGTTACTGTTAATCCTGACAAATTTGATTACATATCACTGTATTGTGGACCTGAGCCAGCTTCAGGAACTGTCCATGTGATATTTTGTTCTGGATCTTTAATATCACAAGCCTTACAATGAACGCAGTTTTGTGAGTTAATTTGTAGGGTAGGTTCACCGTGCTGTTTGACAATCTCGTATACGCCTGCTGGGCAGAATTTAGTCTCTGGCGCAGCATAGTCCATCAAATTAATTTTGATGGCTTGGTAATGATCTTTAAGCACCAAATGCACTGGCTGGCTGTCATCGTGAGTTAGATTTGCCAAGTGAACTGATGATGCTTTATCAAAACTTACTTTATTATCATGTGGCGGATAAGTTAAAGGGATAAATTTGGATTTATGCTGAATGCACAAGTGGTCAGCATGTTTTATAGATAATGTCCACGGAGCATTACCTCGTAAAATATACTTTTCAAATGCAGTATAAAGCAATCCGATAATTCGTCCATATTGAAACGCTGGGCGAATATTACGAACGGCTTTTAAGTCTTTGTAGAGCCAACTAGCTTTAAATAGCTCGGCGTAAGTATTGGCAACTGTTTTTTCATGGCGAATAGCATCCATTACAGCTTTGGCACCAAGCATTCCAGATTTCATTGCATTATGTACCCCTTTGATTTTTGGTACATTTAAAAATCCAGCGCTATCGCCAACCAAAATTCCACCTGCAAAACTTAGTTCAGGCAAGGCTTGCAACCCGCCTTCAACAACGGTACGTGCACCATATTCCAGACGCTCGCCATCTTCTAATAAATAGCGAATTTCGGGGTGTTGTTTGAAACGTTGAAATTCTTCATAAGGATTAAGGTATGGATTTTTATAATCTAATGCAGTTACTAAACCAATTGACAGTAAGTTATTATTTAAGTGGTAAACAAACCCGCCACCGTAAGTGCTGTTATTTAATGGGTAACCGATAGTATGTAATATGCTGCCAAGAGAGTGTTTTTTGCTGCTAATGCGCCAAATTTCTTTGATTCCGAGACCATAGGTTTGTGGTTGTGAGTCTTTATCTAAAGCAAATTTAGCAATGATTTGTTTGCTAACCGAACCACGACAGCCTTCTGCTAAAATAGTTTGTTTGGCACGAATTTCGATTCCCATTTGATAGTTGGCGGTTGGTCGTCCTAAACGATCTAGTCCCATATCTCCGGTGATAATTCCTTTGACAGCACCATCCTCAATAATTGCTTCTTTGGCGGCAAATCCAGGATAAATTTCTACTCCGATTGATTCGGCGTATTCGGCGAGTTTGCGACACAGCTGACTCAGGCTGATAATATAATTACCATCATTGCGCCAATCGTGCGGAATTGGCATAGTATAGCTTTTTTCTGCACCCATAAAAGCCAAACGTTCTTGTTTAACTTCAGTAGCAACTGGAAAATCAAGTTCTCGCCAATTGGGAATTAGTTCACTCAAGCCGCGTGGATTCATTACGCAACCAGAGATAATATGTGAACCAACTTCACTACCTTTATCTAAGATGCAAACGCTAATTTCACTACCATTTTGCTCAGCTAGTTGTTTGAGGTGAATCGCACTTGCCAAACCAGCAGGTCCAGCGCCAACAACGACTACGTCGTATTCCATTACATCACGTTGTACTGTCATGTTTATTTAACCTATAACACTGGAGACCGCGTGTTCTGCAAGTTGTCGTCCAGTTTTTTCTTCAATAAAGCTCATCAAATAATAGCATAATTCTTTACAGTTTTCACCAGTTGCACCAGAGATGGTAAAAATACGCGTATAATCAGTATTGGTATTATGTTGTTTGAAACGAGTGATAAAATCATTGATAATTTGCTCGCGCTCTTCTTCCAAAATTAAATCAATTTTATTGATAACCAAATAGCGTGGTTTGGCGTATAAATCATCGGCATATTTTTCTAGTTCATGCGCAATTGCAACCGCTTCTGCAACTACGTCGGTCGCTTCATCCAATGGTGCAATATCCACGATGTGCAGCAATACCTTAGTGCGTTGTAAGTGCTTGAGGAATTTATGTCCTAAACCTAATCCATCCGCAGCGCCTTCAATTAGTCCTGGAATATCAGCAATCACAAAACTGCGTTCCGCATCTACGCGTACCACACCTAAATTAGGATGTAGGGTAGTAAACGGATAATCTGCTACTTTTGGTTTTGCCGAAGAAACGGCACGAATAAAGGTCGATTTTCCAGCATTAGGTAAACCAAGTAAGCCAACATCAGCCAATACTTTTAATTCTAGCCGAATATTCAGCCTTTCACCAGCTTCACCTTTGGTTGTTTGACGTGGGGCGCGATTGGTTGAGGATTTGAAGTGAATATTACCTAACCCACCTTTACCACCTTTAGCAACTACCAGTTCTTGTCCGTTAGTTTCCAAATCTGCCATTACCAAACCAGTATCTTCATCGATAATTGTTGTACCAACTGGGACTTTTAAATAAATATCTTCGCCTTTGTGTCCATAGCAATCTGCACCACGTCCATGTTCACCATTTTTAGCAGCATAACGTTTAACAAAACGATAGTCCACCAGAGTATTGAGGTTATTATCGGCAATCATAATTACCGAACCGCCTTTACCGCCATCGCCACCATCTGGTCCGCCATTTTCGATATATTTTTCGCGACGGAATGACATGCAACCGTTACCACCATTACCAGCAATTATTTCAACTCTGGCTTCATCTATAAACTTCATAATTTCTTTCTGATTTAAGTATATTTCTTGCGCTGATACCAATTTGAACAGAGCAAATAAAACATATTGAGTATAATTAACTTCGCGATTTTATCATAAATCACTAATAGGTATAACCTATCATTTTCTAGAAGCCTGAAATTTTATCATAAGCAGTTAATACTCTATTATATTTACTCCTCTAGATACTTGACCGTGGCTGGATAATCTGATTAATGTCATGTTTTAATATGCCAGAACAGATAAAATATCTAACTTAGCCTTTATTGTAAATTAGGTTGTGCTATTATGAAATTAAATAGAAATATTCTCATTGCTTTGCTAGTTAGTTTAATTACAATTGCGGATATAAATGCCGAAGAGTGTAATTATCAGCAGTCGGTTAGTAGCGATTTTAGCTACCGGGATAGTTTGTCACAATATTCAAGCCCTAACTATCGAGATAGCTGGGGACCAAGACCTGCACACTACCCAGCTCCGACAATTCCTTCTGCTTGTGATTCGGTAAAATGGCAGCAGCAGAGAATTGTTGCCGTTGCAGAGAAATACATTGGCTTACCCTACAAACACCACCATATACCTGGATTTGATAGTGGTGATGGAGTTGGGCTTGATTGTTCAAATTTTACCTCGTGGGTATATAACTATGGGCTTGGTATAAAAATTAACAGCGATATTACCAAACAAGCAAATACTGCAGGACGAATGTTAGCGCCAAATGAACCATTGCAAGCAGGTGATCTACTATTTATTCGTACGGTTGATGATAGTAGGGTTTCGCATGTGGTAATTTATATTGATTCTGGGCATATCATTGATGATCATGCAAGTGGAGTTAAAATCCGTGAGTTTAAAGGGTGGTACAAAAATCACTTTGCCTATGCCCGCAGGCTCATAGATTAGTACTTGTAGGTTATTTGATGGTCTACTCAATTTGAAATCAGGTATATTAGTCGCATCATGTTATGCTTTTTGTGTTGTACTTCAAATTTCACCCTGCTTCAGTAACTGATTTGTTGCGAAATGTAACATTTGGTTTAAAGTGTAGGTGAAACTATAGTTGACTGATTTGATTCTATATTATAGAATTTAGCGAAGCATTGTTTTATCGTAACTAGCTGAAATACAATGATATATTGCCAGAAGATTGGTCTGTAGCGTTTGTAGTAAGGTAAAATAATGGCTTGTAAGAAAATAGAATATTGGGATTTTAGTTTATGAATTCAAGGGAAAGAAGTACTGGATATCGTTCCAGAGAGCAACGTTATAATAACGATGCTCCTCAAAAATCACGAGATCAACGTTATTACGATGAACCACATCGTGACGATGGTTATCCCGAGCGTAATCGTTATGATGATCGTTATCATCAGTCAGATTATCGTCGTTCAAGTGGTGGCAAAAAATTTGTAATTGCCTCCGTTCTAATTATTGGAGCAGTAGCAGTTGCCGCCGGTGCATATAAAGTATTTATGACTCCGCCACCAATTCCTCAGGCGCAAATTCTGTCGGTAAGTCCTAACTATGTATTTTCCAAAAAGGCTTACAATAGTTGTCATAAAGTATCAACGACTACGTATGTGCAGAATCAAAAAGATGGTACGAATGGTGCTTTAATTGGCGGTGCAACTGGTGCAATTGCAGGCGGTGTGATCGGGAATCAAATCAAGCAAGGTGGTGGTGGAACTGCGGTTGGTGCTATTGTTGGCGGACTTGGTGGTGCTTTAGTCGGTCGCGAGGTACAGCGTTCAAATCAACCAGACTATGTTGCCAAGAAAAGTAGTTATGATAAGTGCGGGATTGCGTATAAAACAGTTAAGCATCAATCGGGCTATAAAGTTCAATACCTTTACGAGAATGCTACAGCAAATATTATTACGCAATCGCCATTGGCAGTTGGAGCAAAGCTTCCTCTAAATCAGTTGCAGTCTATGGCGCAGGTAACTACGCAGTAGTATTTAATAGCAAATTTTTGAAAATGATAGAGTATGTTTAAAATAAATAAAATTTTTTTGGTTATTTCGCTTAGTTTTGCTGGATTATCTGTTTACGCGGAAGAACATATTACGATTAATCGAGCAGGCGGTGGTGAAACACATGTTAACGTTAGTCATGACGGTGCTTACCACCAGGGGCAGTATCATTCTGCGACTCACGAAAATCTTAACACCTACGGCAATAATCATTTAGGCAATGACAGATATAATAATGATACTGTGAATGTCTATGGACATAATGGCTATAATGGAGCATATAATGGTGGTTATCCGCCATATCGTGGTTGGAACCAAGGCCCAGTTGGGTTTAGTAATGGCTGGGGTAGCGGCTGGAATAACGGCTATAACAATGGTGGTTGGGGTGCTGGTCTAGCTGAAGGGCTAATTGGTGGGATTGCAGCAACTAGTTTATTTAACTATTTTTTCAATCACAATAATTCTACACCAGTTGTTTATTCAGGTGGTGGATACTCTTCTGGTAACTCATCTTCATCCAATAGCATGCCAAATACACCTTCAGAAGACATTAATAATACCACCACAAATAATACCGTAATTGAAGAAAATAGTTCTAATCCAGGTTATTGGTTATTGGGTACTGGCGTATTGGTACTTGCTGGTTTGGGAATCGCCTATGCCATGCGGGGTAACAAACGCAAAGAATATTATCCTGATGAACGTCGTGATAATTATTCTGCCAATCATCGAAGGTATGATGATCGGAGCTATGATTATCAGGACGAACCAGATGACTATCAAAGAATTGAACCTCGTCAACCTAACCGCTCCTATTCAGATACTCGAGTAAGACGCAGAGATAGACAAGTATAAATAAAGACAGTGTGCAGATAATAATAAAAATTATATTAAAGGGTAAGAATTATGGCAGATAATACAAGAACAAGAACTAGAAATAGTCGCCAGCAAGGTAGCCGTCAAAATTATAACGATAGTTATTCTGACGTGCCGCAAAGATCATCAAATCAAAATTTAAGAGGACATGATGCACCGCGTAGCAATTCACGCAGAGTACGTGCAGAGTCTTTTGACGATTATGATGTTACGGGTGGTGGGTTTGCTACAAATAAGAAAAAATTAATTATTGGTGGAGCGATTGCCGCAGCTGTTTTGGCTGCAGTTGGTTTAGGCATTATCCTGAGTAATGCTGGTAAAGTAGAAATTGTAAGCGTTCAGCCTGCGTTGCTATCCGCGCAACAGCCTTACCAAAGTTGTGAAAGAGTTGGTAATACACACTATTCTCGTAACCATAAGAGTGGGACGGAGGGTGCAATTATTGGTGGTGTCGGTGGTGCCGCAGTTGGTGGATTAGTTTCACATTCGTGGGTTGGTGCTGGTGTCGGTGCCGCAGTTGGTGCGGTTGGTGGTGATTTAATTGAGCGTAGTAATCAGCCTGATTACGTAGCGCATCATAGTACAACTACTCAATGTAGCACAGCATACCGACCAATACAAGTTCCGGTAGGCTATCAAGTTGGTTATTTAAATAGCGATAATGCAGTAGTGCAGGTTGTTACGCAACATCAGCCACAAGTGGGTACTAAAGTTAAATTGGATGAGTTAAATGCTGATCAAGTTAGTCCTCAACAGCAGCAACAATTGGTACAACAGGCTATTAACGGTGGTAATGCCGCGCAACCCGCTGCAGCAGGAAACATTGTTCCGCCTCCTGCGGTCAATAGCGCTCCTGCTCCACAATAAAGTCTTTTCACAGCTAGCTTAGCTGCATATTAATGAATGGGGCTGCTATGGATTTTTTTGTTCCTGGGTCGGGTAATGTTATTACCATATTTAGCATTGGGGTGGTTATTGCCGTCTTTATGTTTGCTACTGATAAAATAAGTTTTAAGCAATTGGCAATTGTTAGTTTAGTGATGCTAGTCATTGCACTAAGCTATCTTAAGTTTACTACTAAAGAAACTGCCGAACCACCGATGATGGATGCATTGAAGAGTGTTACCGCAGCAGAATCTGCGGCACTTTCTCGAGAAAATGATTAACGTATCTGACCATTGCCACGGACAATCCATTTATAGCTGGTTAGTTCTGGCAATGCCATTGGTCCGCGAGCGTGAAGCTTTTGCGTACTGATACCAATTTCAGCGCCCATGCCAAATTCCCCACCATCTGTGAAAGCCGTTGAAGCATTGACATAGACTACAGCAGCATCAATTTGGTTTATAAACTGCTCAATACTTTGTGGGTCGCTGCTAATAATTGCTTCACTGTGTCCTGAGCTATATTGTTGAATGTGTTTGATTGCTTCTTCTAATTTATCAACGCACTTAATCGCCAGCTTATAATCTAAAAATTCTCGTCCAAAATCCTCTGTGCTTGCTGATTGTAAAAGTTCGGCAGGATAAGCACCTTCTAAAACGCTATAACTGTTTGCATCAGCGTAAATAGTAACTTTGTTTTCAATCAGCGGTACAACTAACTTGGCTAATTCAGCTAATCTGCTGCGATGAATAATTAGGGTATCCAAGGCGTTGCAGACACTAACCCGTCTAGTTTTGGCATTGTTAATTATTTTAGCACCATTGATAACATCGCCACTTTGGTCAAAATAAGTATGAACAATCCCTGCGCCAGTTTCAATTACTGGGATTTTTGCATTTTCACGAACAAATTGAATTAAGCTCTGGCTACCCCGTGGGATACAGACATCTACCAATCCAACTGCATTAAGCAAATCATAAACCGCAGCACGCTCAGGCGGCATTAGATAGACAATATCTGGGTTAATATGATGTGCTAGCAAACTTTGTTTAATTAAATCAACGAAGATTTGGTTAGAGTTAGCTGCTTCACTACCGCCTTTTAAAACTACCGCATTACCTGATTTAAAGCATAAACTAAATACATCAATAGTAACATTCGGTCGTGCTTCGTAAATTACCGCAACCACTCCCAGAGGAACACGGATTTTTTGTAAATCCAAACCGTTAGCTAAAGTGCGTTGCTCTAGGATAATCCCTAATGGTGTAGTTAGGCTGGCAACTTGACGCACATCGGCTGCAATTGCCTTAATCCGTTCGTGGTTGAGTTTGAGGCGATCATATTTTGGATCATCAACGGGCATTTTTGCCAGATCTAGGGTATTGGCTGCAATTATTTCTGGTGCATGTTGTTCGATGCGTGTAGCCAAATCTAATAAGACTTGATTACGTTGCTGATCTGAGAGGTTGAGAAGCGATGGGTAATCATTTTTTAACTGTTGTAGGCGTGTAGTGATTTCACTCATATCGCAGCTCCTATCGAAATAGCATCATGGTCGATGTGTAAATAATCATAATGGATAAATTCGGGATGATTTTTGCCACCAATGTATTCTTGTAGCTTGCTGGAATTATAACGAGCAACACCAATCGCGATTTTATCTCCTGCCGGATTTAAAACTTCAATCAAATCACCGCGTTTAAAATTACCGTTGGATGCTTCAATTCCTACTGGCAAAATACTAATCGCATCATGTTTATTCAGTGCCGCAACTAATCCCCAATTGGCAGTAATTTGTGCCTGTGCTTGTCCCTGAGTGAAGGCTAAAAATTTCTTACGGGCAGTTTGTTTATGTTCGGGAATAACTTTACTTCCGATTTTATCCGAGCCTAAAACCAGACGGGTAATTACGTTTGGCTCAGCAATATTGGCAATATGGGTCATAACACCAACGCTTGCCATCTTACGCGCGGTATTTAATTTACTGCTCATGCCACCACGTCCAAGTGTGGTTTTACCAGCCAATTCGGGTAGACTATCATTAAGATGAATCTCTTCTAGTAGTTTGGCATCAGCTTCAAGCGGATTTTTGTCATATACGCCGCTAATGCTAGTTAGCAGTAAGAGTTTATCTGCGCCGATTTGGGCGGCAATGATTCCAGATAGCTCATCATTATCGGTAAACATTAATTCTTCTACTGCAACACTATCATTTTCATTGATAATAGTGATTACGTTACTTTGTGAAAGTGCTTTTTGTAATAAACGTAATATATTGGTATAACTGCGTTTAGTCTGGAAATCATATTTAGTCAAAAGTAGTTGTGCGGCTAAATATTGTTGTTGTTCACAGATTTTGGTATAGATCGCCATTAGTTGTGGTTGTCCAAGGCTTGCTAAAAGTTGTTTATCCGCAACGGAGTTACCATATTCCCGCGCGACTATTTTGCGTGAAATTCCTCGTCCTAAAGCAACTGCACCAGAACTCACTAAAATAACCTGATGTCCTGCTTGCTGCAATTCAATTATTTGCGCAATGATATTTGTCATTACTGTTTCAAGTGCCGCGCCTTCTGGGGATAAGATTGCTTGAGAACCAACTTTAATTACGACTTTCACTTACCTTGATCCTTTTCGTTTGAAATAAAATGGTGGCAAATTATAGCATATTCTTTATCTGCATGGACTATTCAGACTGAGCTATAAAGTTAAAAAACCAACCAACTATAATGTGCTATCTCATTTTTCAAAATTTATTTGAGAGATTATCGCTAATATATCGTGTGAGTATCAAGAGCCATTGTTTGCTTGGGAAGCATTTCATTAGGAATTAGGCGGTTATACCCCAGCTGTACCAATTTTGCATATAAGGCTTGGCGATTATACACTTCAAATTTGGGAAATAGTTGATTGGTAAAAACACAATCTATCGTACCTTTGCGGAGCTTTTTGCCTTCCATTTGATAAATAACTTCTACCATTTCAGTACTATTTAGATTAGCTAGAAAAAGGAAAACTATTTGTTTTTCCCGTTTGCTTAAGTGAGGTAGCTTTTGATTTTGTTGCGGCTCAAGGTTTAAGCTTTGATAAATATTGAGAATTTGTTGTGCCGGATTAAGCGTGGCAAAATCAAATGCTTGACATAGAATACCAATAACCTGATTATTACTATTGTCAACAATTGGTGATTTAATAAAAGTTAATGGTTTGAGTTTGCCTTTGATTTTATCAATATGAATAAATGGCAGTGCCGTTCGCGTTGCAATAATTTGTTGATCTTCACAAATCCGCAATGTACTGTTTGCATCATTAATAAACATATCATGCTTGCCAACAATATCTTCTACAGAAGATCCCAGAAGTTCTGCGAAATTTGGCGAACAATATAAATAACGGGATTCAAGGTTTTTTACACCAATTATCTGGGTTGGCAGCATACTGGCTAATCCTACGATTTTATCTATAAACGACTTTAACATTCGGCTAACCCCTGGCAAAAATACGGTATGAAAACAAAGCTGGTTTTAATATAATCACGACATCAATTATTTGAGGTGTTGTAAATGATTTATCTAATTCTTTTTTTAGCATTTAATGCAATTGCCCCTATTATAATCTATTTCTGGGGACAAAATATTAACCATGATATTTTAATTTTTATTTCTGCGATTACGGCAGTGATTAGTTTTCATCTACTAAATTTAGGGCAAAATAAAAATACTTATCGTCGTGTCTTAAGTGATAGCTCAATCTGGGGCGGTTTGGCTAAAGTAATAGTAACTACAACATTTATGTGGATTGCAGGTTTTATAATTCCAATCGTGTTTACGCCATTTATTTTTGTTTTTAGTTATCTGGGCTGGCCAAGTTTCTTTGGTGCGATTGTAATGGCAAAGACTACTAAAAATCTCTTGTATATTGTTCAGGGATTAATGATTGCGACTACTTTTGTATTATTTTACTTTGTAACTTTTAGTGGCTATTCCTTAGCCAAAACTATTATTGGAATTTTAATTACGATGTTGACGGGGTTATCGTTATACTTCTATCTTAGAGCTTCTAAGGGACTTAATTTTAAAGGGATAAATTCGCGCCAGATTCTTGCCTTGCGCTATTGGTTGCTATTATTGATGCCCTTGGCTTTGATAAGCTACAGACATGAATTTAACTTGATTACTCTGGATATACTAGGGAAGGGTGTCGTGATTGGATTGATTACGCTAGTTTTACCACTTTATTTTGGTCAGTTATGTATTGAGAAATTTGGTTCTGAGAAATTTTCACTGGCAATGGGATTCACCCCAATACTAACCTTTTTATTGCAGTTTTTTATGCTAAAAGGGGATTTGTTGGAGGTGTTTATTGCTCTAGCTCTTGCGCTTTCGATAGCATTGCCAATGATTTTTACTTATTTAACTGCATCGCGGAGAGGTGTTGTGCTGCAAAATTAAGCGTATAATGCACTCTGTAGCCACTATCGCTCTGGAAGTGGGTAGTGAAATTACAGCGAGTTATGTTAAACTTTATGTTAGTGACTTAATTCAGATAGCGTTTTAGGAGTTTATAAGCGAATGTTACACGACAATAATCTAGTCTTTAGAAGGGCTGAAACAGATGGAGACTTTCAGAAAATATTTGAGCTTCATAATAAAAATATTGTAAGCTCGCTAAGTCATGAAGATTTGAAAGATGGTTTTCTGTCTGGAGAATTTACTTTAGATAAATTTAGAGCAATGAACGATAGTATTTGTATTATGACTTGCTTTTCTGGTGGTGATTTATGTGGCTACCATATCGCAAGTACACCCGAGTTTAACCAAGCCTCACCCTTGCTAATGCAAATGATGCAGCAATTTGACAAAATTATTTACAAAGGTAAGCCGCTTGCTGAGTATAAGTGTTTTATTGCTGGTCCAAGTTGTATTGCCAAAGAATATCGCGGGTTGGGTATTTATCCGCAATTGATTTCGGCACTATTTGATTTTCTAAAAGATACACAAAACCCATCCAGATTAAGAATCTCTTTTGCTTTAGAATCAAATCCAAGGTCATTAAATGCGCAGAAAAAAATTGGTTGTGAAATAATTGGTGAGTTTCTATTTGATTCCAGCAAATTTATGATTTTGTGTCTTGATTTAGAGGATATTTAACTGATAAATAAAAAGCCCTGCTAAATATAGCAGGGCATAATACATATCATTGTAATTTTTTAAGCTATTACTCAGCTGCTTCGATACTAACGATACGACGGTTTAATTTTCCACCAACGGAGAATTTAACTACGCCATCTTCTTTAGCAAACAAAGTATGATCTTTACCCATACCAACATTCACTCCAGCGTGGAATTGAGTACCACGTTGACGAACGATAATGCTACCAGCAGATACTAATGCACCGCCGTAAGCTTTAACACCTAGCATTTTAGGATTTGAATCGCGTCCATTTCTTGAACTACCACCGGCTTTTTTCGTTGCCATATTCGTTGCTCCTCTTAGTTATTGATTGTATCGATCTGAAGTTCAGTATAATACTGACGATGACCCATACGACGTTGATAATGTTTACGACGTTGCATTTTGAAAATGCGTACTTTTTTATGACGACCTTGTGCAATTACAGTTGCTTCAACTGTTGCACCAGCAACGACAGGACTACCAATAACTACATTCTCACCGTTAGCAACCATTAATACTTCTGATAAAGTAACTTTGCTTCCGAGTTCTGCAGCGATCAGTTCTACTTTTAATTTCTCGCCAACGACAACTTTATGTTGTTTGCCGCCAGTTTTTATTACCGCATACATCAATATAAACTCCTAAAGTTTAATTAAATTTTATTAATCTAAATGTGCCAAATGCACACACAGGGGCGATATTGTAACATAATTTATATCACGAAGTGCGTCTTTATTTGTTGGTTAGTATAATTTGAGCTTGTTTTATTTATGCGAATATCTAACTTTAATGCTATAATCATGCGCTTAGATTAAATTGGTCGCGATTTAATCTAGTAGTATTTTATTAAATAATATAAGGATAATAATATGTCAATCAAATTAATCGCTGAAGCTCGTGACGTTAAAGAGCAAGGTCGAAGTGCGAGCCGCCGCCTGCGTCATGCTGGTAAAGTACCAGCTATTGTTTACGGAGCAGGTAGCGAAGCTGTTGCTGTTACACTAGATCACAATACAATTTTCCACGCATTGAAAAAAGAAGTTTTTCATACGTCAATTTTGGATCTAGAGTTAAATGGTAAAACTGAGCAAGTTGTTTTACGTGATTTCCATTTCCACGCATTTCGTCCTGAAGTATTGCATTTAGATTTACAACGCGTTTCTGCTACTGAAGAAATTCATATGAGCATTCCGTTACATTTCTTAAATGAAGATATTTGTCCTGCAGTTAAAACTCAGGGTGCTCACATTACTCACGTAGCAACAGATGTTGAAATTCGTGCGTTGGCAAGCAATCTACCACAGTTTATTGAAGTTGATTTAGCTAAATTAAGCGCAGGTCAATCAATTCATTTATCTGATTTAACTTTACCTCAAGGCGTTAAATTAGAAAAATTATTACGCGGTGATGATGCTGTTGTATTAATCGCTGGCGGTATTGCTGAAGTTGCAGATGCTGAGATTGTATCTCCTGCAGATGTACCAGCAGCTAAAGGTTCTGCAGCTGAGTAATCTCAGTTTGCGTAACTAATAAGAGCCTAGGTTGTATACCTGGGCTTTTTTTATAGGTAAAATGATGATTAAACTTATTGTTGGTTTGGGAAATCCTGGGCGAGAGTATGCAGATACCAGACATAATGCTGGATTTTGGTGTGTAGAAGCTTGGGCGCGCAAGCTTGGTGCGACATTTAGCTTGGAGAGCAAATATTTTGCGGAATTGGCTAAGATTAAAATTGGACAACAAGATTTATTCTTACTTAAACCACAAACTTATATGAATTTATCGGGTAAGTCAGTTCATACTTTAGCCAATTTTTACAAGATTCAACCCGAAGAAATCTTGGTGGTGCACGATGAGCTGGATTTTAAACCAGGAACTACCAAACTAAAACAAGGTGGTGGCAATGGTGGACATAATGGTCTTAAAGATATTGATCGGGTGATCGGTAAAAACTATTGGCGAGTGCGTATCGGTATTGGACACCCGGGAGATGCAAGCAAAGTTGCGGGCTATGTTTTAAACAATCCAGCACTTGACGATAAAATTGAGATTGAACGGAATATTGATAAGGTACTTAGCGTAGGCGAGGCTTTAATCAGTGGTGATTTTGCCAATGCGCAAAAAATTCTACATACTAAATAAGGTGTAATTATGGCAGAAGAATTAATTATTTCAACTGGTGATAAAGAGCAACGTTATCGGGAGTTGTTACCTCAAATTCAAGGATTGTTAAGTGGTGAAGATGATCTAATTGCCAATATGGCAAATATGGTTGCGGCACTACAAATGACGTTTAGCTGGCTGTGGGTTGGTTTTTACATTGTACGTGGCGAACAACTGGTATTAGGTCCATTTCAAGGTCCGATTGCTTGTACGCGGATTAATAAAGGCAAAGGTGTTTGTGGTAGTGCATGGCAAAGTGGTGCAATTCAGTTAGTTCCCGATGTTGAGCAATTTCCCGGACATATTGCCTGCAGTTCATTGTCTAAATCTGAAATTGTTTTACCTGTTAGAAATACTCTTGGCGAAATCATCGCGGTATTGGATATTGATAGTGAAATGTTAAATCAATTTGATGAAATTGATGCTAGGTATTTAACACAAATAATAAAATTAATTAATTGAGTAAGTTGTGAGTGAGCAAAATAAATATAAATTTCTCTTGTTTATTATTGTAACCAGTACTATCGGGCAAATTGCAGCAGAGATATACATTCCGTCATTGCCGTATATCAGTCATGATTTTTCGATTAGCAATAGTCTTACGCAATTATCCATCGCGGTATTTTTATTTGGTATGGCAGTGCCGGGAATATTTTTTGGTTATATCTCGGACTATTTTGGTCGGCGTAAGATTTTAATTCTTTCAACCAGCATAAGTTCAGTTGGTACTTTAATGTGCGTAGTAGCGCCGAATATTTATATTTTAATTATCGGTCGGCTGATTCAGGGGCTTGGCTTTAGTGGTGTTGGCAGTTTGAGCCGCGCTATCTTACGGGATCGGATGAGTGGTGTTGAATTAGCTAAATTTGCTTCTAATTTGGCAGTGATTACGGTCTTGGTAATAGATGTATCGCCTTTTTTTGGTGGATTTCTTCAGCAATACTTTGGCTGGCGTCCTATTTTTGGTATCTTACTTTGTTATAACCTATTTGCTATTTATATCAGTTATCAGTTTAAAGATGACAGTAACGCTGAGCTAAATGAGCAATTAAATCTGGGTAGGATTTTACATTCAGCATATGATGTAATAAAAGATAAAACATTCTTTAAATACAATATGTTTTCCGCGTTAACTTATGCGGTACTAATGTCCTATCTGGCAGTTGCTAGCTTCTTGTTTGAAAATAAAGTCGGCATATCACCAACTGAATTTGGTACAACCACTCTGGGTTTGTCTTTTGTTTATATGCTTGGTACTTTTACCAATGGTCGATTGTTACAACATTTTCATATGGATAAATTAATTCGTAATGGTGTTGTTTTAATGTGGGTGACCGCTATTTATTGTTTATTAATCGCGACACTGATTCCACTGACTTATTGGAGTTTAGTTATTTTAGTGGTATTGATTTATTTATCTAGTAGTGCATTGTTTGCAAATAGTAGCGCACAAGCTTTTTCATCGGTTGGTAAAAGCGTTGGAGTTGCTTCAGCTCTATATAGTTCGGTTCAGGTCTTTGTGGCTGCTGTTTTTTCTGCCCTAATTAGTTTATTTCATGTAAATTCAACTTTACCATTATCTGGTTTCATGATAATTATTTGTATTTTTATGACAAGTTTGTTTGCGATTAAAGTGGATAGACAGTAGTTAAAATAAGCAATTTGTTTTTAATAATTATGGCTTTATTCTGAAATTTGTTGCAAAATACAGTATTTAATTGAGAAATGGTTCTTCTCTTAAGGTGATGAGCTGTTTTATGTATTTTATGGTGTTAACATACTGTAATTATTGTTAATATATCATATTTGTTTCCTCGGTGTCATATTGTGCTGTTTTCAGCGAATAACTTATTGTGTCTCTTTTGTGCTGTCTTTGGTGTGTCAATAATTAGTAGGGTAACTGAATATTGTAGTACTATGTAGTATTAACGATTCTATAAAAAATAAATAAACAGTTAGAATTATAACTCAAGCAGAAAAGAATCATCGTTGCCGAAGCAACAGTCTTAATTTAGCACGTAAGTATGTATTATGACAATTATCTTGCTATAGCTAGCGTAGTGACAGGAAAAGACCAGAATATGGTGACCTTTGAATTTTAAAGTGATAGCTTACAATTATTTAAATTTAAGGATTTGTACGTGAAAAGAGCAATAATATTATTAGGGTTAAGCGTTGTTTTACTAGTTGCATGTAATGGCAGCGGCACTAGCACTACCACAAATAATCCATCACAAGACACCCAACTTCAGCAATATATTAATTTGCTGACCTATATACCAGAAGATGGAAAACAATTCACAGGTAGTCCAACATCTCAGCAACAATCATTTTCGACACCGGGGGATACGACAATAAACTCGGTAGTAATAAATTATTATTCAGGTAGCTATTGTAGTGGAACCTTAGTTGCTACAACGACCTTACAAGGACCAGCTACGCCTGCAGCAGGAAGCTATTCGAGTACCAATGCTTCAAACGTTAGCTTGTGTGGCAGGTATGCTCGCAACGGCAGCACTGGCTGTGCTGGTTTATATGATGATGTAAGTGCCGTTACACCACAGGTAAGTTCAATGCAATTTACGTACAATCTAGAAAGTGGAGTAATTACTAGTCAGTGCTTGTATAACCCAAATAATAACCCATATTCACACGGAGCCTTTGATGCCGTTTTGAACTATTCACAAACGCCACCAGTTGCGTGTACTTTGGGTAACTCGTGTGGATTTTCAGAATCTTATCCAACCAATTCGTTATTTACGCAAGTAAACTTGCCACAAACTGGACAGCTGTATTGCGTACCGGGAACTAGTTTTTCCGATACCTGTGATAGTCCAGCGAATACCTCACCGATCGGTTCGGATGGCTATGGTCGAACCACGATAAATGGTGATTATATTCCATATGGGGTAGCTTGGGCATATAATGGAACTGGGGCGCTAAATCCCACCTCGCGCTTTACTGACGGAACTCAAGGTGATGGAACAAGTTGCCCAAGTGGTGAAGAAGTCCGCAATGATAATCTAACAGGTTTAATGTGGGTACAAGCTCCAACTTCGGCGACGTATAAATGGCAAGATACTTCAGTCACACCCAACACTTATCCGGCACTTGCAGCCGTAGCGACAATGAATGCCAGCGGTTATTGTGGTTATACAGATTGGCGTTTGCCGAATGTCAATGAGTTGGCAAGCATGGTTAATCAGGGTGCTGCTGATGCGAATATTGCGGCATGGTTAAATGATCAAGGCTTTAGTAATGTGCAAACGGACTATTATTGGTCATCTACTACCTTCGCGAGCAATACCGTTATGACATGGCTCGTTAGTATGGACGACGGCTTCGTGGGTTACAGCTATAAGGACGGTAACTACAATTACTATGTCTGGCCAGTTCGTGGAACTACTGCATTACCAGCACAGATTCGGCAAACTGGACAAACAGCGGTTTATGCAGCAGGTGATGATGGTGCTTTACAGAATGGTGCCGTCGGAACCAATGCCAGCGGAAGGTTTATTGTTGGCAATGGAACTGAAGCTAGCTGTATTAGCGATCAGCAAACTGGTTTAATGTGGGTGAAGGATTTGGGGACTGTCAATAATGGTCGTAGTAGCTCATGGAGCGATGCAATTACTATTGCTGACAGTGGTAGCTGGTGTGGACATAATGACTGGCGACTGCCTAATCGCAATGAGTTGGGTTCACTGGTAAATTATGGACAAAGTAGCCTTGCTACTTGGCTGAATAGCTTGGGCTTCATTGGTGTGCACGTGAGCTATTGGTCGTCCACTACCTACGCGCTGAATACCGATAACGCATGGTCAGTCAGTATAAATGGTGGTGGCATGAACAGCGTTAATAAAACCTCTAGCTACTACGTTTGGCCGGTTCGAGGTGGACAGCCTGCCCCAACGCCGGGATGGTCGCAGGTTGGTGAAAGTGTTCAGTCATCAAGCTACTTTACGTCAATTATTCAGGATGGCGCTGGTAATATTTACGCCGGAGGGTATACCCCAAATATGACTGGAGGTGTTTGGGAATGGAATGGGAGTGCTTGGTCGCAACTTGGCGGGAATGTTACTTCCTCGGTTTCATTTGGTTCCATTATCAGGAATAGACAGTCAGGTTATATTTATGCTGGCGGAAGAACAGTAAATGATAACGGAGGCTTGTGGGAATGGAATGGCAGCAATTGGTCTCAGCTTGGTGGAGATGTTACTTCAGCGTATCAGCTAAGCTCAATTATTCAGGATGAAGCAGGAAATATATATGCTGGTACGCAAGCATCAAACAGTCAACCACAAAGTGCAGGTGTTTGGAAGTGGGATGGAACTAGCTGGTCTGAGCTCGGTGGAGAAAATGTTGAATCAGCGCTTGTTTTTACTTCAATAATCCGAGATGATCTAAATAATATCTATGCCGCTGGGTCGACTGTAACTGGCGGTGGCGGTGTCTGGAAATGGAATGGAGTTAGTTGGTCACAACTAGGCACTAGCATCAGCGCGGTCAACCTGTTTCGGTCTATTATAAGAGATGCCTCTGGAAACATTTATGCCGCGGGAACTTCGTCTGGGATTTTTAATACACGCGGATGTGTCTGGAAGTGGAACGGAACTAGTTGGTCACAACTTGGTACTAATGTCAGCACTGTATCAAGTTTTGGTTCAATTGTGCAGGATTTGGCAGGGAATATTTATGTCGGAGGTCAAACGACCGGGACAAGTTCCGGTGCTTTATGGATGTGGAATGGTAGTAGCTGGTCACAGCTAGGTAGTAATGTTACCTCAGCAAGTGCCTTTGTTTCAATTTTGCAGGGTGAAGCTGGTAATATTTATGCTGGTGGTGCAACGGCTGGAACCGCTTATGGTGGAGTGTGGTCGTATCAGCCTTAGGGTTGCCAATCAATGTAGTACCTTAAAAACAGCGGTATCATTTGGAAAATGACCGCCGTTTTACTTTTTCATATGGCACTAGATTTGTTGATTACATGCATGTATACTAAATGAATAGCATGATAAACTTTGAGTTCAAAAGTTAAGCTTTACAATCTCTTGATTAAAGTTATTTGTGAAAATATTGATTATTTTTATATCTAGCCCTTGAAATATACTCAATCTGTCTTATATACCCCAATATCAATAAACAATAACTTTGTTAATTAACTTTTTAGAGTAAAAGGAGTTTAACTCATGGCAACAATTAAGCCTTTGCATGATCGTGTAGTTGTAGAACGTGTTGAAGCTGAAGAAAAAACAGCTTCAGGAATTGTGTTACCGGGTGCTGCTGCGGAAAAACCTGATATGGGTGTAGTAGTCGCAGTCGGTGAGGGTAAATTGCTTGATAATGGTACGCGTCATCCTTTGTGTGTAAAAGCTGGTGATCGTGTTTTATTTGGTAAATACTCTGGTCAAGCAGTGAAATTAGACGGTAAAGAAGTTTTGGTAATGCGTGAAGATGATATCTTGGCAATCGTAGCGTAAATAAGTCGTAAATATATTAATTAAGTTTTTAAAATATTAAGGAGTTGTTTAATTATGGCAGCTAAAGAAGTAAAATTTGGAATTGATGCTCGTGAAAAAATGGTGCGTGGTGTTAATGTTTTGGCAGATGCAGTTAAAGTAACATTAGGTCCTAAAGGGCGTAATGTTGTTTTGGACCGCTCATTTGGTGCTCCACTAGTAACTAAAGATGGTGTGTCGGTAGCTAAAGAAATCGAATTAAAAGATAAATTCGAAAATATGGGCGCGCAAATGGTTAAGGAAGTTGCTTCTAAAACTGCAGATGTGGCTGGTGATGGAACTACTACAGCAACTGTATTGGCACAAGCAATCGTTAAAGAAGGCATGAAATACGTTGTTGCGGGTATGAATCCAATGGATTTAAAACGCGGTATCGACAAAGCAGTTGAAGGTCTGGTAGCAGAACTTAAAAATATTTCTAAACCATGTGCAACGACTAAAGAGATTGCACAAGTTGGTTCAATTTCGGCTAACTCAGATGAGTCAATTGGTGAAATTATTGCAACTGCGATGGATAAAGTTGGTAAAGAAGGTGTGATTACAGTTGAAGATGCTAGCGGTTTAAATAATGAACTAGACATCGTTGAAGGTATGCAGTTTGACCGTGGTTATTTATCGCCATATTTCATTAATAATGCAGATAAACAAATGGCAATATTAGATACTCCATTTATCTTACTAGTTGACAAAAAAATTTCTAATATTCGCGATTTATTACCAGTATTGGAACAAGTAGCTAAAGCAGGTCGTCCATTATTGATTATTGCTGAAGATGTTGAGGGCGAAGCTCTTGCAACTTTAGTAGTTAATAATATGCGTGGTATTTTAAAAGTAGTTGCGGTTAAAGCTCCTGGTTTCGGTGATCGTCGTAAAGCAATGCTGGAAGACATCGCGATTTTGACTGGTGCAACTGTGATTGCTGAAGAAGTTGGTTTGTCTTTAGAAAAAGCTGAATTAGTTCAATTGGGTCAAGCTAAACGTGTTGAAATCGGTAAAGAAAATACTACGATTATTGATGGTGCTGGCAGCGAAGACGTAATTAAAGCTCGCGTTGAACAAATTCGTAAGCAAGTAGCTGAATCTACTTCAGATTATGATAAAGAAAAACTTCAAGAACGCGTAGCTAAATTAGCTGGTGGTGTGGCAGTGATTAAGGTTGGTGCTGCGACAGAAGTTGAAATGAAAGAGAAAAAAGCTCGTGTAGAAGATGCACTTCATGCAACTCGTGCTGCAGTTGAAGAAGGTATCGTTGCTGGTGGTGGTGTTGCATTGTTACGTGCGCGTAGCGTACTTAGTGCGGTACAAACTTCTAATACAGACCAAGATGCTGGAGTTAAGATTGTACTTAAAGCAATCGAAGCTCCTTTACGTCAAATCGTTGCTAACTGTGGTGAAGAGCCATCAGTTGTGATTAATAAAGTATTAGAAGGTAAAGGCGCATTTGGATATAACGCAGGAACGAATACGTTTGGCGATATGATTGAAATGGGTGTGCTTGATCCAGCTAAAGTAACTCGTGCTGCATTACAACATGCTGCATCAGTTGCTGGTTTAATGTTAACTACAGATTGCATGATTGCTGATCTACCTAAAGATGATGCTCCAGCTATGCCTGGTGGCGGAGACATGGGTGGAATGGGCGGCATGGGTGGTATGTACTAATAAAACTTCCCAACTCTGTTGATTTTAAAAATAGCGTCAATTTTATATTGACGTTATTTTTTTGTCTAAATAAATTATCTTCGTGCTCATGGTCATAAAAAACTATAAATGCCTTCATCATTTCTTTAAATGTTGCATAAAATATCAGTTTTAGATTGTGCCCTAAATTTATGGTGTTGTATAACA
Source organism: Burkholderiales bacterium (assembly GCA_035438765.1). Lineage (GTDB taxonomy): Bacteria > Pseudomonadota > Gammaproteobacteria > Burkholderiales > UBA11063 > Aquella. The sequence continues at coordinate 3,151 of DAORIZ010000001.1, read as the reverse complement.
TTGTGAATTAATTTGTTTTATTTTGGGTATTCCTATGTGATATATAGTATACTTAATTTCAGTGTTATTTTTTCTATAATTGCTTTAAAACTCAACTAAGAATCAATGTATAATGTCTAGGGGGCGGCTAAAAGCCGATTGGGGGTGGTTGTTATCGCGCTGTTTGTTTTTAATAATAATTTATGTAATTTTGTGTGATAACTATTTTAAAATAAAATCTTTAGACTTTTTAAGGAAAAAGTTATGGCTGCGAAAACACCTAGCTCGGGAGTTAACGTTAAGGATTTAACGTTTTTTGCTCTATTTTCTCTAACATTTGGTTCTATGATGGGTAGTGGGGTTTTTGACATCCCGCAAAATATTGCAAATCGCTCTGGTGCAGTGGCGGTTGTTTTGCATTGGTTTATCGTTGCTGCAGGTATGATTGCCTTGGCTTGGTCTTTTGTTTACATCAGTAATAAACGACCAGACATTAAGAGCGGTATTTATGGCTATGCCAAATTCGGTTTTGGAGATTATGTTGGTTTTACTTCGGCGTGGGGGTATTATCTTAATGCTCTGTTAGGTAATGCAAGTTATCTCATCTATATTTTTGCTACATTGGGTAATTTCTTCCCGATTTTTGGTCATGGACCTACTGCAGGTGCAACCTTTCCATCCTTTCTCTGTGAGTCATTATTAATCTGGATTGTAATGGCGCTTATTATCCGCGGGGTGAAAGAAGCTTCAATTGTTAATATAATGATCACTACTGTTAAACTAATGGCACTGGCATCATTAATCTTGGTATTTATTTATGGGTTTAAAACTGAGATATTTGCTAAAAATATGGCAACGCATGACTTACACTTAGGTAGTATGATGGATCAAATCAAAGCTACTATGCTTGTAACAGTATGGGATTTCTTAGGGATTGAGGCCGCGTGTATTTATGCAATCTATGCCAAATCAATGAAAGATGTTGGTAGGGCAACGATGCTAGCAGTTATTGTTGTTTTGATTATTGATACCTTGCTATCAGTTTTACCATTTGGTATTATGTCTACTAGTAGCGTACAGGCTTTAACTACTCCGTCAACTGCTGGAGTTATGGCAAGTGTGATTGGTCCAGTTAGCGCAAATATTATTCGCTTTGCAGTTCTAATTTGTGTGGTTGGGGCTTTATTGGCTTGGAATATGTTAGCAACTAATATTCTGTTCTTATCTGCTTCAGATCGGACGATGCCTAAATTCTTGACTAAGATTAATAGTCGTGGTGTACCGATAAACGCTGCAATTATGGCTGGTTTGACTTTGCAGTTCATGATGGTATGTGCGTATTTTAGTCAGGCAATCTATCTTAATATGATTATGATTGCAACAAGTTTGGTTTTGGTGCCATATTTATTGGCGGCGATGTTTTCGGTTAAATTGATTATTACCGATCAGAAAATATATGTTTACGAGCTAATCAAAGGTTCATTATCAGTAGCTTATGCAATTTGGATGATTTATGCTGGTGGCTTAAAATATTTAGCAATTTCAACCTTAATGTATTTAATTGGTATTGCTTTGTTTTATAAGGCAAGAAAAGAAGACAAACGTAAAATGTTTGAGAATAAATTTGAAATTGCATTATGCTCAACTATTGTGATCTTGGCTTTTGTGTGTGGCTATTGCTGGTATACTGGGATTTTAGTTTTAGACTAAGCTGCTATATTAAATTAAAAAGCTGGAATTTAGATTCCAGCTTTTTTATAATGATGATGTTATTATTGAAAGATGCTGAACTAACTACTTGTGTTTAGTTCAGCTATTATTTTTGAGAGGCGCACTCTAGTAAACCATTAAATACGTTGTTATTATTATATTCAACATCAGAGTAGTTGGAACAAGTGGAATAGTCTAAAGTTTTGTCATGATAAACTATTTGTGGATTATCTGGATTGCTATTTTTATCAATGTCTGGGCAACTTGCATCTAGAACCAGATGAGTTATTGTAGAAGAAGAGTCCCAATGTTTATTCTTGCATAGTTCCGAGTAACTTCCTTTTGGAAGAGATGGAAAAGGGCTATATAAATATATAGAGTCAGGCGCGGCAAGATCAGCTGTACCAATGTTACAGTTGGTAAGACTTCCCGTGCTACCCTCAATTTCACAAACAGTTACGTCGTTACTATTAAAATTTGTAATATATGCAAAGCCAGATTTAAATACTATACTTGTTGGCCATGACAGTAAATTGGTATTGCTATCCTTACAGCTTGAAAGACTTCCATCGCTATCAACGCTACATTCAGTTACGGTACTATTCTCCATATTTGTGATATATGCATAATTACTATTGAAAGATATTCCTCCTGGACCTGAAAGCAATCCAGCGCCACTATTTTTACAATTAAGAATATTTCCTGAGCTGTCGACTTCGCATTGCGTTATCGTATTGTTGTTCATATTTGTAATATATGCGAAATTTCCATTAAATACTATCTCATCTGGTGCTGAAAGCAAACTAGCTCCACTATCATTACAATTTGAGAGACTACCATCATTGTTGACATCACACTTTATTACTGCATCATGATTGGCATCATTTGTAATATATGCATATCCGGCATTGAATGTTATGTTGTAGGGTTGTAGTTCAAGTTGTTTCAGATGGAAATTGGCGCCACTATCTCTACAGCTAGAAAGATCTCCATTGTCACTAATATTGCAAATAGTTATTGTTGGGATATTAGGTCTAGTATCTACATTAAAGTTGGTTATATATGCAAACTCATTATTGATTGTTATACCGTCCGGGTCCATTATCAAATTAGCTCCACTGTTTGAGCAATTAAGCATTTCTCCTTGGTCATTTATTTGACATTTAGTGACAGTATTGTTATTATTATTTGCAATGTATCCATAAGTGGAAACTTGAGTATTGGAATTAATTTTTGAATTACCTGCGGATATATCATATTGTTGAACTTTTTTTTGTTCTCCAGTTTGATTCGTGTTGGAAGAGCTTGCGGAATTTCCGTTACTACCAGAATTGCACCCAAATAAACAAAAAGTTAGCATTAAGATTAATGGATAAGAGTTCTTCATGAATGAGCCTTTTAAAAATTACTTAATTTGTTTTAATTATGCATTATAGCTTTTTATGGCTCCAATCCGCTATCA